>NZ_SCWD01000020.1 GCF_004359515.1 Macrococcus carouselicus
AAACTATACGATAAATTAGGTCCTGGACGCCCTATCTTTATCGGACTATGCTTACAGCTCATCGGAATTGTCTGGCTACCCCTTGAAGCCTTAAGCGCAGCCCCGGTCATCGTCTTGATCGGCTATGCCTTCATCATGCTAGGTACCGGTTTTTCAATGGGCAACATTATGACAAGCGGACAAGCTCAGTTACACCAAGAACAAACCACTGCCGGCAATGCCATCTTCAACACCCTACAACAATTCGCCGGTGCACTTGGCACTGCGGTCGTCTCACTCATCATGGCGCTGGCTCAAGCCGGTTCAACCTCTGCTCACAACACTGCCATCGGTTCGCAACATGCGTTTGGTTTCCTCCTGCTATTAACCCTCGTTGGTGATGTCGCGATTTTCTTTGGGTTGCGGCGACGTCGTGGTGAAACCACAGGTAAATAA
>NZ_SCWD01000021.1 GCF_004359515.1 Macrococcus carouselicus
GTGTTGTATATTTACAGATAATTTACCCGCACGTGTATTAGTTGAGATTAAATCAACTTGTGATGAAAATTTATTAACTTTAGTAACTCTTCCAACAAAACCTTGTGATGTCATCACAGCCATATTTGAAGTTATACCTGATTTAGATCCCTTATCAATTACAATTGTATTCATCCACTGATCCGGATTTCTTGCCAAAACCGTAGTAGAAATAGGATCAAATTTTGAAATATCTTTTAAATCAAGCTCTTTTTTTAATTTTTCATTTTCCGCTTCTAATTGTTGGTTCTTAGATTCTAACTGGCTAATCTTATTTTTAGATTCTTTAGAATCTCCTTTTTTAAAAAAGTCCCCAATCGTACCAGCAACAAAATTAACTGGATAACTCACAACTCGTTGTCCAAAAGACACAGAATCACCTATATAT
>NZ_SCWD01000022.1 GCF_004359515.1 Macrococcus carouselicus
GAATAATATAATGAACAAGAAGATTCCCTGGAATAACAGTAGCATCACTCTGATGAATACTGTTATCATCTTGCAAAAGCTTAGTAAAAGCAAGTACCTGTTCTTTAGTGATTTCAATTTTCATCAAGTACCTCCTGCACAAACGTAGATTGAATCCTCGCTCTAACAATCGGTCCGTCATAATAAATCATTTCATATGTATATTGAAGAAATTGTTTTATTTTACGGCTGTCTTTCAAAGTTATTTTAACATTGTATTCTTTATCTGGCTTTACTTTATTGTCTGATACAAGTTGTTTTGTATGGTATATGACACCTTTAAACGTCCTTGATATATCACTTAGAAACCATGCTTTCGGCAGCAAAGTATCAGGCACTGCATTTTCATGAAGCAAAAACTTTGAGATTTCTTCTGATGTAAAGC
>NZ_SCWD01000023.1 GCF_004359515.1 Macrococcus carouselicus
GTCTGGTCGAGGCGGTCCGTGCCGCTGTGGCGACCCTCGACGCGGCGGCGGAGCGCCTGGCGCCGGCAGCCTGCCCGCGGCGGGTCGTGCTTCACTGAGTCGGCCGCTTCGACGGCCTGGTCCGGCTGCGGCCGACCCTGAGGAAAGAGGAAATCAGTCTGGTGCTTGCCCTGAGCGTCCCACTGTACCGCCGACGGATCGGTCGGATCGCCCTCGATACGGCCGCGTGCTTCGCACTCTCGGCGCTCCTGGTCGCGTCGGCGCTGGCGCAGGACGCCGGCGCCGACAAGACGCTGCTGAAGCTGCAGCTCAACAAGGTCGAGACCGCGGGCGAGGCGTGCCGGGTGACCATGGTGGTCGACAATTCCAAGGGCGCCGGCCTCAAATCCTACAAGGTCGACCTGTTCGCGTTCGATCCCGAGG
>NZ_SCWD01000024.1 GCF_004359515.1 Macrococcus carouselicus
GACAGAGGCCGGGCCAGAAGAACGGCTGCGTATTGCTCTGCTGAATGTGGATTACGTCACCAGTTTTGAACTGCCTTTTCGCTTGCTGCTAACCCGTACACCACAACTGATTGCCGCGCTGCGTGAAGAATGGGACATCAGCCAGAAAAATGTGGTGCTCAACGATAAACGCTTTGGCTGCGTGTACAGCCTGAAGGCCAGCCTTTCTGGTGTGCCGGATACATTCCGGTATCATCTGTCTCACCGTATTCGGCGTGTGGTTGCTAATGAAAACACATCATCGCCATACCAGCAGATTGCCCGGGAAGTGAAAGGCACCCGTGAACGACTGAAGTATGCGCTGGAGGCGGGATTGCAGGTTACTGCCCTAGACGGTCTGTTCTGGTTCGGCAGTCAGCGTATTGCGGCTGATGTTCTGAGGC
>NZ_SCWD01000025.1 GCF_004359515.1 Macrococcus carouselicus
ACCCAGTCGGTACAGCCTGCACATAGGCAGAATGTAGAAAAAGTGGTATCGCAGGAAACACGCCAGAATTACAAAGCAGAGCGTACCACAAAAACACAGACCTTTGAACAATCAAAACGTACAACAGAACATACCAAAAAGAACCGTAACCTTGTAACAAAGAAAGGACAGAAGAAAAAATGAAACTGAAACATATCGCTCTTATCGGCAGTCTGTTTCCTATCCTCTTTTCTCTGGTGCTTTTCTTTGGTGTCCTCATTAGTGCGGACAGCGACGACGAGAACAGCAATTTTTCTTCTGGCATTACGGGTATGAACTTATCCGCAGAAGTCTTGAAACATCAGCCTATGGTGGAAAAATACGCCAGAGAAAACGGTATCTCCGAGTATGTCAATGTATTGCTTGCTAT
>NZ_SCWD01000026.1 GCF_004359515.1 Macrococcus carouselicus
GAAACAGTAGTATCATCACAATGAACAAATATGGAGAGGAAGGACCAGGCGCGCCAGGAACAGTGAACCATAGTATCTTTACATTGAATAATCAGCAGTTTATGGCGATAGATAATGCAGACGCGACAGCTATCCCTTTTACGCCTGCCATGTCGTTTGCCATCAACTGTGACAGCGAGGAAGAGATTGATTATCTCTATGCACGGTTATCGACAAACGGCAGAGTGATGATGGAACTTGCGCCGCTTGAACCTATCGCACGTAAATTCGCTTGGGTGGAAGACCGATTCGGCATTAGCTGGCAATTGAACCTACCGTCATTTGGTGAGTGATATGATCAGAAAATTTACTCCGGCTGATATTGATGCCATTCAACACATGAATAAAGCTGAAGGCTGGGATAACTT
>NZ_SCWD01000027.1 GCF_004359515.1 Macrococcus carouselicus
ATCCTAACCATAGTTAGTATTGCTATCAGCTATTATTATTTCCGCAAAAAAAATCTTTAGAATAGAGGTGATTTCATGATAACTGTCTTATTGATTCTGCTAGGACTCCTATGTGTTTATTTAGTGACTCAGAATCTCTCTTATCGATATGATTTATTATCGATGAAAAAACAGTTATCTGAAATTAACGAGGTGGAACTGACGAATGAAAATATTCGGACTTCAACTCACCTAAAACCTACAGCTAAAATTAGTACTGAAATCAACAAACTTATAACAAAGCAACAGGCTGAGAGACAGTACTATAAAAAACAGGTTCATCTGCAAAAAGAAGAATGGGCTAATATCTCCCACGACTTAAGAACGCCTCTTACATCACTAAAAGGTTATATGGAACTACTGAAAAC
>NZ_SCWD01000028.1 GCF_004359515.1 Macrococcus carouselicus
CCATAATCACCAAATAATATATGCTGTAATATATCGTGATTGAGCAATGTTGTTTGAGTTAAATATTCTATCCATGCTGATACATACTGATTTTGAAACCAATCTGAAAATTGATAAGCGATACCGATTGGTAATGCAAACATTAAAAATATCAACAACCAGGCTAAAAATGTCGCACTTATTTTAGGCCTTAAATGTCGTTGCTCATGTTGAAATAGTGTCAATTGTTCTATCACATGTTCGCTCGCTATAGGCGAAGAAACTACACTTTCTGCCAATGAAATATCTATCTTCTGTTTTATGATTAATAATCTTAATTTCGCTTTTTCTGTTGCGGTAAGTTTATCCGCATGACTAATAACTAAATAATGAGGTTCATTAGGTATGGGCGTATAA
>NZ_SCWD01000029.1 GCF_004359515.1 Macrococcus carouselicus
GTATTATTCTGATTTCATCTATTGTTATAGCTTATCTGTTAACAGAATATTTAGAGAAACCTCTACGTGATAAAAATCGTTACAAGCGTCTGCAGTTTTTCTATTTCCCGGCTATGATTACATTGATTCTTTCATTTCCATTGACCTATCTTCTTCTTAATCAAGAAGATAGCTTAGCAGATGATTTACCGTCTGGTTATAATGGAGCTAAACAAGTGGAGCTATCAGAGCAGTTAAATACAGGGCAGACATTGTATCCAGCTCCAATGAAAGCGAAAGAAGACTTAGCTGTCAGTTATGATGATGGTTGTAATGTTATGGGAAATAGCCCGGAAGTAAAAGTTTGTTATTATGGTGCAAAAGATGATTATACCAAAACAATCGCTTTAGTAG
>NZ_SCWD01000002.1 GCF_004359515.1 Macrococcus carouselicus
ACAGCAGAACCGTCTTTCACTATTCCACCATGAGGTGGAAAATATTATCCGGTATTAGCTCCGGTTTCCCGAAGTTATCCCAGTCTTATAGGTAGGTTACCCACGTGTTACTCACCCGTCCGCCGCTGACTTCAAGGAGTGCAAGCACTCCTGTCTGTCCGCTCGACTTGCATGTATTAGGCACGCCGCCAGCGTTCATCCTGAGCCAGGATCAAACTCTCCATAAAAGTGTTTGATAAAGCTCTCTGATTGGTTGAGCCAATCACTCTTGGAAGTGAATCAGATTCACTCAAATTATTGGAATTAACGTTGACATATTGTCATTCAGTTTTCAATGTTCATTTTTCGTCTCACAAGATTTAACTATACTCTCTTTTGAATCGAAAGTCAATAACTTTTTAAAATTATTTTTAATTTTCTTTTTCGTTATTAAGTTATATCTTTGCCGGACAAGATTTAATTATACGCTCCTCTTTCGAAGAAGTCAACACCTTTTTAAATTTCTTTTTCGGTGCCGGTTATTATCTCTGCCGGACAAGATATAACTATACAGGCTTTACAATCTTTACACAAGCATCAAAATTACACTCAGTACAATCTTTTAGTGTCGCTTAATAGTTGCTACTTTCTGCTCTGCATCCCGATACCCCAGCTCATACAAATCATTAAGTTTCTCGCGGTTTTTTTCCATACGATCGACTTTCAAGTCGAGGGAAGGTCTGATGACCATTACACGCCCCGCTTCTTCTTCTCTATCAATATAATACAGCGTCTCATTATAACGCCCCGGTCTCCGGCGCATGGCTTCATTGATAGCCGGGAATCTTTTTACCTTGAAATACTTCGCAATTCGGCTGGATTTCTTAAAGTATCCTTTTGGACGCGTTAAAACAACTACACTCTTCTCTACACCATCTCTTTGAGCTTTTCTTAAAGGAATGGGATCTGTTATTCCACCGTCCAGTAGTTGCTTGCCTTTATATTCAACGACTGGTGCCATTAAAGGCAGCGAACTGGACGCTCTTAGAATTGTCAGCATATCCTCCTGCAAGTCCTGTCTATTGTAATATTCCGTTTCCCCCGTTTCACAGTTCGTACAGGCAACCACATATTCTCCTTCATATAGAAGAAAGTCTTTCATATGATACGGCTCCAGCACATTCGGAATCTCGTTAAACAGAAAGTCCATCCCGAACATTTCACGATTCTTCGCATAGTTGCTTAGTGAGAGATAACGCTTATCATCCAGATAATCAAGTGTCACTCTTTTATTACGCCCTCTTTGCTTTGATAAAAAAGAAGCTGCCATATTCCCACCTGCAGATACACCTATCACATAATCAAAGGTAATATCATGATCCAGGAAACAGTCAAGTACACCAGCCGTATAAATACCGCGCATGCCGCCTCCTTCTAGAACTAAACCTTTCTTCTCCATCACTCTCACCTCTAATTGTATTATTCCATATTATAACAAACCATCCTTCATAAATGAAAAAAAACAGTCTTGTCGACTGTTTTCTTCATTAATGAATACTAATTAATTCATTTTGTTCAATAGTTATAGCTTCAGTATAAAAAGTCGTGGTGTCTTCCTCTAAGCTAATGTTGGCTATACCTGCCTGCCCTTTTGTCGTTTTAGTTCTGATGACAAGTGAAGCATTGCCAGTCGCATCAGTTCTTAAAGAAAACGCCCGACTATATCCAATTGTGCTCCACGTGTCCTTCATATTGAAAGAACCTAACTATGTACCACTTGTATTGTAGATTCCTACCTTAAGGTTAGAATAAGTGGTGTTTGGTATAAGTCCTGTCAGTTTTAAAGTTAAAGGAAATTCTGTTTCGTTAGTGATAGTTGGACAAGTGAAGTCATAACTTGAACTTGTTGGTTGCTGATAACCGTAGCTTCCTAATTTAAAGGTGCTTTCATTAAACCATTTGTAACCTGCCAGCGGTGTCGACCATGGTTCTTCAGGCTCTGTAGAAGTAGCCGGCTTTTCCATAGCAAGCTAAGGTATTGGCGCATCCAGGACAATCCCTTATTCTTTCAGCGAGCTATAGCTTTCATCCACAGCTAACCAGTCGATGATATTATTCAACAGCTGCGCATCATCCGCTTCTTTATAATCATCATAAGTTTTTTAGACTGTCCATTGTCTTTTCTTTTATATTTAGGCGTACTATCTTCAACCATGGGAGAGTCACCGATAAAGGCTGCTTTACCTAATCCAACTTTACTGATGGCTACATATGCACCTTCTTCTTTACTGCCTCCAAAGTAGATGCCTTGATCTACTGCAGATCCCCATTTATCGGTACTTGTCAAACCTTCCGGTAGATATACCAACTCTTTTACAATATCTGGGCTTTCAGCGGTATGCCTAAAATCGAGATCAAGGAGAAATCATGGGAGATTCTATCCAACATTCTGGCTGGCATCATCCATCCTGACTGGAGCTATGTCTACATGCCGGAAGGTGAGGATTTACTGCGAGGGCTGCTGGAAACGTTCGCCATCGCCTTTTTAGGGACCGCCATTTCAGCGGTACTCTGTATTCCTCTCGCTTTTCTTGCAGCAAGAAATATCTCGAACCGCTTTCTATCAGAAGTCAGCAAGTTCTTTCTCAGCTTAATCCGTGTCTTCCCGGAAATCATTATGGCTCTTCTGTTCATCAAAGCAGTCGGACCTGGGGCATTTGCCGGTGTACTGGCAGTCGGTATTCACTCCATCGGGATGCTGGGCAAATTATTCGCTGAGGATATCGAGAATCTGGACCTCGGGCCGTCAGAAGCTTTGACAGCGACAGGTGCCAATAAAATCAAGACGTTGATGTTCGCCGTTGTGCCGCAGATACTGCCTGTCTTCATTTCATTCGTGCTCTACCGCTTTGAAATCAACCTTAGAAGTGCATCAATTCTAGGCTTGATCAGTGCAGGGGGTATCGGGACACCGCTCATCTTCGCTCTGCAAGGTAGAACATGGCCGCGTGTCGGCATTATTCTGATCGGTATCATCATTATGGTTGTCATCGTCGATACTATCTCAGGTGCTATCCGAAAACGACTGGTCTAACCAGAAATAAGCCTCCCTGCGCAGGGAGGCTTATTTCTATATTTCTGTACGACCGGAGATCGCTTTTGATAATGTGACTTCATCTGCGTATTCAAGATCACCGCCGACCGGCAGACCATGCGCGAGGCGCGTCGTCTTGATTCCGATCGGTTTGATGAGTCTTGAGATATACATCGCTGTCGATTCACCTTCAATATTCGGATTAGTCGCAAGAATCAGCTCCTGTACTTCCTCATCTTTCAGGCGGGTCAAGAGACTTGGTATATTGATGTCTTCCGGGCCAATCCCTTCCATCGGTGAAATGGCACCTTGCAGGACATGATAAAGACCTTTATATTCACGCATCTTCTCCATTGCGATGACATCTTTGGATTCTTCAACGACACAGATCATCGAACGGTCGCGCGTTTTGTCCTGACAGATATAACATGGATCGGTATCCGTGATATGGCCGCATACTGAGCAGTACGTGAGTTCTCTTTTCACATCGACAAGCGCTTTTGCGAAGTTCATGACATCATCCTCTTTCATGTCCAGTACATGAAAAGCAAGACGAGCAGCTGTTTTGGGTCCAATGCCCGGCAGCTTCATAAAGCTGTCAATCAGTCTGGATATAGGTGCAGGATAATGCATTACATCATTCCCGGAATATTTAATCCTTTAGTGTGCTGGCCTAAACGTTCTGCAGTTACATCATCCGCTTTAGATAATGCTTCGTTTGTTGCCGCTAACACTAAATCCTGTAACATTTCGATATCTTCAGGATCAACGACTTCCTCTTTGATAATGACATCAATCACTTCTTTATGTCCTGATACTACAACAGTGACCATGCCGCCACCTGCCGTACCTTCAATCCGTTCTTCTTTTAATTTTTCCTGTTCTTCCGCCATCTTCTTCTGCATTTTCTGCATCTGTTTCATCATTTGCTGCATATTGCCGCCACCGCGCATAATCAATTCCTCCTATTTAATCAATAATATTAATCGTGTCTTTACCAAATAACTCTTCTGCAGTCTTAATGATATCATCATTCTTCGGCTGTTCAGCCGGCTGTGTCTTACGGTTCTGAATATAGTTATGTCTGACCTGCAGCCACTGCGAGTCCGGTACACCTACCATTTTAACTTTTTTATTGATAATTGTGTACACAATCGACTCAATCTGCTGACGTTTTTCTTCGTCTTTATTGACAATGTCTGAATGGATATCATCACTGAATTTGATGAGCACATGTGTGCTGCTGGCTGCGACAGGCTCTGAATTCTGCATCAGACTGACTAACGCACGCTGGTCATTCTGCTTGACGTGATCAATCAGTGACTGCCAGTTCTCCTGCAGATAAGTCAGATCTTCCCGGTTCGCATTATCAAGAACCGTCTCTATCTGTGCCATTGAGAAGTGATTTTTTGTCTTTGTTTCTTTTTTTACTGGTTTAGAAGGCGCTGCAGCAACTGGGTTGAGCTGCACGGCCGCCAGTTTCTCCTCGAAGGCTTTCAGACGTTCATCAATGTATGAGTGATCAACGGTATCAGCTGCTGGACCCTTCTCCTTCACTTTGACTAATTCAGACAACTTGACAATCAGCACCTCGAAATGCAGGTTCATATTGACCGCAAAGCGCATCGATACAAGCGTATCATTGATTTTGTCAATCATCTCATAGATTGTTGACAGCTCAACATCGTATATGGCGCCTGCCTGCTTATCCGCTGTCGCGAAATCAACAATAACATCGCGCAGAAAATAGATCAGATCATTGACGAGACGGTTTGCTTCCTTGCCGTCGCCGAGCAGCTGATGATAAAAGTCAAATGCACCGCGTATATCATGGCTGATGATGAGGTCAGTGAGCTGTCTGAGCTCATCCTTGCCGACACTGCCCGTTACATTCAGGACGTGCTGCAGCGTCAGTGATTCCTCACCGAATGCAATCGCCTGATCAAGAATGCTCAGGGCGTCACGCATACCGCCTTCTGCAGATTGCGCGATGAACTCAAGGGCCGCCTGCTCGTAGGAAATGCCTTCCTTATCACAGACATAAGCCAGATGATCCACAATATCAGGTGTGCTGATCGCCTTGAAATCAAAGCGCTGGCATCTGGAGATAATCGTCGGCGGAATCTTATGGGGTTCTGTTGTCGCCAGAATAAAGATGGCATGTGCCGGCGGTTCTTCGAGCGTTTTCAGGAGCGCATTGAACGCGCCTGTCGTCAGCATGTGGACTTCATCGATGATATAGACTTTATACTTTGATTCTCCCGGGGCATATTTGACTTTATCCCGGATGTTGCGAATTTCATCGACTCCATTATTACTTGCCGCATCGATTTCAATGACATCTGAATTCGTTCCATTTGTAATCGATAGACAGCTTGGACACTCATTGCATGGTTCACCGTCGTGGCGTTCAGTGCAGTTGATGGCCTTCGCAAATATTTTAGCGATACTCGTCTTACCTGTGCCTCGAGGACCATTGAACAGATAAGCATGAGAGATCTTGTTTCTTGCAATAGCATTCTTCAGCGTCGTTGTGACATGTTTCTGACCGACCACTTCTTCAAATGACTGTGATCTGAACACGCGATATAAGGCTTGATAACTCAAGACGTCCCCTCCATCAGTTGTAATAGTTCTATTATACCATCTTCATGCACAAAAATAGGAACACCCATAGTGTCCCTATTTAAAATTTATTTACGTTTCATCAGTTTATAAAGCTTATATGCTGGTTTATTAAGCGGCTTGATAAAGTCACCGATCTGTTCATCAATATAGGCATTAAATCCTTTTTTGAACTTGATGACGCCCATATCAGGGGAAGTCTCCTCATTGAAGTCACCGCTGACACCGTAGAAGTTATAACGTTTAAGTCCCAGCTGATTGGCAAACTTGATCATTTCCCATTGCATATGGTAAGCGCCCATGAATTTATTGTATTTCGGATTAGAGCCACTTGATAAATAGTAGAGTTCATGGTTGTTGAAAATGTAGATGGCACTTGCGAGTTCAAGCACCTCACCATCCGCTGCTTTCAGCTCTTCGGTCTCAGCTATCTTTTTCTCAACCTGCTTCATCGCTTTTTCCAGTTCAGCTTTTTTATTTTTCAGCTTTCTGAAGTCCGGATTTTCTTCCAGTTCCGCACTGGCAGCCTCAAATTCAGCACGTTTGTCGTCCAGCTGCACGTTCAGACGTCCAAGATAGTCATTGAGATCGATATAAGTCATGACAACTCGTGCATTGTCACCGTAAATCTTTTTCATGCGTTTGAATGTATCCAGATCGAATAAAGAGAAATCGTGCTTATCTTCAGCCATACGGTAGAGACTGAAGAATTTCTCCATTTCATCATCTGGCAGGTCACGCATCTCAACACCCATCTCAATCGTTTTGTTGATATTCCGTCTTGTCTTATATTCCATCTCTTTTAAGAGGTCGGCATCTGTCTTGTCCGTCAGATCAAGCACTGAGAAATAACGCGCCTGGGAATCTAGTGAATAACCGACTGAATAGCCTTTATGCATATAGCCGAGTGAGGCCAACGTCTCAATCACATCATCGACCGGCAGTGCTTCAGTGACTTGACCATCTCCGTCGAGATAATTCCTTGTCACATAAGGATCAACCAGGACGAACAGGCCTTTACGTGCTTTAAGATACTTCGTCAGATGCGTATAGAAGAACTCGACCAGTTCTTTATTATGGTGATCCATAACCGGACCTTTATGTGTATAGAAGTAATTGAAGAATTTAAAGCTTGGCGCACCGTTCAACAGACAGGCTGCCAGTACGCGTTCTCCTTCTTTCACGCCGACTAAATGGACATCCATATTCAGCGCCTTACGTCCCTCGTAGTGGGCACGGGACTGCGTATAATGACTGAACTCAGCCGTTACAAACGAGTCAAATTCATCAATTGTCAGTTCACAGAATTTCATTCATAATGCTCCTCTCTGATTCACTATAAAATTATGCCATAATTTAAACAAATTAAAAAGGCATACCCTTTGATATGCCTTGAAGTCAGTTATGATATTGTTTTTTAAAAATAAAGGCCGTGCACCTTTGCTTTGTTAAGCCTACACGAGCGGAACCTTGATCGCCAGCTCAAAATCGGCTACCCCGGCCACATACAAGGGACCACTTAATGCTGCTTCCTTCCGGACCTGACATGATTCATGGGCTTATATTGACCAGGACCGACTTCTCAACACCACGTGTCAAAGTCAGACCTCATAAATTGCTTCCCGTAGCAAAGGAATTCAGTCTTGCCTAAGCGGATTGCAAGTACAGGGAACCGCTACCTCCCCACTTAGCACGGTAGTATATATATTACTATAACTCTCTCTATGAATGCAAGTTATTTATCTGCTGCTGTGATTCTGCGTGAGAAATCCACGAATTTAAACTCACTTGCCCGATGCTTGGAGATATTATACTGAAAAGGTACAGCATTCGAAAGGTGAACCACTGAGCGCACAGTAGCAGCGTAGGGCGGTACGACGTCACCGAATATCACCAGTTCATCATCTGTCATCGGTTCAAATGTAATCGCCTTGTTCGAGAAGCTGATCCTTAAATCCAGTTCCTTCTCAATAAAAGCATATATAGAACCTTTAGCTATTTCCTCAGTCAGACCCGGTACAAAATCAGCGATAAAGTAATCCGTATCTATGATATTCACCCGGTCATTCTTACGACGGGAGCGTATCACTTCAAACAGAGTAGTTCCATCCTCCAGATTCAAAGCTGCCTGGACTAAGGGATGTGCAGCAGCCTTCACTTGCCGAAAAGCTTCTACCTGGGTGTCATAATCTATATCCAGTGACGCCGTGATTTCCTCAAAGCTGATAAGCTGAGAGACAGGGAAGTTTGTCCCTTCCTGATATATGACGACGGAGCCTTTACCTTTCAACTTCTGAATATAGCCGTTGACCTGTAATAAACTGAGGGCTTTACGCACCGTTTCACGTGACACGCCGTAATGCTTGACCAGCAGACTTTCTGAAGGAAGCTGATCATGAAAGTGATAGTCCCCCTGCAGAATCTGGCCGCTGATTTCCTGATAGATGGTCTGATATTTATTTCTGTTCATTGTTATCCCTCTCATCTTGACTATTCGTCAGTCAAAGCTTCTATTTCAATATCGCCACTGCCTGATAAGGCTGCAATTTCTGTCCGACAGTCTTATAATTATTGATTAGTATCTTTCCAGCTATATTGAATGATTCAGGCCATTCGACTGTTTCATTACTGAAATTAGCGATAACAGTCACTTGCTGTCCTTCGTATTCGCGCCTATAGGCAAAGAGCTGCGGATGTTCGATCAGTGCAGGCACAATACTCCCGTATGTCAAGATATCCAGTTCATGACGCAGCTGAATGAGTTTCTGATACGTATAGAAGACCGATTCCTGATCTGCAAGCGCGGCTTCGACATTGATGGCTTCATAGTTGCTTGTGACATCAATCCACGGTGTCCCTGTCGTAAATCCGGCGTTTAGAGAACCATCCCACTGAACGGGAGAACGTGAGTTGTCACGGGACTTCTGCTGGAGAATGCGGATAGCCTGCGCTTCACTGATTCCTTTCTTCAGCATTATCGGATAGGCATTCAGTGATTCCACATCCCGGTACTGACTGATATCCTCTAAATACAGGTTGGTCATACCGATTTCCTCGCCCTGATAAATATAAGGTGTCCCCTGCAGGAAATGAAGCGTGATGGCCAGCATCTTCGCACTTCTGATACGATTCTCTTCCGTAGAATCATCACCGAACCTTGATACAACACGCGGCTGATCATGATTGCACCAGAAGATGGCGTTCCAGCCGCCGCCTGCTGCAATGCCGGTCTGCCAGCTGAAAAGTATCTTCTTGAGCTCAATGAAGTCATACGGCATCTCTGACCACTTCTCGCCGTCCTTGTAATCGACCTTCAGGTGATGGAAGTTGAAGACACTGCTCAGTTCCTGGCGCTCAGGCTTCGTGTATTTGATACAGTGCTCAAGCGTCGTTGAACTCATCTCGCCTACTGTCATAAAGCCTTCTTTATTACCAAATGTCGCCCGGTTCATCTCGTGCAGATAATCATGCACTTTCGGACCATCCGTATAGAACTCCTTGCCTTCTTTAGGTGAGTTCTCATAAGCCCCTTTTGAGATGAGATTGATGACGTCAAAACGGAAACCGTCCATACCGAAGTCAATCCAGTAGTTGATCATATCGTAAATCTCACGGCGCACCGCATCATTTTCCCAGTTGAGATCCGCCTGTGTCACATCAAAGAGCCGGAGATAATACTGATCCGTCGCCTCGTCATAGTGCCAGGCATTGCCACCGAACTTGGACTCCCAGTTGGTCGGCGGACCTCCCTTGCCGTCTTTCCAGATATAATAATCCCGGTACGGATTGTCTTTCGACCTGCGTGATTCAACGAACCAGTGATGATGCGTCGAAGTATGATTGATGACGATATCAGACATGATCTTGATCCCTCTAGCGTGCGCCTCGTCCAGCAGATGCTTGAAATCCGCCTTCGTACCGAATTCCGGATTGATTTCATAGTAATCGCTGATGTCATAACCATTATCGTTCATCGGCGAACGATATACCGGCGTCAGCCAGATATAATCGATACCGAGCAGCTTCAAATAGTCGAGTTTATCAATGATTCCGTTGATGTCACCTTGGCCATTCCCTGTAGTATCATTGAATGATTTCGGATAGATCTGATAGACCACTGATTTCTTCCAGTCAGTCACAGCCATAGTTAAAACTCCTTTTCATATCTGAATATTAATCCTTCACACGCTCCACGACAACTTCTTCACCTTTTTTCTTCGCAAAGTTAGAGAAGATTAGGGTCAGGATAACCGGCAGGACAATCGCAATAATCATACCGATAAAGAAAGTGAGACGGAAGCCAGAATTAATGCTCATGATACCTGGAACACCGCCAACCCCTACTTTCCCTAAAACATTCTGTGCACCAAATAATGCCCCAACCAGTCCTGTCGTCAGTACAGCAGCGACAAATGGATATTTAAGCGGGATATTGACCCCAAACATTGCAGGCTCCGTGACACCTAACCAGCCTGAGATACCTGAAGTGAGTGCAAGTCCTTCTTCTTTAACCATTTTGCGGCGTTTGTACAAGAACCATGCCGCGAATGCTGCAGAGCCTTGTGCGATATTTGAAATCGCTAAAATCGGCCAGAGATACGTCCCGCCAAGATTAGAGGTCATCAGTTGGAAGTCGACTGCCAGGAACATATGATGCAGTCCTGTAATAACGAGCGGCGCATATACAAGTCCATAAATGAGCCCGCCTAACCAGCCGGCATTTTCAAAGATCATCTGGACAAATCCAGTAATCTGATTACCGAGCCAGAAAGCAACCGGTCCGATGATTACAAATGACAGGAAGCCCACTAATAACAAGGCGACAGGTCCTACCACCAGCATTTTAATCGAATCATGGACACGCTTATTCAAGAATCGTTCTACTTGGGCAAGACACCAAGTTGCAAGCAGAATCGGTAATACTTGTGCTGCGTAGTTCAGTTGCTGAACTTTTAAACCGAATATATCCCATGTCGGAATCTCAGCTAGTTTACCTGTATCTCTATCTGCTAACCCGTATTGAGAAGCAAGTGCGGGATTGACAAGCACGAGCCCCAGGACGAGTCCGAGGATAGGGCTGCCACCGAAGACACGCATCGCACTCCAGCCAATTAATGCAGGCAAGAAGTGAAACGGGGTTACGGCGATTAATTTAATGATTTCGGCGATACCTTTTATTTGAGGGTAAACATCTACTACTGCTTTCCCTTTATAGATAGCACCCGCTTCTAACAGCAGATTTGAAATGCCTAACAGCAGACCCGCTGTCACGATTGCAGGCAGCAATGGAATGAAGACATCTCCCAGTGTTTTAATAGCCCGTTGTAACGGGTTCATTTTATCTGCTGCAGCTGCTTTGACTTCATCCTTTGTACTTTCGCCCATACCTGTCTCTTCAGTGAAGACTTTATAGGCTTCATCTACAGTGCCCGGACCGATGACGATCTGAAACTGATTGTTTGCAGCAAATGAGCCTTTGACCAAATCTATCTTATCCAGTTCTTCCTTGTTTACCTTCGACTCATCATCAAGCGCTAAACGCAAGCGCGTGACACAGTGTGTTGCGGCATTCACGTTCTCCTTACCACCGATCGCATCGATAATACGTCTGACATCATCTCTGTTTACTGCCATACTCTCATCTCCCTCATTTTGAATTGTCTTCATTGTATACTGTCTATACAAGTTTGTAAATGCTTTCAGAAAGGGGTTTCATAGTTGATTTATTGACTTCAGTTGTTTAATTTAAGACAAATAAAAAAAGATGCCCTGATTGCTCAGGACATCTCATCTATATAGTCGTCTTTAGTTTAAAAATAATGGCGGAGGAAGAGGGATTCGAACCCCCGCGAGCCGTAAAGCCCCTGTCGGTTTTCAAGACCGATCCCTTCAGCCGGACTTGGGTATTCCTCCAAATAAGACAATTTCAATCTTATAATATGGATACCCTTTTGTCAACAATCAGTCATTATTTTTTTTATTTTTTATGATTATGGGTAGATAATACAAATGAAAGTGAGGAACTGAGTAATGAAATATGAAGTAAAAGTTTATGCGGATAGCAATAAGGTCCTGAACAAAAAAGGACATATCAAAAGCAAGTTTCTGAAAACATTCGCTGCAGAAAATAAGGATGAAGATTTCCTTGTCCAGTTTGTCGATCATGATACGAGATCTAACTATGACAATAAAGTGACGATGCGCGTCCGAAAGTCAGAATATGATGAGTTTCTCGAAATACAGTATAAAAAACGTTATAAAGTAGAGGACGGTCATATTGAAAAAGCATTACATCAGGCAGAACAAGACGGGGTTGCAGGTGATTACGAAGTTGAATATGGCATCAACAATCAGACATTGAGTGTCACCCATGTAATAGAAGTACCTGTTGATGAACACATACTCCCTGCCCTTGATGACAGTCATCTCCATATCACAAATGCAGCACCTGATGTGTTCAAACCTTATCTATCAGGTCTTGAAGAGACGACATTGATAGGACCGGTGGAATTTGAGAGACATGCCGGGAAGTTAGACGGCTACAAAATCAAGCTGGAAAAATGGGATATTGGCGAGCATCATATCGTTGAACTCTCCTCGAAAGTGACCACATCTGAAGAAGCTGCTCAAGTGCAGCAGGCACTTATCACCCATCTGACTGATCTCAAGGTGTACGAACCGAAAGACCAGCTGAAGACGGAGATGATATTTGAGAGCCATTAAAATATAAATTAATTATCGGATGCTTTTACTTTTTTAGCTAGTGATGTAATATATTCAAAAAAACCATCATGGTCAACATCATATACAACAGTGACCGGTCGCCCGTTTTCCATTTCATATGTACGTCCTTGAGCAGGTCCATGAGTATAAACACCGGTCTGAATCATTTTAGATTTCACAAGTTCCGGTTTACCAAGTGATGCAGTTGTTAAAACATCCCAGAGGTAATAAGTAGAATTGGTAACAAAATGCTTGAGTGGGGGTACGACTGCATAACTGACACCTAAAAAATCTACGCCTTCAAATTCTCGTTGATCTGCCCAAATTTGACGGATGTCAGTAGTCAACGGGACTTGTATCGTACTTTCAAGAGCAACCATACTGATCTCAATCGAAGAGTCGAATACAATTCCAACCGCTTCTGGGTCCCAGAAAGCATTCCATTCAGCTGTCCCGTCGTGTTCAGGTTCATGCACATTCCCTTCGCTGCGATACGTGCCGCCCATCCATACAAGTCTTTCAATTTTATCGATAATGGAGGGTTCTGTCTGAATCGCCTTTGCCAGGTCTGTCAGTGGTCCAGTAAAAAGTAAAGTTGTTTTCTCTTTTTCGACCATCACTTTTTCAATTAAATGCTCATACGCTTCTTTGTCAGAGAGCGGTGCCAGTTCCTTTTTCTCATTCAGAATAGGAAGAGCGTCCATGAAAAATGCATGCATACGCCAATCTTTAGGAAATGGATTCTTCCCTCTTTCTTTTGACATCGTAGTCTCAAGACGACCATCTCCGAAGCGTGCAATAATTTTACGACTGGCAAAAGTAGCCGGTTCAATATAGCAGTCTGCATCAATTACACTGACGCCTGTTAATTTAATATTCTCCATATTTAGAAGTAAAAATAATGAAATCAGATCATCAACGCCGCCGTCATGATTAAAATAAACGTTTTGCATATTTATCAACCTCGCATTTTATTGTCAATTTGTTCGTCTTAACGGTACAATTATATAATAAGATTCAATGCGAATGCACTGCGCAGAAAATTTTTTATTTTTAGAATTGGAAGTGGATACTCTGAATATTTTTTTAACAGGCGCTACTGGTTTTGTCGGCGCTCAGCTCATTCACCGGCTCGCTCAAGATACCGAGCACCATCTCTACATACTTTATAGAGATGAAGCAAAAAAGAACAAGTTAATCGCTCAATTACCTGATGCTTCTCTTCACTTTGTGAAAGGAGATATTACAGAAGAGCACTGCGGGGTTGACCTTACTGCCTACAACCTTCCCGAGATGGATTACTTCTATCACTTGGCTGCCCTCGTTAAGTTTGATGAGGAACTTCGCCAGCAATTATTTGAGATTAATCTTGAAGGCACAAGACATGCACTGGCTCTTGCAGTATCGCTTCACACTAAGCATTTTCTCTACGTGTCAACCGCCTATACAGTCGGTCAGCATGAATATGCCAAAGAAGAGCTGCACCCCCTTTCTAGACCAGTGAACAATCCGTATGAAGAAAGTAAACTGCAGGCTGAACATGCCGTGATGCATGCACCGATGAAAAAGTCTATCCTACGTCCTGCCATCATCATCGGTGACTCAGAGACAGGTGAAGCGGACTCTAAGTTCACTTTGTATGGCTTTATGAAAGCTCTGAAGATATTCCGCAGAAAGATGTCTCGCCAGCAATCAAGTCAGCAGTACAAGCTGCGCGGCAATGACAAAGGGACTTCTAATCTGGTGCCGGTTGATTATGTGGTCAAAGTCTTAACTGAAGCTATTCATGCTGAGGACAATAAGATTTATCACATCACCAACAATCAGCCACCGACCAATATGGAGATTCTGGAGATCATCAAGAAACATCTTGATTTTGATCAGCTGATAGTTTCACCTGAATCGGAGAAGTCACATATGACAGAGGAAGAACAGCTGCTGAATTCCTATATTTCTGTCTTTGATCCTTATTTCAAGAAATCCGTTGTATTTGAAGACCATAATACCGCACAACTGCTGGCTAAGTCAGGTCAATCACTTCTAAACTTAAGCCCTGCACAGCTGGATATGATCATCCGTACTTACTTGCTTAAATAAAAGGGGGAATTATATGTTTTTAGCCTGGAAAGAACTACTCTACAGCAAATTAAAGTTCAGTCTGATTATTGGTGTCCTGGTTCTTATCGGTTATCTCCTCTTTCTTATTTCTGGTCTCTCCAACGGACTGATGAATATGAACCGTGAAGCAATCGATACATGGGGCGGGGATGCCATCATCATGACTGAGGAATCTAATCAGAACCTTGCCCAGTCTGTAATAGATAAGGACGCTGTTGAAGGAGATTTCAAAGACATCTCTCCTATCAGAAACACAGCAGTCATCACATCAACTGATGACCGCAAGCAGAACGCGCTACTGTTCGGCATTGACAAAGGCACTTTCATTGAACCCGAAGTCATTGAAGGCAAGATGTTCAAAGAGGACTTTGAAGTGGTCGCTGATGATACATTTAAGGAGAAAGGCTTTAAAATCGGTGATGACCTTGATCTCGCCGGTACTGACGAATCCCTCACAATCACCGGCTTTACAGCAGGCGCGAAGTATAATGCAGCCCCCATTCTGTATGCGAATAATGATACTGCAGACGTACTGACAAATGGCCGGCTGAAAGATAAAGTGAATGCCTTCGTTGTGAAGGACCCTGATTTTAAGAACATTAAAGTCAATAACGATCTGCAGGTAGTGGACACAGAATCATTCATCAAAAAGCTGCCGGGTTATACAGAGCAGAAACTGACACTCGACTTTATGAGTTACTTCTTATTTGCTATCTCTGCATTCATCATCGGTATCTTTCTCTATGTCATCACCATTCAGAAGGCACCGATCTATGGCCTTCTGAAAGCACAGGGTATCAGCAACAGCTTTCTCGGTAAGTCTGTCATCTATCAGACCTTGATGCTGTCAGTGCTGGCCGTTATCATTGCTCTGGCGCTGACATTCCTGACTGCTTATTTCCTGCCACCTGTCGTACCGATCATCTTCAAATGGCAGATGATTGCCATATATGCAGCGACACTTATCATTACAGCGTTACTCGGCGGGCTATTCTCTATCCGTTCTGTACAGAAGGTCGATCCACTAAAAACAATAGGGTAGGTGATGACTATGGTCTTGATATTAGAAGGCGTATCCAAAATTTTCGGTAAAGATAATACGTATGTAGAGGCACTCAAGCCTACTGACTTCCACCTTGAACGCGGTGAAATGGTAGCTATCATTGGTCCATCCGGTTCAGGAAAAAGTACGCTCCTGACCATTGCCGGACTTCTGCAGCAACCCTCTTCCGGACAAATTATTATCAACGATATCAATACAACAGATTATAAAGAAAAGAGACGTGCCCAGATCAGACTCAAGGAAATCGGATTTATCTTACAGGCATCGAACCTGGTTCCTTTCCTGAAAGTAAAAGATCAGCTGAAACTACTGGATAAAGTGAACAAGAACCATTTATCTCAAAAGGAACTGACAGATAAAATTGAGACGCTTGGTCTCGAGAAAGTGATGAATCAGTATCCAAGTGAACTGTCAGGTGGACAAAGACAACGTGTTGCTATATTAAAGGCCATCTATACGAAGCCGTCAGTCATCCTCGCCGATGAACCAACGGCGAGTCTCGACAGTGAAAAAGCCTTTGCAGTGATTGAACTGATACGGGATGAAGTACAGGGCATGGAAAAAGCAGCCATTGTTGTCACACATGACACCAGATTGACTCAGTATTTTGATAAAGTCTATGAAATGAAAGATGGTTATTTAAACAGAATCAGTTAGAAGGTGAACAGATGGATTCTCATCGTGAAGCTTTTGTGACAGCGAATGAAGTCTACGATATGGGCGTTCCGCCGCAGGTGCTGTCAATGTGGCTGACGAATGGTTTCATCCAGGTCGTCCATAAAAATAAGATAGATCGTTTCTTCTGGAAGCATGAAGTAGAAACTTTGATGAAGAAATATTTGAAGAACTGACGTAGGTCAGTTCTTTTTTTGCGAGACGGGGTATAGAGTGGAAAAAGGATGTGGATGAAATGACATCGATAGCAGAACGAATCATCAATTATATTGAACTACTGGGCGTACATGATAAAGGACTGAAACGTGCCCATGCAAGAGGTCATTATTACGAGGCTGAGGTTGTACTGACGGATGAAGGCAGTGCGCTGCTCGGCCATAATGATAAAGCAATTATCAGATTATCAGATGCACCGCCGAACAGGCGGACACCTGAAGAGCTCATTTCACTTAAGGGCTTCTCCATACATTTCAGCGATACGGACTCTAATTTCATTTTCGTCAATTTCCCTTATTTCCCGTGGGTCAGAAGAGAATCTATCCTGATGCTGATGACATATGTCAATGCAATTAAGCAGGCGGACGACTGGTTTGTCCGTATCAATCTGATGCGTAAAATCGGACAGCTTGAGAACTTCGGTCAGAAGCTGGGCAAGTTCGCCCGCAATTTTCCTGTGTCAACGCTAAGAAAGTTCCAGACTTATCATAACCTGCATTACTATCAGACAGGACAGGATTACATTCGTTTTCACGTGAAATATGACCAGGATATCAAGCTTTACGTTGAACGCTATAAGCAACCGGCATCTATTGAAGAGATCCGCCATGACGGAGATGTCCATGAGATCGGCCGTCTGAAGATTACCCGGGAAATAGACACCGATATTCCTTACTTCGAGTTATTGAAGGTCGGACCTCACATGAAAGTACTGGCAGATGATGATATCATCCATCTGCGCGATGCGATGTATCAGATATCAGCAGAACGAAGACGAGCTGAACAAAATAAAAAACTCTGAGCCTATGCTCAGAGTTTAGTTTGTATACCGTCCGTTATACGGATTCTTGGAACGCTGATCTATTAAAAACATGATTGCGATAAAGAGAATGCCTAGTGCTACAAAGACAAATGAACCAAATTTAGAAGTTTCATAAATGGCAAATCCTGCCATGATTTCAGCGAGACCGAGAATAAATACAATCAGTTTTTTGATATTAGCAGACATAATCTCACTCCTTTAAATGTCATATCACTATCATACACCATCTGTAAAAAAATATAAGGTTTAAAGATTAGACATTTCTGTGACAGAAATAAGAGACGATTCTCTCTTCCGTCTGCTTCTGTCCCCGGTCCAGGGTCATCAAATGTCCACTATCACGCAGGCCCTCAATTACCTTCTGGCCACCGAGATGTTCATAGATATATTTCGCACTCTCCGCATACACCGCGTCGTCCCGGTGACCATACATCACGAGGACAGGCGCTTCGATTGTACTCAGATTCAGCATAATATCATCAATCATCAGGCAGAACTGATCTGCGCCCTGCTGATAATGATTGATTCTTTCAAGCTGCGCCTTATTCTCTTCTTCAGACAAGCCAATCATCTTATTAAGACGGAGGCCATATTGCTCGAGACGATAGAAGATTCCTGACTCATCCTTGAACTGAGGCACAGACATCACGACGCTTTTCTCAAGATTATATGTTTCAAGTAACTTAAGCGTAAAGAGGCCACCTAGCGACACACCGACAGCACTGATTTTAGCGTAGCCCTCACTCTTAAGAAAGTCATAGCTTTCAACGACATGCTGCCACCAGTCGTTCATATCATATTCAAGGAATTCTTCCAGCAGCAACCCATGCCCCGGATACGAGGGTACATAAGTCGTGAACCCTTCTTCATTAAGACGTTTAGCAAGATCCTTCACATCTCTGACTGTTCCCGTAAAAGAATGCAGCAGCAAGATGGCATGATCGCCCCCCTTCAAATAAACAGGACTCGGATTTTTAAGCTTAATCATCATATCAACTCCAATCTCATATATTATAACAGACGATCAGCGAGATGATGCTCGGGCGACTATAATCTGTGTCCTTCATATTCTGCATAGCAGCCAAATCTTTGAATTTCTCCTTCAGTTCTATAAAATATTTAATTTCACTTAACGTAAATGCTGCGTCTTCAAGCAACTGAATCTGATAAAGACGTTGACTGCCCTTGTCAGAATAAACCCTTTTTCTCTCTAAAAATCCTTCAATACAACTATATGATGATGCGCCTCGTCTTTCGCTGCATACAGCAACACGGCGCCTTTCATCTCTTTCGTTATTTAATCTCTTTCACCATATTGAACCACTGCTCGCCGCCGTGCTGGGATGACGATGGACCGTGGCACTTAAACCCGTACCTCTCATAAAAGGGGACCAAGTCCTCAGTACAGGTCAAGGTGATAGCTTTTACATACAGCTCTCGCGCTCTCTCGGTAAACTGCTCGAGCAATTTACCTGCAAGTCCCTGTCTCTGATGTTCTTCAGACACTACAAGACCGAGCACACTTAAATATTTCCCTACTTTCGGAGAGGGAACCTTTTTGAACAGGTCATCTGTAATATACTGCGTCGTAATCATAGGCCCATTGATGAACCCGGCGATCTCCCCTTCGCTCCCGACCACAATGAACGTCTCAGCGATCTTATCGATCCGCTCTTCAAGCACCTCTCTTGTATCCGCGACGCCAGGAACAAAAGCACGGCTTTCAAGCCTTGCTATCTGTTCCAGATCTTGCGGTTCTACATTTCTGAACGTATACATATTATCCGTCCTCCTTGACTCCATTATAAACATAGCAGCTCCAGATTCGCCTGTCCTGACCTTATCTTCCGTTACTGAAAATGATATAATTGGATAAAAGAACAGGAGGAATACTTATGCAATTCACAGCTGTACTGATCACTTGTCTTATTATGTTCGGTACCTTTTTTCTTGTCTATTATGGGACCGACCGCTTACTCAATTACTTCTCTAAAACCAGGAAACCCTTTAACTACAAACTGGCAGCATTTACCGGCATTTTTATGGTGTTATTCTATCTGATATTCAGCAACGTATTTAAATAAACCTTCTAACATCTGCGTTAGAGGGTTTATTCAATGCTATTCAGCGACTTGAACTGTCACAATGGCTTCAATATTCTCTTCACTATCAAATTTACCTGCATCGTTTGGATCTACTGCCGTCACTACACCTGTTATCCCGTCCTGCAGTTTCATGGAATCACCGATTTTAGATAAGGAATCTACCTCACATGCCTTACCCGGAGCGTCGCTTGTTGCTCGTGGTTCAACTTCAACCTGGACCATTGCTTTAATCATCATTAATGACCTCCTCATAATGTATTCTTCTAAATTCATGCCACAAAAAGGACTTCATTAACTTTCAGGACATGAGTGAAGTCTTATTTTTTGCTTAAATTCAGGAAGTTATTATAAGCTTTTCAAGAGTATCACATTAATTAGGAAAAGGAGCCTTTGTAATGAACCCTCAATATGCAGACTTATTTCAACCTTTAACTTTAAACAACAGCGTCAAACTAAGAAATCGATTTGTACTGGCACCGTTGACACATATTTCCTCAAATGAAGACGGCACCATCGCCGATAGAGAATTACCTTATATGGCAAGCCGCTCTAAAGACGTCGGCATGTCCATCACAGCAGCGACATATGTGACTGAAATAGGACAGGCGTTTCCAGGACAGCCTTCAATCTCACGTGACAGTGACATAGAGGGCCTGACGCGACTCGCAGCAGCAATGAAAAAGAACGGCGCAAAAGCTATTATCCAGATTCATCACGGCGGTGTACAGGCATTACCTGAATACACGCCAGACGGTGATGTTGCAGGACCGAGTGCGATGGAGCTCAAAAGCTTCCGTCAGCAGCACACGCACACTGCCAGAGAAATGACAGAAGAAGAAATTGAAGATACGATCAAAGCATTCGGTGCAGGGACACGTCGTGCCATTGAAGCAGGATTCGACGGCGTAGAGATTCACGGCGCGAACGGCTATATCATCCATCAGTTTGTCTCTCCTCACTTCAACAAGCGGACAGACCAGTGGAAAGATCCATTCCTGTTCGCTCTGAAAGTCGTCGATGAAGTCGTCAACACAGTAAAAGAATACGGCAATGAAGAATTCATTATCGGCTACCGCTTCTCACCGGAAGAAACTTTTAACCCGGGCATCAAAATGGAACTGACAGAACAGCTGATCAAACATTTGATCGAGAAACCGCTCCATTACCTGCACGCTTCACTGATGCATATCCACGGGGATGTACATGAAGGTGAATATGCCGGCCAGAATCGCATCGAACTCCTGCACAAATGGGTCGATGGTCGCATGCCATTGATCGGTATCGGTTCCATATTCACAGCAGACGAGGCTATTGACGCTCTACATACAGGCGTAGAACTGATCGCAATGGGCAGAGGACTTCTGCTCGATCACGCATTTGTCAGCAAGATCAAAGAAGGCAGAGAAGACGAGATCATCTCTTACTTCGACCCCCACCACCCAAATAAACACGACCTGCCTGACCCATTATGGCAGCAGTTCAAAGCCGGCTTCTATCCGCTCCCTTTAAAAGAAGACGCTAAATAGCACGAAAAAACCTCTAACCGTGATGGTTAGAGGTTTTTATATCTATTCCCACTCAATCCAAAATAGAAAATAGAGAAATTTCATAGAGTTTCAAAACTTTATATATCAAGGGGGTTGAAGCGATGGCGATATTAAATTTGTTTCCTGGTGTTGCCCCGAGTCACAAATATCTGCCCTTTTTTTGCTCTTTTATTCAAAATCAAAGTATCCTTCTATACTTTTATATAACTTCGGCCTGCTACCCTCTACTTCTAACAAGCCCATGTCTACAAGATCATTTAATACTTTACGGGCCGTTATTTCAGCTACTTCTAAATAACTTGCCATCGCCTGAACTGTCAAATCATTATCAGTGAATAGCTGGATTTGACCAATAATAAATAAAGCATCGAAATATTTTTGATCTTTGTTCTCTAACTTTTTCTCTGACGATAATTTTAAAAATGCACTATCTATCAGTCTAAGCTTTATGACTAATTCATTTTTGACTTCTTCTTGTCCCTTGATGATGTATTCTAAGAAGGTTTCAATAAACTCATTTAGTTCGCCGGCATTAAGCGTACTGTTAGTATGCTCAAATATTTCATAATATTTTTTGGAGTTATTATTTATAGCTCTTGATAAGGAGATAGATGTTAAGCGGCTGTGACTTTTAGAAAGGTATAAACTATTTATAAATCTTGAAGTCCTACCGTTTCCGTCATAAAAAGGATGTATATATCCAAAAATGTAATGGGCAACAGCTACTTTTATTATTGCTGAAATTTCTTCGTACCCGTTAAGAATATCTAACATCTTATCTATGGCGATTATAATATTTTCATGTCCGTTTATTCCTTGGTGTATTACCTTTCCTGTGCTAGTTTTAACATCCACACCATCTAACCTGAAATACTTTCCGTCTATCTTATCTTCTTCCTCCACTTCTGAAGCTGAAATTTTCTCGTAAATTTTTCTTATATCTTGTGGTGTCGAAGGGAGTTTAATTTCATTAAGATATAAACTTAAATAAGAGTTAGCCATGCTTAAAAAACGTGTAGTTTTTTTAGTTTTTTTATTCTCTTTAGCAAGCTTCACACTTTCAGCAATTTCTCTCTTAGTACTTTTCACACCTTCTAAATCATTAGTTGAAAATAATTCGTTAGTTATTACTTCCCTCTCAAAAGCTTCACGAGCTGAATCAGGAAGAGCATCAAAATATTTATCTAGTAATCTATCACGTTTAGCAATGGCTTCAACCATTTTTATCATCTTTAAAGTAGGAATAAAATATAGTCTATGCTTATCTTCTCTTTTATATTGTTTTACTTTAAAATCAAATTCTATTCTAGAAGGAGCTGAAAGACGTTTTTTTACTTCTTCTTTATAATCTTTTTGTTCATTATTGTAATAATATTTATATAAAGACTCCATCTTCTCTCTACCTTTCTATAAAAAACTTTTATATTTTATACTTTAAATTATTTATTGATATATATAAAGATAATTTTAAGCTTTTTTTATACATACAAATTTTATTATCTCTATATAAACATAAGATATGTAATTATTCTTCTTTTACACCTTATTACTTTTAAAATCTTAATTTGGGCGTTATTCAGCGTTTTTATACAGGCCTATATACTTTTGGAAATTAAGAATCCTTGGTTTTTCAAGGCCTTCCTTATATGCGAGAAGTGAATAAGTCTGAAGATTAGAGACTTCCCTATCTGTTTTCAGCTACACAAAAAAGCCTCCAATTTGTTTGAACAGGGCTTCTTTCTGCTCGATTACCTATATTACTAACTTGTCTTAAAAATAATTATTGAAATTAAATCTTTACATTTTAATATACAATAAATTACAGATTGAGCTATAATGATAAATAAGACAATCTATTGTTTTTTATGATCTAGACTACAGTATGAAAAATGTACTTAATATGGAAGCGTCTTATAGGACTATCTCACTGACTACTAGAAGCTGTGACATCTTGCGTAAAGTCATGTTAGAGAATAAGAAAGCGATACAGTGGGAGAGCAACTATATAGATCGTGGCTTCATCTTCACTAACCACTACGGCAATCCTATGGCTCTTACTTCCGTCAATCGCAACATCAAGACGGCTGTAGATGAGTTAAAGGACGACCAGGATGGGAAGCTGATTAATAAGCATGTGATAATGCACACGCTAAGGCACAGCCATATATCGCTGTTGAGTCAGTTAGGTGTGTCATTACGGGCTATTATGGATAGAGTAGGTCATACAGACCATAAGACCACGTTACAGATATACAGCCATGTAACTGAACAGATGGATAAAGACATGATGAGTAAATTAGAAGCGGTGAGTTATTAGGGAGGAGTAAGGCATGAACAATCCAGATCCAATTACATTTGTTTTAACTAGCTTAATTATGCTTACAGTATTTGTTTTCTTATTTGCTATTACTGACAGAGTATTAAATCATTTCTCCAAAGAAAAACACCCCTTTGATTTAAAGTTTGCGATTATCAATGGTCTAATCGTTTTAATTATGTATTATCTAGCTAGTAGATTTTTATAATACTCAACTACTATAGAGCTGTTTAATCGGCTCTTTTTTCCATGTCTGGGGAACAGTTTTCTCACACTTTGCTGTTTTTCTGCTGTTTTTTCTGATTTCAGAACACAAAAAAGACCCTCTAACCATTATGGTTAAAGGGTTTTACTATTTTATAATTCTATTCCCACTCAATCGTGCTCGGTGGCTTAGAGGTAATGTCATACACCACACGGTTAACGTGATTCACTTCGTTGACGATCCGGCTGGATACTTTCTGCAGCACTTCCCAGTCGATTCGTGCGAAGTCGCTCGTCATGCCGTCAATACTTGTCACGGCACGGACGCCGACTGTGTAATCGTATGTGCGATAGTCACCCATGACACCCACTGAACGGATGTCAGGGAGGACCGTGAAGTATTGCCAGATGTCGCGCTCGAGGCCTTCTTGTGCAATGACTTCTCTTAGAATCGCATCTGATTCACGGACGATTTCCAGTTTCTCTTCTGTGATTTCACCTAACACACGGATGCCAAGGCCTGGGCCTGGGAACGGCTGACGCCATACGAGGTGTTCTGGGATGCCGAGTTCGATACCGAGTGCACGTACTTCATCTTTGAAGAGTGTGTTGATCGGTTCGATTAATTTGAACTGCATGTCTTCCGGTAAGCCGCCGACGTTGTGGTGAGATTTGATGGTCTGAGCGGTCTTTGTACCTGATTCGATGATATCTGTATACAGTGTACCTTGCGCCAGGAATTCAACGCCCTGTAATTTAGACGCTTCGTCGTCAAAGACATAGATGAATTCATTACCGATGATTTTACGTTTCTGTTCAGGGTCAGAGATGCCTTTAAGCTTGTTCATGAAGCGGTCTTTCGCGTCTACTCGGATGATATTGATGTTGAACCCTTCGGCGAAATGCTTCATGACCATGTCGCCTTCGCCTTTACGCAGTAAACCGTGGTCGACGAAGATACATGTCAGCTGGTCGCCGATTGCTTTATGCAGAAGCACAGCAACGACAGATGAATCAACGCCACCGCTCATCGCGCATAATACTTTTTTGTCACCGACCTGCTCACGGATTTTCTCCACTTCGATATCGATGAAGTTCTCCATTGTCCATTCGCCTGTACAGTTACAGATTTTACGGATGAAGTTGCGGAGTAAGTCGTTACCGTATTCAGAGTGACGGACTTCCGGATGGAACTGGACGCCGTATAATTGGCGCTCAGCATTTTCTACTGCTGCGTATTTACAGCTTGGTGAGTTCGCGATCATACGGAAGCCTTCCGGGATGTTGATGACTTTATCACTATGGCTCATCCAGACGGTCTGCTCTTCAGGCAGCATGTGGAAGAGTGAGTGTGTCTCAGCATTGATAATCGCTTTACCGTATTCACGTTCATTCGCACGTTCTACGGAGCCGCCGAGTAATTTCGTCATCAGCTGCATGCCGTAACAGATACCCAGTATCGGTACCCCTAGATTAAAGATTTCAGGATCTACTGTAAATGAGCCTTCTTCGTAGACTGAGTTCGGTCCGCCCGACAGGATGATGCCTTTCGGATTCATCTTCTTGATTTCTTCGATTGAGATTTCGTGATCATGTAACTCACTGTAGACACCCATCTCACGGATACGTCTTGTGATCAGCTGGTTGTACTGGCTACCGAAATCGAGTACCAGGATTAACTCCTGTTCAAATGCCATTTCCATTGGTTTATCTCCTTCGTTAGATAGAATAGTTAGGTGCTTCTTTCGTGATCTGTACATCGTGCGGGTGGCTTTCTTTCAGGCCGGCACCTGTCATCTTGATGAACTGCGCTTCCTCACGTAATGCCTGTAAGTCTTGTGAACCTGTGTAACCCATACCGCTTCTGATACCACCGACTAACTGATAGATTGTATCCTGCAAGGGACCTTTATAGGCGATACGCCCTTCGATACCTTCCGGCACGAATTTCTTCGCTTCTTTGTCGTCCTGGAAGTAGCGGTCTTTAGAACCTTTTTCCATCGCACCGAGTGAACCCATGCCACGGTAGACTTTGTACTGACGGCCCTGATAGATTTCAGTTGCACCCGGGCTTTCTTCTGTACCTCCAAGGAGTGAACCGAGCATGACGGCATGTCCACCGGCCGCAAGTGCTTTGACGATATCTCCTGAGAATTTGATTCCGCCGTCTGCAATAATGGTTTTGCCGAGTTCACGTGCAACACCTGCGGCATCATAAATCGCTGTAATCTGAGGCACACCGACACCTGCTACAACACGTGTCGTACAGATAGAACCAGGACCGATACCCACCTTGACGACGTCAGCTCCCGCTTCGAATAAGGCTCTTGTGCCTTCAGCAGTCGCGACGTTACCTGCAATCAAAGTGACCTCCGGGAAGTTTTCTTTCAGTTCGTGTACCATATCAAGCACCCCTTTAGAGTGGCCATGCGCTGTATCAATCACAAGTGCATCCGTACCTGCTTCTACTAGATGTCTGGCACGTGTGATGGTATCTTTCGCAATACCGACTGCCCCTGCTACAAGCAGGCGTCCTTGCTCATCTTTAGCTGCGTTCGGGAACTCGATGACTTTCTCGATATCCTTGATGGTGATCAGGCCTTTTAACTGACCTGCATCATCCACTAACGGTAACTTCTCAATCTTATACTGCTGCAGTAACTTCTCTGCCTGTTCAAGTGTCGTATCAACCGATGCAGTCACTAAGTTTTCTTTTGTCATGACGTCAGAGATTTTAATTGAATAATCTTCGATGAAACGTAAGTCACGGTTAGTCAGAATCCCTACTAATTTCATCTCGTCAGCATTATTCACAATCGGCACACCTGAAATACGGTATTTACTCATTAAGTGTTCTGCTGCAAAGACCTGTTCATCAGGGGTCAGGAAGAATGGATTAGTGATGACGCCGTTCTCTGAACGTTTCACTTTCAGAATCTCGTCTGCCTGTTCTTCAATCGACATATTTTTATGAATAACACCGAGGCCACCTTGACGCGCCATCGCAATCGCCATCTTCGCTTCAGTTACCGTATCCATACCTGCTGATAAAATCGGGACATTCAATTTAAGTCTTTCCGATAATTCCACCGTCAGATCAACCTGATTCGGCAATACATCTGATTTCCCTGGAATAAGTAGCACATCATCGAATGTTAAGCCTTCTTTTTGGAACTTAGTTTCCCACATGATTGAGACCTCCATTTTATTTATTAATCTATTATTTCATAGTTTCTTCAATTTGTTGATTGTTTAAACCATTAAAAAATAAATTCAGTAATATCGCCGTCAGTGTACCGAGTACAATGCCGTTCTGAGTCAGCCAGGCATAGTCTTCACCGAACTTCGCAAAGGCACCTGGAACTGTCGTAATACCCAGCCCGATACCGACCGACACCGCAATAATGAGTAAGTTATCCTGTTTTGTGAAATCAATCGCGCCCAGCATCTTCACACCGTATGCCATTACCATACCAAACATAGCAATCATCGCGCCACCAAGAACAGGTGTCGGAATGATGGTGGCCAGTGCACCGAACTTCGGCATTGAACCTGCAAGTATAAGCAGTGCCACCATCCCATACATGACATTCTTGGATTTGACACCCGATAATGAGACGAGGCCTACATTCTGTGAATAGGCTGTATAAGGAAAGGCATTGAAGATGGAACCCAGTACAATGGCAATTCCTTCAGCTCTGTATCCTTTTGAAATATCTTTACGGTCAATCGGTGTCTTCGTAATCTCACTGAGTGCATGATAGACGCCCGTTGACTCAATCAGACTGACGATACCTACGATGACAAAGAGTAAGATAGAACCGAACTCAAATTGGAAACCGCCGAAACGGAATGGCTTAGGAAGTTCGAACCAGTTCGATGTCATGACGGCACCTGTATCCACGAGACCGAAGAACGATGCTACGATTGTACCGATGAACAGACCGAGCAGAATGGCGATTGATCGAATAAAACCGGTGGAAAGACGATGGATAGTCAGGATGATGACCAGCGTCATCATCCCTAAAATAATATTTAAAGGATCACCATACGTCTTAGAATCTTGACCGCCAGCCAGGTTATTCATCGCGACCGGCATCAAAGTAATACCGATAATCGTGACGACACTCCCTGTGACAATCGGCGGGAATATCTTCACTAAGTATGAGAAGAACGGTGCAATTAAGGCGATAATAATACCAGAGGCAAAAAGAGAACCGTACAGCACTTCTATCCCATGTTTAGAGCCGACCATGATCATCGGTGTCACTGCTGTGAATGTACAGCCGAGAACAACAGGTAGACCAATACCGACTCCTTTATAGACCTGCAGAAAGGTGGCAACCCCGCACATAAAAATATCGATTGAAACGAGATAAGCTATCTCTTCAGCAGTAAAGCCGAGCGCATGTCCTACAATAATCGGCACAATAATGGCTCCAGCATACATTGCCAGTAAATGCTGAACACTTAATAGGAAGTTTTTCATTCTTCTTCTCCTATCAGCGTCACTTTATCACCTTCAAGTGAAGCGATACGACATAGACTGAGAACATCAAGCCCTTCACTTTTCAGCCGGTCTGCCCCAGGCTGGAAGCTCTTCTCAATCACGATTCCAATACCGATACAGTCAGCGCCCGCCTGTTTCACCAAGTCATAGAGTCCAAGTGCCGCTTCACCGTTCGCCAGGAAATCATCAATGATCAGCACTTTATCCTCAGCAGACAGGAACTTCTGGGAGATGACTACATGACTTGTCTTGTTCTTTGTGTAGGAATGGATATCTGTCGTATAGACTTCTTCCGTCAGAGTCGAAGGTACTGCCTTTTTCGCAAACAGGCAGGGCACGTTAAAGGCTAAAGCCGCCATAATGGATGGTGCAATCCCCGACGCTTCAATCGTCAGAATCTTAGTGACCCCTTTATTCTTAAAATGCTCATAAAAGTGATCAGCTACCTTCTTCATCAGCTGCGCATCAATCTGATGATTGAGAAAAGCATCAACTTTCAGTACAGAGCCTGCAATCACAACGCCTTCATCTTTCACTTTCTGCTGTAACTCTTTCACTGTGGTCCTCCTTAAAATAAAAAAACCCACCATATCGGAATAGGCGAGTAAAAAAAGAAGGTCCATACTCATACTATATTAAGAGGATGGATACATTTTTTACTCATAGTCACGTCATTATTGGTGTCGTGGTAGAAACTTAAAGCCATATCCTTTAATTATATGAGTGTTTTTATTTATTTTTTTATTAATTGATGATAACAAATTTACTGGCTAATATCAAGGTCAAATCCGCACCAAATCACGGGTCAACGCCAATAAAGCGCAACGGTTGTCCAAACTATTTTTTGATTTATTTTAATTATTTTATTTTTTAAGTGTTTAGGGTGGCGGTGGTCGGGTATATTTCTAACATCACAAGAAAATCAAAACGACATCTTAGAGATTTACAACACATTAGTGATTGGGAGGTAGAATTACAATGGGTAACATTGAATCATTTTCTAGTGAACAAGCATTATTAGGTAGAATTGATAACTTGAAGTCTCAAGGAGTAGCTGAGCGCGACTTATATGTCATCTCTAAAAACAAACTTGAAGGTTCTGCACTGAATTATACAGATGTTAACTTCAAGAATGCTGATGGATCATTTGGCGATAAAGTAGCTTCACTCTTCACTGGGGAAAACCCGCAGAACCGTGTATTTGATAAGTTAAACTTATCAGATGCTGAACACAATCAATACGAAAGAGAAGTTGAAAGTGGCAACATCTTACTATACGTAGATAATGATGCAACTTATAACACTTCTACAACTGAAGCAAATCACAGTTACGTTAAAGGACAAGATCGCCACAACGACACTTATACAAATGGTGTAGTCGGCGGATTTGCTAACCCTGATACTATCAACCGTGATGAAAATCAGACATTAAATGAAGGCGCGTACTCTAATCCTGACGACGGCACAACTGGGCTTACATCAAGACAAAGCGTACAATCTGACACTGATGCTGAGTACTCTGAGAAACACCGCACAAACAACTTACAAACAAGAGAGGAACATGTAGACATGAAAAACGAATTTAACAATGAATTAAACCGTAACGAATTTGACCGCGTAGATAACAATGAAGTATTAGAAGGACGTCGTGACGAGTACGTATTTGATGAAGATATCGCTAACCGTACTGACTTAAACGAGGATGAAAAAATCCGTTTACACGAAGAACGTCTTCGTGTAGGTAAAGACCAGGTTCAAACTGGTGAAGTACGTATCGATAAAGACGTAGTTGAAGAACGTCAAGAATTCGATGTACCTGTAAGCCGTGACGAAGTAACTATCGAACGTCGTCGTGTAGACGAAAGAGTAGACGGAGATGTTGACTTCGATCGTTTAGATGGCGATGACACTATCCGTGTACCATTAACTGAAGAACGCATCAACGTTGAAAAAGAAAACGTTGTAGCTGAAGAATTAGTAATCAAGAAAAATCGTGTTCAAGATACTGCTCACGTATCTGAAAGCGTACGTAAAGAACAAGTTGAAATCGACGATACAAACAACCGTCAAGTTGATGGCGAAGTACGCCGCGATGATAACGACTTATTAGACCGTCGTTAATCACTCATATTAATATCTGCCCCGAGGGAATACCCTCGGGGTTTTTTGGAGGAAAATATTATGGGTGCAGCTTTTTTCTGGGGTGCTGTCTCTGGTGGTGCTGTCCTGTTGGGTGCTATCATCAGTATGATTATTCATATCCCCCGCAAAATACTCGGTTTTGTTATGGCATTTGGTGTCGGTGTATTAATAGGCGCTGCAACTTTTGAACTCCTGCAGGAATCACTTAATAAGAGTGAGCTGACGAATACCATCATCGGATTTGTTGCCGGAGCTGTAGTATTCACGGTGCTTGAAGCCCTGATCACTCATCATGGCGGGAAGCATCGTAAGCGTTCTCATGCACATGAGCTGCAGCATGCTGACAACGATTCTTCTTCCGGCAGTAAAAATTCTGGTGATCGTTCTGGTGGTGGTCTGGGTATCTTCATCGGGACGGTCATGGATGCTATCCCGGAATCTATTATGCTCGGTACAACGCTCATTGGTGGTAAAGGTGTTAGTATGCTGCTCCTTCTCGCGGTTTTTATCAGTAATATTCCTGAAGGTCTATCCAGCACGTCAGGTATGCTGAAAAGCGGACAGTCCAAAAAGAAAATTATCTTCTTATTTGTGAGCGTTACGATTGTAGCAGGTCTCAGTGCATTATTCGGTTATGTCTTCCTGGATCATGCGGATCCTGCTGTTATCTCCATCATCTCAAGCTTTGCTGCAGGTGGTATTATCACGATGATCGGTGCCACGATGATGCCGGAAGCATATGAAGATGGCGGCGCGCTCGTCGGGTTATTTACAGCAGCCGGTGTGATGACATCTGTTCTACTTGATTACCTGGGTTAGATGCGGGACCTCATAAAACAAAGACCCCCGGAACCATATAGGTTCTGGGGGTCTTATCTATTTCTATTGCTCTTCTTTCACATATGGTAATAATGCCATATGACGAGCACGTTTGATAGCTACAGTTAACATACGTTGGTATTTAGCTGAAGTACCTGTTACACGACGTGGTAAAATTTTACCGCGTTCAGAGATGAATTTTTTCAGTAATTCTGCGTCTTTGTAGTCGATTTGTGTAATACCATTTGCTGTGAAGTAACACACTTTTTTACGACGACGTCCGCCTCTTCTTGGTCCACCTGCCATGATTGTTGCCTCCCTTACATTAGTATTTCTTATTAGAACGGTAAATCATCATCACTGATATCAATAGGGCCCGTTGCATTCGCGAATGGGTTATTTGATGCAGGAGTAGATGGTTTATTGTTGGATTGATTGTTGTTCGGTTGATAATTCTGACCTTGTGATTGTCCACCGAAACCTGAGTCGTAACTAGAATAGTCATTTGACGAAGTGTCATTCTGACGGTTCTGGTTCGCACCCTTAGGCTCTAAGAACTGTACTGAGTCACAGACGACTTCAGTCACATACACTTTACGGCCTTCCTGATTATCATAGCTGCGAGATTGCAATCTGCCTTCCACACCTGCTAAACTACCTTTGTTAAGATAGTTATTAACGTTCTCAGCTTGCTTACGGAACACAACACAGTTCAGGAAGTCCGCCTGGCGTTCTCCTTGAGCATTTGTGAATGTACGGTTAACCGCTAATGTGAACGTAGCAACCGATACGCCTGAGGGTGTGACTCTGTATTCGGGATCCTTCGTTAAACGACCTACTAATACAACTCGATTAATCATGCAATTCGCCCCCGTTGATTATTTTTCTTCTTCACGTACAATGATATGACGGATAATATCGTCATTGATCTTCGCTAAACGATCGAATTCGTTTGTCGCTTGATCAGTAGAGTTAACGCGTACGATTTGGTAGAAACCTTCTTTGAAGTCTTCGATTTCATAAGCTAAACGACGTTTACCCCAATCTTTTGCTTCGATGATTTCCGCACCGTTTGAAGTAAGGATTTCGCTGAAACGTTCAACTAACGCTTTCTTCGCATCTTCTTCAATGTTCGGGCGTACAACGTACATAATTTCGTATGTTCTCATCTTTTACACCTCCTTATGGTCTATGCGGCTTTACGGACTCGTAAAGCAAGGAATAATTTTCATTACTCACAATTGAATATTATAGCATAGTAAGATACAGATTACAACATTAGTAGACTACTTCGTCTAATTTATAGACGACCATTTCTTTGATATGAAAGAGCTTGATATCTTCTGATAAGTAAAGATACTCGTACAGGTAATAATCGCTATCCGCTGAATCAATTTCCTCACAGCTGATGATATCCAGATAGCGGATAGCGTCCTCAGGATAGCTGATTTTATTATATATATCTTCATTCAGTGCAACGTATTCATCTTTTTTAACAGCCTGCACAAAGTAGTAGTAGACCACATTGTACATCTCCTGTCGTTTAGCGCCCGACTTCGTAATGACCTTAATGCCGTAAATAATCCGCTTTAAAGGCTTCATGTCTACCTCCTGAATTAAACGTTAAATCTGAAATGAACGACATCTCCATCTTTCATGAGATATTCCTTGCCTTCAAGACGCACTTTCCCTGCTTCTTTCGCACCGTTCATGCCGTTGTTGTTCACCAGGTCATCATAGCTGACCGTCTCAGCACGGATAAAGCCACGCTCGAAATCTGTGTGGATGATGCCCGCACATTGAGGTGCTGTCATGCCTTGCTTGAACGTCCAGGCACGGACTTCCTGTTCACCGGCAGTGAAATAAGTAGCAAGACCCAGCAGGTTGTAAGATGCTTTAATCAATTTATCAAGACCCGATTCGTCGATACCGAGGTCAGTGAGATATTCCTGTTTGTCTTCATCATCAAGTGCTGCCAGTTCTTCTTCGATCCGGGCACTGATGACAATGACCTCTGAACCTTCGTTCTCTGCGTATTCGCGGATCGCTTTAACGTAATCGTTATTGTCAGCATCAAGCAGATCATCTTCTGCGACATTCGCCACGTACAGCATCGGCTTCGCCGTCAGGAGATGCATTCCTTTTACAAGACGTTGCTGTTCCGGTGTGAATTTCACACTACGGACCGGCTTTTCGTTTTCAAGCGCCTCTTTTACGATTGACAGCACTGCTTCTTCAGCCATTGCATCCTTATCCTTCTGTTTCGCCATCTTCTGAACACGTGCATAGCGTTTTTCGACAGACTCCATATCAGCCAGGACAAGCTCCATATTGATGACTTCAATATCATCCACCGGATCCACCTTGCCGGATACGTGTGTGATATTCTCATCTTCAAAGGCACGGACGACCTGACAGATCGCATCCACTTCACGGATGTGTGATAAGAACTTGTTACCGAGCCCTTCCCCTTTAGAAGCGCCTTTAACGATACCGGCGATATCCGTGAATTCAAATGCGGTCGGTACCGTTTTTTTCGGTGTAACAAGCTCAGTCAGTTTATCTAAACGGTAGTCAGGCACTTCAACGATCCCCACGTTCGGATCAATTGTTGCGAAAGGATAGTTGGCAGCGAGTGCACCTGCCTTCGTAATTGCGTTGAATAAAGTGGATTTACCGACATTCGGTAAACCGACAATTCCAGCTGTTAATGCCATGATAGTTCTCCTTTTATGATTCGTCAGCTGACGAAATAATTTTTTTTAGTTTTTTATTGAATTCCGGTCGCGGCAGCAGAATACTCCGGCCGCAGTTCTCACATTTGATGCGTATATCTGCACCTAGTCGGATAATCCGGAATGCATTTGTGCCACAGGCATGCTGTTTTTTCATCTCAACGATATCGTTCATCTGATAGTTATTCATATCCTGGACCTCCTTTAGGCTGATTGTACATCACCATTCTCGGTACCGGTGCTTTGACGCCGTGACTGTCCAGAAAATCCTTCAGGTCGCCTCTCAGCAGTCTTGACACCTTGACGTGATTGTTCGGCAAGGTCTCCGCTGCAATCTTGATGACTGCTTCACCCGCCTTCACCATATCGACCCCTAGAATCTCCGGCGTCTTGACGACATCCTCATACTTATCTTTCAGTGTCTCAAGATAAGGCATCAGCATGTCCTCTACTGCCCGGATATTCTCATCACTTGAAACCGAGACCTCAAATACCGCAACAGAATTATTGACCGAGAAGTTGACGATTTCATTCATCGTCCCGTTCGGCAGTATGGTGAGCTCGCCGGTGAAAGAACGGATACGAGTAGAACGGAGACCGATAGACTGCACAGTCCCTTCCGCTACTTTCGTACCTCCCGTATTGATTCTGACGTAGTCACCGACGTCAAACTGACTCTCAAAGATAATAAAGAAGCCCGTGATGATATCTTTGACGAGCGTCTGTGCGCCGAAACCAAGCGCAATCCCTGCGACGCCGGCACCGGCAATCAGACTCTCTACTTTTATACCCATCTTGCTGAGCACTGTCGTCAGCACAATGAACCAGACCACGTAAGTGATGATATTCTGCAGCAGCTTGATGAGTGTCGTATCTCTCTTTTCTGAGGAGGAGAGGTTGGAAAGCCTTCTGACCTGAAAGAACTTCGCTATCATAAAGTGCAACATTTTGATGACGATAAAGGCAACCAGAATGGTCACAATTGACCAGAATGTATTCAGTCCGATACTCTTCCACATCTCCGCATCTGCAACTGGCTCAAAGAGTTGTCTCATCATGTGTGTCATCTAGTTAGACACGCTCCAGTAAATCAATCAGACGATTGAATTCTTCTTCAGAGGTGAACTCAATGGCAATCTTACCTTTTTTGCGAGATTTAGAGATTTCGACGTTCGTACCGAGATGCTGTTTCAGCGTCTGCTCGTGTTTCACGAGAAACTTCGGCTTAACTGATACTTTTTTTGGCTGCTCCCCTGTCTGAGACAGTGATTTGACATGTTGTTCAAGCTGACGGACACTCCACGCTTCTTTGACGACACGCTCTGACAAAGCCAGCATATCGGCAGGATTCTTCAGTCCTAGAAGCGTACGACCATGTGCGCCCGAAATCTTCTTGTCATTGATCAGCGTTTTGATCTCTTCCGGCAGATTAAGAAGACGCAGCATATTCGCGATATAAGGCCTTGATTTGCCGAGACGGTCAGCTGCTTCTGATTGTGTCAGAGAGAGGTGAGCCATCAGCAGCTGATAGCTCTTCGCTTCTTCCAGCGCATTCAGATCCTCGCGCTGCAGGTTCTCAATAATTGCAAACTCCATCATCTGCTTATCTGTCATTGATTTAACGATGGCAGGAATATCTTTCTTGCCGGCCAGTTTGCTGGCGCGGTGACGGCGTTCTCCCGCGACGATATCATAGCCTTTGATCGATCGCTTGACGATGATCGGCTGCAATACGCCGTGCAGCTTGATGGATTCAGCAAGTTCAAGTAGCGCCTGCTCCTCGAATTCATGACGCGGCTGATACGGATTCGGCCGAATATCATCCAGTCTCAGCTGTTCAACGACTTCATCCCCCTTGTTATCCTGAAAGAGCGCATCAAGGCCGCGACCGAGACCTTTTCCTAGTCCTTTAGCCATGACTGATGACCTCCTCCGCCAGCTCGGCATACGTCTTTGCGCCTGTTGAGCGCGCGTCATACACGTTGATCGGCTGACCGTGAGAAGGGGCCTCAGAGAGCCGGACGTTACGTGGTATGATTGTGTTGTACACTTTGTCCCCGAAATGCGAACGCACTTCAGCCATTACGTCGTTACCGAGATTAGTCCGTGCGTCCAGCATCGTGAGCAGCACACCTTCGATTTCGAGTGACTGATTTAAATGACGCTGCACCAGTTTGATTGTATTAAGGAGCTGACTCAAGCCTTCAAGCGCATAGTATTCACACTGGACAGGGATGATGATGCCGGTCGCTGCCGTGAATGAGTTGATTGTCAGGAGTCCCAGTGACGGCGGACAGTCGATGATGATGTAATCGAACGCTTCTTCCAGCTCTTTAAACGCATATTTCAGTCGTACTTCACGGCTCATCGCGGATACCAGTTCAATCTCTGCACCTGCCAAAGCGATATTCGCCGGTATAATGGATAAATTCTCCTGATCAGTCGGCAGTACGACACGATTGATGGAAACATCCTCAACAAGCATATCGTAGACAGAGAACTTCACATTATTTTTATCGATGCCGACCCCACTTGTCGCATTACCCTGCGGATCGGTGTCCACTAAAAGGACTTTCTTTCCTCGTTCAGCAAGTGCGGCGCTTAAATTGACAGAAGTCGTCGTCTTTCCTACGCCACCTTTCTGATTGGCGATAGCTAAAATCTTCATTTTTTCCTCTCCTTGCTGTTTATTCATTATTAAGATTATACCAATATTACAGTCAGACTGCACAAACTAAAAAACCATCCGGCAAAGGATGGTTCTACTGATTATTCTGGTTCTTGAATACTTTGATGGAGATTTCATAGAAGTGGGTATATTCAGTATCCTTACGTTTAACCTTGATACCGCTCTTCTCCACTGCTTTCACGCTTTCGTTGATGGTGTTGAAAGCGAGCTTCATATCACGGGTGAAAGCAATACGGGTCGGTTTGACTTCTTCCCCGCCCAGCATACGCTTCACGCGTTCTTCTGTCTGCTTGACATTCAGACTCTGACTTCTGATGATCTGCAGCATTTCCTTCTGCTGGACTTCATTCAGTGCAAGCAGGCTGCGCGCATGTCTCTCGCTGATCTGTGCTTTCCCCAGTGCTTCTAGGATGGGTGAAGATAATCTTAATAAGCGTAATTTGTTCGCGATAAAGGACTGGCTTTTACCGAGACTTGTCGCTAAGTCCTGCTGTGTGATACCGTCTAAATCAAGCAGTTTCTTATAAGCTTCCGCTTCCTCGACAACCGACAGATTTTCGCGCTGAATGTTCTCGATCAGTGCGATTGCTGCTGTTTCTTTATCATTCATCGGTTTCACGATGACTTCTGTCTCTGCCACACCGTTTAATTTCAGCGCTCTGAAACGTCTTTCACCCGCAATGATCTCATACATATCCTCTTCAATCGGACGGACGACAATCGGCTGCAGCAGACCGTAAGCTTTGATGGAATCAGCCAGCTCCTGAATCTTCTCCTCGTCAAACACCTGTCTCGGCTGGTAGCGATTCGGTACTATGCGTTCTATCGCAAGTTTGATGACATTGCCCTCTGCACGTTCCACTGCCATATCTTCTTTATCGCGTAATCCAAATAGCTTTGAAAAAGGTTTCTTCATCTCATTCGACTCACTTTCATCACTTCATTATTTCATCAACGGTTCTTTCGCAGGCGTGCCCGCTTTTCTTGGATATTTCTTAGCAGTCTGTCTGCGCTTTTCAATTTCTACAATATAGCGTGTACTGTCTTCCATAGGCAAGGTGAATTGATGACTCGCTACGATTTCGCCGCCGAGAAGCTTCACTGCAAATTCACTTTCATCGGTTTCGATTGCGCCCTGAGCACCTTTCAGCGCCAGGAAATGTCCACCCTTTCTGACGAGCGGCAGACAGAACTCACTTAACACAGACAGTCTGGCGACGGCACGTGCTGTGACAATATCGAAGCTTTCACGTTGGTCCGTACGCCCGAATGTCTCTGCGCGGTCATGGACGAATTTCACCTGCTCCAGATTCAGTTCGGCAGCAAGATGATTCAGGAAGTTGATTCGTTTATTGAGTGAATCAACGATGGTCAGCTTGATGTGCGGGAAGAGAATCTTAAGCGGAATACTCGGAAAACCTGCACCGGCACCGACATCACATAGCGTCTCTATTTTATTGAAATCGAAATAGAAACTTGGCGTCACAGAATCGAAGAAGTGCTTCAAGTAGACTTCTTCCTTTTCTGTAACAGCTGTTAAATTAATTTTCTCATTCCACTCTACTAGATTTTCATAATAGATTGCAAACTGTTGCAGCTGTTTTTCTGTTAACTCAAAACCTTTTTCCCGGAGTGCTTTTATAAATTGCTGTTCATTCATCTATTTCACCTTCGCAATCTTTCCCTGTTCGATATAGACCAGCAGAATGGATACGTCCGCTGGATTGACACCCGAAATACGCGATGCCTGACCGACACTCAGCGGTTTCACTTCTTTCAGTTTCTGACGCGCTTCTGTCGCCAGACTATGGATATCATCATAATCGATGTGGTCAGGAATTTTTTTATCTTCCATGCGTTTCATCTTTTCGACCTGCTGCAGCGACTTATCGATGTAACCAGCATACTTTGTCTGAATCTCGACCTGTTCTGCTACTTCTTCCGGTACAACGACACCGTCAGCCAGAATCTCTCTGATTGATGCGTAGTCCATCTCCGGACGTTTCAGAAGGTCGATTGCTAGAATACCGTCTTTCAGTGCAGTACCCCCGTGCTCAGCAATCAGGTTCTGTGTATGGTCATTCGGTTTGATACGGGTTTCAGAGAGACGCTTGATTTCATTTGCAACCGCTTCTTTCTTCTCTTCAAAGCGCGCAAACCGCTCCTCAGAGATCAGACCGATAGCGTGACCGATCTCTGTCAGACGAAGGTCAGCATTATCATGACGAAGTAGTAATCGATATTCAGCTCTACTTGTCAGAAGACGGTAAGGTTCATTTGTTCCTTTTGTCACCAGATCATCGATGAGAACCCCGATATAAGCATCGGCGCGGCCTAGAATGACAGGGTCACGGTCAAGTACTTTAGCGGCTGCATTGATACCCGCCATCAGACCTTGGCCGGCCGCCTCCTCGTAACCTGATGTTCCATTGATCTGACCCGCAGTGAACAGCCCGTCAATCTTCTTCGTTTCAAGGGTCGGCCAGAGCTGAGTCGGTACGATGGCATCATATTCAATGGCATAGCCTGCACGCATCATATCCGCGCGCTCAAGACCTGGAATGGACTGCAGCATCTGTCTCTGTACATGTTCAGGCAGACTTGTCGATAGCCCCTGCACATAGACTTCCTTCGTGTTCCGTCCTTCAGGTTCCAGGAAAATCTGATGACGAGGCTTGTCATTGAAGCGCACAAATTTATCCTCGATGGACGGACAGTAACGAGGGCCCGTCCCTTTGATCATTCCTGAGTACATCGCTGATAGATGCAGATTATCATCAATGATCTGGTGCGTCTTGTCATTCGTATAAGTCAGCCAGCAAGGCAACTGATCCAGAATATAGTCGGTCGTCTCGTAGCTGAAAGCACGTCCGACTTCGTCACCGGGCTGAATCTCAGTTTTATCATAGTCAATCGACTTGCCGTTAACACGGGGCGGCGTGCCCGTCTTAAAACGCACGATATCAAAACCGAGGTCTCTTAAATGATCCGCTAGCTTGATGGACGGCATCTGATGGTTCGGTCCTGATGAATATTTGATCTTACCGAGAATAATCTCGCCGCGCAGGAAAGTACCTGTCGTCAGAACGACTGCATCTGCATAATAAGTCGTGCCGATCACTGTCTCAACACCGGTCACTTTATCGTCTTCAATCACAAGACGCTCCACCATGCCCTGCATGATGTCGAGATTCGGTGTGTTCTCAATGACATCTTTCATCTCCTGCTGATAGAGTACTTTATCGGCCTGTGCACGGAGCGCCCGTACGGCCGGTCCTTTACCTGTGTTCAGCATACGCATCTGTATATGTGTTTTGTCAATCGTCTTCGCCATCTGTCCGCCGAGCGCATCGATCTCACGCACGACAATCCCTTTTGCCGGCCCACCCACTGACGGGTTACAGGGCATGAAGGCGACTGAATCTAAATTAATCGTCAGCATCAGTGTCTTTGCACCCATACGGGCAGATGCGAGTCCCGCTTCGACCCCTGCATGACCTGCACCGACAACGATTACATCATATCTTTCCAAAATGATTTCCTCCTTATTTACCGAGACAGAACTGACTGAATAACTGATCAATCAGGCTGTCTGATACTTCTTCTCCGATTACTTCTCCAAGTAGTTCCCATGTTCTGATCAAATCAATCTGTACAATATCAATCGGCACACCCATCTCTGCTGCATTCATCGCTTCATTGATGGCTTTCTTCGCTTCTTTTAAGAGACTGATATGACGCGCATTAGAGACGTAGGTCATATCCTGCTGCTGCACTGATCCTTCAAAGAACAGTTTCGCAATCTGCTCCTCCAGCTGGTCAATACCTGATTGTGACAGCATGGAGGTCTCAACGATAGGCGCGTCGCTCATCATCTGTTGCACTTCACCGATATCAAGATGCTGTTCCAGGTCCGTTTTATTGATGATGACGATTACGTCTTCTGATTTGATGACTTCAGCGAGCTGATAGTCACTCTCGGTCAATGGTTCGTTATAGTTGAGCACATATAGAATCAGGTCTGCTTTACTCAATGCCTCGCGACTGCGCTCAACACCAATCTTCTCGACGATATCCTCAGTTTCACGAATTCCTGCTGTATCAACCAGCCGTAGCGGCACGCCTCTGACATTGACATATTCTTCGAGTACGTCACGCGTCGTGCCGGCCACTTCAGTGACAATCGCCTTATTATCCTGAGTGAGTGTGTTCAGCATCGAGCTTTTACCGACGTTCGGTTTGCCGACAATCACTGTTGACAATCCTTCGCGTAGTATCTTACCCTGTGCACCTGTCGTCAGCAGCTGATCGATTGACTGCTCAATCTTTGTTGCCTCTTGCAGCAGGAAGTGCGTCGTTGCTTCTTCCACATCGTCATATTCCGGATAATCAATATTCACCTCAACCTGCGCGAGAATCTCAAGAATGGACTGTCTTAAGCCTTGGATCATCGTACTGAGACGGCCCTCAATCTGATTCATGGCGACCTTACTTGCGCGGTCTGTCTTTGAACGGATGAAGTCCATAATGCCTTCAGCCTGTGATAAGTCGATCCGTCCATTCAGGAAAGCACGTTTCGTGAACTCACCCGGCTCAGCAAGACGCGCCCCATTAGAGAGCGTGAGTTCCAGTATATGATTGACGGTCATGATGCCGCCGTGACAGTTGATTTCAACAATGTTTTCACGCGTATAAGTACGCGGTGCACGCATGACAGCGACCATGACTTCCTCAATTATCTCATCTGTTTCCGGATTCTTGATATGACCATAGTTGATCGTATGACTATCGACTTCAGTCAGCGGCTTCTTTCCTATATAGAGACGGTCAGCGATTTCAATGGCATCGTGACCGGATAATCTGACAATCGCAATAGCACCTTCACCCATCGGTGTCGATATGCTTGAAATGGTCTCTAGTTCCATAGTATCTCCTCCATTTATTCATTCGTTGATTGTAAAATGAATCCAAATAAAAACAAATTGATATGCTCTGAATAAATAGATTAACTCTAAAAACCGAAGTTTTTAGAGTTAATCTATTATTGTCTTCTTCATTTATTTTCCTTTGATGACCAGGTAGCGGTGAGGTTCTCGTCCTTCAGAATAAGTCTCAATATCAGACATTCGGGTCAGGACCTGGTGAATGATTTTTCTTTCGTAGTTCGGCATCGGTTCAAATTTAACCGGTTCGTGGGTCTGCTGCGCTTTCTGTGCCATGTTGAGCGCCAGATTTTCAAGTATTTCTTTTCGCTTCTCGCGGTAATTCTCAATATCAAGCAGCACAGTGATATAACCTTTATAGGTCTGCTGAATATGCGTCTGGGCCACTGTCTGCAGCGCATTTAAGGTATAACCTCGTTTACCGATGATACGGGCAGCATCTCGGGATATCAGATTGATTCTGACATCATTGCTCTTGACCATCACTTCACCCGTCGCCTCAATGCCCATTTCTTTCAGGATCTGGACTAAGTAGTCAAGTGTTCTGTCAGCTGACTCAGTCACGAGCTTTTTAGCAGCGCTTCTGTCAGCTGCTTCTTTTTGGTTGTCAACTACTTCTTCAGCTGCTTCATCATCCGGTGGTCCTGGCTTCAACTCGTTCTCAGCTTTTTCAGCAGTCACTGCCGCTGCTGACTGAATGTTTGTCTGTTTCAGTTCTTCGAGTGAATATTTCTTCAGTGCCGGGTCGATAACAGTAAGAGTGACGACAGCTTCACGTCGTCCGATGCCGAACAGACCTTTCTTCCCCTGCTCCTCTATATCGATCTTCACCTGATTCTCACTTAGATTCCATGTCTTTAAGCCGAGCTGCACAGCTTCTTCTACAGTCGTTCCTGTAAATGTCTCCTGCATTCCAGTGCCTCCTTATTTAATACGTTTATTAAATCCTTTGGCAATCTTCATTACATGTTCAAGACTTTTATTGACCTCTTCCACCGACATATCAGCAGCGGGCTTTCTGGCTACAACGATGAAATCAGCTGCGATGATGTCTTCTTTGTGACGGGTGAAGCTCTCACGTATTGTTCTTTTAATACGGTTACGGGCGACTGCATTGCCCAGCTTTTTGGACACAGAGATGCCGAGTCTGAAGTGCTCAGCCTTTTCTCTATCAAAGCGATAGATGACAAACTGACGGTTCGCGACAGACTTCCCTTTTCTGTAGACGGCCTGAAAATCTTCATTTCTTTTGATACGATAACTTTTCTCCAACGTTTTCACTCACTTCTGCCGCGTGTTTTCTCCAATTATACTAGATGACTATGTGCATTTAAACAAAAAAAAGACCACTACTAGAGTGATCTTAAGCTGATAATACTTTTCTGCCTTTACGACGACGACGAGCAAGAACTCGACGGCCGTTTTTAGTGCTCATACGTGCACGGAAACCATGAACTTTACTATGTTTACGTTTATTAGGTTGATAAGTACGTTTTACCACTTAGGACACCTCCTGTTTGCTTATTCATCTATTTTTCACGTTTATGTGATCGACAGTAACTACTGAAGTATAGCAAATTACACCTCTACATGCAAGTTTTAGTTGGAAATTCATGATTCAAAGGTTATCCACTTATCCACATCAGCATTCTGTACTATTGTGGATAATTTTTTCTGTCATTCAATTTTATGCACAGCCGATTTCTTTACTATCCACAAACCCACACCTCTGAATAACTACGGGTGTGCAAAAACCTCAGTTTGTGGATAAGTCTATAAAATGATTGATATTACTTGTTTTATTTGCTATCATTTTGTTTATATTTCGTGTGAATAACATTGTGAATAATCTTTTTATCCACAGAATGTGAATAGTTTGTGGATAATTATTCAGACCCTGTTCTTAACATTATACACAGGACTGCACGTTGTGTATAACTAGAAAAAAAATTAAGAAAGAGGCATACTATGAGCGGCATTGATTCTATATGGACGAAAGTCCTGGAAAACCTTGAAAAAAAGCTTTCTGCTCCCAGCTATCAGACATGGTTTGTAAACACTAAAGTAAAATCCCTTAACAGTCAGCAGATCATCATTGAAGCGCCTAATGCTTTTAATAAGGACTGGCTTGTCAAAAACTATATTTCAGTGATTCAGGAGACGATAAAGGAGACAATCGGAGAAGAGTTGACAATTAAAATCATCTCAAGCGGGGATACAGATGAAATTCCTGAACTGAAACCTGAACCGGAACCTGTCAGACACAGTCACAGTGAAATCCTGCCTAATCAGCTGAACGTTGACAACACATTCGATACATTCGTCATCGGCAGTGGCAACCGTTTCAGCCATGCCGCTTCTCTTGCTGTCGCAGAAGCCCCTGCCAAAGCCTATAACCCGCTTTTCATCTACGGTGGCGTCGGTCTCGGTAAGACCCATCTCATGCATGCGATCGGCCATTACGTTATGGAACATAAGGACAATGCACAGGTCGTCTATACGTCCAGCGAGAAGTTCACCAATGAATTCATCAACTCCATCAAGGACAACAAAACCGAAGAATTCCGCTCGAAATACCGCAATGTTGATGTCCTGCTGATTGATGACATTCAGTTTTTAGCCGGTAAGGAATCGACTCAGGAGGAATTCTTCCATACCTTCAATGAACTGCACCAGAACCATAAGCAGATTGTCATCTCAAGCGACCGGGCACCAAAAGAGATTCCGACACTTGAAGACCGTCTCCGTTCACGTTTCGAATGGGGTCTTATCACAGACGTCACACCTCCTGATCTCGAAACAAGGATTGCGATTCTGCGCAAGAAATCTGAAGAAGAGAACATTGAGATTCCAAATGAAGCGATGCTCTATATCGCCACTCAGATTCATTCCAATATCAGAGAACTGGAAGGCGCCCTTACGCGTGTCAGTGCCTATTCCAAGCTCGTGAAGCGTGAACTGACTCCTGATCTCGTTGCTGAGGCACTGAAAGACATCATTGCCAGCAGCAAGCCGAAGAAAATCAGCATACAGGACATCCAGACGATTGTCGGTGCCTACTACAATATAAGACTTGAAGATTTCACTGCCAAAAAACGGACGAAATCTATCGCTTTTCCACGACAGATCGCCATGTACCTTGCTCGTGAACTGACGGACTACTCGCTCCCAAAAATCGGTGAGGAATTCGGGGGACGCGACCATACGACAGTCATCCATGCTCATGAAAAAATAAAGAATCAAATTGCAAATGATGACAAACTGGCTAAAGAAATTAAGAATCTCGAGAAAGAGATTTCAGGTTAAGTTGTGGATAACATAGAATAACAGGTACTGATTTATCCACACTTTATACACATGTGGATATCCTGACGCTGTAAGTCAGACACGACTTATCCACCTATTCACACCCCCTATTACTATTATTACGATTTTAAAAGAGATAAAATATATATATAACGACGATAAGGAGCATCAATATGAAATTTACAATCCAGAGAGATTATTTCATCAATCAACTGAATGACACGTTAAAAGCTATTTCACCGCGTACAACACTGCCCATTCTGACAGGAATCAAGATTGATGCAACAGACAATGGTTTAATGCTGACCGGTTCAGACTCTGAAGTATCGATTGAAATTACTATCCCGGCTGAAGTCGATCACGAACAGATTGTGACAATTCAGGACAAAGGCTCAATCGTACTGCCTGGACGTTTCTTCGTTGATATCATCAAAAAACTGCCTGCTGCAGAAGTCACAATCGATACAAACGTGAATTTCCAGGCCAAGATCACGTCCGGCCAGTCAGAATTCAACGTCTCCGGACTGGACCCCGACCAGTATCCGCTCCTGCCTCAGGTTTCTGAAGACAGCGTCATCACATTACCGGTAAAAGTGTTAAAGAACATGATTCGACAAACAAACTTCGCAGTGTCCACCTCAGAAACACGTCCTGTACTGACAGGAGTGAACTGGCTGATTAGTGATAATGTGCTGAGCTGTACTGCAACAGATTCACATCGTCTGGCACTTCGCCGTCTGCCACTGGAGAATCATACGATTGAAAACATCAACGTCATCATCCCAGGGAAAGCATTGAATGAACTGAATAAGATCATCAGTGATGACGATGAATCAATCGATGTCTTTTTTGCCGCTAATCAGGTGCTGTTCAAAGTCGGGCATGTGCATTTCATCTCGCGTCTGCTGGAAGGGAACTACCCTGATACAAGCAGATTGTTTCCTGAGAGTTACGAGACGACGCTGACGATTGAAAACAATGATTTCTATCATGCAATCGACCGTGCATCACTGCTTGCTCGTGAAGGGGGTAATAACGTTATCAAATTATCTACTGATGCTCAGCAGGTTGAACTTTCTTCAACTTCTCCGGAAATCGGTACCGTGAAAGAGGAAGTGAAGACGTCTCACTTTGAAGGTCAGGAACTGAAGATCTCTTTCAACTCCAAATATATGATGGATGCATTAAAAGCAATCGATAACAGCGATGTCAATATCGAGTTCTTCGGTACGATGCGCCCCTTCATCCTTAAACCGCAGGATGATGATAATATCGTTCAGCTCATCCTGCCAATCAGAACCTATTGATTTTCAGACCTATGCTAGCCGGCATAGGTTTTTTTTGTTAAAATCAACTGGAAAGGATGGTTTTTTATGTTAAATATCCAGCATGTTACGAAATACTTTGGCCGTTTCACGGCTGTCGATAATTTGACGCTTGAAGTACCAAAAGGGGCTATGCTCGGCTTTCTCGGCGGAAACGGGGCCGGCAAGACGACCACTTTCCGCATGATACTGGGACTGCTGGAACGTGATGCTGGGGAGATCACCTACAACGGTCAGCCCATCACCTATCAGATGACCGACAGTATCGGTTATCTGCCGGAAGAACGAGGTCTTAATCCGAAGCTGAAGGTCTCTGAACAGCTTCATTACCTTGCCAGCCTGAAGGGCATGAGGAAAAATGATATCAAACGTGAGCTTGATTACTGGCTGGAACGATTCGAGGTCACTGAAAATAAGGAGAAGAAGATTGAGGCATTATCCAAAGGGAATCAGCAGAAGATTCAGCTGATTGGCGCCATCATTCATCAGCCGGAGCTTCTTATTCTTGATGAACCGTTCAGCGGGCTTGATCCAGTCAATGTGGAGCTATTGAAGTCGGCAGTCAAGGAGATCAACGAAGGCGGTGCAACTATTGTCTTCAGTTCACACCGTATGGAGCACGTCGAGGAGATGTGTGACAGAGTATGCATTCTGGACAGAGGCGCGACGGTCGTCGAAGGGGATATCCAGCAGGTGAAGCATGATTTCGGTCGCAAGGAAATCATCATCCGAGGCGACCATGATTTCACGAAACTGAAGGAGATGCCGGGTGTGATCGCCTACAAGGAGAACCGCCAGGATGTCAGACTGACCATCGATTATATCGAAGCGGCACCTGCTATATTTGAAGCGGTGAGCCATATGGGATTTGTGTCACGTTTTGAAGTCGCAGAACCCTCTCTGAATGATATTTTCCTCGCAAAGGTGGGACGCCATCATGAATAAATTTATGACGACATTTTCAATGACTTATCTCAAAAAAGTGACAAGCCGCTCATTCATGATCACGACATTGATACTCATGCTTGCTGTAATCGCTTTGAGCAATATGGACAGAATAGTCGATTTCTTTGATCACAGTGAAGATGAAGTGACTGCTGTAGCGGGTGCGCCTGACTTACAGGATGCTTTTATCACAACATATCATCAGACGGACAAGCAGATGAAGCTGAAGAAGGTCGACCTTGCTGCAGGTAAAAAAGGAATAGAAGATGACACCTACAAGCAGCTGGTCGAGATCAAGGCGCATGAAGGACAGCTGAATGCTACTATCTATTCAAAGGACAGCGCCGACATCGAACCGGTTCAGACGACTCTGTCAGCTGTACAGAGCAGCCGGGTTGCGCAGACGCTGGACCTGACCCCCGCCGAACTGAAGTTACTTACAGCCCCCGCACAAGTGGATGAGAAGATCATAGGCGGGCAGAATAATCAGGTTGATGATAATGAGAAATTCGTTAATATCGCTGTTGTCTATATCGGCCTGTTCCTGATCTTTTTGGTATCTGTGAACTATGCCAGTCAGATTGCAACGGAAATTGCGATGGAGAAATCATCGCGCGTCATCGAAATGATTGTGACCAGCGTATCACCTGTCAATCACATGATGGCGAAGATCGCTGCTATTATAGCAGTAGCCTTAACACAGATTCTGGCAGTCGCTCTGACCATCATCGCCAGCATCTATATCTTTGATTTAAACGAAGTGCTGAAATCATTTGATATCACTTTTGGTCCTGGCACTATCCGGATCATTATCTATACGCTGATCTTTCTGTTGCTGGGCTTGCTGATGAACGTGAGTATCTCCGCTATCATCGGCGCACTGACGAACCGTGTGGAAGATATCGCACAGGCTGTGATGCCAATCACCTTCATCAATCTTGCAGCCTTTTATATCGCCATCTTCAATCTATCGACACCGGATAATATGCTGGTCAAGGTGACGAGTTATATCCCGTTCTTCACACCGATCGTCATGCTGCTCAGAACATTATCCAGCCATATCACTGACTTTGAACTCAACATCGGCATCGTCATCTGTATCCTGACCATTATCCTCTCCCTGCTGCTTGCAGCCCGGATTTATAAGGGGAGCGTCTTCAGTTACGGTAAAGGTCTGATCAATAACTTCAGACAGGCCTTGTCGATGAAATAGCATTGTCACATAATTTTAACCATTCCACACTTTCTTAATCATCCTCTTTGGTATAAAATTTATACTATACATTATTTATTGATGAGGAGATCATGATGAAAAATAAAGGAAATATAATATTTGCAATGCTGCTGGCATTAATCGTCATCGCCGCGATCGCCGCTATGATTATTTTCAATCAGAAGAATTCAGCTGACGAATCTAATACGACTGAAGAGACCGCTGAAATTGATGTCTCAGGGCAGCCGATGCTCGGCAAAAAAGATGCGCCGGTGACTTTAGTGGAATTTGGGGATTTTCTGTGTCCTGCATGTAAATATTATGATATGGAAATTCAGCCGGAACTGATTAAAAAATATGTGGATAAAGGTGAACTGAAGATGTACTTCGTCAATACGCCCTTCCACGGTGCCGATTCCCTGCGCGGTGCACATGCGGCAGAATATATCCGGAAGAATAATCCCGACAAATACTGGGACTTTCACAATGCGCTGTTTGAAGCACAGCCGACGACCCATACTGAAGGAGAGAGCTGGCTGACAGCAGATCTCATCAAGAAAACGGCACAGAAAATCGGCATCAAGCATGCAGATAAAGTCGTTGCAGCAAAAGAGGATGAAGCGGTCAATCATGATATCGACCTGTACAAAAAACATAACGTAACGCAGACACCGACGATTATTATCGATGGTAAAACAGTCAGCAATCCGTTGGAAATCAAGGAAATTGAACAAGCGATTGAATCGGCGAAGAAATAATGCAGAAGAATACGCAGCTGTTTTTTGCCGCATGGATTGTTGCGATCACTGCGATGCTCGGCAGTCTGTTCTTTTCAGAAATCAGGCATTTCGTGCCTTGTGAACTTTGCTGGTATCAGCGGATTCTGATGTATCCACTTGTGTTTATACTTGGTTTCGCTGCTTTAAGAGAAGACTACAAAATCAAATATCTGGTACTGATGTTCTCGGTTCTGGGATTCTGCTTCTCGGTCTATCATTATCTCGAACAGAAGCTGCCAGGTTTTGCACCGGTTAAAGCGTGTGTGGGCGGCGTACCATGTAATACCCAGTATATCAACTGGGGTGGTTTCATCACTATTCCCTTTCTGGCAGGCACTGCTTTTCTGCTCATTACAATCTGCATGCTGCTCATCAGACGTCCCAATAACTCGTAATCTGAAGCGATGGATAATCCATCGCTTCTTTCAGTTGATAAGGCATGCAATTCTGGCTGAAAAAAGGTATAATTATATGATGACTTATACGGATAGGAGGAACCGTGACATGTTGAATGAAGTAGAGTTTGATAGTCAGATCACTCTCGGACAGCTGCTTAAATCTGAAGGGATTATAGGCACAGGCGGTCAGGCGAAATGGTTTTTACAGGAGAACACGGTATACCTGAACGGCACGCTGGAAACGAGAAGAGGAAAGAAGCTTGCTCAGAATGATATCGTTGATGTTGAAGGTGTGGGCAAGTTCAAGATTTCTTATTCTGAAGAAGGATGAGATTAAAAGAACTGAATCTGACGCATTTCCGTAATTATGATCAAGTTTCGCTGCATTTTCATGATGAAGTGAATGTGCTGATCGGTTCCAATGCGCAAGGAAAAACGAACTTGCTGGAAGCTATTTATTGTCTTGCGCTGGCCAAGAGTCATCGGGCCACGCAGGATAAGGAACTGATACAGTGGAATAGTGACTTTGCACTCATTGAAGGTGAGCTGGAGTACCGTTATGGCACGATGCCGCTTTCCCTCCAAATATCTGCTAAAGGCAAAAAGGCGAAGGCCAATCATCTTGAGCAGAGTAAACTGACCCAGTATGTCGGGCATATGAATGTCGTGCTCTTCGCACCGGAAGACCTGAATCTGGTCAAAGGCAGTCCGCAGGTCAGACGGCGTTTTATCGATATAGAAATCGGTCAGATTTCTGCTGTCTATCTGAATGACCTGTCTAATTACCAGCGTATACTGAAACAGAAGAATCATTATCTGAAGCAGCTTAAATCAAATCCGAACAGTGACCGTACAATGCTTGAAGTGCTCAATCAGCAGTTTACTGACTATGCGGTCAGACTGACGTTAAGGCGCCAGCAGTTTATTGAACAGCTGGAGAAGAAGGCGATTGAAATTCATAGCGGCATCACAAAGGACAAGGAAGCCTTAAGAGTCCATTATGAGTCAAGCCTTGAAATCAGTGAGGACATCATCGATCGAACATACGACAGACTGACATCAATGATGGACCGTGAGATAGAACGGATGACCAGTCTCTATGGCCCTCATCGTGATGACCTGGCGTTTACAATCAATGACATTGATGTTCAGACCTATGGCTCGCAAGGTCAGCAGCGAACGACTGCCCTATCGATCAAGCTTGCGGAAATTGAATTAATCAACGAAGAAGTCGGAGAATATCCGATTTTATTATTGGATGACGTCTTGAGTGAACTGGATGACAGTCGACAGACCCACCTTCTGACAACCATCCAGCATAAGGTCCAGACATTTGTCACGACCACTTCTGTTGATGGAATAGAACACGAAACAATCAAAGAGGCAAAGTTATTCTTTGTCGATCAAGGCAGTATAACTAATAAAGAGTAGGTGACGTGTGTGGAACAGAATTTAGATCAGTACGGCGCAGACCAGATACAGGTCCTGGAAGGTTTAGAAGCGGTTCGTAAAAGACCCGGTATGTATATCGGTTCGACTGCAGCAAGAGGGCTTCATCATCTCGTCTGGGAAATCGTCGATAACAGTATTGACGAGGCGCTGGCCGGCTACGCAGATCACATCGTAGTCACAATAGAGAAAGACAACTGGATCCGTGTCCAGGATAACGGCCGTGGTATTCCAGTAGATATGCATAAGAAAATGGGACGTCCTGCAGTGGAGGTCATCCTGACAGTGCTGCATGCCGGCGGTAAATTCGGCGGCGGTGGCTACAAAGTATCAGGCGGACTCCACGGGGTCGGTTCTTCTGTCGTCAATGCCCTGTCAAGCACGCTCGAAGTATACGTCCATCAGGATGGCAAAGTACACCATCAGGCTTATCACAGGGGCGTACCTGCCTTCGATCTGAAAGTCATAGGAGACACAGATAAAACGGGTACAGTGATCCGTTTCAAGGCAGATGAAGAAATCTTCACGGAAACAACCACTTATGACTACGAAACGCTGCAGCAGCGTATTCGTGAACTTGCATTCCTGAATAAAGGTATCAAGATTGAGATTGCAGATGAACGCGGAGAAGAAGAGGTCTCAGACGCCTATCTCTATGAGGGCGGTATCAAATCCTACGTCGAGATGCTGAATGAAAATAAAGAAGTGCTGTATTCGGAACCGATTTATATTCAGGCGTCACGAGATGTTGTGGAAGTGGAGATTGCGATTCAGTACAACACAGGCTATGCGACAAACCTGTTGTCATATGCCAATAATATTCATACTTACGAAGGTGGCACACATGAAGAAGGTTTCAGACGTGCCCTGACCCGCGTGATCAATAACTATGGCACTAAGAACAAACTGATCAAAGACAACGATGAGAAGTTGTCTGGAGAAGACGTCCGCGAAGGGATGATTGCAGTCGTCTCCATTAAGCACGAAGATCCTCAGTTTGAAGGTCAGACAAAGACAAAGCTCGGCAACTCAGAAGTCCGTCAGCTGACAGACTCACTTTTCGCAGAGCATTTTGAACGCTTCCTGTATGAGAACCCTCAGGTCGCACGTATTATCGTGGACAAAGGCATCATGGCTTCACGCGCGCGGCTTGCAGCGAAGAAAGCCCGCGAAGTGACGCGTCGCAAAACAGCACTTGATGTCGCGAGTCTGCCGGGTAAACTGGCTGACTGTTCAAGCAAGGTACCTGAAGACTGTGAGTTATTCATCGTCGAAGGTGACTCGGCCGGTGGTTCAGCGAAATCAGGCCGTAATTCCAAGATCCAGGCCATTCTGCCGCTCCGGGGTAAGATTCTGAACGTCGAGAAAGCCCGACTTGACCGTATTCTGGGTAATAACGAGGTCCGGTCAATGATTACAGCGATGGGTACAGGTATCGGTGGCGAGTTTGATATCGAGAAAGCCCGTTATCATAAGATTGTTATCATGACTGATGCAGATGTTGACGGAGCGCATATCCGCACGCTGCTCTTAACGTTCTTCTACCGCTTTATGCGACCCTTGATTGATGCGGGTTATATCTATATTGCTCAGCCGCCGCTCTACAAAGTGGAACAGGGCAAGAAGACTTATTATGTCTATAACGACCGTGAGCTTGATCAGTTAAGAAAAGAGCTCCCGGCCACACCTAAACCGCAGTTGGCCCGCTACAAAGGTCTCGGTGAGATGAACGCGGATCAGCTATGGGAAACAACGATGAATCCGGATAACAGAAGTATGTTACAGGTGACTTTGACAGATGCTATTGAAGCGGATCAGACATTTGAAATGCTGATGGGTGATGTAGTGGAATATCGCCGTCAATTTATTGAGGAAAATGCTCAATACGCGACATTAGACGTATAGGAGGCGCCGAAATGGCTGAAAACAATGAAAGATTACAGGAAAGAAATATCAGTAAGGAGATGCGTGAGTCGTTCCTTGACTACGCGATGAGTGTGATTGTCGCACGTGCTCTGCCTGATGTCAGAGATGGTATGAAACCTGTTCATCGCCGTATTCTCTACGGCATGAATGACCAGGGCATGACTGCTGACAAACCCTACAAGAAATCAGCTCGTATCGTCGGTGACGTCATGGGTAAATATCACCCGCACGGTGATTCATCAATCTACGAGGCGATGGTCCGTATGGCACAGGACTTCAGCTTCCGCTACCCGCTTGTCGACGGTCAGGGTAACTTCGGTTCCATGGACGGCGACGGGGCTGCGGCAATGCGTTACACAGAAGCCCGCATGACAAAGCTCGCGATGGAGATGATGCGTGACATCAACAAAGATACCATCGACTTCACCGATAACTATGACGGTAATGAACGTGAACCTGTCGTCTTACCTGCCCGTTTCCCGAATTTACTCGTGAACGGCGCCTCGGGTATCGCAGTCGGTATGGCGACCAATATTCCGCCGCACAACATGAACGAAGTGATCGACGGGGTTCTCGCTCTCAGTCATAACCCTGACCTGACCATATCTGAATTAATGGATTATATCAGCGGTCCTGATTTTCCGACTGCCGGGCTGATTTTAGGTCGCAGTGGTATCCGCCGTGCTTATGAGACAGGGCGCGGCTCTGTTATCATGCGCGCGAAGACACTGATTGAAACACGCAAGAACGGCAAGGAAACAATCATCGTCACTGAAATCCCTTATCAGGTCAATAAAGCGAAGCTCGTTGAGAAAATCGCAGAACTGGCTCGAGATAAGAAGATTGACGGCATCACTGATTTACGTGATGAAACAAGCTTAAAAGAAGGCGTCAGAATTGTCATTGATATCCGCCGCGATGCCAATGCCAACGTGATTCTGAACAATCTATATAAATTAACACCGCTGCAGACGACATTCGGCATGAACATGCTCGCTATCGTCAATAAAAAGCCTGAACTGCTGAATTTAAAACAGATGCTATTCCATTACCTGGAGCATCAGAAAATCGTTATCCGCCGCCGCACCGCCTATAACCTGAAAAAAGCAGAAGACCGTGCGCATTTACTGGAAGGTCTGCGTATAGCACTCGATGATATCGATAGAATCATCGAGTTGATCCGGGCGTCAGAGAATGATCATGTGGCCATCAGTGAACTGCAGAACCAGTTCAGTTTATCAGAGCGTCAGGCTCAGGCCATTCTTGATATGCGACTTCGTCGTCTGACAGGACTGGAACGCGATAAAATTGAATCAGAGTATCAGGAACTGATGAATTATATTGCAGAATTAAAAGAAATCTTAGCGAATGAAGAACGTATTCTGGAGATCATTCGTGAGGAACTGACTGAAATCAAGGAGAAGTTCGGTGATGGTCGTCGTACAGAGATCACGGTCGGCGGCTACGATCAGCTGGAAGATGAAGATCTGATTCCAGAAGACCATGTCGTCATCACACTCAGTCATAATAACTACATCAAACGACTGTCTGCCTCAACATACCGTGCACAGCACCGCGGTGGACGTGGGGTGCAGGGCATGAATACGATTGAAGATGACTTCGTCAGCCAGATTGTGACCACTTCAACGCATGATCACGTCCTGTTCTTCACCAATAAGGGTCGTGTCTACAAGCTGAAGGGCTACGAGATTCCGGAACTGTCACGTCAGTCTAAAGGAATCCCGGTCGTGAATGCGCTTGAGCTTGAGAAGGATGAGACCATCAGCCAGATGATTGCGGTTAAGAATCTGGAGCGTGAAGATGCTTTCATTATCTTCGCAACAAAGAAAGGTCTCGTTAAACGATCCAGCCTCTCCAACTTTGCCCGCATCAATAAGAACGGTAAGATTGCCATCAACTTCCGTGAAGATGATGAACTGGTCGGTGTCCGTCTGTCTGAAGGGGGCAATCAGCTGATCATCGGTACAAGAAAGGCCTCACTGATCCGTTTCGAAGAAGAAACACTGCGACCACTCGGCCGTACAGCAGCCGGTGTCAAAGGTATCTCTCTCAGACAAGGCGATGAAGTGATCGGTCTTGATATAGTGAGACCGGATAGTGAGGAAGAGATTCTCATCGTCACTGAAAAAGGATACGGCAAGCGTACGACCGTTAAGGACTATCGTCTGTCTCACCGCGGTGGGATGGGTATCAAGACGGCGGCATTGACGGACAGAAATGGTTCACTTGTCTATATGGCGACTGTCACAGGAGACGAGGACCTGATGATTGTGACAGATAAAGGTGTTATCATTCGTCTTGATGTCAACTCAATTTCCCGTACAGGCCGTAGTACACAGGGTGTCAAACTGATCCGTCTCTCTGATGATCAGTTTGTAGCAACAGTGGCTAAGGTTCAGAAGGAAGAGGAAGAAGTTCTTGCCCCTCAGGAAGAAAATCTGACAGCTGTCATACAGGGAAAACACGATGAAGATATTGAGCAGGCTGATGGTCACTTAACCGGTGAAGCTGAAGAAGTGACTGAAGAAGCTGAGGAAGATATTTTTGAGGACAGCGATGATGTTGAGACACTGGACGAACTGAAGAACGAGGAAAATGAATTATTTCCTGAGAAATAACAAGAAGGAGCATGCTGAACTGCACGCTCCTTCTTTTACTGTTCAAGTCGTTTCATCATATAGGGGATTTCATCGATTATTTTCGATGGAGGAATCACATACATGGTCTCTGACAGCTGGTCGCCGATCTTACTATGGATATAGACGGCATACTGAATGGCATCTTCTAATCCGAACTGTCCGACAAGACCGGCCAGCATGCCTGCTAACGTGTCACCCATACCGCCTGATGCCATGGCAGGATTACCCTTGTTGATCTTATAGTCGCCGGATTTCAGATAGAGTTCCGTGTGATGCTTCTTCAGAATAACATGAGCGCCGAGTTTGTCTGCTGAAGCACGGTTCTTGTCAGGTGTCTGTTCGTCAATCGGGATACCGCTGAGCCGTTCCCATTCCATCTCATGGGGCGTGAAGATGACCTCACAGTCAGGAAGCGGATGACGCAGCTTGCTCAGGATGGTGATCGCATCTCCGTCAATGATCACCGTCTGATGAGGCTGGATGTGCTGAAAGATGAACGTCAGTGTATTGTTCCCCTTGATATCAAGTCCAAGTCCCGGACCGACAAGAATACAGTCCGCTTCTGTCACGAGTTTCGTGAGCCGCTTGATATCTGCCAGATCACTGACCATCGCTTCCGGACAGCGTGAGTGCAGCGCCGCATGGTTGGAGTGATGGGTGCAGACTGTTGTCAGCCCGCCACCGCTATAGACACAGGCCCGTGTTGACAGCATGATGGAGCCGCCCATATTCTGATTGCCACCGATGAGCAGAATTCTGCCGTAATCCCCTTTGTGCGTCTTTGCTTCACGTTCTGGTATAGTGATGCTGTCAATAATCTGCATAATGAAACTCCCTTTAATTTAATATCATCATTCTAACAGAATAATTTGCATTCTTAAAGTTTGTCTGATATTATATAGAAAACTTAATAAGATATTGTCTCGGAATAAGTACTTTCCCCATCTTTCCAAGAGAGTCAGTGGCTGCTGTGAACTGATAAAGATAAGAAACGAATTCTATCCGACAGAGAAGACAATCGGACTAACCGTTATGTTAATGGAGTGAACAGCTTTAGCTGTTAATTAGGGTGGCAACGCGTAATACCACGTCCCTTTCAAGGGACGTGGTATTTTTTTGTCCCCAAAAATAAATATGAGGAGGCAATACAATGTTAGATATCAAATTATTTAGAACTGAACCGGATTTTGTGAAAAAGAAACTCGAAATGCGTGGCATTGATACATCTGTTGTAGAAAAAATTGTTGACCTTGATAAAAAAGCACGTGAACTGACGCAGCAGACTGAGGAATTAAAAGCAAAACGTAATAAAGCAAGCGAAGAAATCGCTCTTAAGAAACGCAATAAAGAAAACGCAGATGATGCGATTGAAGCGATGCGCGTCGTCGGTGAAGATATTAAAACAATCGATACTAAACTGAATCAGATCAATGCAGACCTGAAAGATGAATTATCAAGTCTGCCGAACTTAGTGAGCGATGAGACACCATTCGGTAAGGATGAAGATCAAAACGTTGAGGTTCGTAAATGGGGTGAACCTCGCCAGTTTGATTTCGAGGCTAAAGCCCACTGGGATCTTGTCGAAGAGCTGAAAATGGCTGATTTCGAACGTGCCGCAAAAGTATCTGGCGCTCGTTTCGCATTCCTGACCCGTGACGGTGCCCGTCTTGAACGTGCCCTTTACAACTTCATGCTTGACCTTCATACGAAAGAACATGGCTACCAGGAGATGGTGACTCCGCAGCTGGTTAACGCAGATTCAATGTACGGGACAGGTCAATTACCGAAGTTCGAGGAAGATCTCTTCAAGGTTGAAAAGGAAGGTCTGTACACAATTCCTACTTCAGAAGTACCGTTAACGAACTACTACCGTAATGAAATCATGGCTATGGATTTATTCCCTGTGAAATTCACAGCACTGACAGCATGTTTCCGTTCTGAGGCGGGTTCTGCCGGTCGTGATACCCGCGGGCTGATCCGTATGCACCAGTTCAATAAAGTGGAGATGGTCCGCTTCGAATTACCGGAGAACTCTTATGCGGCGCTGGAAGAAATGACAGCGAACGGTGAGAAAGTCTTACAATTACTGAACATCCCTTACCGCACCATCGCATTATGTTCTGGCGATATCGGTTTCGGCGCTGCCAAAACATATGATATTGAAGTCTGGTTGCCAAGCTACGAGGCTTACAAAGAAATCAGCTCTTGCTCTAATATGACTGACTTCCAGGCACGTCGTTCTAACATCCGCTTCAAACGCGAAAAAGATGGCAAGACAGAATATGTTCATACCTTAAATGGTTCAGGACTTGCGGTTGGCCGTACTTTCGCGGCAGTAGTTGAAAACTACCAGAACGAAGACGGAACTATTACAGTACCGGAAGCCCTTGTACCTTATATGGGTGGCCAGACCGTCATCAAATAACGGATAAACCTCTATCACTGTTCAGTGATGGAGGTTTTTTGGCATAACGACACCGTAAAAAGGTTAATAATAAAAAAAGAGATTTTGCGACTTTGCACTTGAATATAAAAAATATATCTGATATATTAAGTATATCATATAAATCAAATAAGAAAGAGGTAATTTAAATGACAAACTTCAAATTAGATCCCGTACACAGTTCAGTTGCGTTTTCAATCAAACACTTAATGGTGTCAAAAGTAAAAGGAGAATTCTCAGAATTCAGCGGTGAGCTGAGCGGTGACGTGAATGACGTTTCTTCATTACAGTTCAAAGGTGCCGTAAAAGTTAATTCAATCAACACCAAAAATGCTGATCGTGATGGCCATTTAAAATCAGCAGATTTCTTCGATGCTGAACAGTATCCTGAAATTACATTCGTCTCTCAGTCAATCACTGATTCATCTATTACCGGTGACTTAACAATCAAAGGTGAAACACATGAGGAAACATTTGACCTGGAATATAATGGTGTCTCAAAAAACCCTATGACAGGTGGAGAAGTAACAGGCATCATCGTGACTGGTAAAATTGACCGTGAAAGATACGGTTTAACTTGGAACCAAGCACTTGAAACAGGTGGCGTAATGGTCGGCAAGGAAGTTAAATTCGAAGTGGGTGCAGAATTCACGATCGAAGCATAAGAAATTTTCTTTAAGCCATGCAATCGCATGGCTTTTTTGTCGTGAAGTGACATACATTGAGCAATCGTACTAATAGTTGTAAAATAAAAGGTATGAAATTTAGCTGAGGAGTTTTTAATTTGAAGATTGATTTACTGAAAACAAGTGTCACTACGCTTATCTTGCTGGCTGTCACTTTGCTGATACACATAGTGCCAGGTCTGATTATTCTGCTCGCGCCGTTCTCGCTTATTCCGGGAACATACCTCTATATGAAGAGTCGTCCTTCCTTCTATGTGATGACCGCGATGATAACGGTTGTGTCGATGATCTTCACTTCCATCATCGCCTTCCAGCTTATTCTCGCTATACTGGTTATGAGCTATGTGCTCGGGTATCTGCTGGCAGGACGCGCTTCACGTGAGATCATGCTCTTTATCATGACGGTTCTGCTCAGCATGTACACCCTGCTCTCCATCATCTTTCTCCAGCTGGCAGGTATGATGCCAACGACAAAGGAATGGTTCAGCGAACTGAAAGAGACTTACGGTATGCTGGTCAAAAATGAACTGGAAGCTGGCACAGTGACTAAGGAAAGTGTCGCCTTGTTCAATTCATCGCTCGATGCGATGCAGATACAGGTTCCCGGTCTAATTGTTCTCAGTCTGTTCCTGCTCATCCTGCTGACCCTGGTCATCACGCTACCCTTACTGCGTAAATTCAAGATTGCGACACCGAATTTCCGACCGCTTTATTTCTGGGAATTTCCGAAAATAGCACTCTATCTTTATTTTGCAGTGAGTATCATCAGCTGGTTTCTGACTCCTGGAGACGTCGTTCTTCTAGGGATAGTCGCTAACTTAAAGTATGTGTTAGAATGGATTATGTTCATTCAAGGTTTGTCACTTCTTAGTTTCTTGCTGAAAATCAAACGAATTCCAGCTGCATTCGGTGTGCTGCTCTTTATTCTGGCGTTTCTGCTTGCGCCGGTGACACAGTTATTCGGTGTACTGGATTTAATTCTCAGAATGAAAACTAAAATCAAACCGTAACAGGAGGCAGAAAAATGGACCGCAGATATATGAGACAGACTTTGGTTACGCCGTTTATCGTCATGAGTATTCTGGTCATCATTCTGATTGGACTGCTTTTTACTGTGCATCCTCTTATGGCAGGACTGGCCAGCTGTATTGTCATCTTCATCATGGTGATGACGGGACTCATGCTCAAAAAGAGTCTGATTCGCAGTGAGTTCTATTTCGATAATATTGCGGTGAAAGTAAGTAGAGGCAATACTATTGCCATCAATGAGATCCCGGTCGGTATGATCCTGCTGGATGATACTGATAAGGTCGAGTGGTATAACCAGTTTATACGTGAGAAAATCGACCGTCCCATACTGTCAGACTCCATCCACGAAATCTTTCCCAATCTACTGAATCAGTTAAAGATTGCGGGTGTGAATGAGGTTCAAGCCCAGTATAAAGAAACAAAGTTCAAAGTTCGTTATGCTGCAGAGACGCATATCCTCTATTTTCTCGATGAGACAGAACGCGTTGAAACATTTGAAGTCTTTGAGGAATCCAAGCCGGTCGTAGGTATGCTCTTTCTCGATAACTATGATGAGATCACCCAGAATATGAGTGACGCCAATCGCACAGAGATGAACAGTATGATGACGAACGAAATCAATCAATGGGCTGCAGAGAATCATATCTACATGAAACGGTTCTCATCAGATCAGTTCGTTATCTTTCTGAATAACCGTATCCTTGCTGAACTGGAGGAGACGAAATTCAATCTGCTGGACCGTATCCGCGAGAAAAGCCGTGACAAGAAGACACACCTGACACTCAGCGTCGGTATCGGCGAAGGGACGGATGACCTGATTACACTCGGTGAACTGGCACAGTCCAGTTTGGACCTTGCACTCGGTCGGGGAGGTGACCAGGTGGCAATCAAGAATACTTCAGGCGGCGTGCGCTTCTTCGGCGGCAAGACCAATCCGATGGAGAAAAGAACACGTGTCCGTGCACGGGTCATCTCACATGCGCTCCGTGATATTCTGATCGAAGGAGATAACGTCATCATCATGGGGCACAAACGCCCTGATATGGATGCAATCGGCGCTGCCATCGGTGTGGCCCGGTTCGCCCGCATGAACAATCTGAATGCGTATATTGTTCTCAATTCCTATGATATTGATGAGACGCTCAGCCGGGTGATGCTTGAGATTGAGGAGAAACCCGAACTGAAGGAAGTCTTCATAACATCAGATGAAGCATGGTCACTGATGACGAATCGCACGACACTAGTCGTTGTTGATACGCATAAACCGAACATGGTGATCGATGAGAATATACTGAACAAAGCATCACGTAAAGTCGTCATCGATCATCACAGACGGGGGGAGGATTTTATATCGAGTCCGCTTCTTGTCTATATGGAACCTTATGCAAGCTCAACTGCTGAACTGGTCACAGAGTTACTCGAATACCAGCCGGAAGAGCATAAACTGACACGACTCGAGTCGACTGTGATGCTGGCCGGTATCATCGTCGATACACGGAACTTTACACTCAGAACCGGTTCTCGTACCTTTGATGCAGCAAGCTATCTTCGTAGTCACGGAGCGGATACGATTCTCTGCCAGCATTTCCTGAAAGATAATATAGAGACCTATCTGCAGCGCAGCGAACTGATCAAGACCGTGCAGCTTGGTCACGATGGTATCGCAATCGCGAATGGTGATGATCTGACGATTTATGATCCCGTGACCATCGCGCAGACTGCGGATGAACTTCTCAGTATTAATGGTGTTGAAGCAGCCTTCGTCGTGGCTCGACGTGCAGATGATAAGATCGGTATCTCGGCGCGATCACTTGGCGAGATCAATGTACAGCTCGTGATGGAGGCTTTAGGGGGCGGCGGACATCTGTCCAATGCCGCAACACAACTAAGCGGTATTTCAGTGGAGACGGCTATTCTGGACCTGGAAGATGTCATCGACGAACAATTTAAAAGGAGTGAAGGATAATGAAAGTTATATTTACACAGGATGTTAAAGGTAAAGGTAAAAAAGGTGAAGTAAAAGAAGTACCTGTAGGGTATGCGAATAACTTCCTCTTAAAAAATAAATACGCAGTAGAAGCAACACCCGGGAATCTTAAGCAGCTTGAAGCACAGAATCAGCGTATCGAGAAAGATAAAGAACAGCACCTGCTCGATGCACAGAACTTGAAAGAACAGATTGAACAACTTGAAGTAGAAGTAAAAGCTAAATCAGGTGACGGTGGACGTCTGTTCGGTTCAGTGAGCACTAAACAGATTGTTGAAGCCTTGAAAGAACAGCACGGCATCAAACTGGACAAACGGAAAATGGATCTGCCGGACGGCATCAGAAGCCTGGGCTACACAGATGTACCCGTTAAACTGCATAATCAGGTTTCTGGCACGCTGAAAGTACACGTCACAGAGATGTAAGAAGGAGGCGCATAGATGGAAGAATATAATTCACTGCAGATGCCGCATCATATGGAGGCAGAGCAGTCTGTCCTCGGTGCCATTCTGCTGGATCCTGAGCTTCTGATTCCAACACTCGAGAAGCTCTTGCCGCAGCATTTCTATCGCAGAAGTCATCAGCATATCTTCCAGGCTATGCTCTCTCTGTCAGAAAAAAATTCAGAAGTTGATATCGTGACACTGACGGATCAGATGACAAAAGAAGGCACACTTGATGAATCAGGCGGTCCTCAATATCTGATCGAGCTGTCAAGTGTCGTACCGACAACACGCAATATTGACTTCTATACCGATATCGTCTTCCATGATGCTGTCAAACGCCAGCTTATCAATGTCGCGGACTCCATTGCAAAGGACGGATATAACAATGAGCTGGAACTGGAGTCACTTCTGAGTGACGCTGAGAAGCGGATCATGAACATCTCCTCTGACCGTGGTACGGATGGTTTCCAGAATATCCGGGACATTCTGCAAGTCGTCTTCGAGAATGCGGAGAATCTGGACCGCAATCAGGGACAGACGCCTGGCATTCCGACGGGTTACCGTGACCTCGATAAGATGACAGCGGGTTTCAACCGAAATGACTTGATCATTATCGCGGCCCGCCCTTCTGTCGGTAAGACAGCCTTTGCGCTGAATATCGCGCAGCAGGTCGCAACGCATGATAATAATTACTCGGTCGCTATCTTCTCACTTGAGATGGGCGCGGATCAGCTTGCCACCCGTATGATCTGCAGCACCGGTAACGTAGATTCGAACCGGCTGCGTACAGGTACGATGGAGAACGAGGACTGGAACCGGTTCACGGTGGCTATAGGGAAGTTATCACGCACGAAGATATTCATCGATGACACGCCGGGCATCCGTATCACGGATATCCGGGCCAAATGCCGGCGTCTGAAGCAGGAATACGGTCTCGATATGATACTCATTGACTATCTGCAGCTTATCCAGGGCTCAGGGTCACGCAGTTCAGATAACCGTCAGCAGGAAGTCTCTGAGATCTCCCGTATGCTGAAGTCACTGGCGCGTGAACTGGAATGCCCAGTTATCGCCCTCAGCCAGCTGTCGCGTGGTGTTGAGCAGCGTCAGGACAAACGTCCGATGATGAGTGATATCCGAGAATCCGGTTCGATTGAGCAGGATGCGGATATTGTTGCCTTTCTGTACCGGGATGATTATTATAACCGAGGAAATAGTGAAGACGGCGAAGAAGTCATGGATGCCGGTGTACAGGATGAGAATGGTGAGATTGAGATCATCATTGCCAAACAGCGTAACGGTCCGACAGGTACGGTGAAACTGAACTTTATGAAGCAGTACAATAAGTTCGCTGATATCAGCTATGAATATGACGGCTTTGAGGCCTGATAAGATGAAGTAAAGACGTACATTACTATTGATTATTATATAAATGTACGTCTTTTGTTCTGTTTATGCTTCATTACTGTAATGGATGTCTGTATAGGATGACTTCAGATAAATACGCTCAAATACTGATATCATCAGGTTAGACTGTAAAAATCACCGTCATTCAGCTTCGGCTTCATGTTAAGAAATTTACATTTTAAACGTTCGGATTTCGTTTGATTTTTAGCGCATATATTGTTAAAATGGCTAAGGTTATTAAATTTGGAGGTGCACGAATGTCATCTATCGTAGTTGTTGGTACACAATGGGGAGACGAAGGTAAAGGTAAAATCACAGACTTCTTAGCAGAGCAGGCAACAGTTATCGCAAGATTCTCAGGTGGTAACAATGCAGGACATACCATTAAATTCGGCGGAGAAACATACAAGTTACACTTAGTGCCGTCAGGAATCTTCTATTCAGATAAATTATCAGTAATCGGTAATGGGGTCGTTGTGGACCCGGTTGCTTTACTTAAAGAACTTGATGCATTGAATGAACGCGGTATCAGCACAGATAACTTACGTATCTCAAACCGTGCACAGGTGATTCTGCCTTATCATCTGAGACAGGATGAGCTGGAAGAGGAGAAACGCGGCGATAACAAAATTGGTACAACGAAAAAAGGCATCGGTCCTGCTTACGTGGATAAAGTTCAGCGTATCGGCATCCGTATGGCTGATTTATTAGACAAAGAAACGTTTACAACGATGCTTAACCAGAACTTAGCAGCGAAAAACGAACTGTTCGAGAAAATGTTCGGTGCTGAAGGTTTCACTTTCGATGAGATCTTTGAAGAATACTATGCAGCAGGCCAGCGTTTAGCTGAGTATGTAACTGATACTTCAAAAGTCCTTGATGATGCATTCCATGCAGACGAAAAAGTATTATTTGAAGGTGCACAGGGTGTGATGCTTGATATCGACCACGGAACTTATCCGTTCGTGACATCAAGCAATCCGATAGCAGGTAATGTGACAGTCGGTACAGGTGTCGGTCCGACATTCGTTGACCGTGTCGTCGGTGTATGTAAAGCCTACACATCCCGTGTCGGTGATGGTCCGTTCCCGACTGAATTATTCGATGAAGATGGACATCATATCCGTGAAGTCGGCCGTGAATATGGTACAACAACGGGTCGTCCGCGCCGTGTCGGCTGGTTTGACTCAGTCGTGCTGCGTCACTCACGTCGTGTAAGTGGTATCACTGATTTGTCAATCAACTCAATCGATGTCTTAACAGGACTTGATACAGTGAAAATCTGTACAGCTTATGAGCTTGATGGCGTAGAGATCACGGAATATCCGGCGAACCTGAACAACTTAAAACGCTGCAAACCGATCTTCGAAGAGCTGCCAGGCTGGACAGAAGATGTGACAGGATGCAAAACGATGGAAGAACTGCCGGATAACGCACGTCGTTATTTAGAACGTATTTCAGAACTGTGTGACGTGAAGATCTCGATCTTCTCTGTCGGTCCTGACCGCACACAGACAAATCTGCTGGAAGATTTATGGCAGAACTAAAAAAAGAGCCTTCGGGCTCTTTTTTTAGTGGATATCGCGTTTCTTGAAGTGACCGCCTTTGACTTCCGATACATTCCCGATGGCCACGAATGCAGATTCATCATAATGATTGATGATATCTTTCAGCTTGTACTCCTCAAGTCGTGTAATGACGACAAAGATGACCTTCTTGTCCTCTCCTGTATAGGCGCCTTCACCGGATAGGTACGTTACACCACGACCGAGCCGTGCATTGATGGCATCACCAATTTCTTCATACTGATCACTGATAATCCAGACCGATTTTGATTCATCAAGTCCCAGCTGGATGATATCAATCGCTTTGAAGGCGATGAAATAAGCGATAACTGAATACATCGCGGATTCCCATGTAAAGACGAAGCCTGCGATAATAAATATAAAGAAATTGATGACCATCACAATTTCACCGACAGAGAACGGTGTCTTACCACTGATCAGAATGGCGAGAATCTCAGAACCATCCAGTGACCCGCCGTAACGGATGACAAGACCGACGCCCACTCCAAGTATGGCACCGCCAAAAATAGTAACGAGGAACTTCTCCTCAATAAAGGGTGGAACCGGATGTAAAAAAGCTGTGCCTAATGATAGGATGATGATTCCATAAAGGGTGGATAATGCGAAGGACCGACCAATCTGCTTATAACCGAGGAAGAAGAACGGTAAGTTGAATATAAAGATGAAAAGTCCAAGTGGTAAACCGATCAAATGACTGGTGATGATTGAAATGCCGACGATTCCTCCATCAAGGATGGCATTCGGTACTAAAAATAATTCAAGTGCTACAGCCATAAGGAGTGCGCCGATAGTAATCATAATAAAACGCTTGATTTTCTCTTGGAGCGGCAGCTTCTTATGGATTTTTTCCATGGATATATCTGACATAGCATCCCTCTTTTCATATTAATACTTCTATTATACTATAAATGACTAAATTGAAATTTCAGAATGCTCAAAAATCAATATAATTTAAAATTTTTTTCGAATTATAGTTGTCAAATGATAAATAAGCATGCTATAATCAATCTTGTGCTAAAAAAATTACGGCCCCTTGGTCAAGCGGTTAAGACACCGCCCTTTCACGGCGGTAACACGGGTTCGAATCCCGTAGGGGTCACCATTCAAATAGCTTTAGGTCCCGTGGTGTAGCGGTTAACATGCCTGCCTGTCACGCAGGAGATCGCGGGTTCGATTCCCGTCGGGACCGCTCTTAAGACATGCAGTTACTGCATGTCTTTTTTTGTTTTAATTCAGTAGATAGAAATAAAGACTTAAAAATGGTAAATTAGAAGATAGTAGATGAAACTCTAAAGAGAAGAGGTTGCATATGGCGCGAAAAATAGTCGTAGTGGATGATGAAAAACCGATTGCAGATATTCTGGAATTCAATCTGAAAAAAGAAGGTTACGATGTACACGTCGCTTATGACGGTGATGATGCAGTTGAGCTGATCTATGACGTGCAGCCGGATATCGTCTTGCTTGATATCATGCTGCCAGGTCGTGACGGGATGGAAGTCTGTCGTGAAGTCCGCAAGAAATACGATATGCCAATCATTATGCTGACAGCAAAGGACTCAGAAATCGACAAAGTACTCGGCCTTGAACTCGGCGCGGATGACTATGTCACAAAACCCTTCAGCACACGTGAACTCATCGCCCGTGTCAAAGCGAACCTGCGTCGTCATTATACACAGGCGCAGTCAGAAGAAAAAGAAGAAACAAACGATATCGTCATCAAGGACATCACGGTCTATCCGGATGCCTATTCCATTAAAAAGCGCGGTGAAAGCATCGAACTCACGCACCGTGAGTTTGAGCTGTTCCATTACCTCGCACGACATATCGGTCAGGTGATGACACGCGAACACCTGCTTCAGACGGTCTGGGGTTATGATTACTTTGGAGATGTAAGAACGGTCGATGTAACCATCCGTCGTTTAAGAGAGAAGATTGAAGACGATGCTTCACATCCTGAATACATCGTTACTCGGCGTGGTGTGGGCTACTTCTTACAGTCACAGGAAAAATAATGAAATACATTCAATCCCTCATAAAAAAACTTCAATCGCTTCATATCAAGCTCGTTGTTGTCTATGTGCTGCTGATTATTATCGGTATGCAGATCATCGGCCTCTACTTTACTAATAATCTGGAAAAAGAATTGACCGAAAATTTCAAGGATAATGTGGAACGTCAGGTCAAACAGGTCGCTTATGACATCAACGAAGCCTATACAGAGAATAACGATGACAATACAGAGCGGAAGATACAGTCTATCATCGATGACTACACTTCGCGGTCAGGTGTCGGTGAAGCGCGGTCTGATATTGACGAAATCCGTTTTATCAATTCGAACGAACTGATCATTGCGACGAGTAAAGTCTCGGATAATGTCTCAATCGATCAGAAGAACAAGGATACACAGATTCAGAAGGCACTGTCCCTTGGGCAGAGCAATGACCAGGTGCAGCTGAAAGAAGAAGGGTCCAATAAGAAACGCGTCTGGGTGAAGAATGAAACAATTAAAGCGGGTGATGAGGTCGTCGGCGTCATTCATGTTGAATCAAGCATCGAGACCGTCTATCAGCAGCTTGATAAGATCAACCAGATCTTTATCATCGGTACCGGCCTCTCGCTGCTGATTACCGTGCTGCTCGGCTTCTTCATTGCGCGTACCATCACGAAGCCGATCTCTGATATGCGGAATCAGGCGCTTGAGATGTCGCGAGGGAACTATACAAACCGCGTAAAAGTATACGGTAGCGATGAAATCGGTGAACTCGCACTGACCTTCAACAACCTCGCCAAACGTGTGCAGGAAGCACAGGCCAATACGGAGAGTGAGAAACGGCGTCTTGATTCTGTCATTACTCATATGTCAGACGGCGTCATAGCGACTGATAGGCGAGGACGTGTACGTATTGTCAATGATATGGCACTGCGTATGCTGTCTCTCAATCACGATGAGATTGAAGGCCGTCACGTGCTGGATGTCCTGAAGATGGAGGAACATTACTCGCTTGATGAGCTGCAGGAGAACAGCGGTGGCGTCATTATTGATATCGATGGTGAGTACCCGCTGATTGTCCGTGCCAGCTTCTCGACCATCATTCAGGACACGGGCTTTATCACCGGTTATATTGCGGTGCTGCATGACGTCACTGAACAGCACCACGTGGAGAATGAACGCCGCGAGTTCGTCGCGAACGTTTCGCATGAGTTACGTACACCTCTGACGTCGATGAGAAGTTATATTGAAGCGCTGGAAGAAGGTGCATGGCAGAACCCTGACCTGGCACCTCAATTTCTGAGTGTAACGCGCGAGGAGACGGATCGTATGATTCGACTCGTCAATGATCTGCTGCAGTTGTCTAAGATGGATAACTCGAATGAATCACTGAACCGTGAGCTGATCGATTTCAATATGTTCATTCATAAGATCATCAATCGTTTCGAGATGAGTGAAGGGAAGTCGGCAACATTTGTCCGTGATATACCGAAAGCAGGAATATTCGTTGAAATCGATCCGGATAAGATGACGCAGGTATTTGATAACGTGATTTCAAACGCGCTGAAGTACTCAAAGGGTAAGAAAAAAGTGGAATTTCATGTGAAACAGAATCTGCTGTTCAACCGCATGACGATTCAGATCAAAGATAACGGGATCGGTATTCCGCTGACTAAAGTGGATAAAATCTTTGACCGTTTCTTCCGTGTCGATAAAGCCCGGACACGGAAGATGGGCGGTACAGGTCTCGGACTTGCTATCAGTAAAGAAATTGTCGAATCCCACAACGGCCGAATATGGGCGAACAGCCAAGAAGGACACGGGACATCAGTCTATATCACCCTGCCTTGTGAACTTCTGGATGACGGTGATTGGGATGTATAAGGATATGATCAAAAGCATCGTACTGATTATATTGGTCTTCAGCAGCATGATACTGACCTATCAGATATGGAACTTTAAGCCTGAGCTGACGAACGTCGATAGCCCGGTCCAACAGAAGAAGACGATCGGTCCACGCTTTGTTGATAATATCAAGAACATTTATATGCCTTACCAGGAAATCTCCTATAAGGAAAGCAGTATCAAAGGAACGACAGACAGCCGTATGATTATGGACGTCACTGACTATTTAAGTGAGAGTAAGATACTCTCTGCTTATCAGATTGATAATAATGGTAAGTTTCAGGCCAAGGATATCGGCGGCAACTTCACTATCTTTGACTTCACAGTTGATATCCCACAGACGATGTATATCACGAACATTCTGGATATGACCTACAAATCAAACGATACACACACATTCAAACGGATTCTGATCGACAGTGAAAGCCGAAACAGCATCAACCTTTATTTAGTCGGTAAAGATAAGGTACTTAAAATAGAGACCGATGCAAAAAGTGAGCCGTTCAATGAACTGGTCAAGCAGCAGAGAAATGAGATGGTGAACTACTCCGGTCTGGTGACGAATGAGAATACATCAAGCGATAAAGCACAGCTGTATATGCCGGCGAATGCCAAAGACATCAAAGCCTACCGGTTTATCGCAGACCGCATCGATGTCAGAGATATCAATGATGCAGTACTGGATGATCAGGATAATATCATCGAACGTGAACGCAAGGAAGGCACCACCTTTTTTAGTAATACGGGTGTCGTGTCAGTCAATGCGAATGATATCTATAAATATAACAACCTATCTGAAGCGAATGAAGCAAGAACATTGCCGCGCGAGACGCTGGTCAAGTCATTTAAATTCATCAGCAGTCACGGTGGCTTCACAGATGACTATCGTCTCTTTGATATCGAGGACGATATCAGAACCATCAACTACCAGATGTTTCTAAGCGGCAGACCGGTCTTTAACAAAGACGGTCTGTCTGATATCTCTGTCATCTGGGGTAAGAATGAGGAGTATGAGTACAGACGCGGCCTACTGTCAACCAGTGTCGCTGTCCCTTCTACACAGGAAGTGGAGAAGCTGCCAAGTGCTGAGAAAGTACGATTTGACATCGCCTCGTCCCGGAGCTATCAATTCGAGAAGGTGAGCAATATGCTGATCGGCTATGAGATGAAGAAATCAGCAGACAGCGAGATTCAGGCGAATCTGCTGTTTGAACCGTACTGGTATATCGAATATAATGGCAAATGGCTGAAGTATGACAGAGGGAGGCTGAAGTAGTGGATTGGAAACATGCAAGTTCACTGTTTATATTCGTTTTTCTGATCATCAACATCTGCCTTGGATTCCTGTACTATCAGAAAGTTGAACGCTCAAACAAGATTGATACAGCAAATGAAAAAGTACTGTCATTTGTAAACGAAAATATCAAGCTGCCGAAAGAACTGCCGGAGGCTGATGGTGTGAAACTGAACTATCTGTCAGGACGCAGCAAGAAATTCATAGCGGATAACACAAAACGTCATGATACAGTCATCAAAGACCGCATTGCCACCAATCTGCCGCTCGGTGAAATAGAGCCGAACGCACTGATAGAAGATCTGGGACCCTTCATGGAAAGTGTCCCTTATCGTGGCAAGGAATATGTCTTCAGTGGAATTGACCGCAAGAACAGACGACTTATCTACGAACAGACATTCAATAAATATCCGATACTGAGTAATGATACTGCTAAAGTGGTCATCAACTATAACGATGTAAACGAAGCGTACAGTTACGAGCAGTCTTATATTGAGAACCTGCAGGAAGGTATCGGCAAGAACAACAAGAAGAAGCAAGTTGTAGAACCGAGACGTGCTCTTGAAATTCTGTATTATCAGAATGAACTGAAGCCGGGTGATGAGATCACAACAGTCAGACTTGGCTACTACTCTGTCGTGCCGAATATCGAAGGACAGGTCCTGAAACCCACATGGCAGGTCGCCGTCCTGCATGAGAACGGCAAACGTGAAACCTTCTATGTGGATGCACTGAATCCACAGGAACCGATACTGAAGTAATAAAAGAGAGTGATAACATGATTAAAATGTCCGTACTGGCAAGCGGCTCAACGGGGAACGCGACCTATGTCGAAAGCGATAAAGGTTCGCTTCTGGTCGATGTCGGTCTGTCAGGTAAGAAGATGGTTGAACTGTTCGATCAGATCGACCGCAAAATAGAAGATCTGGATGGCATCCTGGTGACACATGAGCATGTCGACCACATCAAAGGACTCGGTGTCCTTGCACGAAAGTATAAACTGCCAGTCTATGCCAACGAGAACACCTGGAAAGCGATTGACCGTGCAGATAAGAATATTCCCCAGGACCAGAAGATGATCTTCAATCCATACGAGACAAAAAGTATCGCAGGCTTTGAGATCGAATCATTCAACGTCTCACACGATGCGATAGACCCGCAGTTCTACATCTTCCATAACGACTACAAGAAGCTGACGATGATCACAGACACAGGCTATGTGTCAGACCGTATGAAAGGCATGATACATGGTAGTGACTGCTTTATCTTCGAGAGCAATCATGATGTCGATATGCTTAGAATGGGACGCTACCCGTGGAAGACGAAACAGCGTATCCTGAGCGACATGGGACACGTCTCAAATGAAGACGCGGCCTACGCGATGCGGGAGGTCATCACCGGCTCGACAAAACGTATCTACCTCTCCCACCTATCGCGCGATAACAACTTGAAAGAACTCGCGCGAATGAGTGTGGAACAGGTATTGAATGAGCATGATATCGACACGCAGAATGAAGTGACGCTGCACGATACGGATAAAGCCATTGCGACGAAGATTTATGAACTGTAGTTTACACAATTTACAGTAAGTTCACACAATTCTGTGGGTAACTATGAATAACTTTGTGGATAGAAATAAAGTTATCCACAATTGAATAAGATGTCTTGGAAACAAAGCATCTTTTTTTATGTTTATACATTAATATTTGGAAGAAAAAATGCAGAAAAAGTCAAAATACGATAAAATGAGGCTTGTGAAATGTTAACAAGTTAATAACATGTGGATAACTAGGATAAGTCATACATAAAGGATGAATATATATGAAGATAACAATCATTACTGTGGGTAAGTTGAAAGAGAAGTACTGGAAGCAGGCTGTGGATGAGTACGTGAAGCGACTCGGTGCTTATACGAAGATGGAACTGATAGAAGTGCAGGACGAGAAAGACTCAGACAATATGAGTGACAAGGATATTGAAATCGCGAAGCAGAAAGAAGCGGAGCGTATCCTGTCAAAAATCAAAGACGACAGCTACGTCTATACACTGGAAATCGAAGGCAAGCAGCTGAATTCAGTCGAATTATCACGACATATCGAGAACAACATGAACATGGGCAAAAGCCACCTCACCTTCATCATCGGCGGCTCAAACGGCCTGCATAGTAGTGTCAGCGCCAGATCCAATTATAAACTCTCCTTCAGCAAAATGACCTTTCCTCATCAGATGATGAAAGTGATACTGTTGGAGCAAGTGTATCGGAGTTTTAGGATTATGAAAGGGCAAGATTACCATAAATGATGAGGTTTTTAACAATCTTCAATAACATTTTTTGAGTACACTTTACATAAATTATTGAAATAGAGAGTGTGATTTTTATGACGATACTAGAAACAGAACGTTTGATTTTAAGAGAATTACGAACAGAAGATAAATACTCTCTTTCTAAAGTATTGTCTGATTATGACTCTATGTAATACTATGATCATCCGTTTAATGAGCATGAGGTTGAAGAATGGATTAAGTGGAATATCGAAAATTATGCTACATATAATTGTGGTCTATGGGCGGTTATTCTGAAAGAAGATGGAACTTTTTTAGGCGACTGTGCTATAACAATGCAAAATATTGATGGAGAGGTTCTACCCGAGATTGGATTTCATATTATCAAAGAATACTGTAATAAAGGTTATGCATCAGAAGCGGCAAATGCATGTATGGAATATGCTTTTAATGTTTTGGGGTTTGAAAAGATATATTCATATTCAACTATAGATAACTTGCCATCTCAAAAAGTAGCACCAAAAATAGGAATGAAAAAACATAAAGTATTTGAAAAGAACGGGTTACAACATGAGTTATTAAGGTTATGTTGTGTCTATATTTAAGAAAAAATTTATAGAAGGGGTATGACTTATGAATAAAATAAAAATTATCATTTACTGGCTAATTTTCCTTGGTATGTTGACAATCAATTATCTTTCTTCATTCAATGTTGGTAATGAAGCAGACAAATATCAGCCACTGATTCAGCCTGCAGGATGGGCATTTTCCATTTGGGGGCTAATTTATGTGCTGTTGTTAGTATGGTTGGTTCTTCTTACAATTGATTTATTTAAAACAGATTATAAAACTTCTTTTGGCTACTGGCCAGCTGCAAACTTTGTTCTGAATGCTTTATGGATTTACGTATTTTCAGAGTATTCTAAATGGCTATCCACATTAGTGATTATAGGGTTATTAATTACTTTAATAGTACTTTACAGAAAAGTTCAATATCGAAGTTATGATAAAATTGTCTTTGGTATTTATTTTGCCTGGACTACTGTTGCCACTATAGTTAATATCTTCAACTGGGTGAAGTCAAGTGGAACGTCGACAGTATTCAGCTTAAATGAACTGACATGGACGCTAATTATGTTGATAATAGCTACATTACTTGCTGTATATATTTCTGTAAAATATCGTGATTTTATTTATCCGATGGTTTTTATCTTTACTTTTATTGCAATCAGTATAGAAAATGGAATTAGTAAGGATGTTCTAAGTATTGTTATAGGAATTTGCATAACTATACAGTTAATCGCAGTTATCTATACCATGGTTAGAAACGTGAAAATCATTAGAAGCTAAACATATTATTTGAATATAATCATAATTTATAAAGATAGCGAAGACATACAGAACACCTCTAAATTTGAAATCAATCAAATTTAGAGGTGTTTTATAATGAACTAAAAGAATGTGGAAGAGGCCACCAAGCTCTACTCGAATGCGAATGAAGAGACCGGACTCGTCTATCCGACCTATAAAGACGCGAAGAAGAAGTTCGAGAAGACTAACCGTGAACTTCAATCATTCATCAAGAACCATCCGAATATTGATGAACATACAGATGAGTCTGTCCAGATTGAGTATGTTAAAGCCTATCAGAAGAGCATGAAAGCTTTTGAGGAGCTGATCACCTATGATGAATTCAATGATGATATCCAAAGTGAGAAAGCACTTAAGGATAAGATGTCTACATTGGAGAACCATCGAGGCAACTATGAGAATGTGAAGGCACATCTGAAAGAGCGATTGACAGGTCCAGAAGATAGTGCGACATCACTGAGTGAGATAGAGTTCTTCTCAGATGACAATAACAAGATGTACAACATTGATTCATCTTATATCGATCAGCTGTTAGGGAACTACCAGGCAGATAACCTGACCATCAGAGATGAGATTGAGAAGGCTCTTCAGAAATTGAATAAACCGGCGCATGTCAGAATGGTCTATCAGAATATTCTTGATGAGATTGACCGAGAGAAGAATGAGATGAAAGAAGATATCTTCAGTCTGAAACGTAATTTCTTTTCACGTGAAAAAAATCAGATTATTGCTGAATTTGCGGAAGAATATAAAGTAGAACTATATGAACTTCATTCATCAGCAATACAGTATACGGCAGGTGCTGATGAGATTCCGAACATGAAGAACGTCATGAATAAGATTGACTTTGAATCTTACAAGAAAGAGCATCCGGAGGTCAATCCTTTTAAATATCGTCAGATGATGAAGTCAAGATGGAAAGAAGTACTGAACACTGAGATTATTCCACTGGAAGATGAATTACGTTAATGTAATATTTAGGCTAATTACTTTTTAAGTAGTTAGCTTTTTTAAAAATGGAATAACAAAAGGAGATAAAATAATGAAAAAACTTTTTAAGTGGCTAATTATAATAATAGTAATTATTATTGGATGTTCTCTACTCTTTGCAGGACTTAAAGGGGGATTTGAAGCTATTAACCAAAAAAAAGCGAGTAGTAACTTTTTCTTAAAGGGCGATAATCGTTACTATATAAATAATGATAATAATGCTGATATAAAACCAGGTAGATATAGAATTAAGGGAATAGGACGAGGCACTATACGAGTAGGAGATAAAGGCCAATTTATCAATGATGAATACTTGATAGATGAAAAAATTGAAGATGAAAACAGTGAAATTTACGCTATTCTACCTAAAGACGCTAAACTTGATATTATTGGTTTAGATGAAGTGGAATTAAAGCCTGTACAACAGTTTAAAGACATGAACTTTACAGATTTAGTCCCAGGTTTGTATATTGTAGGAGATGAAATAGAGAAAGGTAATGTGGAGATAGGTGCTGATGACTACGCATTAGCCCTCATAGATATTTATGAAAGTAATGGAAGTAGAAAAGATGGAGCATTAATAATCAGTCCTTTACGGTCTGATTATGAAAAAATGATGGAAGACTCAAATAAAATAATGCTCGATATTCACACTCATTATGATACTAGTCTCTCAGAAGGAGATATTGTAATTGTGAAAGGCGGAAGTGTCTATTTACGTCAATCTTCTAACTAGTGAAATTTAGATTTAATGAGAATAAATATAAAAATATTGGAATAAATCATTAAGAATTATTAAAAATAGGAGAGTTTATATGAAGCATTGGATTATTCCATGCAATGTTAAGGCATATGATGTTAAAAGTGCTTTTGAAAAATTAGATGTCCTAGATTGGAAGCAAAGTAATAATTTAAAGTCAGCCATGATTGGTGATATTGTCTTGATTTATCTTTCAAGTCCCTACTCATATGTCAAGTATGTATGTGAAATAGCTGCCGTAAATAAACCCCGAGTTACAATTGATGATAGTGATTTTATTATAAAAGGCGACAATTATGAAAAGTATGGTAATTATATGGAGTTAAAATTGATTTCAGAAATTGACGACACTATGTTGACGTCTCCAATTTTGAAACTGAATGGAATGAAAGGCAATGTTCAAGGACCACGATCATTAAAAGGTGACTTGTTAGACTTTGTCTTGGAATGTATAGATCCGTGTTTAAATAGTAAAATTACCGATGAGTCGAAACTTGAAAATACTGAATATAAGGAAGGAAAAATTATCGTTCAATACGGAACTAAGTTTGAACGTAATCCTAAATTGAGAAAAAAGGCGATTGAACTTCACGGAGTGACATGCAAAGTATGTGATTTCAATTTTGAAAAAGCATATGGAAAGTTAGGAAAAGACTTTATTGAGATTCATCATATTAAACCTATGTATCAAATAAGAGAAGAGATTGCAATGAATCCTGAAACTGATTTAGTTCCACTTTGTTCGAATTGCCATAAAATGATTCATAGAAAAATAAAGAGACCGTTAACTATCCAAGAATTAAAAGAAATAATAGATGTTGAAGGAAAGGAGTAACACTTTGATGAATAGTATTGAAGAGTACTTTGACTTTCTCAGTAACGTTCCTGACATTAAAAAAGAAGATATTTCGGAGTCTATTGCCAAAATATTTGATGTTGAATCTAAGGAGAACACAATCAGTAACTGGCTATCATTTCTTTTGGATTCTAATAGATATAAGGATGATGGCCCTTTAAAAGCATTACTTGGTTTATTTTTAGAAGCAAATCAATTTGAAGAAACTGATACAGATACTGTAATAGTTTCAAGAGAATATACTTTATTAAATAGAAGAAGAGTGGACTTATTAATAGAGACTGATGATTTAATAATCGGTATTGAAAATAAAATATTTTCGTCTATTCACAATGATCAGTTGAATGATTACTATGATAAATTAAGAATTCAACATGAGAAAAATGATAGAGATAGAAAAATAATGACAGTATTGTTGGCTCCGAGTTGGAGTGAAGATGTCATACAAACTAGAATGAAAGATGTTAAACAAATTGTCGTTACATATGAGGAGCTTGCAAATGCTTTCGCCGAAATACCGCAAAAGAATATAGAGTATAGAAATTATTTTATACTAAATGAATTCGTCAAATATGTAAATGACTATATTAGAGAGGGAGCGATGGAGTTAAATAATGAATGGGCTGTCTTCAATAGTAAGCATTCAGCAGAGCTAACTGAAATCGTAAAGAATGGTGAACAGCAGTTAGAAATTCTATCGAATAAAATAGAGAAGACATTAAATGACGTGGGAAATAAGATTTTCACATCTTCAGAACAGCAAATGGATAACTTTCATGTGTACAAGAAAGTGACGTCTAAAGCTTTTTATTTTCAACTTTTCCATACTACCTGGGAAAAATACAAAATTCATTATGAGATCGGTGCAGGTGATTATGAATCAAGAGGATTTATACTGCCTGCCATACTCCACCTTTTAATTGATGTAGAAGATAAAGAAACAAGAACAATGATGAACAGTAATCCTGATGTGTTTACTGACTTTAAGCATATACAAATTCATAACCGTATAAAAGAATTTATTATTGATTATTCAAGTCAAGAAGCTTTTAATGCTACATTTCAAAATATAGAGAATGAGTTATATAACTGGCATAAAAGTAATAAAGATGCACTGTTAAATGTTATACCTAGTATAAAAGTGTAAGGCTCATGATTAGTGCAATTAGAATACTTCATATTTGAATAATGATAAAGCAAGAACATTTAAGCCATGACATAAGAATAAGATATCAATGTTTTATTGATATCGTTTTTTAGCAATATCACTAGTAAGGGCAGGCGTATCACAAATAATGCGGTTTATAAAACATATAAAAGAAGCTATCCTTAACATGGTTAGCTTCTTTTATGTGATTAATTAGAATTATATCCAAATTGTCTGCTTCCCAATGCTTCTTTCCAGTAACTTTCTCTTTGCAACACTAATTTGTCATCAACTTTCCCGTTATAGTTCTCCAGGATTGTATATTGAAAATACTGCTTAACATACTCAAATCCTTTTTCTTCTACAAGTGCCACTAACTCCTTATTACCTCCATGGCCATTGCTGACATAATTAGACCACCTCGTCAGCAACATCTGACTGTTACTTGTTGCAGATCCCACATAGAGTTTACCGTTATATGTATCAGTGATGAGATAGACGGCCTTCTGGTTTTCGAGCGCAGCAATCCAGTCTCTCTTACCACGCAGAATGATGGTGGCTAACTGCTGATAAGATAATTTGACTTTATCGTATCCTGGAGAATCATCCCCATCGAATGTAGTAGGAAGTATCTGCTGAACCACTAATTCTTTATGTAACCCTTCATAAAAACGACCTTGAGATTGAAAGGATTTTCTGAACTTTATAATGACACGACCATAATATTGAGAATATTGTTCTAATTCTTCACCTGCATAATTGACACCATTTAGTACACCGAGTTCTTTAACTACTCTTTTCACAGTTGATAATAGCCAAGTATCATATGATAAACGGACCAGACATACAGCGATCTGTCCCACTCTAAAATACCGTGTTTTTGTGCGCCAGAAAAGCCATTGATTATTTAGTAAATCTGGGTTTTCTTTAAAGAGATCAATGGGGTTTTCAATACCATTCGATTGATTAAATTTTATTTTGACATTCTTCATCTCTTCCTCTGAAAAGCCGAGTAAGTCATTAAGCAATATTTGTCCCACGCTGTAACTCTCCTTAAAATCTTTATTAACTAGATAATAACAAAACTCCCGTTATGTGAGATAATTTAATTGAATATTTCTATAAAATGTATGATGATTCTCTGATTCTTTAGCGTTAAAATGAGTAACAAAAAATATACTGGAAAGATTGATAGTTGTGAAAGTTAAGTGTTTTGATCTTTGTGAGGAGTTATGGACTAAGTCTAGAACTGCTTATATTACAGAACATGAAGCTGAGTTCGAAAGCCTCAAGCAGGCTATCAAGGAACATGATATACCTATGCCGACATCTAAGTATATGTATCAGTATAATAAAAGAAATGTATTACCTAAAGATAAGATTACAGGCGAAAACTATGATATTGAAATACAGGACAGACAAAGTGACATAATTAGCATAGATTGTAAGGATGTATTATTGAAACTATGAAATTTGAAACTAAATAAATTAGTTATTCTATATCTCATTACAAATATAATAAAAATCCTATGCTACCTGGAGGAATATAATGAAAATAGATGAAATCGTCATACCGCAAAAGATAGCAACTCATATTAAAAATCAGAACTATACAAAAGATACTATTGGCCGATCTCATTCATCTGTTATTTTATTTGACAATTATGTATTGAAGATAGAGTCATTGTCATTAGAGTCAAAAAATGAATTGATTTTAATGAAATGGTTAAAAGGACGTTTACCTGTTCCTGAGATAATTGCACATTGTGAAGAGGATGGTTATAACTTTTTACTGATGTCTCGACTACAGGGTGATATGCTGTATGAAGTTGATAGTTCTATTGAATTATATGTCAAGTCCTTAAAACAACTGAAAGAAATAGATTATAGAGACTGTCCGGTTGATAATCGCTTGGAGCACTATCTGAAACAAGCACAGTATAATGTTGATAATGACTTAGTGGATTTAGATAATGTTAACCCTGACACATTCGGACCAGAGGGATTTAAAGATTCTCAAGACCTCTTACAATGGTTGAAAGATAATCAACCTGAAGAGGAGCTAAGTTATTCTCACGGTGATCTGTGCATGCCCAATATCTTAGTGAAAAATAATGAGATAATAGGATATATTGATTTAGGACGTGGTGGAATCTGTGATCGTTATCGGGATATTGCACTTTGCTATAGAAGTTACCTCTATAATACAGAAATAACTGAAGAGAAATTACAAAGTAAACTTGAACAGCTTTTAGATTTTAAATTAGATATGGAAAAGATAAGATACTATATCTTAATAGACGAACTCTTTTAAATGAGGAGATGGAGATAAGTTATGAATATTGAAGAAAAACTATTTGAAGAAGCGAAATCATTCATTATGAAGCGTTTTCCCGAAGGTTGGGGAGGAGCTGCTGCAATGTACTCTAAAAATAAACAGATTTATGTTTCCATTGCTCCCGAAGTAATAAATGCCTCTACAGAATTATGCATCGAAACAGGCGCAATTTTACAGGCGCATAAAAATGATGATGTTATTACGCATAGTATCTGTGTGGTCAGAGATGATGAAAATAGTGAATTTAAAGTGCTGACGCCATGTGGAACTTGTCAAGAGCGATTACTATATTGGGGAAATAAAGTAAGTGTTGCAGTCACGAATAACGAAAATAAACTTCATTATAAAACCTTGCGGGAATTACAGCCCTATCATTGGACGAACGCTTATGAAGATATCGAGTATAAACAAAATTGAAATTAAAAATGTAAAGAGGAGAACAATATGAAACTAAGGAGAGCTAGTGTCGAAGAAGCAGAAAAAATCTTGCATATGCAAATAGAGTCATTTCAAGAGTTATTGGATAAATATCAGGATTATGATACTAATCCAGCAAGTGAAGATATAGACATAGTAAAGCAACGGCTGAATCAAAATTATACCTATTTTTATATTATTACTGATAATAAGGAGGAAGTAGGCGCAATCCGAGTGGTGGATAAAAAAGATGGCAGTAGAAAAAGAATTTCTCCGCTTTTTATTTTGCCTCAATATAGAAACAAAGGCTTAGCGCAGAAAGCGTTGCAAGAAGTGGAAAGAATGCATGGTATGAAGCACTGGCAGCTGAATACCATTCTTGAAGAAGAAGGCAACTGTTATCTGTATGAAAAACAAGGATATATTCAGGATGGGAATCGGCAGATGATTAATGAAGGAATGACGCTTGTCGACTATATTAAAGATTAGAATTGAGTATCAGGAATTATATTCTTATGGGAGGAACCAATGATTGATATTTTGATAGAAAGGGAAAGTAAATTATTTTCTTATGAGTTCTGTAATAATATTGAACAAATAAATAATATATTACATCAAGATTTTATGGAATATGGGACAAGTGGTCGTATCTATAACAAACAGCAGTGTATTAATTTTCTAAAAGATTTAAAAACTGATAGAAATATCGAAATACATCATGCAAGTTATCGTGAATTAAGCGATAATTCATGGATTCTTAATTATATTTCTAAAGACAACGACAATAATATTGTCAGCAATAGAACTTCTATATGGATCAAAGAAGAAAATACTATTCAGTTATTATTCCATCAAGGAACTGAAGCTTTTTCTTAAGATAGACACATTTATGTATTTAATACCAAAAGCCTCAACATCAAGAGAAAATGTTGGGGTTTATCTATTATAAGATTCATATGCTTTTAATCTCCACACTAGAATGTAAGCAATTAAAAGGCGAAGTGAGACATGATGAAAAACCGCACTCTTAGCTGATACGCTCAGGCTTATCATAAATGATGAGGTTTTTGATGTAACAAAGCTTTAGAAATGTTATTGGAAAAAATATTAAATCTCATTAGATTCTATGTTGATACTAAGATTTATTAATCTTTTTCGTTTGTCAAAATAAGCTAGACAACTTCTCATCTTCGATGAAACTCATAAATACTTCCAATGGTGTCCTATAACCAAGAGATTTTCTAGGTCGATTATTTAGCGAATGTGCAACTTGGATAATATAGTCATCCGTAACTGTGTTGAAATCCATATCTTTGTCCAGGCCATTTCTCCTGAGCATTCCATTTGAATGTTCATTTAGACCACGCTACGAAAGTGTCCCTGGATCAGCAAAAAAGATAGATATATCGTGCTGGTTACTGATTGACTTCCAGCTGGAAAACTCTTTACCGCAGTCGAATGTAATGGATTTAAAGAGACGATAAGGTAAAGCCGGAAACATACTGTTTAATGCTTTTTCAATGTCGGATGCCTTGCGACCTTCCGGTCGTAGGGTGATGATCATCTTAGAAACACGTTCAACAAGGGTGATGACTGCGCTGCCATGACGACGACCGACAATCGTATCTCCTTCAAGATGACCGAACTCTCTATCAAAGTCAGGAAATTCAACTGTTCTTTCTGAAATGTAAAGTCTGACGACCTCTTTTCTCATGATGACCGTTAGGTTTTCTTTTCCCTTTCATTGGAAGTGATTGAACAGGAAGAATATCTTCCCGGAACATTCTGTACAGAGTTTTAACAGAACAGCTGATAGATTCTTCATTTCTGCCTATGATTGTGTCAGGTGTTCAGCCGTCGGCTATCTTTTCGCGAGTATAACTGATCTGATGCTTAGGAAGGACGATCTTACGTCTTCCGCAACGGGATTTTCTTTTCTTATAGTTCTGATAGAATTCCAGTGCAGATATACCTGCTTTAAATGCATTAATTACATTATAGACGGTCTGTCTTGAACGCTTAATTCTCCAGCAGATCTCACTGACCGAAATTTTCTGGTAGTAATATGATTCTATGAACGCAAGTTCATCCGTGGTAAGATGTGTATAGGCCATTTGTGCTAACTCCTTATGTTTTCTTTGGACGGAAATACATATTGAGTTTAGCAGAGAAGGCTTTTTTAGTTGTCTAGCTTAATTTTACAATCGGTGTTATATAAAATAAATATAGTTATAGTACATGCTAATATACACATTAAGTTTAATTATACTTCAAAATTTACTTAATGATATACAGATATTTATCGCTTCAATAATCTATCACCTCATTTTCTTGCTTATCATAGCAAAAAATATAACAGCTGAGTGTTTTCTTGCAGATATAAAAAATTTTAATAGAAAATATGATCATTTGCGCCAATGATACCACCATATACATGAATATATAAAAGACCGCTTCTTCTAACGGAGAAACGGTTGTTTTTATTATCATGATTAACTAATCTTAAATCTACCTTAAAAAGGAAGGAAATCTATTTACTATAATTTTGAAATATTTTACTGTTATAAAGTAAAGAGTGTATACTTATCTAATTAAAGAAATCGTATATTATAAAAATGGGGGTATTGCTATGAAACGAAAAATACTTTGGCTGTTCTGCACATTGTTAAGTCTGATTTTTTTAGTTAATACGGTCAGTTTTTGGTTGGAAAAGGAAGCAACAGAAAAAGTGATTCAAGAGGCACTCGACAAAAGAGGGTGGATAGATAGAAATGAAGATCTCAGTTATAACACGAAGTTTGGTAACTGGGAAATGTTTGTCCGTTATGATTCATTTCCTGGGGAACAGTATGTTTATCAAGTGGACAAAAAATTGTCAGTCAAGGATAAGATACAGTCACTATTCGGTAAGCATCTTAATTATGACATCTTTGGAGAGGGTCATTGTGATGAACATGTGAAGTGCGAAACAAAGCGTAAAAATCAGAAATATAAGAAACGACTTGAAAACGATGCAAAAGGTGGTATGGTACATAACCGTTCTACTGGACTTGGTTCTTATAGAGAAGGAGAGTGGTTAAAGCAAAAAAAATAAGCTGCTAGGATACAGTATATAAATAAATGACCGCTTCTTCACACAGAAGAAACAGTCATTTTTGATTATTTGATTAACGAATCTTTCTTCTTCCATCGTGGTGAAACAAAACCTACATAGACAATCGTAAACAACAAAAATGACCAGAATAAAATGTTCATAAAAGAGAATCCGACCATTGCTAAACCGATTTGAGTCACAATAAATACACAAAGGAACTGCAGCAGCAGTAACTTAATAATTTTAGATGACATAATTTCTTCTCCAGTCTTGATTTAAAATCCGAATATTGTTTTATAGCGATCCTGTAAGCGACCATCCAGTTCTCGCATTTCTTTGTTGCTCATACTATCTTGACCGCTCAGTACTGAGATAGTCATTGAGTCATACATAAGTGGAATCCAGATGAGCAACATCATAACGAATGTTGCAATCAATACTGGAATAGTATCTAAACGTTTCAATCCATCAATGAATTTGCTGAAAGCGCCGGATGCATTGTTTTTTAGGTCCTTATCTTCAGCGAACTGTTTTGATTTTGTGACGTATGTTTTTGCTTTCTCATCAAGCTTTGTGTCTCTGATTTCATCCTGCATTATCTTTTTATAGTCAGCCATTATTATCCTCCATTTATTGAACTTCTTCGGGTGATACCTTATATTCGTAAATCTTATCTTTGAAAAATCTTTTATCGATAATCTGAAATGCTATACCGACTACGGACGACATATGACGTTCGGTAAAGAGATTTTCATTAATAAAAATGTCACGTTTGTAGATTTAGGTGGTATTGAAATCGAAGATCATGTGTTGATCGGACCATCGGCTAGAATCATTTCAGTCAATCATATCGTGGACCCTGCAAAGCGTCGCGGATTTGTCGTAAATAAAGTGGTCATTAAAAAATGCCTGGCTAGGTGCAAATGTTACTGTGTTGCCTGGTGTGACGGTTGGAGAGAATTCTATCGTTGCAGCAGACTCAACGGTTACAAAAGATGTTCCGCCAAATACGATTGTAGCAGGCACACCAGCGAAAGTGATTAAAGCAATTGAATAGAAGCTGATTCAATAAATACACTTGTGGTGATGACGCATCCAGAGATTAATCATTCACTGGTTAATCGGATATGGAACGATGCTTTAAAGGACCAATATATTGAATGTGTAACGCAATCATTTATGTTCAAAAAAAGACCTCAAATGAGGTCTTTTTTATAGCGTGTCCGCATCATATACTTTTCTGTTCATTGCGACGATATCTTTATGCTGCATGTCAGGTCTGAAATGATTCATTACTTCATCACGATGAATCGGTGCAGCAGCTTTGTCCGCTAGTTGTAATGCACGTTCTAATTGTGACTTATTAAGTTCAGTACAATATGCAGGAGAACCTGGTTGATGTCTCCAGGAGTTGTTTAAATCTCCATTATCAACCACATCAATGCCGATTGCATTAATCATTTCTGCAATTACATCTTTATGGCTTTGGTTATCTCCAGAAATCGCCATGGCCATTTTTGAACCATCAGCTGATGTAATAGTTTGTAGTGTCCTTGCAAGCAAGTTGTTAAATGCTTTAATAACAGGTTTTTCGATTTGCTCAGCTATCCAGACACTTTCAACTTTGCCATCTTCAATAGGCTGGATGTTGCCATCTCTGAATGGGTAATAGTTTGTAGTATCGACGATGATAGTATTATCATCAAGTTGTGATAATTTTTCTTTAATTGTAGGTACAACATGGAAAGGTAGAGAGATGATTAACACATCAATATTTTGAATCACTTCCTCAAAAGTTACTGCTTTACCTTTAAAGTCTTTACCTTCTAATTTTTTAATCGATCTAGCGTCAGCAATTTTAACGTCATGTCCTGTGTTAAACAAATGTTGAGAGAGGGTTGTGCCGATTGGCCCAGCACCGATAATTCCTATGTTCATATTCATTCTCCTAGCTCATATTATTTCTTAACGATTATATTAATAAGTCAATCCATATTCATACGACACGCCTAGATGGTCTCTTAATGTTTCGCCTTCATATGTTGTATGGAATAATCCACGTTCCTGTAAAATAGGCACCACAAGTTCTACGAAATCTTTAATACCATCATGTGAGGAGTCAGGGACTATTGAGAATCCATCTGTCGCATCGGCTAGATACCATTCCTCCAAGAAGTCAGCTACCATTTCAGGTGTACCGACAACAACTGGATGGTAGTTAATCACACCATTCGCGAGTACATCTTTAACTGACATGCCTGTCTTTAATAATTCGAATGCTTTTTCTGAACGAGGGTCCATGGGTGATGGGTACATTTGATTGATTAAACCTTGAGGTAACGGTTTTGTGATATCTATTGTATCGACACTCAACCCTAAACCGACCATATATCCTAAATATTCAACATGATGGGCTGTTTCTTTCGGCGCGAATTGCTGCATCATATAGCGTCGTTCCATTGCTTCTTCTTTTGTCTTACCAATTGAGAACATAAATCCTGCAAACATTTTAATATCATCAGCTTTACGGCCATGAGCTTCAGCACTTTTACGCAACATCATGCGGTGGAGCTTAGCATCTTCTTTCGTAAATGGATTGGCATAAACGCCTGAAGCGAATCGACCGGCTAGTTCCAGACCTTTATCGCCACCGCCTGCTTGAAAGATAGGGGGCTGCCCTTGAGGCGATGCCGGAATGGGTAAGGGTCCTCGTGTTTGATAGTGTTTACCTCGGTAGTTGGCAAGTTCAACTTTTGACATATCTACATATTCACCCGTTTCCTGGTTATGAATATAAGCATCCTGACCAAATGTCCCCCATAGTGTCTGGACAGCTTCAATGTGTTCTTGAGCCATTTCATAGCGAGTATCACGATCTGGCAGGGGTCTTCCGAAGTTGGCAGCAGCTTCATGATTAGAAGTCGTCACAGCATTCCACCCCATGCGTCCGTTACTGATAATGTCTAATGTCTTTAATGTACGTGCTAAGTTATAAGGTTCAGTATATGTGGTTGAATAAGTAGATACGAGTCCGATATGACTTGTTTCACGTGCAACAGCAGCTAACGCGATTGTCGGGTCCATCGGGTGCATCGGAGAATTCGTTGATAGATCATTCGGTAATGCGGGTGTATCAGCAATAAACAGCGTATGGATTTTACCTTTTTCAGCCATTTTCGCATTTTCCACATAATAATCCATATTCGTATAGGCATCTGCCACAGCACCCGGCATACGCCACGTCTTAAATTCACCACCATATCCTGATACCATCTGTAAAGCTAGTTTCATCTTGCCATCTCTTTGATTAATGGTCATAATAAAGCTCCTTCTTTGTTTGAGTTATCGTAGTATAAATTATATACTGATAGATAAGTTTGAGAAGACGGCAATAAAATATGAGTAAGTACTATTTTTAGTACTATTGTATGAGGACGAGGTTTGAATGGCGAAAATTTGTAAGTATGGATTTGATGATACAATGATTGTAAATAAGAGAGACTTGTACGGGATTGGATTCACGCAAAACCTGCTATCCGGACGGTGGAAATACTTTATTTTATGGTTTTTAAAAGATGAGAAGAAACGCTTTAGTGAAATTAAAAAGTTTCTATCCGGTATTTCGCAAGGATCACTTACGAAACAATTAAAGGAATTAGAAAATGACGGCCTTATTCATCGTGAAGTATATCCGGAAGTACCGCCACGTGTGGAATATTCATTGACTGAAATGGGGATGGAAATTTTACCGATATTAAGAATGATGGAATCATACGGCAAGAAACATGGAGAACAAGCCGAAGATTATTTGTCATGATGAGCGTTTGACTTAGCGTTCACTAAAAATGATGAAATAAATTATGAGAAATATCTTCGTCTCAATTGATCCATTCAAGCTTACCATAAATAAAACTAAGTACATTCGTTTTGAATGTACTTTAAATAGTTATTTTAGAATCACTAACTGCCACATTTATCTTAATTAGTAAGACGAAAGAAGAACCCATCCAATAGATTTAATAAATGAGGTAAACTTATGAGAAATAACTATTTAAGTGAGTTTATTTTTATTGAACATATTCCAGAACCCGCTGACATTATATTAATTCCTGGTAGTACTGAAATCGCTCTTGCAAAAAAAGCACTCGAACTTTATCGAAAGAGATATGCTGATTGTATTCTTATCAGTGGCGGATATAATAAAAAACTTGCATATAAACAAACTGAAGCTGGTTTTCTTGCAGAATATCTTTATGAAAATGGAATTTCTCCTTCTGCTATTTATTTGGATCATTTTGCTCAAAATACACAACAGAATGCGGAATTTAGCAAGAACATATGTAATAAAAATAATTTGGGTATAAAAAAAGTAATAATAATCTGTAAAAATTACCATGCTAAACGATTTATATTGTCTTACCAAAGATATTTTTGCAATGATTGCAAGTTTATTATCATTCCAGTAGTTGATAGTAGAAATATTTCTAAGTCGACCTGGGAGAGTACCGACAAAGGGAAAGCGCTAGTCTATTCAGAGATTGAAAAAATAAAAAAGTATTTTAATCAATATCCAAATTGCTGATTCATAATTAAGGCCAAGACATGAAGGAGTACTAGTAGTGAATATAATTGAAATTAATAATTTGTCTGTAAACTTGGATTTGACAAAAGATATTTATGAATTTCTAAATGAATACTATGGAGAAGAAGTAGTTTATGACTGAGATAATAAATATTTATCATGACAACTATAAGTTCAAAGGAACGATGGAAAGACGAGAAGCTCATCAAAATGAAGAGTGGCATGAAACTTTTCAATGTATTTTCATAAATGATGAATATATATTTTTGCAAAAAAGAAGTTTGGTTGTCAGAGATTATAAAGGTATGCTCGATGTAACAGTGGGCGGTCATTTACTCAGTACTGAGATAGTCGAAGATGGTGTTCGTGAGATTGAAGAAGAGATGGGCATTAAAGTGACTTTTGACAGATTGAACTTCCTTTGTACGATTCCTGAAGAGTTAATAACTCTTAGTATAGTTGATAAGGAATTTATTAATGTCTATACTCTCGAAATTTCAGAAGAAGAACGTAAAAAAATTAACCATGATACTGAAGTTGATCAATTGATAAAAGTAAACAAGATGGATTTTTATAATCTTTGCTTAGATTATTCTAAAATCTGTGTAGGCTATCAAATATCTAATGATGAAGAATTTATATTTACTAAAGATGATTTTTTACCTTATAGCAGAGCTTATTTTGCATGTCTAGGTGTATTATTAAACAAAATCTAGCTGAATCATTCAATGAATAGTCAAAAAAGACGGAGGTATTATGAAAGTATATCTTCTGAGACATGGACAAGATACATTAGACAAAAGAGGGGGATGGTCCAATGAACCATTGACTTCAACTGGTGTAGAACAAATTGAAAAGGCAGCTTATTTATTGGAAAGTATAAAATTTGATGCTGTAATCAGTAGTGATTTACTAAGAACAGTTGAAACTACTGCGATTTTAAGGAGTTTATTAAATTTAAATAATATTAGTTATTGCCGACAACTTCGAGAAGTAAATAATGGATTATTAGCTGGAATGGATAATAAAGTTGCAGAGAAAAGATTTCCGAATCTTTATTGGAATACTTTGAAATGGGATGAACAATATCCAGAAGGTGAGAGCCCTAAAGAATTCTATGAAAGAATCCAGCAATGTTGGAATAGAATTATAAAAGAAAATGACGATAAAACTACTATTTTGATTGTGGCACATTCAGGTGTATTCGAAGTTATTCAACATCTTATCTATAGAACAGATTACAGCAACAAAGAACAAAGTTATAAAATAAAGACAGGAGAATTTGTAGTTATAGAAAGTGAACAAATCTGACCAATAAAACTGATTAAGGCATTTTTCTCAACTAATTTCTATGAGGATAGATGAAACGATTTCATCAATTTCTTTCTCACTAGTATCAATCACGTGATATATCTCTATTTGATCAAAGGCTTTAAGACATCTCTCGATTTGTTGATGGGGCCATGAACCTACGTTGTCACCACGTTCAATTAACCTGTTTTCCAGAGTATCTCTGTCTGCTACTAATAAGAATTTTTTAATAGCAGCAGAATCAACGTCTTTAGTTATTTCATAGAAATAGTCTTCATTTGTTATAGTCATAGGAATAATAATGATTCCTGTATATTGTTGTAGAATTTTGTTTAACATTATACGATTAATCATTCGCCATTCATAATGATCTTGAAAATCTGAACATTTTATATCCTCAGGTATAATGTGATTGATATAAATTCCTGCATGCTCAGGGTCGAAAAGATGAGAATTAGGAATAGCTTTTAATAGTGCATTTGCTACTGTCGTTTTTCCTGCTCCAAAAGCGCCATTCAGCCAGATGATTCTTGTCTTATTTATCATGTTAATACTCCGTTAAAAATATTTTATATTCTTCAACGTCTTGTTTTCTATCTCATAGCTGTATAGATCAGGCATTTTCATTCGTTTCCAGTCTTCAAAACCAAATTCTCCGTCTGTCAGGTAATGAAATAGGACTGCAAATGCTGTTCCATGTCCACAAATGATGATATCACTTTCTATATTATTAGTTATCCCTTTATAAGCAATTAACAATCGCTCAGCAACTTCGTTTAATGATTCTCCATTCAGTCTTTTATAATCAAAATCTTCCCATTGCTGTTTAGAATAGCAAGAGAAATCATCTATCCAGGATCCGATTTTTCTCTCATGTAAATCGTTCACCTGCTGGATAGGTAAATTTAACTTGTCAGCAGTAGGTCTAATAGTCTCGATAGTTCTAAGATAGGGACTGCTGTAGATAGTATTAATATCTTTTTCTGTGAAGAAATATTTAAGTTTTTCTGCATCTTCATATCCTTTCACAGTTAACGGTGCCTCCTGATCCGTGTGGATAGTAGTATCTCTTTCTGCATGTCTGACAAAATAAATGATAGCCATCAAAATCACCTCAATTGTATAAATTCGTTCCACAAGAAACGTTATAATAATCATACTATTTATACTTTATCTATTATAAATATTATCGAAGACTCGATATTTAGAAGCCTTGTAATAACTACTATATTAAGGAGGGATTAATAAGGAGTAAAGGAATATTTTTAAACATCAAGCCGGAATACACTCAATTAATTGAAGTTGGAGAGAAGCCGTATGAGCTGAGAAATTTTAATCCTAAATATGAGATTAGTGAATTTTATATATGAATCAGCACCTCTGTCATAGATACATATATGGCAGTAGTAGGAAAGCCGATATAGCTGGAAGGTTATTTAAATTACTTTTTATGATAAAATATTTTTAATCTACTAAAGGGTGATTATAATGAGTAACGAAGTGCTAAAAGTATTAATTGATGAAAAAGCTTCAAAAATCGTTGAATTAACAAAGCATGAGCCAAAGACTACAAAAGAATTAGCCAAACTTCTGAATGTCAAAAATTCAAATTTATATTATCCTATCAAGAAATTATTAGAAGTGAATGCACTGAAAATTACAGAAGAACGCCAGATTAAAAATATGACCGAGTACTACTACTCGAGTGCTCATTTAGCTAATGAAGCTATTAATTTCGATTTCCCTTTTATTACTGAAAACTTCGACCAACTTGTCGCTTTAAACATGCTTAATGTCAATAAAGTGTTTGATGCTATGGCTTATGATATTGAAGCTAATATGGGGAAAACTGAAGAAGAAATAAAAAACTTGGATGAACCTAATACTGCTACGTTCTCAAGTATGGAAGTGAATATTCCTTATAAAGAATGGATTCATTTACTAGCCGAGATGAGAAAATTGGTAAGTGATTATAAAGAAAAATATGAAGATGAGACACTTCCTTCTTACTCTATTTATCTTGCTAGCTGCAAAAATATCTCAGAAGACAATGAATCTAAATAAGTTCATTGTCTTTTTATTTTATTGACAAATTACTATTTATCGTTAAAATATATTTTAACGATAAATAGTAATTGGAGATGATATTGTGAAAAGTAAAGATTACCTGTTAATAGGTCGTTTGATTTCTTGTTTCGGAGACTCTCTTTATTCTGTTGCTATTATGTGGTATGTATTTGAAGTTACGAAAGATTCTTTAATAACTGGTCTTGCATCATCAATATTAATGCTGCCTATGGTCTTTTCAGTATTTGCTGGTCCTATTATTGATCACTTCAATCGTAAATACTTAATGTTAACAGCGCAATTTGCACAAATGATATTAATGGCCACTATTGCTCTATTGTTTTATTTTGAATTAATGCCTCTCTCTTTGCTTATTTTTAGTTTCTTTATCATTGGTATGCTTGAAATTTTTGAAGGAAATGCCGAGCATGCTCTTTCTCCAACCATAATGAATGAAAAAGAACTCGTGAGATTTAACAGTATAGTTGTAACAGGGAATCTATTAATCAGTTCTATCGCTAAAGTTGTCTGTGTATTTATTATACTTTCGGCAGGCATCGAGAGTATCTACATCATTAACTTTATTACTTTTTTATTTGCAGTGTTATTATTCTTTAAAGTGAAATATAAACATGAAGCACAAGGGGCCTTCAGTCCAAAGAAATATAAAAAATCTATAGTAGAGGGCATCAATTACTTTAAACGATTTGGTTTAATCTGGTTAGCTTTCCCTGCTATGATAGCCAACTTTACAGGTGCAATGAGTCAGGCTATACTGCCTGCCTTTACATATGAAATAGGAGGAGATCACGCATATGGATATTTCCTTACATCTTCAGTGATCTTTGGCGCGATAGCTTCTTTGCTAACACCTAAATTAAAAAATATAGATATCAATCTAAAAATTATTATTGCCCCTCTACTATCCGGTTTATTCATATTTCTATCAGCTCATTTTGATTATTATTACTTATCAATAATAATGTATGGACTGTGTGCACTGCCTCTTGTAATCATGAATATCAGTACTTCTACTTATATCCAGACTCATGTAGACAACCAGATTCTTTCACGAGTCGGAACTATTATTAATGCTATCTGTACTGTTGTAATGCCTGTGGGTGCTATACTTGGCGGATGGCTAGGAAAAGCTACAAGTCCTGAAGTCCCCTTGTATATCACAGCGCTTGGTTTTTTTATCCTCGGTTTCATCTTTATGATAAGAATATCAAGGGGTAAGGACGTAATTGCCATACCCAAAGATGCTCAGTATTAATATGTTCTATTAAAGCAGATAAACACTGTCTGTGCAGCCCGTATTATTCAGAATGATCTCAGAGTAAATGGGACCATAATAATCCATATAATGATGCTAGTATGATTACAATAGATTCAAAAGATAATAAACGAATTGCTAAAAGTCTTTCACTCGAAGGTATGGATGTAACAAAGAAACAATAAAACAAATTCTTGATGTTATAAATAAAAAGCAAAATATTACGAATGAGCTAATTCGTAATATTACATTCAAATAATGAAATATAAAGCAACTTTTCAAGATGAATATCTTTTAACTTCTAGTTTGCTTGGTGCAGCAACAATAGGGAAATTAGAGCAACTTGAGAAAGTTGCTTTTTATATTTCAGAAGGACTGTTGCATCTGGAATAAAAGGTATTTTAACTAGTTGGTTAAGCATTCTACACTTCGTAGAGTGCTTATTTGTTTTTCTTCTACATCTGCTAGATCGCTAAAGTGTATAGTAAGAGTAATAATTGTTTCAAGGAGGTCACCTCAATTGGAAATCAATAAAGCGATTAAAGAAAATCGTATGACAAAAAAACTAACGCAAAAAGAACTAGGGGAATTGTTGAGTGTTTCTGATAAAACAATATCTAGTTGGGAAACTGGGAGAACATATCCTGACATTTCTATGACCATAAAACTAGCAGAAATATTTGATTTATCTCTAGATACTTTTTTAAAAGGAGACGATGAAATGGTTAAGAAAATTGATAAGGATTTACGTTTCAAGAATATTTATAAGTATCTATTAATAATGAGTGGTTTATCAGTAGTAGGATTATTTATTCTCTTCAGTGTCTATCAGAATAAGAATCAGATGATAGATCGAATCAATCCATTAATGGAAACTCAAATTGGTTACGCAACGTTGCCGAGAGAAATTACTTATAACAATGGAAAAACGTACGAAGAGAATAGCGAAAAGCCTCAGTATCCAGATCCATATAAAGACATTATCGTTTTAGATACGCCTTTTGGTGATACAACGACTTTAACTTTTTATGGTGGTAAAGCACCTGAGGGGAGAAATTATGCGATTGTTAAGCATAAAGGACAATATGTAGAAAAAATAGCATTTATCAAAAAAGAAACAATACCAGAAATATACCAGCAATTTATGGTATCTAAAGATTTTGTTGGAACACCGTATTAAGTATATATTGCTGGGGAAATAAAAAAATTTAAATAACTTAATTGGCTGTGATTATGACTAAAAAAGATAACCAGCAGAATATAAACGAAAATAACTGTAATATCGATCGATACGCTCAGAGTTATCATAAATAAAACTAAGTACATTCATTTTGAATGTACTTTAAAAAGGTATTTTAGGATCATTAACTGTCAAAATTATCTTTATTAGTAAGACGGAAGAACAACCTATACAATAGTTTTAATAAATGAGGTAAACTTATGAGAAATAACAACTTAAGTGAGTTTATTTTTATTGAACATATTCCAGAACCCGCTGACATTATATTAATTCCCGGTAGTACTGAAATCGTTCTTGCAGCAAAAGCGCTGGAACTCTATTAAAAGAGATATGCTGATTGTATTCTAATTAGTTGTTAGATTTGCTTGTCGATAAAATAATAGTGATTGTGGTATAATATTACTATTAGGAGGCGATGATATGATTACAATTGATTCAAAAGTTAATAAACAAATCGCTAAAAATCTTTCACTTGAAGGTATGGATGTAACAAAAAAACAACAAAAACAGATTCTTGATGTTATTAATAATAAGAAAAAAATTACGAATGAATTGATTCGTAAAATTGCATTTAAGTAATGAAATATAAAGCAAATTTTCAAGAAGAATATCTTATAAATTCAAATTTACTCGGTGCTAAAACATTGAATGAATTAGAACAGCTTGAAAAAGTTGCTTTTTATATTGCAGAAGGGTTAATGGAACAAGAAGGATACGAATTTTTATTTCCATTAACAATAAGTTCAATTAAGTTGTTACATAAAAAGTTATTTGAAAGAGTATATAGTTTTGCTGGGGAATTTAGAGATGTAAGTCTTATGAAAGAATGTACAAGGTTTTGTGAACCACAATATATTAATACGAATTTAAATTTATTAATCAATGAGTATAGGTTAGAAAATGAATGGTCAGATGTAAAAACTGCCGCAGAGAAATTGGCATATTTCAAAACAGAATTGAATATGATTCATCCATTTCGTGAAGGTAATGGGAGAACCATAAGAATAATCATTCGAGAAATGGCCAAGCGAAAAGGGTTTGAATGGCGTACTGATTTATTAGATAGAGAAAATTATTTAGATGCTATGAGAATATCAAGTTGGGATGAAAAGCTCTTAATAGTAATATTTGAAAATACATTATTCCCGTCAGATTAAATAATTGAAGATAAGCAACATTTGTATTCTTGATAAAAATAAGGGAAGTCCTACCTTGTTGCGTCTAACTACGCAGATAGAGCCGAAAGACATGTCAAATTGACGTGTCTTTTTTAATTTTATAAAAATGCAATCTTAAATGTTATTTACAAAGAATGCGTTATTTTCTTCTTAAGACCACGCATTTTTTATTAAATTTTAACGAATTACAGAATAGAGATAAACATCATATATAATACCATATTATGTAGTCTTTTCTGACTCACTCACATGTTTTATTAAGGCTTTTAATTGATCATTAACCGTTTCATCCTGGAACCATCCGTCTGCTCTTTCAATACGTTTATTGTAACTAATGAGCAGCTGCCATTCTTCCTTTAAGTCAGCGCCCATAATACGTAAATGTCTGTTCAATGCTTCAAAAGCATGTGTTCCGATGGGTGAATGTATTACAAATGCAACGGGTTTATGCATCAATGTTGCTTCAGATAACATCCATTCCAGCGCATTCTTCAGGATAGCGGGTACACCGCCCATATATTCGGGACTGACGATGACGACAAAGTCAGCAGCGTTGATTTTATTTCTCATCTCGTTGACGATCTCATAATGATTTTGATACGCCGTCTGCGGATTAAATAATGGTAAGTCCTTCACTTCATGAATCACTTCAAATGTATGTCCGTTATTGACGAGTTCAGCACCGATTTTTTCAAGTACTTTTAAATTGGTTGAAGCTGCATAAGGATTACCGCTGATTCCTGCTATTTTCATTTTTTCATCTTCCGCATATTATAATGTCATTTATTTAGACCTTAATTGAAAGTAGAACATTAAACAAGGAATTGATGCTGATGACACAAATTCATTAGTCATAAGTAAAAGATATGGATACTTTTTCTAACATGATACATAGAACGAGTGCTGCACGTGCAGATTGAAGGGTCAGCTATCATCCAATATGGTAAAGTAGAAATATTAAAAATTATGTTTATAATCAAATAGTGCATAACTGTTATCGTATTTAACTTTCAGTAAACAAGCAGTGATATAAGACTATAATACGTTTCTTTGTAGTCTGATCATATACAGAAACTCCGATTTCTCTTCATGAGAAATCGGAGTTTTTGTTAGGCTGGTACTTCTGCACGTTTGTCGCTATGCTTGCGCAGTACAGCAGCGAGTAACGTAATCACCATACCGAATGTTGCAAGGCCGGTCATAACGATGATCGGTGTATTGAGTGTCAGATCTTTATGGAGATATATCAGTTCACGTAAACCATCGACATAGAAACCAAAAGGAATCCAAGTCAGGACATAGGTCTGGTAGAAATCATTCAGCATTTGTTTAGGTAACGTCAGCATCTGCATGCTGAAGAATAACAGCAGCACAAACAGCGGAATGGCTTTCATGCCGAGCCATGACATGACTCCAAGGATCAGCATAATGAAGCCGAACATTGAAATTGCGATGAATATCGTTGTCTGCGTGATGTTTGGCATATAGAAGTCGAGAACTTGCGTGATAAACCATACGCCGAGCACACTTGAGACAATGGCCGCTAAAGCCGCCATCGCAAACTGCATGAATGTCGCTTTCAGGCGTTCACCTTGTGTCACAAGATGTGAAGTACGGAAAGCAAAGAATAACACAACTGCTGATACAAGTGAACCCATCCAGATAGGTGTGAAGAGCAGCATGCCGCCCATACCATTTCCCTGATGGTCGTGAATTTTGTTCATTGTTGTATGTTTCACTGTCACAGGATTCATCAGTTGGTCCATGTGATCAGCTGATACTTTAATTTGATTGTCGGACAGATTTTTTACAGCCTGTTTGCTTAACATGATATTGATATTGTTACCCATACTAGACAGCATTTTGTCACTAATCTGTGCCGCCTGTACTGAGGCACCTTGATTGATAATAACTTCCAGCTGACCTTTTTCAACAATGATCGGTTTTAGCAGGTCTGCGTTCTTTTTCTGCATTTCTTTCATTTTCGCCTGCATCTGCTGGACGATGACTTGTGCCTGCTGCGGCGAGATGACGCCACTTGCGACTTTAGCTTTTAAATCAGTCTGAGATTTTTTCGCCTGCGCCGCTGCTTCAGCTTTTTTCGCAGTCTGTATTTCGTGACGCATAGCGCTTGTGGCATTCTCAGTGAAGTTCGCTGGAATTACAAGAGCACTGTAATATTTGTTGTTGTCAAAACCGTCTTTCAAATCTTTCTCGCTCTTTACAGTGACAAAATCAACTGTTTCATTTAAGTCTTTGTTATCTTTAATTTTATCGGTAAAAGTCTCGCCGATGTTCATCTGCTTACCTTGAATCAGCAGTCCTTTATCCATATTGACGACAGCAATCGGCAGGTCTTTTGGCTTCGGATTGAAAGCTGGGGAAAAAGCTAATGACATAATCCAGATGAGCAGTGAGCCGGTAATAAGCGGTAAGTAAAATAGTTTATTTTTTAAAATATTCATATGTTTTCTCCTTATTGAACATAATGTTGATTAATAATTACAATGTATATTATAATTCGAATAATAAAGAACACAATAACCAATAATATATAATGTGATGATTAGTGAACATTTCATTATTATATGTTTGTTATCTTCAGAAAGAAGGAAAAATAATGTTAGACAGACGCGTCAGAAAAACAAAAGAAAGTATTAAACATGCTTACTTCAGCTTATTAGCGGAGAAACCATTCAAAGATATCACGATCAATCAGATTACAGAGAAAGCAGACATCAACCGCGGTACTTTCTATCTGCATTATCTCGATAAGTTTGATTTACGTGATCAGCTGGAAGATGAAGTGATGCGTGAACTGGAGGAAGCACTGCAGGACCGCAAATATCCTCAAGTTGATGTTAATCTGGAGCAGCACTCAACACAGCTGATTGAGATCATCCTGCAGGTCATCATCAATCATAAAGAATTTTTCAATGTGACGTTAATCAATCAAGATGCAGGACTGCCGCAGAAATTTTCACGTATCATCAGAAGTTATGTACAGAGTAACATTGATCTGCCTGAGCAATTGAACATCGTGCCCATTGAATATTACTTTGCTTTTATTGTCAATGCACAGACAGGGCTGATTAAAGAATGGGTGAAAAATGGCATGCAGGAATCAAAAGAGAATATAGCCAAGTACGCATTCACACTTGCGTATAATGGCCCGCTTAAACTTATGCACCAGCACTTAAAGGAGCAACAGCACTAAATCAATAAGCCGGTTATCATTGATGGATGTTGATATAAGGAGGATTTTATGAAGAATATATTGATTACAGGTGTCAGTCGCAAAGGCGGAATCGGTGCGAATTTAGTCCATCGTTTCTTGAAGGAAGGCTACAAAGTTTATGCGCATGGTTCAAGTGACTATGACCAGAAGATGGGTTATGCTGATGCTGGAGATTTGTATCAGGGTCAGTTTGTTCGCCTGAAAGATTGTGATCTATCTATAGCGGACAACGTACAGTCACTCATTAATGAATTAGCGTCATACGAAATATCACACATGATCATTTGTCATGCTTATAGTACACAATGTGGGCTTGACGACTGGAATGCAGAAGAGATTAATAAACATCTGACAGTGAATGTAACAGCTGCTATGCTGCTGATTAAACACTTCAAGGCACAATTACAAGCAGAAAAAGGATGCATTACTTTGTTCACGTCAGGTCAACACCTAGGACCGATGACTTCTGAGATTCCTTATGCAGTATCAAAAGCAGCTGTCACAAACCTAGGCATGCAAAGCTCATATGCACTGGCACAACGGAATATCAGAGTGAATGTTGTTAATCCAGGGCCGACAGATACAGGCTATATCGAGCAGAACAGTGAAGTCTATCATCAGATTTCGAATCAATTCAATGACAAACGCTGGGGGCAGCCTGACGATATTGCTAACTTAGTATTATTCCTGCACAGTGATAAAGGCCAGTGGATTACTGGTCAGCTGATTAACAGCGAAGGCGGGTTTAATAGATATCTTTAATAAGAAAGAAGCGTATTGAATTTATAATTCGGTTACATCTTTCGCTGTAATATCTTTAATCACCTTTATTTCCAGCAACACACCGCCAGTTCAATTCAATAAAAAGTAAATAGTTATAAAATTAATAATTTTATTCCAATTCCTCACTTTACATATTATGATATAATTATATATAAAAATTAGAATATTGTAATATTTCTGTTAAATTAAATCATGGAGGTGTGGTGATTAATGAAGGGATTAGTTGTCCTCATCATATTACTGATATTTATAACAGGCTGCAGCCAGCATAAGGAACATGCTAAAGTTCAAAAACAACAAGAAGAGGTAACAACTGAGCAGACCGAAAAAGCAGAGAAAACTCCTGCAGTTAACAGAGCATTAACAGTAGAAGACTTATTTATTCAGCCGCACTTTGTGATTAAAGATTTTAATGTTAAAACAGCAAATAACAATGTGCAGTACATTATTAAATATGTTATAGATCCAAGTGCTAATAATTACATAGAAAAACATCATCCAGTGCTATATTTAAATATTTTGTATCCGGATGAAATACTAAAATCCAGTCATAAAAGCACGTCGAAAACGCTTAAATTAACACCTACTGCTGGTGATGTACTGGACAAGGAAATGATTATAAATGATACGTTTAAACCGGAATTTAATGTCAATACATTAACAGCTTCTTCTCATCAGCTGCAGTTACAAATCTTTAAAGAAAATAAACAACTGATACATGTGTTCGAGAATCTAAATGATTATAGACGTCACTAGTATTGTGAGTGGATCCATATGAAAGATACACGTTTCATTTCATCGATAGTTGTAAGTAATCATATATTTTTTAAATAAAATATTAGAGGTGACGAGATAATGATAAAAACAGCATGTAAAATAAAAACTTTTAATTTTAGAATCGTTAATTTTCCAGGTGAGTTAATATTAGATACAACGAGCCAATTAATTATTTTTAATCCATTATTAGAAGCAGCAGTTAATTCTCACAGCATTCCGATTGATGAGATTGAAACATATCGATTTAAAAAAAGTATATTAAAAAGTAAATTTGAAATATATTATCGTTCAGAGTGGTATACATTTACAGATTTTACTGATGAAAATTATTTAAAGATTATCAGTTATTTAGAAGAAATAAAAGATGAAAGACATTTGAGGATGACATAATAGGAGTGGATATACATGCTTTCATACAAAGTTGATGATGAAATAGAGCTTGCTCTCCCTCGTCCGGAAATAGATGGTCCGGTCGTCTATCGTTTGATTGACAAACAGCGTGATTATTTGAAAGAATTCCTGCCGTGGCTTGATCATCTTCAAAACGAAGAAGAAGAGATTATTGCTTTTAAAGAAATGATGAAAAATTTCGGTGCAGGAAAGTCGGTGACTCTCGTTATCCACTACCAGCAGAAGGCAGCCGGAATGATTGATTTTCATAACATTAATCCATCTAATCGGTCTGCTGATATCGGTTACTGGTTGTCTGAAGACTTGCAGGGCAAAGGAATTATGACTAGAGCCGTGACTGGTATGTGCAGTCTTGGTTTTAACAGCTTTAATTTCAACAGAATTACTCTGACAATAGAGTGCGATAATCTTCCAAGTCAAAAAGTAGCTGAGAGAAGTGGGTTTATGCTGGAAGGAAAGCTGAGAAGTTATTTGAAAAATAGAGATGACTATAAGGATGCTTACTTTTATTCACTGTTAAAGCATGACGGCCAGTCCAGTTAATGGGCTGGCTTTTTCAGTTGTATTGAAAGACGAGTGCATGGTTGATTGTAATGGGTGTTAATCATGGCGGCATCGTTTATAATGATAAGCAGTGGAAAGAAGAGCTTCACAATATAATAAACAAAATGAATTAATAGCACGGTCATCATCTGACCGAAAGGACGTATATAATGAACAGAAGAAATGGCAGTGACGCCACATGGGAAGTACACGAAGCAACAGAACTGCTCAAATTTTTATTTGAAGTAATGCCGGAGAGAAGTAAGAAATCAGTCAAAACTGTGCTTGGAAGAGGGCACGTCTTTATCAATGACTAATCAATCAGTCAGTTCAACGCATCACTTGCACCGGGGGATATCGTCGAAATCAGGACGAGTGCAGTGAACAAGAAAGCGAAAATCAAAGGGATTGAAATACTCCATGAAGATGCAGACGTCATCGTAGTGAACAAAGAAGCGGGGCTGTTATCTATTGCATCAGAAAAAGATAACGAAAACACAGCATTCCGCCTGCTGTCAGACTACGTTAAAAGAGCACATCCACAGAACCATATATATGTTGTCCACCGGCTTGACCGCGAGACGTCCGGTGTCATGATGTATGCGAAAAACAAAAAAGTGCAGCAAGTGCTGCAGAACAACTGGAAGCAGTTAGTAAGTGAACGGACTTATATCGCGCTTGTAGAAGGCCGCATGACAGAAGATGGGACTATTACAACTTGGCTCACTGAAGACAAAACGTTGACCATGCATTCCAGCAAAACTCCGAATAATGGCAAAAAGGCTGTGACGCATTATAAAGTGCTGAACACCAATCGCACGCAGACGTTATTGAAAGTCAATCTGGAGACGGGACGCAAAAATCAGATCCGGATCCATATGAAAGAGCTCGGGCATCCGATTGTCGGTGACAAAAAATATGGAGCTGTGACAAACCCGTTCAGACGTATCGGCTTACATGCAAGCGTTCTTGCATTTACACATCCGACGATGAATAAAGTAATGCGCTTTGAGGCAGAACTGCCGAAAGTGTTCAAGATGTCGTTTAATAGATAAAAACGGTTGAGAAACATATTGATAATAGGATGAACAATCATTGTTACAGACATAAAGATAAGAAAAATAAAGGAGAAAACTTATGAAGAATCAAGTGATTCATAATAGTAAAGCGTATGACATATTTGAACTATTCAAACAAAAAGGGTCTTTAAAACAAAGGATGGCAAGAGTAATTGATTACTTGAAACATCTTCATGACAAACAAAATGATCTATAATTATATAGTTGTAAACATGAGTCCTGTGTGTTTAATTACGAACTGCTAAAAGAGTGTTATCAAAATTAGGAGGTCTTTTATGGATAATTTTGAACGATTTATTTCGACATTCAATCAGCTGCATGAAGCAATGAAAGATGAAACGAAGCGGGATGACAGTTTTGGCTCATTATTTTACCAGCTGAAAGAAAAACATCCAGTAGTGAAGGCGTTTAAAGATGAAATTGATCTCGCAAGGCAGTTAAGAAACTTACTGATTCATGAGAAAAAAGATGCATTTAATATCGCAGAACCAACGACTGAATTTATCAATCAACTCGAGTCGATTCGTCAACAAATTGCGAATCCTGCAACGGTAAAACAATTCAATAAACCAGTGGTGTGTTTAAATATTGACGATTCGTTAGTGGATACACTCGCTCATATTAAGCAGCATCAATTATCACAATATCCGATATTTGATGGTCAGCGTTTTCTCGGTATTTTGACAGACAATGGACTGACGAACTGGCTGGCTTCAGTATCGACTAAAGGAACAATCAACTTGATGGATTACCGAGTGAGAGATGTTCTCCCAAATGATGAGAAAGGTGCCTCGTTTATCATCGTTAAAAATGACATGCCGTTACACGAAGTAGAGCAGACGATGATAGATGAAATTAATACAAAAGGACATTCTAAACTGGTCATTTTAATTTCCGATTCTGGAAAAGTAGAAAAACCACAAGACATTCTAGGGATTATCACGCCTGGGGACATGCCCAAAGTGTTAGAACAATTATAAGGAGAAGTTATGGCATATGAAGTAAAGCATTTAGAAGAATTGACTGTAGTTGGGGAAAAAAGAAGTTATGACAGTATCGAAGATGCACAGCAGAAGTCACAGCAGTTCTGGACTGGATTTAAGCAGTCAGATCAACGCGCGCGCTTAACAATTGAAGCAGATGACCAATTTCAAGGATTTTTCGGTATATATTTCCCTACTGATAACGGGGTCGATTATATGATTGGAGTGAGTTCTGCACGGGAAACGTCAGAATGGACTTCTCATCACATTCCAGCAGGTAACTATTTAGTATTTGAAGCAGGAAGACCCGTTTCACGTGAAATTCAACGCATTACTAACGAGGCTTATGAAGTGATTATACCTGCTTCCCAGCATGATTTAAGAAATGCTCCAGAATTTGAATACTATCCCTTCGGTAATGTCACAGCAGCTGACTATACAGCTGAAATGTGGATACCGGTTGAATAACGTAAAGATGAGATTAAATCTCATCTTTTTTATTTGCTGAATGATAATAAAATCATTTTAGCAGTTGTTTTGTTTTTCATCATTGATAAATAAGCTTATACCATAATAAGCAAATGATTTGAAATTGATAGGGTTTTTAGTATAATAATTATATCAAGTATAAAATATATATAAAGGTGGCTAGTTTTATGGCTCAATTAACAGGTATTCACCACGTAACAGCAATCACAAGCAGTGCCGAAAAAATTTATGATTTCTTTAATGATGTACTCGGTATGCGACTCGTCAAAAAAACAGTCAATCAGGATGATATTCAAGCCTATCATCTTTTTTTTGCTGATGATATCGGAAGTGCAGGGACAGATATGACCTTCTTCGATTTCAATGGCGTACCTCAAGGACAACATGGGACAAATGAATTACATCGTACTTCTTTCCGTGTACCAAGTGATGCAGCATTGGAATACTTCTTAGAGCGTTTTAAAAAATTCCATGTGAAACATGGCGGTATCTCTGAGATGTTTGGCAGAAAGGTACTGCCATTTGAAGACTTCGACGGCCAGTTATATCAGTTGATCTCTGATGAGTATGACAGCGGTGTCGCGCCAGGCACACCTTGGCAAAACGGACCGGTTCCAATTGAATTGGCTATTTATGGGTTAGGTCCGGTTATCATTAAAATCAGTCAGTTCGTTGCATTCAAGGAAGCATTTGAGACAGTTTATCAGTTCAAAGAAACAGCAACTGAAGGTGATATGCACTGGTTTGAAACGGGAGAAGGAGGTAACGGTGCTGCTGTCATTATTGTAGATGACTCAACAAGCATGATGGCTCAGCAAGGTGCAGGTAGTATACACCATATCGCTTTTCGTGTGCCGGATGAAGCAGAATTGCGAGAATGGATTAATCGTATTGATAGTTTTGGTCTGCCGAATTCAGGTTTTGTCGACCGGTTCTTCTTTCAATCCCTTTATGCCAGACTTGCAATGCCGATTCTATTTGAAATTGCGACAGATGGCCCTGGTTTTATGGGTGATGAACCATATGAAACATTGGGCGAGAAATTATCATTACCACCGTTTCTTGAATCAAAACGTGAAGAAATTGAAAGTGAAGTTCGTTATATCGATACAATTAGAAGTAGATAGGAGGAGTAAAGATGCAATACATTATTAAAAATCAAGAGAATCTGGCTCACCCTCATACACTGGTGATGCTCCACGGAACAGGCGGCAATGAATATGATATGCTGCCAATCGCGGAGATGGTAGATGCAAAAGCATCTGTTATCAGTGTGAAAGGGACTGTTATGGAAAACGGTATGTCTCGCTTCTTCAGACGATTGTCAATGCATCAGTTTGATGAAAAAGACTTAGTAGAGCGTACGCATGAACTGAATCAGTTTGTATTAGACACGATAATGGAAAATAAATTGAAGCAAGATAAAATTGTTGCAATTGGCTATTCAAATGGTGCTAATATCGCTGCAAGCTCACTGTATCATACAAATGAATTATTCAATGCAGCGATTCTGTTCCATCCGAAGGTGCCGCTCAGAAATATTGATCTTCCAGATTTAACAGGTAAACAAGTATTCATTGGCGCTGGAACAGGTGATCCATATGCATCTGAAGAAGAGATTAATGAACTTCAGGAGACACTTGAACAAGCAGGAGCTGAGGTCACTGTCTTCTGGCATGACAAGGGGCATTCGTTAACTAGTGAAGAACTAGAAGCGGCTATTCAGTGGTATCAATCTTTATAAAATATTTAAGGACGCAAAAACCCATCTAACCGTCTAGACTAAGACTGACAGATGGGTTTTTGAGTTATTGCTGCATGTAGATAAGAGAGATATAAATTACAGTCTCAATATAATTCAGTAATAATTATAGTATAATATTCTATTTTTAATATGCCATCTAAAGAGAGAGGAGCATTATTATGCATATTGATCCATTAAAGCAGAAAGAACGTGATAATTATAAAATGATGATTGGCTCTATTATTCCCAGACCGATCGCATTTATTACTTCACAGTCAGAGGAAGGGGTCGTGAATGCAGCACCTTTTAGTTACTTTAATATTGTAACGGCGAATCCTCCAATGATTGCTGTCTCCATTCAGCGTAAAGAGGAAAAGATGAAAGATACTGCACGGAATATCATCAATAACAAGGAATTTGTCGTCCATATTGTGTCTAAATCATTTATACGGGAAGTCAATAAGACTGCAGCGGCACTACCTTATCATGAATCAGAAATAGAACTGACTGATCTTCAACTGACTGAAAGCAAGAAGATAAGTGTACCCACTGTGGAAACAGCGAAAGTAGCTTTTGAATGTATCCTGGAGAAACATGTGATACTGGGTGATGAAGAAAAAGCAGTCGATCATATCATCGGACGAATAGTGAACTTTAATATTGATGACGAGCTGATTGATAATTACAGAATCGATCCCTATAAACTGGCGCCTATCAGTAGGCTAGCCGGTCACAATTACAGTGAACTCGGCGAGATCTTTGCATTGGAAAGACCTGAATAACCAGTCAGACTCTAAAAGGTATGCATCGGATTTCCATAGGACAGAAGTGGTATTATTCGCTGAGGATTACATTATTACTATAAAGGGTGGCATAAATAATCCAGATAGATGGTGTGGACCATGAGTTAAAACGATTGCAAGAATTAAATCGTTAAGAATGATAAGAAATGATTGAATCAGTAAAGCCAATACCCGTATATTTTAAAAGCTGGTATTGGCTCTTTTTATTTCTTGATTTTTTTCAATACGGGAAAGAGTACCATAAAAAGAATCGGCAGCATGATAATAACCCAGAAATAATATTCCATTACTATTCTCCAGTCCAGTATGACTTCTGTTCCACTCCAGTATATACCGGCTATCAGTTTTTTATCAATAGGAAGGGGCTTTGGTGATGATAAATAAAAAAGGCTGTAGACATGAGCTCTTGAAGAGTAAGTCTATAGCCTTTCATATCATCTTAACTGTTTTTCTGTTTCATCTTTCCGCCAGCGATACCGGCAATAGCCATACCCAGCAATACTGTCCAGAAGATAATCTGCCACTGCCATGAGTGCGGAAATTCGTGCGGCAGGATACCGATTTTATCGTGTGCAAGGACAAGAACGAACAACTTCACGCCGACCCAGCCGACAATGGCAAATGCTGCGAGTTCCAGTGACGGATATTTCTCGAGGATTGCGACGAAATAATTCGCGGCAAATCGCATCAACACGACCCCGATGATACCTCCTGTGAACATGACAAGGAACTGACCTAAGTTCATGCCAGCAAAGTCAGGACCGACCTCTGGGAGTGTGATCGCAATGGCGATGGCTGCCAGCATGGAATCGATTGCAAATGCGATGTCGGCAAGTTCAACTTTCAGCACGGTCATCCAGAAGCCATCTTTTTTAGCGTTTGAGGCTTCTGCTGCTCGTTCGTCTGGCGAGGCATTCTTATGTTTGAAGTAACTGCGTATATTCTTGATCGACATAAACAGCAGATAAGCTGCACCCAGCGCCTGAATCTGCCAGTAGTTAGCAAGGATACCGATGATAAACAGGGAGATGATACGGAATACAAATGCACCGACTAAGCCATAGAATAGGGCTCTCTTTCTCTGTTCGGGTTCAAGATGCTTAACCATGACAGCCATGACGATAGCATTATCAGCCGCAAGCAATCCTTCTAAAATAATCAACACGACAATTACCCATAAATAGGCGAATAAAATACTTGGATCCATTCACGGAACCTCCTTAAAATTTTCATTAAAAAAGACCCATACCAAATAAATTTGGCAAAGGTCTCACTAGGCACATAGCCCTATAACCCCGGAAATAAAATTATTTCGTAATGACGAGATTATACTAGAGTTACTCCCCTTCGACAGCAGTCGTGGGTATTTAATTACTATGATTGTAACATGAAAAAGTTCATTTGAAAAGGAGATGATAGTGCTTTAAACTATAAAGTTCTGAAACATAATGATATAATAACTATACTTAATATATTTATTATACTTAAGGAGTGAGTGAAGTGAAAACGAAAGGCATCCATCACATTAGTGCCATTGTCGGACATCCTCAGGAGAACGTCGATTTTTATGAAGGAATCCTGGGTTTAAGGTTGGTTAAGAAAACTGTTAACTTTGATGATCCGAAAACCTATCATCTGTACTTCGGTACAGATGCGGGAACGCCGGGTTCAATTATCACTTTTTTTCCGTGGCCAGGTGCAAGACAGGGACGGATTGGTACAGGACAGGTAGGCGTGACAGGCTATGCGGTTCCGGTCGGAGCTTACGATTTCTGGAAAGAACGCTTAGAATCTTTTGATATAGAAGTTCATGAAGAAGAACGCTTCGGTGAAAGATATTTAACATTTGAAGATGTTCATGGCTTAAAACTTGAAATCGTTGAACGTGAGAAAGGTGACAGTAATCCGTTCCAGCATGAGGCTATCCCTCTGGAATATGCAATCAAAGGTTTTGCAGGAGCTGTCCTCTATTCGTCAGATATTGAAGCGACTGATAAAGTGCTCACTGAAGAATTAGGCTTAGCTAAAAGAGCTGAAGATGAGACTTATTTCAGATATGAGGCGGAAGGAGAGATGGGTAATATCGTCGACATCAAAAAAGAGGTTAATGCCAGAGGATTAATGGGTGCTGGGACAGTCCACCATATTGCATGGCGTGCACAAGATGATGCTGAACAGATGATGTTCTCGAATCAGTTGAGAGCTGATGGTTATCACGTGACAGATATCAAAGACAGAAACTATTTCAACGCTATTTACTTCCGCGAACACGGAGAGATATTATTTGAGATTGCGACAGATTCACCAGGTTTTGCGCACGATGAGCCTTATGAAACGATGGGTGAATCGCTCATGCTACCTGCTCAGTATGAGCCTCATAGAGCACAGATAGAGGCGAACTTGATTCCGATTCATACATCAAAAAAATAGGTTATACTGTTATATAAATCGCGATGCTTATGGCTGTCAGTAAGGAGAATCTTATTTTTCTATGTATTGCTCAAAGAGAGGCGTGTTATCATGCACATTGATCCTCGCCTATCAGCAGGATTGCCGGCAGAATGATAGTACGCTTGTTAAGATATTCAGCATAGAAAGACCTGCATAAAGTCATGATAATGCCCTGATCGGCAAAGATGCAGAGAGAAGATAATAAGTATGATAAACATATTTAAAGTGAAAACGGACAGTCTTTCAATTGAAAGGCTGTTTTCTTATTCAATAGAACGCCTGCTTCCTTGTCATAAGACTTCATATCTTTATGTAAGCGCTTAAATTAAATATTGACAATATTCTGACAAATTAATAAAATATTCATTAGAGTGAATATTAATTAATTGGGGGGGTAGAGAAATGAGTTCATTGGATTATGAGAAAATCTCAAGAGATAAAGATTTTATTGCACTGCAGCATCATCGTAATCAATTTATTTTTCCGATAACAGTATTTTTTGTTTTAGCCACATTATTATTTCCGATTTTAACAGGTTACACAGATATTCTGAATAAAGAAGCTTTCTGGAATATCTCCTGGGCGTGGATTTATGCACTCGCACTCTTCATCATGGTCTGGACACTCGTGACACTCTATATGAGCCGCGCCAAGACATTTGATCAGGAATCTGAGCGTATTGTAGAACGTTATAAGGGGGGCGCTCAATCATGAATATCACGGTTATTGTTATGTTCCTCTTTTTCGTCAGTTTGACTTTGCTCATTACTTTCTTTGCTTCGAAACGTACTAATTCTGCAAGTGATTTCTATACAGCAGGCGGGGGCCTGACAGGCTGGCAGAATGGTCTCGCGATTGCAGGTGATTATCTATCTGCCGCAAGTTTTCTGGGCATTGCAGGAGCTATCGCATTATGGGGATTCGATGGCTTCTTCTACAGCATCGGTTACCTGACTGCCTATCTGGTTGTGTTATATATTGTGGCGGAGCCGTTACGTAATCTCGGAAAGTACACGCTTGCCGATATGATTGCCGCACGGTTTGAACTGAAGAAAGTACGTGCAGCAGCTGCCGTCTCGTCCATCACCATCGTCATCTTCTATATGCTGGCACAGCTCGTCGGTGCAGGGGCATTGATCCAGTTATTATTCGGCATTCCCTATACAGTGGCAGTCATCATTGTCGGTATTATGATGACCATCTATGTGCTGTTCGGCGGCATGACGGCAACAAGCTGGGTGCAGATGGTCAAAGCGGTGCTGCTGATGATCGGGACGGTGATTATCTCAGTCATGGTTCTGGCGCATTTCAACTTCAGCATTTCCGAGATGTTCGGTGCAATGAAGAACATCAAGTCAGCAGATTTCAAAGGGGAATTCATTAATCCCGGCTCGAAAGGCAGTTCGCCGCTTGATAATATCTCCCTGATTATAGCGTTATTATTCGGGACAGCAGGGCTGCCGCATATTCTTATGCGCTTCTTCACGGTAAAAGATGCGAAAACGGCACGTTCCTCTGTGATGTGGGCGACCTGGATCATCGGTATTTTCTATATTCTGACCATCTTCCTTGGCTTTGGTGCTGCTGCACTGCTGACACGTGAAGAGATCATTGCAGCGAATCCAGCCGGCAATATGGCCGCACCGCTGCTCGCTGACAAGTTAGGCGGCGACTTCCTGATGTCCTTTGTCTGTGCCGTTGCTTTTGCGACGATCCTCGCTGTTGTTGCGGGACTGGTCTTGTCCGGTGCTTCAGCATTCGCACATGATATTTACGGTGAAGTCATCAAGAAAGGAAAGGTCACGGAACGTGAGCAGATGAAAGCAGCGAAACTGGCATCACTGGCTGTGGCTGTCCTTTCCATCATCTTAGCTCTGTTCGCACAGAATATGAATGTTGCGTTTCTGGTGTCACTCGCCTTCTGCGTGGCAGCGAGTGCGAACTTACCCGTTATCTTCTTCACGATCTTCTGGAAACAATTCAATACGCAGGGCGCACTGACAGGCATCGCGGTTGGCTTAGTGACATCACTCATCCTTGTGATCTTAAGTCCGAATGTCATGAATCCGGCAGGGACGGCCTTTATTACGGCGAACCCACTTTTCCCGCTCTCCAATCCGGCTATTATCTCCGTACCGGCAGGCTTTCTCGGGGCATTTCTCGGGACGTTCCTCGGCAAACAGGAGTCGCTGGAGAAATACAGAGAAGTACAGGTGAAATCCATTACGGGCATCTCGACTTCAGATGTCACACACTAACAGAAACGACCGTTATGAGCGGTCGTTTCTGTCGTTTATTGTCTGAATCAATGCTGTTATCATTTCTGAGTAAAAAAAATTATTAAAATAAGTAAGCATAACATTTCTTTACACGAACATACGTTCTCATTTACACTGAATGTAAATGGGGTGGAAGCATGTATGACTATTATCAATGTAGTGCTCGTGATGTACTTTGTGTGGATCTTAAGAGTTTCTTTGCATCGGTCTCTTGTATCGACAAAGGACTGAATCCACTGACCACTAAACTCGCCGTTGTCGGCGATACGAAAAGGCAGGGCTCTGTCGTCTTAGCTGCAACACCGCCTCTGAAGGCGCTTGGCATCAAGACAGGATCGCGGTTATTTGAAATACCGCACCGGCGGGATATCTACATCATCAATCCTTCCATGCTGAAATATATAGAGGTATCCAGCCGGATCTCAGGTATTGCTCTTCGTTATGTGGCTCCTGAAGATTTCCATCAGTACAGTATCGATGAATTCTTCATGGATATCACAGATTCCTACCATCTTTTTGCACAGTCACCTTATCAGCTGGCAAGAATGCTGCAGCAGGAGATTTACCGGGAGACACAGATATTCAGTACGATTGGCATCGGCTCTAATCCGCTGCTGGCTAAGCTGTCGATGGATTTAGAGGCCAAACGCTCACATGACGGCGTCGCTGAATGGCGCTATCATGATGTGCCGCAGAAACTGTGGGATGTTGAGCCGCTGACGGAGATGTGGGGCATCAACCGGCGGACAGAGATGAAACTGAACAAGAAAGGAATCTTCAGAATCGGGGACCTCGCGAATTATCCGGTAGAATACCTGAAGCGGGATTTCGGCATCATCGGTGTCGACCTGCATCTACATGCGAACGGCATCGATGAAAGCCTCATCAGAAAGCCACATATCATCAAAGGGAAATCATATGGCAAGTCACAGATATTGATGCGGGATTATCGGTTCCATGAACTGAAGACCGTTATCAGTGAACAGATAGATGAAGTGTTATACAGAGTCAGAGAGAAGAACCTCTATCCGACGACAATTGCTTTCACAGTAAGCTATGCAGACGGCGGGGGTCTACATAAACAGTTCACGAAGAAGGATTATTTCACGTCGACCATGCAGATTGTAAAGCTGATCTGGCAGCATTTAGAAGAACATGCAGAGACAGACCGGCTGTTCAGGACAGTCGGCGTGTCATTCAGCAATCTGCGGGACAGTCGTATCAGACAGATGAATCTCTTTGAATCAACTGAAGAAGTGAAAAAGGAAGTGGTGGAAGACTATCTGGACCAGCTCAGACGAAAATACGGTAAAGATGTAGTCATGCGGGCATCCTCTTTATCGGATAGCGGGACAATTAAGTCAAGAAAAGGCCTTTTAGCAGGTCATAAAGGCTAAGCATATGACAAGAAAGACATATACGAGCTACTGCCTGCCCACTGTCTCATGACTATTCCTCCTTAAAACAAGCTAAATAGAGATAATTATTCTGATAAAGTTAAATAGATGATTTTAATTGAATAAATATCTATAAATGATATAATAGTATAATTTTAAGGGGGGATAAAAAGTGTTTAAATATTTTCAGGCGCTGCTTAAGCACCCATTTCTGCTGGTGGCGTTAACCGTCTTATTATTTTTACCGATCATCTATAGTGCGGTCTTTATTTATTCGATGTGGGATCCCTATGGTCAGACTGAGGACTTGCCGATTGCGATTGTCAATCATGACGCAGGTGCGCCGAGAATACCTGATCTACGACTCAATACAGGAGAACTGGATTAGAGGCTGGTAGATTGCCTGTCGAATAACTGATAAAAAACCGTAAAATCATTTCGATTTTACGGTTTTTGGTATCTTCTATTCTATTCAAGGTTGGCATGTTTGCCGTACATGGTATTTGAATCCAGCTGTTTAATCTCCATAAAGCGTAGAATCACTGCATCAAAGAATAAGAGCATCGTCTGTTCGAAGAGGGAACCCATCGGCTGGATAGTCTGATAGCTGCCTGCTGATCCATCTTTTGTTATTCCTGGCAGCTGAATGATTCTATCAGCTATTGTGCTGATGGTCGATTGCGGATTAATAGTGACTGTAACAACTGTACCGCCCAGTTCCTTTGCTTTTTCAGCGATAGGAATCAGTGTACGTGTCTCACCTGAGCCGGAACAGACAATCAGGAGATCACCTTGCTCTAAGTTAGCCGTGACGGTTTCACCGACCACATAAGCATCAATGCCCATATGCATCATTCTCATAACGAATGCTTTGCCTGCCAGACCGGACCGCCCAGCACCGGTCACAAAGACTTTCTTGGCGTTCAGCAGAGCTTCCACCAGCTGATCGGCTTCAGAATCAGAGATTAGAGTGGCCGTCTGCTCCAGTTCCTTGATGATGAGTGATAAATAGTCAGTCGTCTTCATTCTATGATTAACCCTGTTTGATCAGTTCGTGCATTTGACGTGCTGTCGCTGCTTTATCTTCCTGAGAAGTAATGCCGCCACCGACAATCACTAAATCTGGTTTCTGTTCGATGACCTCAGCAAGTGTTTCTGATTTAATTCCACCCGCTACTGCTGTTTTGGCATTCTTAACAACACTTTTAATTGTTGCCAGATCTTCGAATGAGTTTTTGCCTAACGCCTGCAGGTCATAACCTGTGTGAACACAGATATAATCCACACCTAACTCATCGAGCTCTTTTGCGCGAATTGCGATATCTTTGACAGCAATCATATCAACCAGAATTTCTTTGCCTTGTTTTTTTGCTTCTTCAACAGCACCGCGAATCGATTCATCTTCTGATACGCCTAAGATGGTGATGATATCTGCACCTGCTTCAGATGCCTGACTTACTTCATAGCCGGCTGCATCCATAATTTTTAAATCAGCCAGTACAGTCAGGTCAGGGAATGTTTCTTTAACTTCCTTTACCGCTTTTAAGCCTTCATTGATGACGACAGGTGTACCGATCTCTACTATATCGATATGGTCCTGTACTTCTTTGATGACTTCAATTGCGCCTGGAATATCGACGAGGTCTAATGCGAGTTGTAATTTCATTTATATAATCTCCTTTTATGATGAGTGTTATCTTGTATCTTCAGCATAAAGATCCATTAATTATGTGCTATGCCTATAAAGACACTCTACCATAATAACAGCGATTCTAAACATGTTATGCTTCTTACTGATAAGAGAGAGACTGAAGATTATTTAAAGGCGAGCATAAAAGGCTTCGGTATTTCTGATTCAAACCGCAGCTGCTGACCGGTTATAGGATGATTGAATGCGAGAACATGCGCATGTAAACCGATTCTGCGGAACGGATTGGTTATAGCACCGTATTTCTTATCACCGACAATCGGATGTCCCAGTTCTTTCATGTGAATACGGATCTGATTTTTACGGCCCGTTTCCAGATTGACTTTCAGCATCGTCTGTTTACGATTAGTCTTAAAGATCTCGTAACGTGTCGTCGCCTTTTTGCCATGGTTTTCAGTTTTGCTTGAATGCATCGTCAGTGTCTTGTCTTCAGTCAGCCAGCTGGTGATGCTACCGTCTTTTTCTACGCGTCCCTCCACAAGGGCAATGTACGTACGTTCAGTGACGATACGTTTCCAGTTGTTCTGCAGGGTCTGCTGCGCCTTTTTATTCTTAGCGAATACCATGACACCTGACGTCTCGCGGTCAAGGCGGTGAACGATAAACACCATATTTCTTGGATATGACTGCTTCACATAATCTGACAGATAACGGTAGACTGTTTTATCATTTTCATTAGTTGTGGAGATAGAGAGCAGACCTGCATCCTTTTCTACCACGATCACATCGCTATCTTCATGCAGAATCTTGACGCCGCGAAGCTCTGCTTTCTTATTAGGTGCACTTAAACGGATCGCGACGGTATCACCTGGCACGACTTTATCATTGAACTGGCTGGTCGAACGGTCATTGATGAACACCTGTCCACGCGCGAGAACCGCCCTCACTGATTTCTTACTTCTATCCGGCATCACTTCGAATAGGAACTTTAATAGTTCATTTTCTTCTTTGACAATCCACTGTTCATTGTTTTCTCTTGAGTTTTTCATATTAACATCCTTCTCTTTGATTCCCTCAAGCATAGCACAGGCAGTAGGGATTATAAATAAAATTGAAAGACTGCACACTATCATGGCAGGTAGCGAGATGTTCGACGTGAGCGCCATCGAAAAGATGATGAGAGTCATAGGCCCCCGTGAACTCGAGCAGCACTAGGCAGTGACAAAATCCTATCATGAGAGTTCGACAACGATTAATCCCGCAGTTATCGAGGGCGGCATCCCGACGATTCTATACATTCTTGAGGGATTGGCATCAGCATCCTGTAAGTGCAGCAGAATAGGGGTATATAATAGGAGAAGATAAGGAGGAATGAAAATGTTTCACGTTAAACAGTTGACAGTCAATGACGTCAACTATGAAATAGTAGATGAAGGACAAGGCATGCCGCTATTACTACTGCACGGCTTTCCAGACTCTAAAAAACTGTGGTATCAGATGATTCCGGAACTTACAGAACAAGGTTACCGCGTCATTGCGCCTGATTTAAGAGGTTACGGCAATACCGATATGACGGTTTCCTATAAGATAGAAGATTCAGCGAGAGACATGTTCGACTTATTAGCATACCTTGACATTACAAATGCGCATGTCATCGGTCATGACTGGGGCGCATTTCTTGGCTGGTATCTGGCCGCCCAATATCCGACTTTAGTGGATAGTTATGTGGCGTTAAGCGTGGGCCATCCAAATGGTTACTTAAGAGGAGGTGGAGCTAGACAGATGATGAAGGGCAGCTATATCGGTTTATTTGTGACGCCAGGTATTTCTGAAAAACTCATTTCAGCAGGAGACTTCAGGATACTTGGAGAGATGGCTGAAAATGAAAGACTGCGGCAGAACTGGTATATGGATCTGGCGCGACCAGGCAGACTGACTTCAGGATTAAACTGGTATCGACATAATATATCAGCGATACTGGGCAGTAAGCTGGATTCGGTGATGGTTCCAGTCATGGGAATCATCGGTAAGCAGGACCCGGCACTGACAACAGCTCAGATGAAAGCATCTGAACGATACGTCTACTCATCATTCGACTATCACGAAATTGATGCGGGACACTGGATGCCGGAGACTCATCCGGAAGTCATCACGAAATTAATTCTCGACTTCCTATCGCTAGCTGATCTGAAGAAAGTATGAACCGCATTACTTTGTAATCTGGATACGAAGGAGTAGCCTTCATCAGTCATTTCATCAAATCTGTTGAGCTGTGCATATTTAAACGATCATTTATAATGATGAAATCCCTTGTATTGAATCTAGATGCGTATTACTGTCTCCAACCCTTATAAAGGACTTTACTGTACAGAAAATAAAGTTTTAGAATATTCCGTTTAAAATCGCACGTTGAAATATTTTTATGTAACACCAGTGGGCCCTTATTATAATTATATTTTCAGTTTTCTGACACTTATACTATAATGGGATGATAATTATCTGTGACTCTTTAAAGGGTGAAAATCTCGGTAATCAGATAGTTGAATACATCTCAGGAGGAATTGTTATGAAATCTAAACTTACTTTTAAAGAGAATCTATTTATCGGTTCTATGTTATTTGGTCTGTTCTTCGGGGCAGGCAATCTGATTTTCCCGATTCATCTCGGGCAGACAGCTGGCTCAAACGTTTTTACTGCAAATTTAGGCTTTCTGATCACAGCAATCGGTTTACCGTTTCTCGGCATAATAGCAATCGGTATATCGAAGACAAATGGTCTATTTGATATTGCTAACCGTGTGAACCGGTCTTATGCGTATATCTTTACGATTCTGCTCTATCTTGTAATCGGACCCTTTTTTGCGTTACCCAGACTCGCTACCACCTCATTTGAAATCGCCTTTGCATCATCTCTTCCAAAAGAATCAATCGGCTTCTATTTAGCGCTCTTCAGTGTAGTTTTCTTCTTAACCGCCTGGTTCTTCGCTCGTCGGCCCTCAAAGATTCTTGATTATATCGGTAAGTTCTTAAATCCTGTCTTTTTAGTGTTGTTAGGTCTTCTGATTCTACTTGCAATGATTCGTCCGATGGGTGATGTGAGCGGCGCTGCTGTGTCACCTCATTATCAGGATTCTGTCCTGTTAAAAGGATTTGTCGATGGTTATAACACACTTGATGCACTCGCATCACTGGCGTTTGGTATTATCATCGTCACAACCATTAAGAAACTGGGGATTACAGATCCTAAAGTGATCGCTAAAGAAACCATTAAATCCGGGCTGATCAGTGTAGTGCTGATGGGTCTGATCTACACGCTTCTTGCCTATATGGGTGCAATGAGTCTTGGGAAGTTTGAGGTCAGTGATAACGGTGGTATTGCACTCGCCCAGATTGCAAACTTCTATTTAGGAAAATACGGAATTATCTTACTGTCTCTTATCATTATCGTTGCATGTCTGAAAACAGCGATTGGCTTAATCACCGCATTCTCAGAGACGTTCGTTGAGCTGTTTCCGAGTCAGAAATACATTATGTTCGCGACAGTCGTCAGTATTGCTGCCTTTATCATTGCAAATGTCGGATTAACACAGATCATTGCTTATTCCGTTCCGGTGCTGATGTTTTTGTATCCATTAGCCATTGTACTGATTCTCTTAACGCTGTTCAGCGGTCTCTACCAAGATTCAAATATCATCTATCAGACAACGATTTACTTTACGTTAGTTGCAGCACTCGTAGATGGTATTAAAGCAAGCCCTGAGTTCTTAGTGAACACCGGCTTTGCTCAAGGACTCATAGCATTAGGTGAAAAGTATCTGCCGTTCTTCTCAATCGGCATGGGCTGGGTCGTACCGGCATGGGTCGGCTTTATCATCGGCTTTATCATTTATAAAATACGCAAACCTGTTCGCGCTGCATGACGGTTTATCTGAAACGACTTACCTTAAGGGGATAAGTCGTTTTTTATTCCAGTAACGTTCAGCCTCTCCTGGTTCATCTCAACCACGTCCGGGATGAGCCATCATAATAGGCAAATGGAGTTGAAGTCTGCGGGTCATGACTTCATTTCAACCGGATAGCTATCGTCTGTCCTACCTGGATTGAGCAAACTGTCCATGTACTTCTGTTGTTTCATAAACATTGATGAAACAGTCAGGGTCTGCTTCTTTTGCGACACGTATGGCCTCCTGTAATTCATAACGCGTCAGCACCATCATAATCATCTGCGTAGGTTGTCCAGTATAACCGCCGTAAGAATCACTGATAGTCATGCCACGCGTGATAGAAGCTATAAGAGCCTGTCTGACTGCCTCACCTTTTGAAGTCACGATATTGATAGTCAGTTTGATATGAGAAGTGAAGATGGTGTCAATCGCTTTGCCGGTAATATAAATAGATAATAACGTGGTCAAGGCATTACTCCACCCTAAGAAGAATCCGGAACATAGGACAACAATGCCATTCAGGATGGTCATGATCATACCGATTGAAATATTGCTCTGTCTTGAGATGATCATCGCAATAATATCCATGCCACCGGTAGTCCCTGAATACTTCAGGATAGTACCGACACCAATGCCACAGAGTACACCACCGAATATCACATCAACTACTGGCTCTGAAGAAATTTTAGTGATCGGGATGAGAGTCAGAAAGATTGATATAATACTGACACTCAGAATAGTCTGTAACATGACTTGTCTGGGTAAATTCATAAAACCCAGTATGAGAAGAGGCAAGTTGATGAGCAGGTTGACCAGTCCGGTATCCCATGACGTCAATAGATGAATGAGAAGCGCTGCACCGCTGAGCCCTCCACTGAGAACGTTATGAGGGAGTAAAAAGAGATTAAAGCTGACCGCAATGATTAAAGAACCGATGACTGTAACGAGTAACTTGAATATAAAATGATCTTGTAAGCGCATTGTACAGCTCCTTAGTAAACAATAATGATAATATTATATCAGAGTCACTGTGCGAAGGGGGATAACGATGAAAAACAATGAGGTGATTTATTGAAGGTGAATCGTTATGTTTTATTGATTTTAGGGGTATTCTTTTTATCTTCCTCTGCTATTTTCGTTAAATTAGCCGCAGCGCCGCCTGGTATTACGGCTTTCTACCGTATGTTGTTCTCATGCTTGCTGTTATTGCCATTTGCTGTAATGAACAAAGGTATCAGGGAAGAAATCAGGGGGATTGACCTGAGGAGAGGGCTGCTTATATTTACAGGCGGAATTCTGCTTGCTGTGCATTATATCCTGTGGTTCCAGTCCCTTGACTATACATCAGTCGCAAGTTCCACAGTCATCGTGACGCTGCAGCCATTGTTTGCCGTGATAGGTGGTTACTTCCTCTATCATGAACGGCTGAATCCGAAAGCGGTTCTTGGCATTGTTATTGCAATCATCGGCTGCTTTGTAATCGGTTATCGTGATATGCGGCTCAGTACCCTGGCACTGATAGGTGATAGTCTGGCGTTGATTGCAGCGGCAGTCATTACTGCCTACTTCTTTATCGGACAGGGGATACGTAAGGAATCTGGCCTCATCGTATATTCTGTTCTAGGTTACGGCAGCAGTGCGTGTTTTCTTTTCTTATACTGTCTTATTCAGGGGAATGACTTTATTCATTATAGTTCTGAGACATTTCTGTACCTGATTGCGCTCGCATTGTTTGCGACGATACTGGGTCAGACTATATTTAACTTTCTGCTCAGATGGCTGAACACAACTGTAATTTCGATGGCCATTCTGGGAGAGGTCATCGGCACCTGTCTGCTGGGGTATATCTTTTTGCATGAGAGGATTTCAGTCACACAGTTTATCGGCATTGCAATTATTCTGTTAGGGCAGGCGGTTTTTATTTTATACAGCAGAGAAACGAAGAACCCGTAAAGTCTATGACTTTACGGGTCGTTATTAACGATTGGTTATCGCATGTTTTTCTTTATATTTTAGCCAGAAGGGTGCTAAGCATATGATGATAACTAGCAGGTAATTCAGGTTACCGAGTATCGGATAGACTTTGCCGACCAGCTGGGTGAAGCCGACAAAGCTTAATGCGAAACCTGCGATAGTGGCAAGTGTATAAAAGATTTTAAATTCCTTTGTATTTACAGGCTTAAAGCGCGCTGCAAATGAATAGAACATCCCGATGGCTGTATTGAAGATCATACCGAATACAATGACGGACATCGCGATACCCAAGATCGGCGAGATTTCATTGACGATGCCAAGCATCGGGAGCGGTAAATCTTTTACGACGTCAATCTGAGAGAAAATAGCTAAGTGACTCAGTATAATCATCACACCTAATACTAATCCGCCGACAAGACCACCGGTAGCCGCAATCTTACGGTTCTCTTCAGCACCGCCCATCACGATAGCCATCGCTGCGCCTAAACCGATATTCATCGAAACATAGTTAAGAGCTGAGACAATGAAACTTGAGAACGGTGATTTCACGTCTGTTGCAATATGGTTAAGCTTTTCAAAAGGGACATCTAATGTCATCAGACAGTAAACTGAGATGATGAGTAAGAAGATGATAAGGAACGGTGTGATATTGGCAATCAACTGAATGACTTTATCTACATTCATCATACCGCAGATAATGACAATGATAGCCATCAATAATGTACCTACGTATGAAGGCAGTCCAAACTGCTGTTCTAAGTTAGAACCGGCACCTGCAAGCATCACAACGCCGAAACTGAAGAGCGTGATAATCAGGACGATATCAATAATCCATGCCAGTATTCGGCCGATGACCGGATAATCTGTAATCTCTTTAATGACGTTCTGATGGTCAACTGCTTTGTACTTACTACCTAGCCATACTAAGTTCATACCAATATAACTGAATAATAGGGTCGAAATGATGGCTGCAGCAATTCCCAGCATCCCGTAACTGGTAAAGTACTGGAGGATCTCCTGACCCGAAGCAAATCCTGCTCCTACAATAATTCCAATAAAGGCACTACTCATGATCAATACTTTTTTCATACAATCTCCTTTTCATTATCAGAACTTCAATCATATGATTAGATATGTCAGAAAATTCTGTTCATGCTTTTATTTTAACTTAAATAGGATAATTTTTTAAGGGGTTATGGAAATTAAATGAATGATATTGCAAATGTAATTCTTTAAGTGCATAAATAGGAAGCATTAAGACAGCAGATGCGGTGCCAGTTAGTAAACCGGGTTTTTCTCAGTGTGACGATTTCGTTATATTACTGAATATCATGAAGGAGATACGATTATTCTTATAAGTAATGAGAGCAGGGCAAAATAAAAAATTGATAGAATAAGGAGGATGTAATGAAACGTTTCGTCTATGCTGTATTATCAAGTCTATTGCTTTACAGTATTCTCTGGGTGCTCGATCAGTTCTTTCAGACAACAACAGCCTTACTACTGCTTAACGTTGATTTTATATACAGCAACCTGCCTTTTGTGCTGGAACTCTCACTGCACGTACTGGTAGGCATAGTTGTTTATTATGTGTTGAGTTCTTTTTATCGCTATATCACTCTCTATCAAATTTCATTCATTATATGTCTGGTGGTCTTTGCCGGGCTTTATTTTCAGTTGACACATCTCGCGGTCACAGATGTATTAACGCTTTCAATCAATGGGTATATCATTTGGCTGATAGGACACTTTTTCTACTTGATGGTCGTTCATCTATTGATCAGAAGCGGATAGCTGAAGAAGATTCAGATTATATTTATAATTTCTCTTCTTGCTTAAAAGGGAAAGTGGTAAGATAGAGGTGTCTTTATAATGTTAATTTTTTCACAAAAATGGAGGTCATTACATGAAAATTGAAAAACCGGTCAAAACAACAGAGGAAACATTTAGTAACGCCGAGAATATCGCTGATATTCTCAACCAAGTCGCAACAAAAGAAGCTTCAGCAGATCATGAACCAGGTCGATTTATGCTGAAGTCCATTATATCTGGCTTTCTGCTCGCTATCATGGCCGTATTCATGCTGGCAGTTAAAACGCAGTTTGAAGGTGCGAGTCATGGTCTTATTAATATTTTAGGTGCACTTGCTTTTAGTATCGCTCTCATTATGATTGTACTGACTAAAGCGGAGTTACTGACGAGTAACTTTATGTTCTTTACAGTAGGCTTATATTACAGAACGGTCTCCATGAGTAAAGTCGCTAAGATTTTTGCTCTTTGTTTCTTAGGAAATATCATCGGTAGTTTTATTTTATTCGGACTGATGACAGGGACTAAAGTTATGACGCCTGAGATGGTCGCAGCTTTAACAAAAACGGTATCAGCCAAAACCGTTGAGGCTACTTGGTTAGCTATTATGATCAAAGGTATTTTCGCCAACTTCTTCATCAATATCGGTATTTTCATTGCGCTTCAATGTAAGGAAGCATTAGCAAAAGCATTCTTCATCGGTATCGGTGTTGTCATCTTCGTCTTCATGGCTTATGAGCACGTTGTGTACAATGCTGGCTTATTTGCAGCGATGATGTTCTATAATCCTGATGCGATTTCGTGGATGGATATTCTGAAAAATATCGTCTGGGCTTTTATCGGTAATTATATCGGAGGCGGCATCTTCGTCGGTTTGGTCTATGCTTACCTGAATGGTAGAAGAGATGACATTGTAAAGGGTTAATAAAGATGAACGGGGACCTCAATCCTAAGGTCCCCGTTTTTTATTCGGCTTTTTTATTTAAATCAAGAATATCCTCTTGCAGTGAGAAGTTGAACTCCGTGACATCAGTCTCAATCTGAAGTTCCTCTGTCAGCCTCTTTTGGGTTTTTCTTAGGATGGATGAACTGATAACGTTTAATATCCTTCGTTGTTAACTGCCGTGATGTTATTTGATAAGGCTGGGTATAGTTCATCTCTGTTATCTTTATATTACCATTGCGGTAAACTTTTTCAACGTAAGCCACATGGCCTTGTTTTCCTCGAGGCGACTGAAGCAGAGAACCTGCTGCTGGTTTCTGATTGATCTGATAACCTTCTTCCTTGGCGCGGTCTGCCCAGTGCTTGGCATCATGCCATGAACGGCCGATCATATTGCCGTCCGCCTTTACTTTATTGAAGGCGTAATAAGTACATTGTCCTTTGTCATAAGGGTTATATGCCATCGGGTCGGGCGTCATCTTAATGATAATAGTGTTCTTAAGGTGGACACCTTCATCGGCGTATTGATATAGACCTATACTGACAGCAAGAAACAGGACAGTCAGAATTTTTTTCATCGAGCACTCCTTTAGTAAAAATAATCATTAAGGTAATTTTATTTTTAATAGTCGCATGCTATTCAGCGTGACGATTAATGTCGCACCGATATCTGAGAAGATGGCAATCCATAATGTCAGCCAGCCTGGAATCACGAGAAGCAATGCGACCAGCTTGATTATGAGTGAGAACGTAATATTCTGCTTGATGATGGCGGGCGCAGTTCACACAGGATAGATTCTGAACTCTGTATGTTTGACGTTCACTCATCTTTTTTCGCTATATGTGCCAGTGACATTTCCATTATTGTTCTGACATGATGATCCTGTAATGAATAATACACCTGCTTGCCTACTTTACGGGAACTCACTACATCTTCCTTGTATAGTTTGCGCAGATGACTGGACGCATTAGCCATACTGATATCCAGAAGGGCAGCGATGTCGCAGACGCATAAGGCTTCTTCCAGGCAGAGCGCATTAACAATCTGACTGCGGTTATGGTCAGCGATTGCTTTAAGAAAGCTCGTTGCTTCAGCAATCGGTAACTGATCCAGCTGCTGTCTGATATCTGCTACTTTCTCCTCATTGATAGAACTGACTGCATACATAGAATAGCTCATTAAATTCCCTCTCATTCAATTATATAATTGAATATAGTATAAAATGATTTTCTTATCACGACAATGAATATGCTGAACATTATTGATAGATAATGATAGTATCAAAGTGAAGGAACAGATATAATATAAATGAAAGCGCATACATAAGAAGAGGGGTAACTAAATGATTACTATTGCTATTCCGGGAGGCTCCCGGCCTGAAATCGTCGAAGTTATTATAGAAGCATATAAGAAATATCAGGATGACGTGCAATTTCTTATATTTGATACCACTGAAGACCTTGCACCAGAGCATTGCTCCTATCAGTACTGTGAAGATGAGGATGCGAGTGTCGCAGCAGCTGTCCAGGCAGTCGTACAAGGTGAAGCACAGATATTGATGAAAGGCAATGTTCAGACGCGTACAGTGCTGAAGGAAGTCCTGAAAAGTGAGAATCAGCTGCGTGATAAGAAGCTGCTATCGCATGTGACTTTAGTGAATCTGCCTCAGATCGGTCGTCAGATTATGCTGACGGATGCGGCGATGAATATAGAGCCGACAGCAGAACAGCTTGTACAGATTGTTGAGAATGCAGTCGAAGTCTGTCACAGTATAGGTATTGAGAAACCGAAAGTAGCGCTGCTCAGTTCCGCAGAAAAGTATAATCCGAAGATGTCTTCATCTGTACTTGCTGCTGAAGTGATGGCACTGACAGAGGGGCGCGATGATGCTATGATTTATGGTCCGCTCTCCCTCGATCTTGCTATCTCTGAGGAGGCAGTGAGACATAAGGGGTTCACCGGACCGATTGCAGGAGATGCTGATGTTATCGTTGTCCCTACGATTGATGTCGGTAATGCTTTATATAAATCATTTGTGATTGTCGGTAATGCGGTCAACGGCGGCACTATTGTAGGCGCTAAAGTACCGATTGTTCTTACATCGAGAAGTGATACATCGGAAAGTAAGCTGTTCGCCCTTGATTTCGCCATGCAGCAGGTTCAGTCATAGAAAGGAGCAATGAAATGACCCGAAATTTAGTATTAGTCATTAATCCAGGCTCGACTTCTGGAAAAGTCGCACTTTTCAGTGAGGGTAAACTGATCAGTGAGAAAGTCATCCGCTATACCGTGGAAGAACTGGCGGCGTTTAAGACCATTAATGAACAGCAGCCGTTCAGAAAAGTAAAAATTGTGGAATATCTGAAAGAAAATAATGTCAGGCAGGGTGATCTGATAGCAGTGGTCGGTAGAGGAGGATTATCAAAACCGATTGTCGGCGGCACCTATCTCGTCACCGGTGAAATGCTGCACGACCTTGCGTCAGGCGAATATGGCATGCACGCATCCAATCTAGGCGCAGGACTCGCTAAAGAATTTGCGGACGAATACGGGGTGAATGCTTATACCGTTGACCCGGTGGTTGTTGATGAAATGCAGGATGTGGCGCGTCTCAGTGGTCTCGCAGGCATCGAAAGACGAAGTGTCTTCCATACATTGAACTCAAAAGCGGCTGCAAGAGCTGTACTGGCAGAACATCATCAAGTTTATGAGGAATCAAATGTCATCGTTGCGCATATGGGCGGTGGCGTCAGCGTCAGCGCCCATCATCACGGCAGTGTCATCGATGTCGTCAACGGCATAGACGGCGAAGGGGCTTACTCGCCCGAACGGACAGGTGGCCTCCCGCTTGTGATGTTTGCGAAGAAGATCATCGATGAGCGGCTGGATATGGAGCAGGTGAAGAAGATTCTGGCTGGTGACGGCGGCATCAAGTCCTATACAGATGAAATTGATTTACGTATTGTTGAGAAAGAAGCGCTCAGTGGTAACGCTGCTTACCGGAACTATCTGGATGGTATGTGCTACCAGGTGGCGAAGTGTATCGGTGAGATGGCAGTCGTGCTGAAAGGGCAAGTCGACTATATTATCCTGACAGGCGGCATCAGTTATTCTGATTATGTCGTCAGTTATATCAAGGATTACGTCAGCTGGATTTCTGAGGTTGAAATTGTCCCGGGTGAAAAAGAAATGGAAGCACTGTACCAAGGGGTCATGCGCGTTCTGAATCATGAGGAAGACGTTAAAATTTATTGAGGAAGGTTGTTAGGACATGGCGATTGAAACAGATTTACTCATCTTAGGTGGAGGGACAGGTGGTTATGTAGCGGCCATCTATGCAGCAAAGAAAGGTCAGGACGTCATCATTATTGAAAAAGGAAAAATGGGTGGTACTTGTCTGCACCGCGGCTGCATCCCGACAAAAGCACTGCTTCGTAGCGCGGAAGTTTACGAAACCGTTAAGAATGCCGATGAATTCGGTATCTCAAGTGCGGATGCGGGATTTGATTTCCTGAAAGTACAGGCGCGCAAAGAGAAAGTCGTTGAACAGCTGCATCAGGGTGTTGAGGCACTCTGTAAAAAAAATAAAATCAAGATTTATAATGGTGAAGGTGCCATTCTCGGTCCTTCAATCTTTTCACCTGTTTCAGGTGCCGTCGCAGTCACATTTCCGGATAGTGACGAGGAGGAGATGATCATCGTACCGAAGAAACTGATTATCGCGACCGGTTCGTCTCCGCGCAGTCTGCCGAATGTGACGATTGATGAAGAATTGATTCTCTCATCGAACGGTATGCTTGAGCTGGAGACACTTCCTGACAAGGTGGCGATTATCGGTGGCGGTGTCATCGGAGTAGAATGGGCATCCCTGTTGAACAGCTTCGGCGTTGAGGTCACAATCATTGAATATGCGGATCGCCTTGTCATCAATGAAAGTGAATCCGTGTCGAGAGAACTGAAGAAGCAGTTCAAAAAACGGGGCATCAACATCATGACTAAAGCGGCGGTCGAATCTGCTGAAGTGAGTGATGGTAAAGTAACCGTCAGTGTGAAAGGTCAGGAACATATGACGTTTGATAAAATCATGGTCGCAGTCGGTCGTACACCGAATGTCAATGGTATCGGTCTGCAGAATACTTCTGTTCAATATGATGATACAGGGATTCATGTCAATGAGAATTACCAGACAACAGAAGGTCATATCTACGCAATCGGCGACTGTATCAATACGCTGCAGCTGGCGCACGTTGCTTCTAAAGAGGGAGAGCTTGCTGTCGACCATATATGCGGAGAAACGGTGGAACCCCTGAATTATAACGATGTGCCGAAATGTACATACACACATCCAGAAATTGCAAGTGTAGGTTATAACGCCTCAAATTTCCCGGAAAATATGACAGTTAAAGTCGGCAAGTTCTATTTCAAAGGAAATGGAAAATCTCTGATTCATGGCGATGCAGACGGATTTGTGGAAGTTCTGCGCGATGAAGAAACAGATGACCTGATCGGGGTCACCATCATCGGACCGAATGCCACGGATCTGATCGGTGAGGCCAGCACAGCTATCTATCTCAACGCTTCAGCTCTGGAGCTCGGGGAAGCGATTCATGCTCATCCGACTATCTCAGAATCAGTGATGGAAGCAGCACTTGATGCATATGGTCTTGCGATTCATAAATAAGAAAGAGAGTGAATAGATTATGAAAAAACTCAAAGAAACAGGACTTAATAAGGAAGAACTCATTGCAGCGTTCAAGCATGTCCTGAGAGGACGTCGTCTTGATGAACGTCTATGGCAGCTGACCCGTATCGGCAAAACATCGTTTAATATTTCAGGGCAAGGAGCAGAAGTCGGGCAAGTGGCGATGGCGATGGCTTTTGAACCTGAGAAAGATTACTTTCTTCCTTACTACCGTGATATGACAGCGTGTCTTACATGGGGTATGACAACAAAAGACATCATTCTCGGCTCATTCGGTAAAGAAGCTGACCCTTCCTCACATGGTCGTCAGATGCCGAACCATTATGGCTCTAAAGAACATAATATCGTCTCCCATTCATCTCCTGTATCCACCCAGATGAACGTAGCGACAGGTGTCGGCTACGCCGCACTTCTGGAGGAATCTGATTCAGTGACTCTGACGACGACAGGGGAAGGGTCTTTCAACCAGGGTGAAGTCGCTGAAGCGATGAACTTCGCTGCCATCAAGAAGCTTCCGATCATCTTCGTCGTGGAGAACAATCTATGGGCGATTTCCGTTGGCGTCAAAGAACAGTACGCAAACGAGGAGATGGCTGATCGTGCCGGGGCATACGGCTTCAAAGGGATTCGCGTAGATGGTAACGACTTTGTCGAGTGCTATCTGACATTCAAGCATTTTGTTGAAGAGGCACGTGCAGGTAAAGGGCCGGCTCTTGTCGAACTCATGGTGTCTCGAATGACTTCGCATTCTTCTGACGATGACCAGTCCTTATATCGTTCAAAAGAGGAACTGGAAGAGATGAAGACGAAAGACCCGCTTGCAGCCTTCCAGAAACAAATGATTGACGAAGGTTATCTGACGCAGGAAGAGATTGATGCAATTGAAAAAGAGCTGAAAGCTGAGATCAATCAGGCGACAGACGAAGCGGAAGCGATGCCTGATCCGGATCCGGCTGAAATATTGGTCGGCGTATGGGCCGAAGACGATAAATAGAAGGGAAGAAGAACGATGATCATGACATATTTAGAAGCGATTAACCGCGGTATCGCAGAAGAAATGGAACGAGACGAGAAAGTCGTTATTTTCGGAGAAGATGTCGGGGGAGATAAAGGAGGCGTATTCGGCGTCACTAAAGGACTTGCATCCCAGTTTGGTGATAAGCGTGTCTTCAATACACCGCTGACAGAAGGATTGATCGGTGGCCTGGCGGTCGGTCTTGGTGTGAGAGGATATCGTGCAATCGGTGAGTTCCAGTTCGCTGACTATATCCTGCCGGCAGTAAATGAAATCATGTCTGAAGCAGCACGTATGCGTTACCGGACTAAAGGAGACTGGACGACACCGATTGTCTATCGAACGCCATACGGGGGTGGCGTGCGCGGCGGATTCTATCATTCACAGACAACAGATAAGATCTTTGTGGGGCAGCCGGGACTTCGGGTTGTGACGCCATCATCAGTATATGATGCAAAAGGACTGATTAAAGCAGCTATCCGCAGTAATGATCCTGTCCTCTTCTATGAACATAAGCGTCTGTATCGTCTATTAAAAGAGGATGTTCCTGAGACTGATTATGTGGTTCCGCTTGATCAAGCGAATGTCGTCAGAGAAGGAGAAGACGTCACGGTCATTGCTTACGGTATGGCACTGCAATTCTCTCTTAAAGCGGCTGAAGCACTGGCGAAGGAAGGCATCGATGCTGAAGTGGTTGATGTACGTTCACTGTACCCGCTCGATAAAGAGACGCTTGTCGCTGCAGCGAAGAAGACAGGTAAAGTCCTCCTTGTCACTGAAGACAACAAGGAGCAGAGTGTGATGAGTGAAATTGCGGCCATTATCGCAGAGGAAGCATTATTCGATCTGGACGCCCCTATTCAGCGTCTTGCAGGACCAGATTCACCGAGCATGCCTTATGCACTGTCTCTTGAGCGTGAATTTCTGATCAACGAAGAAAAAGTCAAGAAGGCAATGAGAGACCTCGCTGAATTCTAGTAATCCACTTATAAAGGAGAAGAATCATGGTTATTAAAACGATCACATTACCCGGGTTAGGTGAAAGTGTCACAGAAGCATCGATTTCGAACTGGCTGGTTAAACCGGGGGATAGTGTTGAGCGATATCAGCCGATCGCAGAAGCGACTTCTGACAAAGTAACAACGGAGATTCCTTCTGATTTCGAAGGAACAGTCAAAGAACTGCTCGTTGAACTGGATACTGATATTCCAATCCATGCGCCAATCATGACGATTGAAGTGGCCGGTACTGATGGTGAGAAAGCAGTAGTCGCCCTTGAAGAAGAACCTGACATACAGGAAGAGACTGTAGAAGCACCTGTAGCATGCATGTCAGGGGCCATTGCATCAAATATGGAAGCAAATAAGGACGTTGAGACATCTGATAAGGTTGAGAAGATAAGTGGTGAAGGTATGCGCTATTCGCCAGCCGTCCTGAAGATCTCACAGGAAAAAGGCATCGATCTGTCTCGGGTTAAAGGAACAGGCCGTAATGGTCGAATCACCCGGAAAGATGTACTGAACTATACACCTGCTGAACAACCTGAAGCAGTGCAACCCGCGCAGACCGGGCAGCCAACTCAGCAGATTACGGATGAAAAACCATCTGTTCAACTGAACGAGCAGCACGAAGGACAGAATACAGTTGTTCAGCCGGACGGTGTCAGAAAAGCGATTGCAAAACGGATGGTTCAGAGTGTCAACGAGATTCCCCATGCATGGCTGATGGTGGAAGCAGATGTGACAGAACTTGTGAAGCTGCGTAATGCATATAAAGAGAACTTTAAGAAACAAGAAGGCATCTCACTGTCATTCTATCCGTTCTTCATTAAAGCGGTTGTCCAGGCACTGAAGAAACATCCGAAGATGAATGCATCATGGGTCAACAATGAAATCACATACTTCAAAGACATCAATATCTCAGTTGCAGTAGCGACCGATGAGCATCTATTTGTACCGGTCATCAAACATGCTGACGAATATTCTGTGATGGGCATCGCAAAAGAAGTGAACCGCTTAGCACAGGCTGCTCGTAATAATACGCTGAAACCAGAACAGATGCAGGGTGGTACTATCACCGTCAATAATACCGGCTCATTCGGCTCCGTCATGTCTCAAGGTATCATCAACTACCCACAGGCAGCCATTCTTCAGATTGAAAGTATCAACAAACGTGTGGTACCGACAGATGACGGCGGTTTCAAATTTGCGGATATGATCAATCTCTGTCTGTCGATTGACCACCGCATTCTTGACGGCCTTGCTGCGGGTCGTTTCCTTGCTGAGGTAAAAGAAAATCTTAAACAGTTTAAAAACGAATCAGATATTTACTAACGGATGATTAATTCATAATGAAGCACGCCAAATCTTGGAGATTTGGCGTGTTTTTTAGAGTTTTTAAAATTGTAAGTATATTAAATAAGACGGTATTTTGTCAGCCATTAAGGGTCAGAAAAATGCGTATAGGAATCGATTAAAATGTAAAATGATAATTAAATTTAAAGCATTTTCTTTATTTGTTCACATTTATATTGTTAATACTTTAACGCTTTGAGGTATGATAGTGTTATTGAAAAGTCAGGATAGAAAGGCGTGAATGTAAACAAAAAAGAAGAAGAATTAAAAGATGTGATTGTTCTTGCTGGTCAGATTTTAGTTGAATCAGGTGCTGATGGTTTCCATATTGAAAATGCAATGAATGTGATTGCATATCACAGGTCAATAAAGTTTCCCGTCAGATTACTGGTGGCCATCTTGGGCTTCAGAATGCATTCAGTAAACTGAAAGCAGTCAAGTTCAGCCCTAGAAATTAAATTACTTGCAGGAGCGATTGCTTCAGGATTGCTAATCTCCGACTATTTGTTTCGACTCCTCATGAAAGGCAGCCTGGATAGATAAGGTGTTACTAGTGAAGATTTTGTATTAAAAACATGCAGTTAAAAAATAAAAAAAGGTGATTTAAAATGAATCAGACAAATCAGACGTACAAAGGTGACAATAAATTAATTTTTGGTATTGTATTAGCAGTATTAACATTCTGGTTATTTGCCCAGTCGCTTGTTAATATCGTGCCGACATTAAAAGATAGTTTTGATACAAGCATGGGTAATATTAATGCAGCGCTTAGTTTAACAGCACTTTTCTGTGGGATGTTCGTCGTAGGTGCGGGTGGTATCGCAGATAAATATGGTCGTGTAAAAGTGACGCAGATCGGTCTTATTTTAAGTATTATCGGTTCGGCACTAGTGATTGCAACAGACATTCCTGCTGTCCTGATGATTGGTCGTGTTATTCAAGGTCTATCAGCAGCAGCGATTATGCCTGCAACACTGGCAATTGTTAAAGCATATTATCATGACGCAGATCGTCAGAGAGCACTCAGCTTCTGGTCAATCGGTTCATGGGGTGGCTCAGGTATCTGTTCATTCTTCGGTGGAGCAGTCGCGACTTTTATAGGATGGAAATGGATTTTCGTATTTTCAATTGTTTTATCAGTTATTGCATTCTTCTTAATCAAAGGAACGCCTGAAACAAAAGCAGATCAAGAAACGCGTACACGCTTTGATGTACCAGGTTTAATGATTCTTGTTGTATTTGTTCTTGCACTTGAACTCTTCATTACTAAAGGTGGAGAATTTGGCTATGCTTCCCCGATTTCAATGGGCTTAATGGCAGCTATTGTGGTTTCATTTATCGCTTTCTACATGAGAGAACGTGTTTCTAAAAACCCGTTGATTGACTTCCATCTCTTCGCTAATAAACCTTATACAGGTGCAGTGGTCTCTAACTTCTTGTTAAATGCAGTCGGCGGGACGTTAATCGTTGCAAACACATTCGCTCAGCAAGGGCTTGGCTTCTCATCTTTTAAAGCAGGTCTATTATCACTGACGTATTTGGTGATGGTCCTTCTTATGATTCGTGTCGGTGAAAAAATGCTTCAGAAAATGGGCGCTAAAAAACCGATGATGTATGGCTCGCTCATCGTGTTAGTAGGGATTGCATTAATATCACTGACATTCTTACCTGACACACTTTATGTCATCAGTTCTGTAATTGGTTACTTGTTATTCGGTCTTGGTTTAGGTATTTATGCGACACCATCTACAGATACAGCAGTTTCAACTGCACCGGCTAATAAAGCAGGGGTAGCAGCAGGGATCTACAAAATGGCTTCTTCATTAGGGAATGGTTTCGGGATGGCAATCAGCGGAGCAGTATATGCAACAGCTATACTCAGCATGGGTCTAGCAAATGGTGCAATGATTGCACTCTGGGTGAACGTTGCGATGGCACTGATTTCATTCCTGGCTATCTTCTTCATGGTACCGAATGATGATAAACGAGTGAAATAGCGGGTATAGTAGGTTACCTGATTTAAGGAGATGACAGAATGATAGACCAATTAATCAAAGCACTTGAAGAAAAAGAAGGCATGATGATTGAGATCAGACGTCATTTACATGAGAATCCGGAGCTTTCCTTCCAGGAAGAACGGACTGCACAGTATATTGTAGATTTCTATAAAGGGAAAGAGGTACAGGTAGTGACGGATGTCGGTGACCGTGGTGTTAAAGTGATAATTGATTCCGGTAAGCCCGGTAAAACACTTGCTATCCGTGCTGACTTCGACGCACTACCGATTCAGGAAGATACAGGTCTCCCGTTCGCTTCTAAAAATCCAGGCGTGATGCATGCATGTGGACATGACGCGCATACGGCCTATATGTTAGTGCTTGCTGAAACACTCGCTGAAATGAAAGATTCATTCTCAGGCAAATTAATCGTGATTCATCAACCGGCAGAAGAAGTACCACCAGGTGGGGCACAAGGCATGATCAAGGACGGAGTTCTTGAGGGTGTCGATCATGTCGTAGGTGTTCATGTTATGAGCACGATGGAAGCAGGGAAGGTCTTTTATAGAGCAGGCTTTATACAGACAGGACGCGCTTTCTTCAAACTAAAAGTGATCGGCAAAGGTGGACATGGTTCTTCACCTCATCTGGCGAATGATGCTATTGTAGCGGCCAGCCACTTTGTCACGGCAGTTCAGACAGTTGTTTCGCGTCGTCTGAATCCATTTGAGACAGGTGTAGTGACGATTGGATCCTTTGATGGTAAAGGGCAGTTTAATATTATCCGTGATAATGTGACACTTGAAGGTGATGTTCGTGGTCTGACTGAGGAGACGAAAAAGACGATTGAAAAAGAAATCAAGCGTCTGACAAGTGGACTTGAAGAGCTGTTCGGTGTTACATGTGAACTTGACTATAACGATGACTATCCAGCGCTCTATAATGACCCTGAATTCACAGACTATGTCTCTTCAACACTGAAAGAACAGCTTGAAGGAATCCCGGTGGAAGAATGTGAAGCGCAGCCGCCTTCAGAAGACTTCGCTTACTATGCAAAAGAGAAGCCAAGTGTGTTCTTTTATGTGGGTGCAGCGCCAGAAGATGGAGAAATCTTTCCGCATCATCATCCGAAATTCGATATCAGCGAGAAATCTTTGCTTATAGCTGCGAAAGCGGTGGGTACTATCGTGCAGGATTATTTAAAAAATGAATAATAATAAATAGAGACAGTGACCGGGGTCACTGTCTTTTGGCTGTTTTTTGTGTTCAATCACTAAAAGAGGGTAAACGTATTCAAAAGTATGTCTGGAGGAGACAGTAATGCAGAATGGAACTTATATGAAAGAGCATAAATGGTCAGGGTTTATCTTCGGTGTCGGTCTGGCAGGATTTATCGATGAGATTGTTTTTCATCAGTTTCTTCAGTGGCATCATTTCTATGATCAGATGACCAAGGAAATCGGTCTCTTATCGGATGGCGTACTCAATGCCATGTGCGGTTTCTTTATTATATTTGGGTTGTTTCTGCTGGCTGATGCCAGACGTAAATATCCGACTGACTGGGTATTCTGGATAGGGCGAGTACTGATGGGGATGGGTTCGTTTCAGGTATATGATGGCATCATCAACCATAAGGTCCTGAAAATGCACCAGATCCGCTATGTCGATAATGTACTGACATACGATATTATCTGGATGATCGCCGGATTATCACTTATTGTAATGGGTTATCTCATGTCACGCAGAAGAGGGATGATGAAGTAATGCATATGCATCATCAGGCAGCTTTCTCAGGGATGGATGGTCTGATTATTTTCAGTGCTGTCCTGCTGATTGGCAGCTATTTATATGCTGCTGGCAGAACAGGATGGTCGTTCCTGCGGATGTTCTCATGGGTCCTGGGTATACTATTAGCTGTTCTGGTGATGGTAGGGCCGCTGGCAGAACAGATGCAGCGTAACTTTATTTCACATATGTACGGCCATCTTCTTCTTGGCATGCTATCACCGCTTCTTCTCGTACTGTCAGCACCGATGACGCTGCTGCTCCGGACATTACCGGTAAAATATGCACGTAAAGTCTCTCAGCTGATGAACAGTCGCTATGTACAATTGATTTCTCATCCCGTAACCGCACTTTTACTGAACGCAGGAGGGTTATGGCTGTTATACCGTACCGATTTATTTATGATGATGCATCATTATACATGGCTGCATTATCTTATCCATTTTCATATTTTTGCTGCCGGCTATCTTTTCACTGCCGTTATGGTCGAAATTGATCCACTCAGACATCCTTATTCTTTTAAATATCGGTCAATAGTCATGATCGTTTCAATTGCGCTCCATCAGATACTTTCAAAGTCATTCTATCCTTATCCCCCGGCAGGAGTCTTGCCTGAACAGGCTCAGACCGGTGCTATGGTCATGTATTACGGCGGTGATATCATTGAACTCACTATCATTTTTGTCATGTGCCTGAAATGGTATCGATCAGTTCGTCCGGGAAAAAGACAGTTTGCTGCATAAAGACGATATTCGGCTGAATATCGTCTTTATCATCAGTGTGCCATCATTTCTTCTGCAATTTCCTCACCTGACAGGTCACTGAAGTAATAAGTTGGCCAGTGTTCCATCTCTTTCAGGAGTGCTGCACGGTCATCGCCCATATAGATATGAAAATGATCGGCAAGTTTAGGGGCGATATTATGGTCGCTGAACTGAATATATTGAGGGGCTTCTGAGTCTCCGGCTGTTTTCTTGAAAATAAAACGAACACCACGATTCCCTTTTTTATAGTTCAATATTTCTTTACCATCGTATGTATATTTCCCGGAGAATTTCCTGTCATCTCTATAGAAATCTATCATTTCTTTACCGATAACGATACGGGAGATATCCGTTTTATAGCCGGTTGTGTAGTAATCTTTGTATTCTGAAGCTGTCATTTCAGGTTTTTGTTCAGCTTTATGCTTAAAGACGTCATCCAGTGTGCCATCTTTGAGCAGTGGATAGACAGACTGCCAGTCGCCTTCCCAGTCAGTGAGTGCTCTATCTTTGACTTGGTTGTCTTTAAAGTAACCGTCATAAACTTTTTTCTCGGCATCTGTCATATGGTGATGATCGTGATTATGTTCATGACTATGCTGGTGCTCCTCTGTGGAGATTTTCTCCTGCGCCTTGTCAGGTGTCTGAGTGCCACATGCTGTCAGAACTGATGCCAAAGAGACAAGGCTTAGGCCTTTAATCAAATAATTCATATATCCTCCTATAAAACGTAATAGTTACGATTTATAATTATAGTGAAGGACAACAGATTCGTCAATCATAAACTCATAAAAAAAGGAAGATATGCGATGCAGATATTTCGTATTGATGCTGATCACATTATCAGTGCGCGTTATTTAGATAACAGAAGACTTTCAAAACAGGTACTTGAACTCTATCAGATCATTCGTGTCTGTCTGGCAGAAATGAAGATCATCGAAGGGAACACGCGTTATTTGCATCATCCAATTGTCAAGCATGCTTACAACGGCGGAAAACCTTATATCATGGATCTCTATCATATGCTGGTGGCGATGGATAACGAGCACCAGCGAAGAGGAGGCAAGCGTTCTGATGCATTTAAAGAAGATCTGAGACTTCTCGGTGAAATCATCGCAGCTCATCAGTCGCTATTCTCTCATGAACTATTGCCGCCTTATTATGTTTATGGAGATGCAAAGCTGGAAGGGGAACAGGTTTATGAGGCCTATCAGAAGCTGCTGCAGGAAAAATGGCAGAATGATACGATCAGTCCGCGCTGTGGATGGAAAAAACGACTCCCATAAGTTAACGGGAATCGTTTAAAATGCTGCTATCCTTTAAGTATTGCACGTCATACTGGATAGCGAGTTCATATAAGTAACTGATTATTCTCTCGGCTGTCGCCGGGAGGTCATCCAAAAGGTTCATGAAATGTGCTTTTTCCTGTGATGTGGCTTTCTTCTTGAAATACCCCCATATATGCTGGAAGGTGTTGATCATTGAACCGCGGGTCGGCGTGAGAGTATACGCGCTGTTTATTTCTGCATCGAGAATCCTGATATCCGTCAGCGGTTCTTTCATCAGCTGGCGGATATGGTTATAGTGATGCTGACTATGATACATCACTTTATATTTTTCTTCGCGCCAGCGTTTTTCCACTGCTTTCTTCTGTTCTTTCTGGTTATCCATATAGATCTTCCAGTGCTTTTTCTATTGTCGGATACTCAAATTTAAACCCTGCCTGTTCTAACTTTTCCGGCAGAACGCGTTGTCCGTCAGTCACCATCACGGCCTGCTCACCGAGTACAGCATCAAGAGCAGCTTCGGGCACGGGCAGTAAATGAGGCTTATGCAGTGTTTTCGCGATAGCACGACCGACCTGTTCCTGCGTAGCAGGATGAGGTGCGGTCATATTATAGACACCTGTCAGTTCATTGTCAGCGATATAGAGCAGGCCATGAATCAGGTCATCGATATGAATCCATGAGTAGACCTGCTGGCCATCGCCGATATTGCCGCCGATGAAAAACTGATAGGGTTTGACCATAATCGGTAGTGCACCGCCGTTGTTCGAGAAAATAACGCCGAACCTGCCGTAAGCCGTTCTGACATCATTCATCTCTATTTTATGTGCTTCCTGTTCCCAGAGATGAACGGTTTCAGATAAGAAATCGAATGGCTTAAACTGATGTTCTTCTGTGTATGTGAGGTGCTTTGCAGGTGGATAATAACCTACTGCACTTGCCGAGATGAAGAATGGTTTCGTTTGCTGCTGATCAATGATTATTTTTAACTTGGCTGTAGATTCAATACGACTTCTTACAATGGCTTCTTTGTGCTTTTGTGTCCATCTGTTACTGAGACTGGCACCCGCAAGATTGACGACTATATCCACTTGAGGCACTTTACTTATGAAGCCTTCCTGCTCCCAGTTGATATATTTGATTCGTTCGGTGTCCTGCTTGTCGCTTCGTGTCAGAATATAGAATTCATAAGGCAGTTTCTTTGTTAATTCAATAAAGCGTGAACCTACCAGGCCGGTTCCGCCGCTCATCAATATCTTCTTCATAATTTCATCTCCCTGCTCGTTTTCTATATGGTTTCACTATACCCTAGTCCTGTACTTTAATACCCAGAAACTTGATTCAAATTCTATAATGTCCGGCACGCGGAAGTAGCGACCCTGGCAGCGGCCAGCTAGACAAATCTGGAAGAAGGCAAACTTGAAAAATGCTGCCACTTAAAAACTGATCAGACGTGTGCGTTAATATGTATGACGGAAATCAGAATTACGCCTCTGATTTTTTTATTTCATAGAAAAATCCGCTTGCTATATTTTCAGAATAATTAAATAATTCATTGCTTATATAGAGGGGGGTACGTATAATGAGGATAACAATTAACACAAAAAAAATATATTAACTGTAAAGGGGTACAGGGGATGGAGAATTTAGTCAGTACTTTAATGGATTTGGTCTGGAGTAAACCGCTTGTATATGGCTTGCTACTGACAGGTATTATCTTTTCATTTATGATGAGGTTTTTCCAGGTCAGACATTTTTCAGAGATGATCAGGCTGATGTTTCAGGGGGAAAAGTCGCCGACAGGAATCACGAGTTTTCAGGCGATTGCTTTATCATTGGCAGGACGTGTCGGTACAGGAAACATTGTCGGTGTTTCCACAGCGATTTACATCGGGGGTCCCGGTGCGGTGTTCTGGATGTGGGCGACAGCTTTTCTCGGCGCAAGTTCAGCGTTTATTGAGTCAACATTGGGTCAGATCTACAAACGTGAAGAAAATGGTGAATATCGCGGGGGACCTGCATACTATATCGAACAAGGCATCAAGGGGCGCTTTGGTCGCATCTATGCCATTATTTTTGCGCTTGTCACTATTCTGTCATGTAGTTTATTATTACCAGGCGTCCAGTCAAATGCGATTGCCAACTCCATGAAAAATGCATTTGGTATTGAAGGATGGATTATCGGTGCGATTCTTGCTGTTGTTTTAGCGGTTATTATTTTTGGGGGTGTTAAATCAATCGCAAACGTTGCGACAGCTGTTGTACCATTTATGGCAATACTGTATATCCTCATGGCGCTGGTCATCATTGTACTGAACATCAAGGAAGTACCCGGACTATTTGCTTTGATCTTTAAATCAGCGTTCAATATGGAATCTGCTTTCGGCGGTATCTTTGGTGCCATGATTGAGATTGGTGTTAAGCGGGGCTTATACTCAAACGAAGCAGGACAAGGGACAGGACCTCACGCCGCAGCTGCAGCTGAAGTTTCCCATCCGGCTAAACAAGGTCTGGTACAAGCCTTCTCGGTATATGTTGATACATTATTTGTATGTACAGCAACCGCATTGATTGTCTTATTGACAGGGACATACAATACGACTGATGGTACTGTCGGTAAGGACGGTGCGCCGCATTTGATCAAGGATGGCGGCGTCTATGCAGAATCAGCCGGCGAAAAGGACTATTCCGGTACCGCGATGTATGTGCAGTCAGGTATTGATAAAGCCTTTCATGGACCGGGCTATCAGTTTGACCCGGCCTATTCAGGATTTGGTTCTTACTTTGTAGCTATTGCACTGTTCTTCTTCGCATTCACGACTATCTTAGCTTATTCTTATATCGCAGAGACGAATGTTTCGTACTTAATGCAAGGACAGAGCAAGTCAGCTATCACTATCGGTTTTAATATCGCACGTGTTCTGCTTATTGCCGCAACAGTATATGGCACGGTCAAAACAGCTGACTTAGCATGGCAGCTCGGTGACTTAGGTGTCGGACTGATGGCATGGCTGAATGTGATTGCGATATGGATTCTGCATAAACCGGCTGTAAAAGCATTAAAAGATTATGAGCGTCAGAAAAAAGAACTCGGTTCTGGTCGTTATGCCATCTACAGACCAGATCCAGAGGAACTGCCGAATGCTAAATTCTGGCTGGAAGATTATCCGGAACGACTTAGACAAGAGAACATTCAGTAAAATGTAGTAGAGGAAATACTTTTTCATAAAAGTATTTCCTCTTTTTTATTTGTCCTTTAAACAGATGAAAAAATCTGTTATATAGCAATAAACAGACATTAAGTAACCTTAAAATATATTATAGTTTACATAAAAACTACATTTTAAAAGGAAATTTCAGGTTTAATGGAGTGATGCGTTAACGCTTAAACGCTTTCAATTTGTGATTTACTAATTCAAATTTTGCTGTATAATAACAGTAGAATTTAAATATAACTCTATAACTTATAGAGGGAATGGGGAAGTAAGATGGAAGAAAATCAGTTACACAGAGGCTTGAGTTCTCGTCAGGTTCAGATGATTGCTCTGGGAGGGACAATTGGTGTCGGTTTATTCATGGGGGCATCAAGCGTTATCAACTGGGCAGGACCATCAGCACTACTCGCGTATTTAGTAGCAGGTATTTTCTTATTTTTCATTATGCGTGCAATGGGTGAAATGGTTTACTTGTACCCGACAACAGGATCATTTGCCCAATATGCAAATGACTATATTCATCCGGCAGCAGGATATGCAACAGCATGGAGTAATATATTCCAGTGGGTTGTCGTCGGTATGAGTGAAGTAATCGCAGTAGGTCAGTATATGCAGTACTGGTGGCCGGAATTACCGACATGGATTCCTGGTCTCATCGTGGTCGTGACACTTGCCCTTGCTAACTTAGTCTCAGTCAAAGCATTTGGTGAGTTTGAGTTCTGGTTCGCGATGATTAAAGTCGTGACAATCATCTTGATGATTATTGCCGGTGTAGGCGTTATCTTATTCGGTTTCGGTAACGGCGGTAACCCGATTGGTTTCGGTAACTTAACAGAACATGGCGGGTTTTTCCCGAATGGTCTCACAGGATTCTTATTTGCACTGTCTATTGTAGTAGGTGCATACCAGGGGGTTGAATTAATCGGTATTACAGCCGGTGAAACGAAAGATCCACAGAAAAATATCCAGAAAGCAGTGAACAGCATTGTCTGGCGTATTCTTATTTTCTATATCGGTGCAATCTTCGTAATCGTAACTGTTTATCCGTGGGATCAGTTGGGCAGTATCGGCAGTCCGTTCGTTGCCACATTTGCTAAGATCGGTATCGCGGTTGCAGCTGGACTCATCAACTTTGTCGTGATTACTGCAGCAATGTCGGGCTGTAATGCAGGTATCTTCAGTTCAAGCCGTATGGTCTATACGTTGGCGCAAGAAGGCAAAATGCCTCGTATCTTCGGTAAAGTCATGAAAACAGGTGTACCGTTCTACGCTGTACTTGCTATTTCAATCGGTATTTTCTTAGGTGTTATCCTGAATGTGATCATCCCAGGTGCAGACAAGATATTCGTCTATGTCTACAGTGCTTCAATTTTGCCGGGTATGGTGCCGTGGTTTATGATTCTAATCAGCCATATGCAGTTCAGAAAGAGACATCCTGAATTAATCGAGAATCATCCGTTCAAAATGCCGGGTGCGCCAGTCACTAACTGGTTAACTATCGGCTTCCTGGTACTGGTTCTTATCTTCATGCTGATTAACCCGGACACTCGTATATCCGTTATTATCGGTTTTGTTTTCCTTGCTGTTGTCACAGCCGCATACTTTATGCTGGGCTATAACAAAATGGATAAAGCGAGAGGCAGACAGGAAAGAACCATCTATCACGATTAATCAATAAAGGTGATGCTCAGGCATCGCCTTTTTATTTTTCAGCAAATAGTGTTGACTTTAATTTCTGACAAGTATACAGTTTTAATACAAATACATAACAGAAACACTAGGGGTGTTTTTAAAACTGAGACGAGAAGACTCGAACCCTTTGAACCTGATCTAGTTGATGCTAGCGGAGGAAAGTGTAAAGATAGCAATATCTCTATGTCTTTTTTGACACGCAATCATCTCGTGATGGTCGCGTGTTTTTTGTTGCAGGAGGATCTAGTGATGAAAAAAGGTTTGACGTTATCGGATATTTTAGTGACGGTATTAGTAGCAGTGATTTTTGGTTTTATTTATAACTTATGGTGGCTTCCATATGAAGCAGTTAAGCCGCTGGGTCTGCATTTCGATCAGTTGGCATACGGCATGTGGTTTGCGGCAGCGGTTGCCGCGTACCTGATTGTACCTAAATACGGAATTGCCTTGCTCGCAGAATTCGCAGCGGGTGCCGGTGAGACCATTGTAATGGGAAAATTTGATATTGTGACATTAGTCTATGCATTCCTGCAGGGACTGGCATGTGAACTTGTTTTTATGGCGTTCAGATACAAATCGCGGCGTGCAGCAGTCTGTATTTTAGCGGGCGTTGCTGCAGCTTTAATCAGTCTGCCGATTGACTACTACTACGGTTATATGAAAGAGGTCGCAGCGTGGAACTTGATGTTATTTATTCTTTTTCGTGTCATCAGTGGTGCTGTCCTTGCCGGTATCATGCCGTATCTGCTTGTCAAAGCACTCGACCAGACAGGTGTAACGAAACTATTCCGTTCAGCATCTCAGGAAGACTATGATGCACTCTAATTCAATCAAAGTAACAGACTTAAGATTAAAATATCCAGGGAGCAAAGAGAAGATATTCAACCATCTGAACATAGAAATAAAAGATAAAGAGAAAGTATTGCTTCTTGGACCATCAGGTTGCGGCAAAAGTACATTGCTGAATGTACTGGCCGGCATCGTGCCGGAGCTGGTTGAGCTGCCCATGAAATACGATGAACTGGAGATAGATAAAGAGGCTGCTGTGATTTTCCAGGATCCTGACAGTCAGTTCTGCATGCCGAAAGTATACGAGGAAATGGCCTTTATTCTGGAGAATCAACGGGTGCCGGCCGCAGAAATGAAGCCGCGTATAGAGAAAGCCTTAAGAGCTGTGGGACTTGATGTCGATGAATCGCAGTATATCAATGCGCTGAGCGGAGGTATGAAGCAGAAGCTCGCTATTGCAGGCACGCTCCTGCAGGATGCACACACCTTATTTCTGGATGAACCGTCAGCAATGCTTGATTCAGAAGCGACCAAACAGCTCTGGCATCTTCTGATTGACATATGGCATGAGCAGACGGTTGTCATCGTTGAGCACAAGGTTGAATATATATGGCAGCATGTGGACCGTGTGATTGTCATGAGTGAGCAGGGTGAAATCATCCAGCAGGGAACACCTGCCTATATTCTCGAACATCATGCAGAGCTGCTCAGCGATTATGGAGTATGGCATCCGGGAGCCTGGGATTATGCGCCGGCTAAGCTCACATTTGAACAGAGGACTGAACCGGTATTCGAGTTCCAGAAAGGTATCGTCAAAAGAGGAAAACGTGACCTCTATAGGGTGGATGAACTTGCAATAGGGCTCGGGGAATGGATCGTGATCACAGGCCATAACGGCGCAGGTAAGACCACCCTGCTGGAATCCATGCTGCAGATGGTCCCTTATAGCGGCGAGATGTATTACGAGGATAGAAGATTGACCAAAGTCAGAGACGCTGCTAAGCATCTGTATCTGGTCTATCAGAATCCGGAACTGCAGTTCATTCAGAACAGTGTCTATGATGAGATTCATGTCAATTACTATCATCAGCATAAAAAGACAGCTCAGGAGAAGACGACGGCGATGCTCGAGATGTTACAGCTCGCTCATGTCAGTGAACAGCATCCATTCGAACTGTCAATGGGTCAGAAGCGCAGACTGAGTGTCGCAACAGCACTCAGCTCACCGGCCGATATGATACTGCTTGATGAACCAACGTTCGGACTTGACAGCCGTAATACATTTCAGCTGATAGAACTATTTAAGAGGCGGGTTCAAGAAGGGCAGACGGTTATGATGGTGACGCATGACCCTCATATCGTGGAACGTTATCCGTCCAGACGACTGCACGTTGAGAACGGCATACTGACGGAGGTGCCTGTTAATTATGTATGAGAAATTTAAAATCCGCATCACCTTCATGGATCATGTCAATATTCTCACGAAGATGATCATCGGGGTTCTCCTGTTTTTCTTCGTGATCTTCGTGCACCGGTTTGACATAATGCTGTATATGGCAGCCCTCATGTTTCTTTTTATGCTGCTGTTTTCTGGTACAAGAATGAAAGTTGTACTGCTGCTGTTCTCCATCATTGCACTATTCAGTGTGACATCATCACTCTTTATGATTTTCTACGGAGAAGGTATGCACACCTTGTTCAGGTGGGGGATTATTCATATCACGACCGAAAGTCTGTTTCGGGGGCTGCATCTATCTCTTAGGACCATTACAGTCAGCAGTCTCGGTCTCTGCATTGCTTTCACTACACAGATTGTCATGGTTTTCTACAGTCTGATGCAGCATCTTAAGGTGAAACCCAAGTTTGCCTATGCTTTTATGGCAGCGATTCGGATGGTCCCATTGATGATAGAATCATTCTTTCAGCTGAGAAATTCGCTCAGGATGCGCTATCAGATGATTGATCCTGGTCAGTACCGGGGCGTTAAGCGTATCAAGCATCTGCTGATTCCCTTGATGAGTCAGAATATCCGAAAAGCCCATAGGCTGGCTGTTGCGATGGAGAAGAAGGGATTTAAGGATGGACCGAGAACTTATTATTATCATGTACCGTTCAGCTGGTATGATCTGCTTTTTGTTATCGTCATTGTAGTGCTCACAAGCTCGGCATTTATGCTGGCTGACGCACTACCGGTCACGGGTTTAGAGGATGTCCGATAATAAACCAGCTGCTATTTTTTATAGCAAGAGGTTTTCATTCTTTTAAGGTGTACTTTATCTTTTTGACTTCAGGTATTATGATGGAACTAGATGAAGGAGGTAAGGGGATGGAAGGATTATGGCAAAGTGCAGAGGCCCGAGAGGCACTGCTGAAGGATATTGTGAAGTTTGATAGTGTGACACTGTCTCAGGGTGAGAAAGCGTTTCCGTATTTTATACAGCAGATGCTGCTGGAACTGCCTTATTTCAAGGAGCATCGTGAGCAGCTGGTACTGGCACCGACTGGTGACGGAAGACATACGCTGATGGCACATTACACGGGGCAGACGTCTAAAAAGACGATTGTACTGATCAGTCATTATGACACAGTAGGTATTGATGATTTCGGTGATTATGAACAGGCGGCCTTTGATATGGAGGCGATTACGGCGCTCTTTAAAGAAGACGACGCCTATCTGAACGAGACAGCGAAAGATGACCTGACTTCAGGCGGCTATCTTTTTGGACGGGGTTCCATGGATATGAAACCGGGCCTGATGCTGCACCTCTCTTTGATTGAGAAAGCGATTCTTGAAGAGTGGGATATCAATCTGATGCTGATGACCGTGCCGGATGAGGAAGTGAACTCGCTCGGTATGCGCACGGCGATGGTGAAATTAAGTGAGATTGCTGCCCAGCAGAATCTCGACATCGTTCTGCATTTAAACAGCGAACCGACTTTTCAGCAGCAGGCTTCTGACAATGCACATTATGTCTACTCAGGTTCTATCGGTAAATTGATGCCAGCCGTGCTTTGTTACGGAGAGGAGACGCATGTCGGTACACCGATGAACGGTGTGAGCTCGAACTTTATGCTGAACTTCATCAATCAGTCTATGGAATATAACCGAAAATTCAAGGAGACCTTTGAAGACGAAGCAACGCCTCTGCCGGTCGCACTGATGAATAAAGACATCAAAGATTATTATGACGTGCAGACGCCGTTCCGTTCAGTGGCCCTTTACAATGTCTTCTCATTCAAACAGACCGCTGCTGAAGTATTCAGTCAGTTCAATGCTATTGTCCGGGAAGCGAAAGAGAAATGTGAAGCGGCATACCACGCTATATTCGAACAGGAAGGTGTCGATAGAGCACTCGACATTAAAGTTCTGACCTATGAAGAACTGCTGATAACAGCAAATGAACAGTTAGGTCATGACAAAGTGGAGGAGATTATCAGCGGGTGTACGGCTGAGCCTGCACTCTACTTGCAGAACATTCATATAGTAGATGAGCTCATAAAGAACTGTAAGGCAATCGGCCCTGCTATCATCACTTTCTTTGTGCCGCCTTATTATCCGGCTGTCAACGCCTCCTACGAAGAAGACATTGAGGAACTGGTGAAGCGGGTAGGTGAGAAAGCACGACGTGAATTCAACAGGAAGAGCAAGCGACTGCATTATTTCAACGGAATCAGTGACCTCAGTTACTGTCTGGCTGATAGTGCGGGCAGCGGCAAAATATATGCTGATAATACGCCGACATTCAGGCGGACCTATCATATTCCTTTTGACGAGATTCACAGTGTGCAGGCCCCTGTCCTCAACTGTGGTCCAATCGGCAAGGATGCGCATAAGGTGACGGAACGACTTAATATGAAGAGTGCGTTCGAGGAACTGCCTGTTCTGCTTGAAACCATTATCCGTTATTATCTGCAGCAGACAGAAAAACATCTCTGAAAATTTTTCAGAGATGTTTTTTGTTAGTTCAGTCCTGACACCTTTCTGACTGACATCCAGTCCGCCTTCAATGCGATTTTTGACGGCGACATCGGTATAGACAGCAATATGGGGCGTGACGATCACTTTCTTATCATCGGTTAAAAGTGACAGCACTTTATACTCTATTTCTTTATCGCTGAAACCCTTAGTTAAATAGTTGCTTTCAAGCTCATACGTATCAAGGTCTGCTGTCATTTCTGGTGTCAGAATATCATTCACTCCTTAAGCTTTCAGTGAGAATATTAAGGAGTGAATGATAATATTCTTTATATAGATACCAATTATATACGTTTTCTCCTGTCTTGAAATCGTCATATAATAACTAAGTTTTCTTCGTTGACTTCAGCGTGTAAACATGTAACAATAGAGAAGTGCTAGATTATAATAATTATAATCTAAAAATTATTTAACCATATGGAGGATTTATTCATGTCATTAATCAACAAAGAAATCTTACCGTTCACTGCCAATGCTTATGATCCTAAAACGGATCAATTCATTGAAGTATCCAATGAATCGATGAAAGGTGACTGGAGCATTGTCTGCTTCTACCCGGCTGACTTCACATTTGTCTGTCCGACTGAATTAGAAGATTTACAAGATCACTATGAAACTTTACAAGGCCTCGGTGTCAATGTTTATTCTGTTTCATGTGATACACACTTTACGCATAAGGCGTGGCATGATCATTCAGATGCTATCTCTAAAATTCAGTACACAATGATCGGCGATCCTTCTCATACAATCGCGCGTAACTTCGATGTTTTAGAAGAGTCAGAAGGACTTGCGCAACGTGCGACATTCCTGATTGACCCTGATGGCGTTGTGCAGACAATGGAAATCAACAATGACGGCATCGGTCGTGAAGCAAGCGTTCTTGTAGATAAAGTGAAAGCTGCTCAATATGTACGCTCTCATGACGGTGAAGTATGTCCTGCTAAATGGAAAGAAGGGTCAGAGACATTAACACCTGGTCTTGACTTAGTCGGTAAAATCTAAGCAGAAATCAAGTCAATAGCTATAAAAAACACCACAACGTTCTATAGACGTTGTGGTATCTCATTTAAGGAGGAACAGCTATGTTGAACGACACTTTAAAACAACAGCTAGCTCAATATTTACAGTTACTTGAAGGTGATGTGGTTATCACGGCAAGTATTGATGAAGGTAAAGCTTCAAAAGATATGATGGAGTTACTGAATGAAGTATCAGAAATGTCATCTCGTATTTCATTGCAGAAGGCTACATTAAAACGTACACCAAGCTTCACGCTATCCCGTCCAGGTGAAGAGGCACGTATCACGTTTGCAGGTACACCGCTTGGTCATGAATTCACTTCATTTGTGCTGGCACTCCTGCAAGTGAGCGGACGCCCGCCGAAAGAGGAACAATCAACGATCGACCAGATCAGCAAGATTGAACAACCCTTACATTTCGAGACTTATATCAGTCTGACATGTACAAAATGTCCGGATGTGGTTCAAGCGCTGAATCTGATGTCAGTCTTAAATCCGAATATTACACATACTATGATAGATGGTGCGGTGTTCCGTGAAGAATCGAAGGATATCATGGCAGTTCCAAGCGTCTTCTTAAACGGTGAAGAGTTCGGCAGTGGACGCATGACGGTTGACGAAATTGTTGCTCAAGTGGGCGGCGGCTTGGATGCGTCTGAATTAAATAGTAAAGAAGCATTCGAAGTCCTCGTAATCGGTGGTGGTCCTGCCAGTGCAGCAGCAGCAATCTATGCAGCACGTAAAGGTCTGCGTACAGGTATGGTTGCTGAACGTATTGGGGGCCAGGTTAATGATACAGCAGGTATCGAGAATCTGATCGGCGTCAAAGAAACGACGGGACCGGCGCTGTCACAGAACTTAAATGACCATATCCGTGACTATGATATCGATGTCATGACAGCAGTCCGTGTAGCTGCCATCGACAAAGTTGATGACAAGGTTGAAGTTGAACTGGAGAATGGTGCGAAGCTGTCATCTAAGACACTGATCATCGGTACGGGTGCTAAATGGCGTAATATGAATGTACCGGGCGAAGCAGAATTTAAAAACAAAGGTGTTGCCTACTGTCCGCACTGTGACGGTCCGCTCTTTGAAGGTAAACGTGTCGCTGTTGTCGGTGGCGGTAACTCAGGAGTTGAGGCGGCCATTGACTTAGCGGGTATCACAGAACATGTGACATTGCTTGAATTCGGCGAATCTTTAAGAGCAGATGCGGTTCTGCAGGAACGCCTTGCATCACTTCCTAACTCAGAGATCATTACGCAGGCAGCGACAAAAGAACTTACAGGCACTGATAAACTGAAGAAACTGACTTATACAGAACGCCATACAGGTGAAGAGAAATCAATTGATCTGGAAGGTGTCTTTGTACAGATCGGTTTAGTGCCGAACACCGAATTCGTCGGTGATACAGTTGCCCTTAACGAACGTGGTGAAATCATCGTTGACCGCAACGGCGCAACGAATGTACCAGGTATCTTTGCAGCAGGTGACTGTACAGACCAGACATTCAAACAGATTATCATCTCCATGGGATCAGGGGCAACAGCTGCACTTAGCGCGTTTGACTACTTGATCAGAAACTAATATTAAAGCGTCTATTTCCTCGGAAATAGACGCTTTTCTTGTTATAGCATCTGATTGACTATATGTTCTGCCTGCTGCTGGTTGGCTGCTCCACTGATGATGACACGGCCATCATGGAAGAAGCTGATCTGATACTGCTTATCTTGATAATATTTGAAGTGCAGGGATGATTTCTGGAAGTTAAGCTTCGTGCTGGTGAAACGTTCAGCATTCAGTCTGATCATATATTTACCGCCGCATAGCTTTACAACGTTCTCGAGCTGTCTTTGCAGAAGATGGTAACGATCTTGGCCGCATGTTTCGCAGGCAGGGTTCTTCAGTCTGTCCGCTTTTGTCTGCTGAAAGCGCATCGTCTGTGTATCAAAGGTGATGAGCTGTTGTGAGAACTGACCCGTCGCCATATAGTTCATGATTTCAGCGACCTGCATGCTTGCTGACAGATGAGCGGCGGGGGGCAGGATACCGGCGATGGAGCAGTCCTGACCCGTTGATTGATCTTCAAGTAGCAGACATTTAAGACAGGGTCCACTGTGGTCGATACCCAGGACGGTACCTTTTGTGCCGAGACATGCACCATAGACCCAGGGAATCTGATGCTTATGACAGGCTTCATTGATTAAAAAGCGTGTACTGAAAGCATCTGTCCCGTCGATGACAATGGTCGGAGTGTAGCGTCTGATAAGTGCTTCTATATTAAGAGATGTCACTTCTTCAGTGTGAGTAAAGATCTCACTGTCACCGTTAATGTTCTGAAGGTGATTCTTTAAAGCAATGACTTTAAGGAGATGGTCCGCTGCATCTGCTTCCGTGTAACAGCTCTGGCGATGCAGGTTGGAGACTTCAACAATATCCATGTCACAGATAACAAGGCGCCCTGCTCCGGCACGAGTCAGTTGTTCACTGACAGCACTGCCGAGAGCACCCGCACCGATAACTAAAAATGTAGCCTGTTCCATAAGCTGCTGGCCCTTCTGACCGAAAGCTCCACACCTTATCTGACGCTCGTAACGACTCACAGGAACTGCAGGCCTTCCACCGGGCTTGACGGATTGGCGACATATTGTTTAGGAATGCGGCCTGCTTCGTAGCTGAGTCTACCTGCCATTACGCCGTACTTCATGGCTTCGGCCATTTTGACAGGATCTTTCGCACCGGAGACAGCTGTGTTAAGTAAGACAGCATCTGCACCGAGTTCCATCGCATATGCAGCATCTTTTGCCGAGCCTATACCTGCATCAACGATAACAGGAATACTGACGCTTTCGACCATATAGCTGATGTTCAGCGGGTCATTGATGCCGAGACCTGTACCGATAGGGGCACCGAGCGGCATCACTGCATGGACCCCGAGTTTCTCCAGCTTCTCAGCAAGAACAACATCACAGTTGATATAAGGACAGACGGTATAGCCTTTTTCCAGCAGGCGTCCGCAGGCTTCATACGTTTCTAATGAATCAGGCAGCAGCGTACGGTCATGACCGATAATCTCTACTTTAATCATATCGCACATGTCGGCATGACGGGAGATGTCCGCGATTTTAATGGCTTCTTCAGCCGTTTTAGCACCCGCTGTGTTCGGAAACGTGCGATAACGATTCAAATCAACATCTGCTAATGGGTTAGGAAGTGACTGATCAAATAAGTTCATACGACGCACTGCGAACGTAAGCGCTTCTGTGCCGCTTGCTTCAATCGCCTTCGTCTGAACTTCTGCATCCTTAAATTTACCTGTACCGAGAATCAATCTTGAGTTAAATTCATAGTCACCGATTTTATACATATTATCCGCCTCCGACAAATTCTAGTAATTCTAATCGCATCGCCTGAACCAGACGAGTTGTTGCAAATGCTGTTTCTTTGATGGGTTCATCGTCTATCAGGACGACAATCCTTCTGTCATCAATCCTCAGTTCCCTGATGAGTGCCTGCAGTGTTTCTGCCTGCGTTGTATAGTTTTCACCATTTAAAATAATAATCATGTAGTGAACTCCTTTAATTTGAAATGATTAAGTACCGGGTCGCGCCTGCCTTGAATGAGTTCAGCCATATAACGACCTGTAATGGCAGATAGCAGAATACCATTCCGATAATGACCGGTCGCAATATAGAGGCCGGGTCTGCATTCATCGAGATAGAGCGCATGATTCTCCGTAAAAGGCCGGACGCCGCTGTAGGTACGGATGATTTCTCCATCTTTCAGGGCGGGTATCATGTTGCTGCTTTCAGTCAGCAGCCAATCCTTGCCTTCGTCTGAGACAAAGGTTTCGCGGTCAGGATGACTGGTCGCACCGATCAGGTAATGATGGTCATGCTTCGGGACGATATAGCAGCCGTTAGTACCGAAGAGGGAAGGACCGAGTTCAAGCGTCGGATGATACATATAGCAGACTTCTCCGCGCATACCTGACACCGGCAGATGGATATTCAGCATGGCCAGTAAATCCTGTGACCACGCACCGCCAGCAATGAGCAGTTTCTCACATACAAACTGATTGCGGTCCGTTCTGATTCTATAGTGAGAGTCGTGAGTCAGACTGATGACTTCCTCCTCGTAGAAATCTATATGAGCTAAGGATGCTTTCAGTGCCATCGTGTAACAGGCAGCATCAATCTGACCATCATCCGGTATATATATCCCTGAAGTTCCTTCTATACCAGCGTGAAGCTTCTTAAGGTCATCCTGCTGCAGTAATCTCACCTTTGAATCTGTCGAAGAAAGGAATTGATACTGACGGTTGAACATCCCTATATCTTCCGGTCTGCTTAAGTATTTAATGAGGCCCTGCTGGCTGAAATGTATCGGATGACCTGTCTCTGACTCAAGCGCTGCAATGACTTCAGGCATCATCGCCCGGCCTGCCATCGATAATCTGTATAGCGCATTATCCTCGTAGAATTCATTCTGGGCTCCAAGCATGCCGCCTGCTGCATATGACGCACGCTGCCCCGGCTGATTCCGATCGATGATTGCCACAGAAAGCGATCCGGGTAAATTTCTTGCGATAGACATGCCGATGACACCGGCTCCGATAATGACTAGATCATATGTCTTGATACGAACACCTTCTATTCCTGAACATTTGAATTTTCAAACAATCGAATTCCTGCATATCCTATGAAGCCTTGCGGGATAAGTGGAAGTGTTTCGTGCGTAATTCCCCCTAACGCGATGAGAGGTAGACCCACTGCCAGAGCCGCATTCATTTCCTCGTCACTTTTAGGTGCGAGCCCTGGTTTAGAAGGGGTCGGGAAGAGATGACTGTATAGACCGTAGTCCAGCTGATGCTGTCTTGCTTCAGCACAGGCTTCGGCACTATGTACGGCCATACTGATAGAAAGATGAGGCTGTGCAGCCTTAAGCTGATAAGCGGCCCCATCACCTTGACGAAAATGAATGTGGGTCAAATTGAAGTGTCTCAGCAATCCGACATGACTATGGATGATCAGCTTATCCGGATTGAATCCTGTATTTAATAAATCGTGTATTAAACTATAAAGTTGATCTTCTGTCCATTCCAGACGTAAAATGACGCCATCTATGTCATTTTCTATCTGGAACAGAGAAGGAAGCAGTTCGTCGGCGGGCTTATCAGGTGTAATCGCTATTCTTAACAAAGGCCTTTCCTCCAATAAAAAAGGCCTCCAGCATAAGATGCTGAAGGACCTTGAAAGTCTCACATATTATGCTTCCCTACGTTGGCGTTAACCATATCAGGTTCAAAGAGTTAGACTTATGTCCTCTCAGCTCGTTCAGAGCACCTCCAGCAAATCTATTCAGTTATGATTTCAGATTATCATTTATTATATAGAAGTGCAATGTAAGTTGTTTCAGAGTACGCTTAATGTGGAACTACTATAGTGAACATAAAAGGAGGTTCATCATGTTACTATTGCAGTTTTTACAGAGCGAACTGACCATGGACGTGGGATTATTTGAAAGTGAAGACCAGATCAAAGAATGGCTTGAACAGCTACCTATTTATGAGGAAGACGAGGTCTATTTCCTGGATGGGGATAAGTTGAATGACTATATTGAAATTTCGTATCAGAATAGCCGTTATCCAGTCACATCGTTCAGCTTTGATGAGTCTGAATCTATCTTGATCAGCTGGACAGAAGTACCCGTTATCAGTCAGACAGATGGCCTCGTTGATGGCGTGACTAAAGTGGATGCCTATATGATTGACAATGCAGATCTGAAAGATTATATCTCAGCTAGAGAAGAAGCGGTATCAAGTTTGATGAACCATTACAGAGAAAAGGGTCAGCAGGTTGACCGGGCAGGACATGCGTCAGAGGACGGTGAGTACCTGCTGCTTGATGGGGAATTGCTGACGCACCTCGATCCGATGTTCGTGGATCAATGGAAGAAAAGCGTGTCTGTTGATTCATTCACTGAGCAATTTGAGGAAGAATAATCAGTTGCCAATCATTTGATTGGCAATTTTTTGTGGAATCCATTCACCCTGTGCTGCATCCAGTCCACCGTCCACGAGGAGCAATATCTGTAAACGATATGAGGGGTGAGGATGATTCAGGCTCAATCAAGTTCTTCAGAAATAAAAAGATGCCCGCTCTCTTATTCAGAGAGTGGGCATCTTTTACATTATTTCAAGCAGCATCTTCACTGCAGCCGCTGCAATAAGAGCAGCGAGAATGTAGCGGAGCACTGACTGATTTGTTGCTTTGGATACTTTTGTGCCAATAGGAGCCATAATCAGACTCGTCACGACAAGCGGAATCATGAGCATGAAATCCACATCGCCGGTCACTGATTTCATGATGAATGTTCCGATGGATGAGATAAAAGCGATAAAGATACTGCTGGCCACAACGCTTCTGAAAGGGGCCTTAAAAAGCGCGAGTAGCACGGGCACGATGATAAAAGCACCGCCTGCACCGACAATACCTGATAAAACACCGATCATCACAGCAGTGATAAAGAGCAGAACTGGATTGAAATGTTCTTTTGTATGTTCTGGTCTCACTTTGACGAACATGAGCATTACGGCCAATATTGCGAGTCCGGTATAGACGATATTGATGATAGATGCATCAAAAAGGGATGCACTATACGCACCTGCCAGACTGCCGACCAGGATGCCGCTGCCCATCGGTATAATCAGTCGTCGATTGACAGCTGGATTATGATGTTGACTGATGCTGCCGCTCAGTGTGCTGAAGAAAACCTGGGCAGCCGTCAGTCCGCTGGCAAGGTGAGGCGTGATTGTCTCTATCCCGAATAACGGCGGTATGAAGAGCAGCATCGGAAATATAATGATAGCACCACCGATGCCGACAAGCCCTGAAACAAAGGCGCCTACTGCTCCTATGACCAGGAGAAGAATAATCAGCGTCACAGCCTGTTCCATTCAATCATGCCACCTTGGACATTGGTAGTCTGAACACTGCGCTCATCTAAATAGTGACATGCCATACCACTGCGATTGCCTGACCGACAGATGATGATATAATCATCTGTCGTATTGAACTCATCTGCACGTGCTTCCAGTTCTGATAGCGGAATGTTCTGTGCCTCTTTAATACTATCTTCTGTATATTCGTCTACTTCTCTGACATCAATGAGTTTAATGTCGGCTTTTTGGTCAAGTAACTGTTTCAGACTCTTTACTGTAATTGTATTCATATTCTACCTACTTTTGATCAACAGATTCACTGCTTCTTTCACAAGCTCATCTGTATCTTCATTATTTTTGACGTTCTTTTTGACGCATTCCGCTAAATTCTCGCTGACGATAACACCGATCAGTCGCTCAATTCCACTGCGTGAGGCGCTGAGCTGCGTGACGACTTCCCGGCAATCTTTTTCTTCCTCCATCATTTTGAGAACACCATTCAATTGACCCTGCAGCCTTTTCAGACGGTTGATTGAATTTTTATCATATTTCATATGCTTCCTTCCTTTCTTAATGGTTCAGTGCTATTACTATATACCCCCACCCGTATGAAAGTCAATAAAAAAATACTGTGTGGGGTATTTGACATTTCTGATTATTCGTATTATGATACCCCCATAGGTATTAAAAACAGGAGGAAATAACATTGAGAAAAATAGTGATTGTCGGTGGTGTCGCAGGCGGCGCTTCCGCTGCAGCAAGACTCAGAAGATTAAACGAACAGGACGATATCACATTAATAGAACGCGGCACATATGTATCGTTTGCAAACTGTGGTCTTCCATATTACATCGGCGATGAAATCAAGGACAGAAGTAAATTGCTGATTCAGACACCTGAACTGATGGAAGAGCGGATGAATATCAATGTACTGACAAGTACAGAAGCTGAGAAGATCGACAAAGATAAACAGCAACTACTGATTCGTTCAAATGGGCAGGAGAAAGTACTGGATTATGATGTGCTGATACTGTCGACAGGTGCAAAACCGATTGAAATTCCAGTTGAGGGTAAGGAACAGAATCATGTCTTCACATTAAGAAATATCCCGGATATGGATAAAATCAAAAGCTATATTAAAGATAAAAGTGTCAAGACAGCAACAGTTGTCGGTGGGGGATTTATTGGTCTCGAGATGGTAGAGAACCTGCACGCGTTAGGTATTAAGGTGTCACTTTTCGAACTCGGTGACCAGGTCATGCCGGGTGTAGACCCGGAAATGGCAGCACCGTTACATGAACATCTTGTGCAGCAAGGTGTAGATTTAAGATTGAAACAGTCTATTACAACGATTGATAAATCAACTGTTACCACAAACACGAATGAAACATTGCCGGCAGATATGGTCATCATGGCGATCGGCGTGATGCCTGAATCAACTCTTGCAGAAGAAGCAGGACTTGAACTCGGCATTAAAAAAGCGATCAGAACAGACGAAGTCTTCCAGACGTCTGACGCCAATATTTATGCAATCGGTGATGTGGCTGAAGTCACACACAAAATCAGTGAGCAGCCGACCCATATACCGCTTGCCTGGATTGCGAACCGTCAAGGCCGCTTACTGGCTGATCACTTGAATGGTAAAACATTCGAACCGCTTAAACCACTCGGCACTGTAGTAGCAAAAGTGTTTGATCTGAATGTTGCCAGTACAGGCTTAAATGAAAAGACGTTAACACAGCTCGGTAAGAAGTATCATGTCATTCATGTTTCAGGTCAGTCGAATGCCACTTATTACCCAGGTGCTACTCCGATGACAATCAAGGTCATCTTCAGTCCGGACGGCCAGATTTACGGTGCACAGATTGTCGGCCGGAAAGGTGTCGATAAACGAATTGACTTAATCGCCAGTGCGATGACATTCAATCAGTCTGTGATTGATCTGCAGAAAATCGAGATTGCTTATGCACCTCCGTTCTCGTCAGCAAAGGATCCGGTCAATATGGCTGGATATATCGCAGAGAATGTGCTGAACGATGCCATGAAAATGATGCAGTACGATGAAGCAGAAGCATATAGTCAGCTTATTGATGTACGTGAACCGATAGAATATGAGATGGGAACAATCGGTTCTGCGAAGAATATTCCTCTTGGCACATTAAGAGAACGCCTGGATGAACTGGATAAGTCAGAACCGGTCGCTATCTTCTGCCAGGTCGGACAGCGTGGTTATAACGCAGCACGTATTCTGAAGAATAATGGCTTTGATGTCATCAATGTGGACGGTGGCTATAAGCTCTATAAACAAGTGAATGCAAGTCCACAGACCAAGACAGTAGCACAGAAAGAATCGAAAGAAGAGGGAGAAGAAGTGAAAGAGAACAGACGATTTATAGAGGCGAGCGGCCTGCAGTGTCCAGGTCCTATCCTGAAAGTAAAAGAAAATATGGATGAGATGCAAGACGGCGAGCAGCTCGAGATTCATGTGACAGACTTCGGCTTCTGTACAGATATCGATGCCTGGGCAAAAGCGACGGGTAATACAGTCATCAGCAATCAGACTGAAAATGGCAAAGTGAAAGCAGTCGTGCAAAAAGGAAAGAGTCTGCCGGTGAACGTCATGGATGACTCGCAAGGTCATCAGCTTGTTGAAACGAAAAACGGTGCGACAATGGTCGTGTTCAGCGGCGATCTGGACAAAGCACTCGCATCTTTCATCATCGCAACAGGTGCTGCGTCATATGGTAAGGAAGTCACGATGTTCTTCACTTTCTGGGGACTGAACGTCATCAAAAAACCAGGTATGAAAGCGGCAAAAGAAGGACTGGATAAAGCATTCAGTCAGATGATGCCTAAACATGCGGGTAAATTACCGATCTCTAAAATGAACATGGGCGGGATGGGTGCACGTATGATCCGTCACGTCATGAACAAGAAGAAAGTGGATTCACTGGAAACAATGATCGAGAAAGCACAATCAATGGGTATAAAAATGGTTGCCTGTACGATGAGTATGGATATTATGGCCATCTCAAAAGAAGAATTGATTGATGGTGTGGAATATGGCGGCGTTGCAACCTATCTCGGTGATACTGAGAAATCGAATTTAAATCTATTTATTTAAGGAGAGATTATATGTATTTCAAATCATTTTTTAATCAGCCACTTGCACAGATGTCCTATTTAGTCGGTTGTCAGAGGACGGGGGAAGCAATCATCATTGATCCATTGCGTGATCTGACCCCATATATTGAAACAGCTGAAAGTGAAAACTTAGCAATCAAATATGTCACAGAAACACATATCCATGCAGACTTCGCATCAGGACTGCGCGAGACGGTCAGCCGTCTCGGCGCGAAAGCTTACGTATCAGGTCTCGGTGGTGACGACTGGCAATACAAAGAAGTGGAAGCAGAGCGTTTATCTGAGGGGGATGTCATCGAAGTCGGTAATGTAAAGCTGAAAGTGATACACACACCAGGTCACACGCCTGAGAGCATCAGCTTCCTGCTGACTGATAATCAGTCCGATATTCCGATGGGCTTATTCACAGGCGATTTTATCTTTGCCGGTGATGTCGGCCGTCCCGACTTACTTGAGACAGCAGCGGGTATCAAGAACTCTACTGAAATCGGTGCGAAAGAGATGTTCCGGTCATTGAAGAAGACAGACGAACTGCCCGATTACATTCAGATCTGGCCAGGCCATGGTGCAGGAAGTGCCTGCGGGAAGTCACTCGGTGCAGTGCCGATGACAACATTAGGATACGAGCGGATCAATAACTGGGCCTTCCAGTATGCCGATGAGGCAGCATTCATCACAGCGCTGACAAGCGAGCAGCCGGAACCGCCTCACTACTTCAAGGAGATGAAACGCATCAATCGCGATGGTGTCGCGCCTTACTCTGAAGAAAAAGTGATGCCGTTATCAGCGCTTACAGATGATATGACTATTGATCTGCGTACGAAGGAAGTATTTGCCGAGAATGAGAGCAAGGGCATCAACGTCCCTTACAATAAGAAATTCCTAAGCTTTGCCGGCTGGTATCTGGATTACACTCAGCCGCTGCAGCTTATCGGTAATTTCGAGGACGTACAGCAGGCAGCAGATGAACTGAAGATGATTGGTTTCGACAATGTCGCGGGTTATTTACCAGGTAATAAAGTAGAGGGAAAAGCCTACAACCAGATTGAAGCTGAAGACTTCAAAGTCCTTGATAAGTCTGAGTTGAATATTCTCGATGTCCGCACGCAGAAAGAATGGGACGCGGGTCATTTTGACCAGGCGGTACACCTTCACTTCGGCAAACTTCTGACAGAAGAAATTCCTTTCAATAAAGAAGAGGAAATTTACGTTCACTGTCAGTCAGGTGTCCGCAGTGCAATTGCGATGAGTATACTCGAAAATCAGGGTTATACGAATACAATTAATATTAAAGGTGGCTATGCTGCAGCCAAATAAAAACAGAAGACTTGAAGAACACCTTTTCAGGCATATTCTTGATATATGAGAAAAACCTCACAATTTATTTGTGTGGTTTTTTTATGGGAAGGTGGAACGGCTTTATTTTTTTATCTAATAATCTATAATGAAAGAGATTATATAACGGTATAAAAGGAGCCTTTATGAAACGTGACATTAAATTACTGCTCTCCATTCCGGTCTTGAGCTGGGCGCTTTATGATTTCAGCAACACGATTTTCAGTGCGAATATCATTACTTTATTCTTCCCGCAGTTTGTCACTGAACAATTAGGTGTCAATCCAGTTCAGGAACAGATTGCCTCCACCTGGATTGCCTATGCGTCAAGTATAGCAGCCTTCTTCCTGATTTTACTCAGCCCGCTCTATGGTGTTTACATCGACCGTACCAACAAAAAGAAGAAGTGGATCATTATCTTCACTCTGATTGTCTTTAGCTGTACATTTCTGATGGGTTACCTGAATCAGCTGGAAATGCAGGAGACGCTGTTCGGTCTGCCGTTGCCATTTCTGCTGATTATCGTGCTCTTTACAGTTGCAAAATTCACTTATAATTCCAGTCTTGTTTTTTACGATGCGATGATGAGCAGCCTTGCGCCGAAAGAAGATCACTCAGTCATCTCAGGCTTTGGAGTGGCGCTTGGTTATCTCGGGACACTGGTCGGTGTGCTCAGTGTGATGTGGCTTGTCGGCACCAAACATCCAGCTGAGACGTTTATTCCGACAGCAATCATGTTTCTGGTCTTCAGCATCCCGATATTTATTTTCGGTAAAGATGGCAGTAAGCAGGTGAAGCCTGTTAAAGGAAATGGTTATCGCGAAGTACGGGAGACCTTTCAGCTTGCTAAGAAAGAACCAGCTATCTATATCTTTTTAATCGTCTATTTCTTTCTGAATGATGCTCTGGCGACCGCCATCAGTATGATGCAGCCGTATGCGACAACTGTCATCGGATTCTCAAGCAGTGCATTTATCGGTATCTTTATGATAGCGACGGTATTCAGCATTATCGGTGCATTTATCTTCGGCTATATCGCAAAGCATATCGGTTCAGCAAAAGCACTGCAGTGGGTGGCACTGGTTCTGATGATTGCGCTTATCCTTGCGAGCTTGCCGTTACCGAAGGAATGGTTCTATCTGTGTGCAATATTATTTGGTATCGCCATGGGTTCCATCTGGGTCATTTCACGGACGCTTATCATCGAACTGTCGCCTGCAGAGCATGAAGGACAGTTCTTCGGTCTCTTCTCTATGAGCGGCAAGTTATCCGCTGTCTTCGGTCCCTTTATGTATGGCACGATTACATGGCTGCTGAGTGATTATGGCCCGTTAGCAAGCCGTATAGCGATCCTCTCCCTTTTTGTGATGGCATTAGGTGCCTTCCTGCTGCATTTCCGGGTGATTAAATTATTAAAATAAATCGTACTGTTTGAAGGGAGAGCATATGCTTCTCTCTTTTTTTTTATGGATTTTTAGTTATAATGAGCAGAAAAGGAGGACAGATACTGAATTCATTTATTCTGCTGAATGATGTCATTAAAATTACTTCTATTATACGGTAAGTCAGATATGTTTAATCACATGATTTTATAGGAATAGTTACGGAAACAGGAGGTAATAATATGGATATTGAAAAATATAGAGTACCGGTTAAATCTGAAATTAAACTTAAAAGTTATCCGACTTCTGAAGACAAGAAGAAAGATAATGATGATATAAGAGATAATGTCATACCTGGCCTGGTATCTGAATTAAAAGAATTACATCTCAAACTTCATGCTGAAGAGAAAAAAGGGATACTTGTTGTCCTGCAGGCACTTGATGCAGCGGGTAAGGATGAAACAATCAGCTATATCTTCTCTAATCTTAATGCACAAGGGCTTAAAACGACATCCTTCAAAAAACCATCCGATGAAGAAAGTAAACATGACTATATGTGGCGGCTGCATGATGGACTGCCGGCACGTGGTGAAATCGGTATTCTGAATCGTTCGTATTATGAGGAGGTCATTGTGACACGAGTGCACAATCTGATTAAAGATTTCCATGTACCTGATGATAAAAAGAAAGAGGAAATATGGGACGTGCGTTATCGTCAGATTAATAATTATGAACAATATCTTCATGAAAACGGTTTTCATGTTGTCAAGTTCTTCTTCAATATGTCGAAAGATGAACAGCGTGAACGTCTGCTTGAACGTATGAAAGATCCGAAGAAGAACTGGGAGTTTTCTTTCAATGACGTTAAGGAGCGAGAATACTGGAATGAGTATCAGCAGACTTTTGAACATATGCTGAACCAGACTTCTACGTCTCATAGCCCGTGGTATATATTGCCCGCTGATGATGAATGGCATGCAAGACGCCTGGTCTCAGAAATTATGATCAGTGTGCTGCAGGAAATCAGTCCTGAATTTCCAGAAATCACAGGTGAAGATAAAGAAACACTGAAGGAATATATCAAAAAGCTGGAAGATGAAAAAAATGAGGAGGTTCCTGAATGACGTTCAAGGGTTTTCTTACAGATTTACCTGATGATCAAAGAAATCAGCTAAATGAAATTATTAGCTGGATTGAATAAAATGATTCAGAACTTGAACGTGTCGTCAAATGGAATCAGCCGATGTATCAGCATCATGGTACGTTCATTAACGGTTTTAGTGTCTCAAAAAACACAGGGCCGTTGTGCCTGAAAAAGTAACACTCGCTCGTTTTAATGAAGAAGTTCAGGCTGCCGGCTATTCCCGAACCGTAACGTTGTTCCGTATTAAGTAGGATGAACCTGTGAACTATGTGCTGCTGGACGAGCTGATAGATGATAATATTGAAGATAAAAAGGATGGTCAGACATTCTGGCGAAAATAAAATTGTATCCGCTGCAGGATACGATTTTTTCTGTCAGGAAAGATGACGGTAATGATCAGAAAAGCAGGGCCAGATGACCAGAAGGGTGGTGGGCTGAACTATGAGGTACTGCAGGATATGAGTGAACGCATGCTTGGCGTCCGCACGCAACAGGAAGCGGTTAATCAAGGATTCCTTCCAGTTCTATCGGATGAAAAATCCATTAAAATAAAACCTTCGAATTGAATTCGAAGGTCTGGTGATTATTTTCTGTTTTTAGCGTGTGTTGATCTCTTAAGCCTTAACCCCTTATGTGCCGCAGAAAGTCTGAAAAACTTGCTCAGAATCTTCAGCTGGTGTCTTGTAAATCGCAGGATGCTGGTCGTTATATGGGTCTTTAACGACACGCAGCAGTTCCTTGAAGAACATCAGATCCATGCTGTTCACAGCTTTTTCAACGAGATGATTTCTCGGTATAACAGCTGGATTCACTTTTTTCATCAGTTCATACGGCGAATCCTCATGCTGAATACGTGTCCGCCAGTTTTCTTTCCAGCTATCCAGCGCTGCATCAACCGGTTCGTGAAGAGATAGTTTTCTGAAAGTCTGAGTGAAGTCCAGTTCAAGGTCCTCCATGACTGCGAGCAGCTCGCCGATCAGTTCGCGGTCCTCTTTCAGAGGGTCAGCAATGCCTATTTTTGCTGCCATTCCTTCAGTCCAGTAGCGGTCAAATGCAGTTTCGTACGAGGAGAGCGCCTCTTTGGCTATTGCGATGGCTTGCTCAGTATCTGTGTTCAGTAAGGGCAGCAGACATTCAGAGAATCTGGCCAGGTTCCACTGGCCGATTCCCGGCTGGTTATAATAAGCGTATCGACCTTGCCGGTCTATTGAACTGAAGACAGCTGCACGGTCGAATGCGTCCATAAAAGCGCAAGGACCATAATCAATCGTTTCACCGCTGATCGCCATATTGTCCGTGTTCATCACGCCGTGGATAAAACCGACGCATTGCCACTTGGCAATCAGTGCCGCCTGCCGGTCGATAACTGCATACAGAAAATCGATATAAGGTGTCTCTGACGACTCAAGTTCGGGATAATGGCGCTGAATCGTATAGTCAGCGAGTGCCTTCACCTGGTTGATACGGGCTGCGTACTCAAACGTTCCTACCCGGATATGACTAGCTGCGACGCGAGTAAGCACAGCACCTGGAAGACGTGTATCGCGCTGAACAGATTCACCTGTTGATGTCACAGCAAGGCTTCTCGTTGTTGGAATGTGCAGTGCGTGCATGGCTTCACTGATGATATATTCTCGCAGCATCGGACCGAGCGGTGCACGACCATCTCCCATACGCGAGAAAGCGGTGCGGCCGGAACCTTTTAACTGTATATCGAAACGTTCACCACTCGGCGTGATATGTTCACCGAGCACAATGGCTCTGCCGTCACCGAGCATCGTGAAATGACCGAACTGATGACCTGCATAAGCCTGAGCAAGAGGTTCTGAATGAGGTATCCTGCTGCTGCCAGAGAGCTCTTCGGCACTGCGCTCGACCATCTCAGCATCCAGACCTAACTGGGCAGCCAGTGAATCATTGACAAGCAGTACTGCTGGTGCTGACACCGGATTCAGTTCAGTCAATTCGTAGAAGTCTGTCGGCAGCAAAAGGTAAGAATTATCAAAATTAAACTTCATATTAATGTTCACTCCTTATAGTTATCATGACAATGTTTGAGGGTAAAATAAAGTAATTCAGAATATAAACGTTTAAAATAAACTTGAAAGGATACAAAGGTGAAATTATTCAGATTATTTATCCGTAATATGTTTGCCTGGTTCACTATTCAGATGACAATATCTTATCTGATGATGAAGCTTCCTGTATCTTATTTCGTAAGAATGTCTCCGCTCTTCAGGTCTTTCAAATGGGAGCAGCAAGGTGAGGTATGGCACAAGCTATTTTCAGTGAAAAGCTGGAAAGCTCATCTGCCGGACAGCTCCATTATTTTCAGTGCCAGTTATAATCACCGGGAAATAGGGAATACAGCAACAAAAACACTTCAAAGTTTTAACGGCGAGACAAACCGTGCTGAACTGACACACTGGCTCTCCCTCTTGTTATTCCCTTTATTTTATTTATGGAACCCTAAATGGGCAGCCCGCATCAATGTTTTATATGCGCTGCTCAGCAATCTCCCGTTTATTATCATACAACGCTATAATCGACCCAAAGTCCAGCGTTTACTTGCTAAAAGGAAAGGAAGAGGATATGACACAACGTGAACAACGAAAAGATGATCACATAAGGCTCGCTCTGAATCATCCTGAGTCCCCCTCAAGTTTCGATCAGATTCATCTGGTTCATCGTTCTATTCCATCTATCAAGCAGACGGATATCTCATTGCATACCCATATTTCGTCACTATCATTTGAGCATCCTATTTATATCAACGCCATGACCGGTGGAAGTAAGTGGGCTGGTGAAATCAACCATAAACTGGCAATCGTTTCACGTGAAACGAATATCCCGATGGCAGTTGGATCCATGCATGCTGCTCTTAAAAATCCGGCGCTCATACCTACTTATCAAGTCATCAGAGAGGTCAATCCGAACGGTATCGTCTTTGCAAATATAGGCGCCGATGTACCTCTGGACTTTGCACAGAGAGCGATAGATATGATACAGGCTGATGCGCTGCAGATTCATCTCAATGCGCCGCAGGAAGTGGTCATGCCGGAAGGTGGACGAGATTTCGCTGACTGGCTGTCCAATATAGAGGCAGTGGTGAGAACAAGTGAAGTACCTGTCATCATTAAAGAAGTGGGCTTTGGGATGAGCAGTGAAACATTGGCGCAGCTCAAAGCTATCGGCGTAAAAGCAGCAGATATCAGTGGGCGCGGTGGTACTAACTTCGTTTATATTGAGAATGAACGACGTCCTGGAAAAGATCAGTCCTATTTGAACGACTGGGGGCAGACAACACCTGTCTCCTTGATGGAAAGTATGCCTTTTCAGCATGAGATGGATATCCTCTCAAGTGGTGGAATCCGGACACCGCTTGATGCGATTAAGTCATTTGTCCTCGGTGCAAAAGCAGCAGGTCTATCGCGCACAGTTCTGAATGAACTCGAACTGAAAGGTGTAGAACCGACGATAAAAATGATTGAACGTTTTAAAGCCCATTTGACGGATATCGCTCTTATACTTGGCGCAAAAGATATGACGGCATTAAGAGAGGTACCTTATGTATTATCACCTGAACTGGAATCATGGCAGAGACAACGTAAACAGAGAGGACGGAATTTATGAAGAAAATCATTGTCATTGGGGCAGGCGTTGCAGGACTCGCGTCTGCAATCCGTCTGCAGCACGCAGGCTATGAAGTCGAGATATTTGAGAAAGAAGGCATGCCGGGCGGTAAAATGCATCGTATCAGACAGAAGGGTTATGAGTTTGACCTGGGGCCGACAATCGTGATGATGCCGGAACTGTATCGCGAGGTATTCGAACTTGCAGGTCGGAATGCCGATGACTACATCCCGATGCAGAAGCTGACACCGATGTATAGCGCCTATTTCAAGCAGGGAACAGAGAAACTGGATGTATCAAACGACCTTGTCCAGCTGATGGAACTGTTTGAAGGCGTTGACGAAAAAGATGCAGAGGGATTCCTGAGGTATATCAGTGACCTCTACCAGCGCTTTAATATTGCAAAACATCACTTTCTGCAGCGCCCTTTCAGGGAGGCGAAGGATTTCTATAATCTTTCGACCTTGAGGCAGGGACTGAAGCTGCGGACACTCGGCAGCGCTGAGAACAGTATGTCAAAATACATTAAGGATAAAAGGCTGCGGGACATCATCAGTTTCCAGACGTTATATATCGGTATATCACCGGCCAAGAGTCCGTCATTATACACAATCATCCCCATGATTGAGTTTTTATATGGCGTCTGGTTCATTGAAGGGGGCATGCACCGCATGGCGACTGCGATGGAACAGCTGTTCAGAGAACTGGGCGGCACCATTCACTACCACACTCCTGTTGAAGAGATCATGATTCATAACGGGCAGGCGACAGGCATCAGAACGGCTGCCGGCATGTTCCATGCAGATTATGTGATGTGCAATGCCGATTTCCCTTATGCCAAAAAACATCTTGTCCAGAATCAGTCGGCAAAAGGTAAATATACAGATGACTATATTGATAAAATGGCTTATTCCTGCTCGTGCTTCGTCCTGTATCTCGGCATGGACAGAAAATATGATGAAGTTGAAAATATGCACAACTTTATTTTCTCAGAAGATCTGGATGATAATATCGAGCAGATTTTTGATGGACGCAAACTGACAGATCCGTCTGTTTACATGTACATCGCTTCCAAGAAAGAACCGGCGATGGCACCTGCCGGTAAAGATGGACTCTACATTCTGATGCCGGTATCTGAGCTCTCAACTGCGAAGTATGATTGGGACGATGATACGGTCTCCTATTACCGTGAGCAGGCACTTTCTAAAGTAGAGAAGCTGCCGGGCATGCATAACATCAGAAATGAGATTGTGACTGAAACATATGTCACCCCTAAGGAATTCAGAAAGAAGTTCAATGCTTATAACGGTGCGACGTTCGGTCTGCAGCCGACACTTCTGCAGAGCAATCATCTTCGTCCGCAGAGTAAAGCAACAGACTGTGAGAACTTATATTTCACAGGCAGCAGTACGCATCCTGGAGCAGGCGTACCGATTGTTCTCCTGTCCTCTAAAATAGCGGCAGGTGAACTGATGATGGATGATGAGTGAAGGAGAGAGGGTATGCAGATAAATGAGGATTATGATTACTGCAGACAGATTATTAAGAGTCATTCAAAGAGTTTCTATTACGGTTTCAGTCAGCTGCCGGAGGACGAAGCGAAAGCAGTCTACGCTATTTATGCATTCTGTCGTACAGCGGATGATATCGTAGATGGAAATGAATCTGAAGCAGAAAAAAGAGAAGCACTTCAACTCTTGCTGCAGCAGATTGATTCATTTGAACACGGAGAGCAGATTGACCATCCAATGTGGCGTGCACTTGCTGACGTCCGAAATAAATTTCCCCTTGACCTCGCCATGTTCCGTAAACAGGTGACAGGTCAGATGATGGATCTTGATTTCAGACAGCCGGCTACGATTGAAGACTTGTATCACTATAGTTCTCACGTTGCAGGATCAGTTGGAGAGCTTCTGTATCCGATACTGGCAGGTCAAGACACTCAGGCAGGCAGAAAAGCAGCAGATAATTTAGGTATAGCGATGCAGATAACGAATATATTACGCGATATCGGTGAAGACCATCGTGAAAAGCAGCGTATTTATATACCGAAAAGTATGATGCAGACCTATCAGTACACGGAGCAGAATCTGATCAATCAGGAAATAAATGAGGCATTCATCGTGATGTGGGAAGCGCTGGCGCAGGATGCAGAGGACCGCTACAATCGTTTTTATCCACACCTTATTGATTATAACCGTGAATCAAGACAGCCCCTTTTAGTGGCCGCACTTATCTATGCGGAGATATTGAACGAAGTCAGACGGAATAACTATAACTGTCTGACTCGACGTAATAAAGTCAGTCTGATCAGCAAGAAGAAGATCAGCACCATCGCCTTGCAGATACTGAAGGAGGAGCACACATGAAGAAAGTGATTGTCATAGGAGGAGGGCTCGGCGGATTGTCTGCCGCAATAACACTGAGGCAGCAGGGGTTCAATGTCGAACTATATGAAGCAAATGCCCATTTAGGAGGTAAGTTGAATCGCCTCGAACAGGATGGCTTCGGCTTTGATCTCGGTCCGTCCATCCTGACGATGCCCTATATATTTGAACGCTTGTTTGAGCGCAGTGACAGACGTATGGAAGATTATCTTACAACAGTCCGTCTCAATCTTGAATGGCGAGGCTTCTTTGAGTCAGGACATGTGTACAACCTGTATGGTGACCTCAAGAAGATGAAGGAAGAAAATAAACATCTAAGCAGAAAAGATATGAAAGATTACCGCCGATTCCTGAAGTATGCCGGAAAAATACATGAAATGACTGAAATCAGTTACTTCGACAAAGGTATCGATTACACTTGGCCGCTTATTAAACACCATGGGCCTATTCAGGCATTAAGAGGCTTCGATTATTTCCATACGATGCAGGAAGGGATTAATAAACGCGTGAAGAATGAGGAGTTCCGAACCATGCTCGGTTACTTCATTAAGTATGTAGGTTCATCATCATATGACGCACCAGCTGTTCTCAATATGATGATTCATATGCAGCATGAACAGGGCGCATGGTATGTACCGGGCGGTATGCATAAAATAGCAGAAGCACTGGTCAGACTGGGTAAGGAAATCGGGGTCCGCTTCCACACAAATACGAAAATTATCAGAGCAGAAGTAGCCAAAGATCGAATTTCCAGTGTCATAACGGATAAGGGTGAGCAACTGTCAGCAGATTACTTTATCTCCAATATGGAAGTGATACCGTTCTATGAGAAAATGCTGGCAGCTCCCCCTGACATCAGAAGACAGAAAGAAAAGTTCGAACCTGCAAGTTCAGGTATTGTCATGCATATCGGTGTTGACCGTGAATATCCGCAGCTCGCTCATCATAACTTCTTCTTCTCAAAGGACTCAGAAAAAAATTTCAGACAAGTATTCCACGACAGAATACTGCCAGATGATCCGACCATCTATCTGGTCAATACAAATAAGACTGACCCTGACCAGGCACCCTCGGGACATGAGAATATCAAGATTCTGCCACACGTCCCGTTCATCCAGGATACACCCTTCAGTCAGGATGATTACCTCGCTCTACGGGAAAGAGTGCTGATCAAGCTGGAGCGTATGGGCCTGACCGATTTAAGAGAGCATATCGTCACAGAAGATTTCTGGACGCCGGTGGAAATTGAAAAAACGTACGGTTCAGATAGAGGTGCCATATACGGGACGGTCTCAGATAAGAAGAAGAACAAAGGATTTAAGCATCCTAAGAAAAGTGAGCACTTTGATAATCTGTATTTTACAGGCGGTACCGTCAATCCAGGTGGTGGCATGCCGATGGTAACGCTGAGTGGTCAGCAGGTCGGTCGAATGATTCAGGAGAAAGAAGAGCAGTGATCATCCCTGTACTGTTGATTATTCTTTCAGTGTGTGCCGGGCACTTTGTCTTCAGCCGGAAACCTTATATCAGTCAGAAAGAGCCATATTCAGCCGCTGTGACAATCATTATTCCCGCTAGAAACGAAGCTCATAATCTGCCGCATCTTCTGACATCGTTGTCCCGGCAGGAAACGGACTATCAATGTCTCGTCATAGATGACGGCTCCACGGATAATACGGTAGAGGTCGCCCGGCAATACGGAGCCAGGGTCATCCCTTATGACCATTCCCTGGCCTGGCAGGGCAAATCAGCGGTCTGTTATTTCGGAGCAGGTTATGCAGAGGCCGACCTTCTCTTGTTTCTTGATGCAGATATTACTTTAGATCACGAACATGCCCTGAGGGATATCATTTCTACATATAACGGTGGACTTATCTCAATCCAGCCTTATCACAGGACAAAGCAGCTATATGAACAGCTGTCAGTATGGTTCAATGTGCTGACGATTGTCGGTCTCAATAAGTTTGCTGCTATTCAGAACGATGACGCAGCTGCATTCGGACCTGTCGTCCTTTGTTCAAAAGCACACTATTTTATGACGGGTGGACATTACGGTGCGCGTCACCATATTATTGAAGGGTTCGGTCTGGCACATCTCTTCAAGCAAGCGGAACGACCTGTCACTGCATTACTTGGTAAAGAGACAATCAGCTTCCGCATGTATCCGGAAGGACTCCGGGCGATGTCAAAAGGCTGGGCGAAGCACTTCGCGTCAGGGGCTCAGGCGACAAAGCCATGGGTGATGGGTGCCGTTGTGATCTGGATGCTGGGCAGCGTCTGCAGTATGCTTTTTTTCGCCTGGAGCATCACTCAGTCATTCTCTGCAATGCTTTTTGCTGGCCTTCTTTATCTTTTCTATACAGTTCATTTCCATATACTTAGCAGAAGGACAGGGACTTTTACATTCATGACAGCCCTTCTCGCGAGTGTCGCTTTCTTTTATTTTATCTATGTTTTTACATGCTCCTGGATCAATACGTTCATCCTGAAGAAAGTGGAGTGGAAAGACCGTAATATCAAGCTATAAAAAAAGAGCCCGAGGGCTCTTTTTATAATTCTACTGTATCATTCATGCTTTCATCTTTTTCTTTATCTTCGCCCTGGAAGAGACGCTTGAAGCCGTCAATCACAGTTTTAGCTGTCTGATCAGTACTCCAGTATTCTGCTGATTCAGCTTCCACTTTGAGTAAAATCACGTTCGGGTCATCATATGAAGTGTGAAGGAAAGCTTCCATTGCCTTGCTCCAGTATTCTTTCTTCTTCGCATCATCTTCAACGATATGAATCGTACCGGAGATTGAAGCGTAGCCTTCTTTAGCAAAAGATACATTAACACGGTTATCTTTTTTGATTTCTTCAGCTTTTTCCGTATCCTTCATTGTAAAGAACCAGAGATCAGCATCCTGTTCTAAATGCTTGTAACCCATCGGACGCGAAACCAGCTTGTCACCTGAGAGAGTTGTTAACATTGCAATATCATTTTTCTCAAGCAATTCGTATAGACGTTGACGTTTTTCCTGATTTGAAAGTTGTTCTGTCATACTAACACCTCCGTAGTTGATACTATAAGGTTAAAGTATTTATACGTAAGATTCAATTGATATGCTATTTGATGGAAGACTTGAACAAGTCTGTCATCGCCTGAATCCCCGGATATTCAAGGTGTATTCCATCATAGGCGAAGTATTCCGGGTGATTCGTCGATACAGCATACCAGTCAAGAACTTCAACATTCTTACGGGAAGAAGCAGCTTCTTTCATCAGACTATTAACGTGAGACTCATAATCACGTGGTACACGCGTTGTCACTAAATAGATCTTCGTCTTATCAAATTTATCGAGTAGCTGGTTCAGCTGTGCTATCTCGAAGTCACCATTTGTCCCAATAAAGAGAACAACAATCTGTCCTTTTTTATTCAAGTAGCTGTACTGGTTGGCTAGTGGGATTGCTTTATAGATGCTGCGACCTACTTCACCGTCCACTGTTGCGTTCGGGTACAGCTCTTTAAGATTAAGATTGATATCCACGAGAATGGAATCGCCGATGAACAGAGGTGATAAGTATTGAGTGTCAGGCGATTCAGCGGTTTCCTCAGTCCATTTGACCGGAGCTAGAATTTTGGGACTGGATAGATTACCGGTTGTCTGTGCTATGTAGACTTTTGGTTCGATGGATGTCTTTTCAGAGAAGAAATTAAATCCGGCAAAACCTAGTAAAGCCAGCAGTATTACAACAATAGGCAATCGGTTAACCATTCTATTGAAGCGGAAATAGGAAAGTCCTTCTCTTCTGAACGGCGTTTCTATGAAGTGATAACTGAACCAGGCGAACAGAACAGTTAAAGCAATTTCAATGACATAAGCATATGCAGGTAACTGGCCTTTAACAAAATGATGTTCGACCAGAACAATGATCGGGTAATGCCATAAATAAAGACTGTATGATAAACGTCCGATTGCCGTCAGTAATGGCAGACTGAGCAATGATTTCAGCAGACTATCAGGATGAACGCATGAAGCTATCGTTGAAATCGTCATCAGACCCAGCATAAAAAAGCCGCCCTGATAGAGAAATCCACTAGATTCAGAAACCAGATTAAAACTGAACAGCAGAATGACAAAGTTGAGAATACCTACGATTGAAATAGTCGCTTTCATGGATAAAGGCGGATTTTTCTTCAGCCGGCTGGCCGGCCAGATAAAGGCAAGTAAGACACCGAGCAGCATAGTCTGCAGCCGCGTGTCGGTCCCGAAGTAGAGACGAGACACTTGAATACCGGGATAGTAAAGTGTGGCCATCCAGACAGCAGAGATGATTGCCAGTACTGAAAAAGTAATGATTGCAGTACGTCTGGAAAATTTTTTAAGCAGCAGAAGCAAAGCGACCGGGAAGAAAATATAGAACTGTTCCTCGATTGCCAATGACCAGAGATGCTGCAGCGGCCTCGGTTCAAGCGCCTGGAAATAATCCACATCATCAAAGATATACCACCAGTTAGAAACATAAAAAAAGGCAGCGATAATATCTTTTTTTAGCTGAAAAAGAATAGACTGTTCAAATAACACACAATAAGTGAACAGTGTTATCAGCAGAAACCAGATCGCTGGAAACAGCCTTTTGATACGTTTTGAATAAAACTTGAACAAATTGAGTGAACCAGTTTCCTCGTACTCTCTCAGCAGGATGGAAGTAATTAAATACCCTGAGATAATAAAGAATGTGTCAACGCCTAAAAAGCCGCCCGGCAAAAATTTCGGATTTAAATGATAGATGATAATGGAAATGACAGCAATAGCCCTGAGACCGTCAAGTCCTGGTAAATACTGAGTCTTCTTCTTTAATGTAGTCATCTTAACGCCTCTTTTAACATAAATGTAATGCTATTGTAATATAAAAGGAATTTTTTGTTAAGACTTAAAATTAAATTTCTTAAATTATTCACAAAATGCATCTATTATGAAGTTAATTAAAAAAGGGTATAGATATAAAAATCAATAAAGGAGGGAATAGAATGAAGCCTGTATTGGCCTATTACCTACTGCATACGATTCAGCTGCATCACCGGGAACCTTTGACATATGAACAGCTGAAAAATCTTACCGTCAATCCTCTATCTGAGATAGAGGAACAGCATTTTGACGCTGAAATAGCACGCTTGAAGCAGGAAAAGCTGATAACTCTCGATTCTGCTATCACGTTAACTTTCACAGGAGAAGCGGTCCTTCAGCAGCACAAGGCAGACTTGAAGTTTAATGAGGAAGATTGAACTGAGCGGCTGTTAAATGAGTCAGCTGTTCACTCAGTTCTTCTACAGGTATATCATAACCGCTATAAATCCATTGCTCATACGTCAAAAATAGACCGGACAGAAAAAAATTTGCGGCATACTCTTTATTGATGACAGGGTTATAGTTTATCTGCTCAAGTTGATTGATAAAATCAGGCTTTGATAACGCAATACCATTTCTGATTGCGACCAGTCTGCTTTTAGCTGGAATTTGTGCAAAAACGTGATGGTGATCATTAAGAACATACAGGGTCTGGCTGTAATTCTTCTTCAGCTGTTCCAGCCATTCCTGGTGATCATCTGTAACTTTTTCTAAGACTAAGGGTGTAAAAGCAGTCTTGCATAGATAATACACCAGGTCTTCAAAGAGCATGTATTTATCGTGATAATGAGTATAAAAAGTAGAACGTGTGATGCCGGATTTCTGAACTAATGCAATGATGGTAATATCTTCTATTGAAGCTTCTTTTAACATATCATTTAAAGTATTGATCAGCAGAATTTTAGTTTTAGGTAACGATTGAGATGAAGAGATCATAGATATATTCCTTTCATGTGAACTTTTAGCTATTATATCGCAGACAGTCATGCTTTAAATGAGTTTCATATAAGAAAACAGCTCTCAGAAATTTTATGAGAGCTGTTTTGAATTTTTGATTATTGATGGCTTTTCTTTTCTTTTAATTTACCGATTAAGAAGCCGGTAAGTGCAATGGCAATTAATACGGACCAGAAAATCAGCTGCCACTGCCATGAGTGCGGGAAATCATGCGGTAAAACATGGATCTTTTCATGTGCCAGTACAAGAACCACTAACTTAACACCTACCCAGCCGACAATTGCGAACGCTGCTGCTTCAAGAGACGGGTATTTAGCAAGAATCGCAACAAAATAATTGGCAGCAAATCGCATCAGAATAACACCGATCATACCGCCCGTGAACATCACGGCAAATTGGCCGACGTTCATACCCATGAAGTCAGGTCCGACCTGCGGGAGAGTTAATGCAATGGCAATCGCTGCAAGCATGGAATCAATCGCAAAAGCGATATCTGCCAGTTCAACTTTAAGGACGGTCATCCAGAAGCCGCTTCCTTTAGTGGCGTTTTCCTGTTGTTCAGCAGCATCAGGAACAGCTGGTTCATCTGAATCTTTATGTTTGAAATAATCAATCAGATTCTTGATGGACATAAAGATCAGATAAGCAGCACCTAACGCCTGGATCTCCCAGTACTGGGCGAGAATTGCAATCATGAAAAGAGAAATCATGCGGAAGATGAACGCGCCGATTAGCCCGTAGAATAAAGCTTTCTTACGTGCTACCGGTTCTAAATGTTTGACCATAACAGCCATTACGATAGCATTATCAGCAGCAAGCAGACCTTCCAGCACGATTAAGACGACGAGTACCCATAGATAAGAAATTAATATACTTGGATCCATTCAAGGAGCCTCCTCAATTGATTTTTAACAATAAAAAAACCTATGCCAAATATGGATGGCAAAGGTCTCACTGAACAAAGTTCTATAATTCCGGAAAGCAGTTGCCTTCGTGCTGACGAAATGATACCAGAAATAAATCCTGAGTTACTCCTCTTTAATATCAGTCTCCGGTTATTGTTTTCTATATAATACCACAATCGAATAACAGAAAAAATATATAAAGCTTATGAAAAAGAATAGAGATGTTATATATCGGGTTTAGTCGGGTATACAAATGAAGTATAAGTAGTTTTAATAAGAAAATTTGAGGAGGAAATGAACAGATGACTAATGAGAAAGACAAACAGTTACAGGCACACACAGTCGATGTTACTCAACCCGCTCCATTAACAACGAATCAAGGATTAAAGATGGCAGAAGATGAGTTCACTTTAAAAGCAGGTGAACGTGGTCCGTCTTTACTGGAGGATTTTCATTTCAGAGAAAAAATGACGCACTTTGACCATGAGCGTATTCCTGAAAGAATCGTCCACGCCCGTGGATTTGGTGCGCATGGTGAGTTTGAATTATATGAGGACTTAAGCAAGTATACAAAAGCTAAATTCCTAAATGATACCTCTAAGAAAACGCCTGTTTTTGTACGGTTCTCTACAGTAGCAGGTTCAAAAGGATCACCGGAAACAGTCCGTGATGCGCGCGGTTTCGCGACTAAATTCTATACTGAAGAAGGGAACTATGACTTAGTCGGCAACAATATCCCCGTCTTCTTCATTCAGGACGCAATCAAATTCCCGGACTTAGTGCATTCATTCAAGCCTGAACCTCATAATGAAATCCCGCAGGCAGGTACAGCGCATGATACGTTCTGGGATTTCTTCGCTCAGAATCCTGAATCTACTCATATGACGATGTGGACGATGAGTGACCGCGGTATTCCTAAGAGCTTCCGTACAATGGAGGGCTTCGGGGTTCATACATTCCGTCTGATCAATAAAGAAGGCCAATCTCATTTCGTTAAATTCCACTGGAAGCCACTCCTCGGGACGCATTCATTAGTATGGGACGAAGCACAGATTATTGCTGGTAAAAACATTGATTTCAACCGTGAAGATTTGTACGAAGCAATCGACAAAGGTGACTATCCTGAATGGGAGCTCGGACTTCAGATCTTACCTGAAGAAGATGAATTTAAATTCGATTTCGATATCCTTGATCCGACTAAAGTATGGCCGGAAGAAGACGTACCGGTTCAACGTATCGGTAAAATGACTTTAAACCGCAACGTTGATAATGTGTTCGCTGAAACAGAACAAGTCATGTTCAGTCCAGCACACGTTGTGCCGGGTATTGATTTCAGTAATGACCCGTTGTTACAAGGCCGTCTCTTCTCTTATACAGATACACAGTTATTGCGTTTAGGGGGTCCGAATTTCCATCAGATTCCGATTAATGCGCCGATCTGTCCGTTTGCGAACAATCAGCGTGATGGCTTACATCAGCACCAGATTCATAAAGGCATGACAAGCTATCATAACAATGCCATCAATAACAATGAACCGCATACAACACCTGTTGAAGAGGGCGGCTTTGAACCTTACTATGAACGCATTGAAGCCCATAAAGTACGTGCAAGAAGTGAAAGTTTCCTTGATCACTGGTCACAGGCTAAAATGTTTCTGAACAGTTTATCAGCACCAGAGCGTCAGCATTTAACTGATGCCTTCAGTTTTGAAATCGGTAAATGTAAGTTAGACTTCGTCAAGCAGAACGCGGTCAATAACTTGAATAAAGTCGACAGAAAACTGGCTGAGGAAGTGGCACTGCGTGTAGGTGCTGAAGTACCGACAGCTGATGAAGAGTCTAAAGAAACACAAGCTTCTAAAGCATTAAGTACTTTGGATACAGTTAAAAAACTGGATACATTATCAGTAGCCGTCTTTGTTACAGCAGATTCAGATCCAAAACAGATTGAAAGCTATGTGAAAGAGTTGGCTGCGAATAAAGTGAATTATAAATTAGTATCCGACCGTGCAATGAAACTAGGGGACCTTAAAGTCACTGAAACATTTGACACAGTCCATTCCACATTATTCGATGGTATCTTAGTTGCAGATGCAGTCGAACCTTTAATGCCGCCAGTGAAAGATTCAATTGAAGCGGCTAATCGTCACTACAAGACAATCGGTTATACACAAAAAGTAGGATCCTTGATCACTCAGACAGCTGTTAAAGAAGGGCAGCCAGGTATTGTCTTAGTAGGTGCAGATTTAAAAGACTACTTAAACAATTTAGTTGAACAACGTCACTGGGCACGAAAGCTTTAAGAGTTCATAGAACGCAAAAAAGGATTAATCATCATGATTAATCCTTTTTTACTGCCTTTATCTCATTGATAGTGACAATTTTGTTCATTTTGATGGAGCGTTTCATCTCTTCTTGCTGTATAGCCATCTCTTCAATTTCCAAGGGCGTGTGACCTGCCAGTATCCATTGTCTGGTGTGATTGAACATATTACGGTAAAGTCTGTTAAACGTCTGTCTTTCTTCGCGTGAAAAAAGCCCTTTAATCAGCTCGCCTATTTCTTGAGAGGCACTCTCAAAGTCAGGTGCACCCATTGTATAAACTTGTATGCCTTCGATCAGGTGATCCCACTCTTCCGGGGATAGAGATGTATTCTTCTTCAGAAAATTCACCAGTATCTTCATCTCCGGTGTCTGCAAGTGATGATCCGGCCCTATGTAATCATATACTTCTCGTGGGTCCTTAAATTCATAGTAAGGAAACTGTTTTAAATCATGGAAATCATTTTTATCCTCGACCCATGAATCCAGTAATGAATCGACGATATAACCTTCATAGACGGACATATCGTAAATAGATAAAAAGAGGTCGATACTATCCGGCTCAAAAGATTGCCGGTAAACTTTCTCATAATGTGATTCAAGATGGTCACGGGACACAAAGCCATAAAGCATCAGATTGCTTGTAATAAACGTCAGATCCTGCTCATATTTTTCTTTTTTATTTTCAATCGTCTGCATGGGTAATTGCAGCAGAGATGTGTAGGTGTCATGAGGAATAACTAATTTTTCGTCAATGTCAAATACGATAAGAGCTGCTGTCATCTGTTCCATATCTTCCGGTGCAAGATTCAGAACATTATGTTTGGCTGATAAAGCATCCTGCAGCAAGCGGAACTCAGATTCATTTTGAATGAGCATCTCATAATAAAGACTGTCTTTCTTATGAAAGCGCTCAGATAATAAGGTGATTAATTCATTCTTGGAGGTTTTCTCATCGAACTCAAGTTGATAGTACAGGGCACTGTCTCGAAGATAGTCGAGAGACAACTTCTGTAAGAGTTGATCGAATGATTGATTATCATACGTTTCTTCATACGCACTTAATATTTTTTTATTAAAAGGGGTCAGGAATTTACGGAACATCAGGCCACTTCCTTTATTTAGTGTATTAATAGTATTGTAACTAATTTCAGGAAATGAATATAGTAGAAATGATATTAAGCGATTTCTCGTATGATACAAAAAAGACGCCTTTTATGGACGTCTCTCTTCTCTTTAGCTTCTTCCTTTCAGCATGCCTTGCCAGTACATCAGTGGAATGCCTCTTTTCTTCAGCTGATAAAGAAGAGGATTTGTTTTAGACTGGTCAATCGGCATGGATTCTTTCGGTTTCATATCGTAACCGAATTCTGCCATAATAGCCTGTCCATATTCAGTTGCAATCGGACAGACAGTCAGCCCGTCATAGCGAGCTTTTAATTTCTTTCCTTTGATCTGAGCAATCAGATTTTTTGCAAGAACAGGTGCCTGCTTGCGAACTGCAGCACCCATTTTAACAGTCGGTAAATTCGTACAGTCACCCAGTGCAAACACATTTTGATGGCGGACATGCTGCAGTGTATACATATCAACGTCCAGCCAGCCGTTCTCATCACTTAAGGAAGACTGCTTCACGACATCTGGTGCACTCATCGGTGGTGTGACAAGCAGCATGTCAAAAGGCATGCTGTATTGTTCGCCTGTTCTCAGATTCTTGAAAGTCGCCATCTGATTCGGACCATCAACCGCGATGAGGTCATGCTGTAAATCATAACTGATCCCCTTTTGTTTTATGTACTGCTCAATCTGTCTTCTATATTTTTCAACAGGAAAGAGTGTATCATGTGCATTCTTCAGTATCAGGTCAGGTCGATTTTTTTTATTCTTCTTGAAGAATTCATCAAATGTGAAGAGAGAGTTTTCTGGTGCCACGCCTCCTTTAATAGGAGTGGCAGGTTTAGTAACAATGACATTGCCTGTTTTCACCTTTTTCAGTGACTGATAAGTATAGTCGACATAGTCATATAGATAATTGGTGCAGACCTGATTTTTGCCGAGTGTTTCAGTCAGACCATCAATCTTATCAAAATCAAGCTGGATACCGAGCGCTACAACCAGATATTCATAGTTGAGCTGACTGTTATTATCCAGACGAATGATTCTTTCAACGGGCTGGATAGCGGTCACTTTCTGCTGAATAAAGTCTGCACCTTTCGGGATGACTTTTTTCATTTTTTTACGTGTATGTTCTTTAGTTTCAGCACCGCTACCGACAAGTGGCCAGGCAGGCTGATAAGCATGATAATCTGCATGGTCAACGATAAGGATATCTTTGATACCTGCCTTAACTAATCGGCTGGCTGTTGAGATACCCCCTGATCCGCCACCTAATATAACGACTTTGTATTGTTTACTCATGATTGTTCCTCCTTCGGTTTTCTGTTGAATAGATAAATGATGAATACGAGCAGACCCAAGCCCATCAATATATAGAAGGATGTTGAATATTTATCAAAGGTATGGACTACCTGTTCCCAGTTCTCTCCGAGTGTCAGACCCAGGTAGATGAGAACAGCATTCCAGATTAATGTACCAGCCGTTGTGTATAGCGTGAATGTCAGTAGATTCATGCGGTTGAGACCTGCTGGAACTGAAATCAGGCTGCGCACAAGTGGGACGAAACGACATAAGAAGACAGCAATTCCGCCGTATTTGTTAAACCAGTTGTCTGCTTTATGCAGATCAGCTTTTGTCAGACGGAGGAATTTACCATAACGTTCAACGATTGTCTCCAGTCGTCTTAAACCCAGCACTCGGCCGAGATAATAAAGTAATAAAGCGCCTGCCACTGCACCCAGTGTGGAGGCGACCAGCATGCCGATGAAACTGAGTTGAGGTGACTGTGTCACCATAAAACCACCGAATGTTAAAATCACTTCTGAAGGGATGGGAGGAAATATATTCTCGAGTAAAATTAAAAGGAATACACCGATGTAACCGAACTGCTCCATTACATTCATAATCCACTGCTGCATAGTAAGCTCCTTTAACTGTATTTATACCCTGAGTGTAACGAATCAGTCATCTGAAAGCTAATATTACGATATTTTACAGCACATATTCAGGATGAAAAATAGATGTGATGGGAAACTTATTAATGGGTATAGATGATAGACAATAAAAGGAGGTCATTTAAAATGGCAGAATTATTCAATGAATCAGAACTCAGTCCGGCAGAGAAAAGAGGACCCGGCGTTGTCGGCATTATCGAATTTGCAGTGGGTGATCAGAAGGAATTCACCGGGGAATATATCCCGACTGATATGCGTTTCTTTATGGTGGCGGATATGAATGGACAGCCTTATCAGCGCGTAATCAGCTATGATGATATCAAAAGTGTTGAAGTGGAAGACAGTGCAGTGACGGTTCATTTTGATATGGGGCCGATCAGAATCCGTGATATCGGCAACGGGACGGCACAGGTTTTTGCGGACTTCGTGGACGAACAGCTGGGAAGACGCAAAAAATAAAAAGCCCCGCGGGGCTTTTTTATTATTCGACGATTTCAAGCGCGATTTCCATCATCTTCGTGAATGAGGTCTGACGTTCTTCTGGCGTTGTTTCTTCGTGAGTGAGTAGGTGGTCACTGACCGTGAAGATGCCGAGCGCACGGACATCACTGCCCGCGTAAGCAGCATTCATATAAAGACCTGCAGATTCCATTTCAACGGCTAAGATACCCATTGAACGCCATTTATCTGTTGCCTGTGCGTTCGCATTGTAGAAAATATCCGATGACAGTACATTACCGACGTGATTCGGTACACCTTTCTCGTCAGCTAACTGCTTGGCACGAGCCAGTAACTCATAGTTTGCAATCGGTGCAAAGTGACCCGGTAAACCATACTGAGCGACATAGTTGGAATCAGTAGAAGCACCTTGAGCGATAATAACATCGTAGACATTGATGCCTTCCTGCATAGCGCCACATGAACCGACACGGATTAAGTTCTTAACGCCGAATGTGTGGATGAGTTCATATGAGTAGATGCCGATAGAAGGAATGCCCATACCAGTACCCATGACAGAGATTTTCTTGCCTTTATATGTTCCAGTGTAACCGAACATATTACGGACTTCATTGAACTGGACGACATCCTCTAAATAAGTGTCTGCAATGAACTTGGCACGAAGTGGGTCTCCTGGTAAGAGGACAGTTTCAGCAATCGGATTATTTTCTGGTTTGATATGCGGTGTAGATTTTGTCATAGCGCATTCTCCTTTATTATGTTGTCTTTAACTTCAGTCTACCGATAGGTCAGTATTTTTTCAAGGAAAGATATCATGTTTAAAATAATGACACGGTGAAATACTAGTACTATAAAAAAGGAGTGATAGGGATGACAAGTGAAAATCCATTGACTAAATATTACGACGGCAAATTCGAAAAACAGGAACAGGAAGCACCAGGTCTACAGCAGAAGATGACACCTGTTCCTGATTGCGGTGAAACTTCATATACAGGGACGGCTAAACTGAGAGGGAAGAAAGCACTTGTAACAGGTGGTGACTCAGGTATCGGACGTGCTGCAGCAATCGCTTACGCGAAAGAAGGTGCAGATGTAGCCATCAATTATCTGCCGGCTGAAGAAGCGGATGCACAGGAAGTGAAAGAAGTCATTGAAGCAGCGGGACAGAAAGCAGTACTGATTCCTGGTGATCTACGTAATGAAGCTTTCAATAAAGAGCTTGTGGAACAAGCCGTTGAAGAACTCGGTGGTCTTGATATCCTTTGTAGTGTCGCTGGTGAACAGACTGCTGTCGAGAAGATAGAAGACCTGTCGACTGAGCAGTTACGTTCTACATTCGAAACAAATGTTTATTCGCTGATCTGGACGATTCAAGCAGCACTGCCTCATTTAAGAGCAGGTGCATCTATCATCACCACTTCATCGGTGCAGTCGTACAATCCAAGCAAGAACTTAGTGGACTATGCCGCGACGAAGAGTGCGATTGTTTCTATTACAAAATCACTTGCAACGCAGCTCGGCGAGAAAGGGATTCGCGTCAATTCAGTAGCGCCAGGTCCTATCTGGACAGCCTTGCAGATTACAGGCGGGCAGCCGCAGGAGAAAATACCTGAGTTCGGTCAGAAAGTGGCGCTGCAGCGTGCAGGTCAGCCAGTTGAACTGTCAGATGTCTATGTCTTCTTAGCATCCGATAATGCAAGTTACGTCACGGGACAAGTATATGGTGTTACTGGCGGTGTACAGATCAACTAAAAAAGAATGGGTGAAGAACCCATTCTTTTTATATGCGTTTTTTTAAGTTCTGGATGAGCAGCATCAGAATAAACGATAAGGCAACCATCAGTATCACCCACGCACCTGCCAGCTGTAATTCATTGTTATCAATTGCAATATAGATTGCGGTCGGCATCGTCTGGGTGACACCGGGAATATTGCCCGCAAAAATCAATGTGGCGCCGAATTCACCGAGCGCGCGCGCGAACGCGAACAGCACGCCGGTTAAAAGTGCATTTCTTGATAACGGCAGTACAATGCGGCTGAAGATAGTCCATGTACCGGCACCATCCACTTTAGCGGCATCTATTATGTCAGTCGTCACATTATCGATGCCGATTTTAAGCGATTGATACATCAGGGGCACGGCGACGACTGTCGCAGCCATCACCGCAGCATATATCGTGAAAACAGGACTGAAACCGAGCACAGTACCAAGTCCCTGCCTGCCGAATGCAAAAAGCAGGAGAAATCCGACGACAGTTGGCGGCAGCACCATCGGCAGCATGATAAGTGTCTCAACGATGGATTTCCCAGGAAAAGAAGCGTCCATCAGGAAGACGAAGAAAATTCCAATGATCAGGCTGATCAAGGTAGCGATAAGAGAAACTTTCAAAGAGATGAGAATAGGGGACAGAAAAGCATCACTTAACAGTAAAGCCATAGGATTCATAGACCTTCTTCGCAGTTTCTGACTGCAGGTATTGATAGAACTGCTGATTCTCAGCGTTTTCCTTGATGAGTGCTAAAGGATAAGTGATAGGTTGATGAAGTTCATCCTTAATTACCAGATCTGCGTTCTTCGTGTCTGTTGAATAGACGATAGCAGCATCAACATTACCCGTCTCAGTATAAGTCAGTGCCTGTCTGACGTCTTTTGTATAGACCAGCTTATCTTTCAGAAGAGACCATAGATGCGATTTCTCTAATGCCTCTTTTGCATATGCGCCTGCCGGGACGGTTTCAGGTGTGCCGATCGCTATTTTTGATATAGTTTTACTTTTTAGGTCAGTGAGCTGCGTCAGGTTTTCTTCGGATACGACAACAAGGTGATTCGCCAGTACTGTTTTCTGCTTATCCTTTTTGATTTCGCCCTCTCTGACAAGATCATCTACTTTGTCCTGAGCGGCTGAGAAGAAAAGGTCGACAGGTGCTCCTGCTTTAATCTGGTTAGCAAGTGAGCCTGAAGCGCCGTAATTGAATTTGATATCAATATTCTGATGCTCTTTCTCATACTTTTCTTCGAGGTCACCGAGTACATCCTGCAGACTCGCAGCTGCAGATACAGTAATTGTCTGTCGATTCTGTTCAGATGTCTGAGAAGCAGCACATCCACTTAGCAGAAGTAATGAAGTTAATAAAAGTGTCTTTTTCATGCTGTCCTCCACACACAAGTTTATCCCTATTATACCGAAGAAAGTGCATTTTGAAATGGAAAAGAAAATGGACTGTTAGCTGTCAGATGAGTTTAAATGTCTGAATACGGGTATAGTATAAAAAACAATAAAGAGGTGTGTGACTATGAAAGCAGTTACGTTCCAAGGTAAGAAGAAGATGGAAGTTCAGCAGGTGAAGGACCCGATTATTGAAGCACCGACTGATGCAATCATCAGAATTACAGCGACAGGTATCTGTGGCTCTGACTTACATCTATATCACCAAGGTGACATGATGATGGAACCAGGATTTGTTATCGGTCATGAACCGATGGGCATCGTGGAGGAAGTCGGCAGTGCCGTCACAAAGCTTAAAAAAGGCGACCGCGTTGTTATTCCGTTCAACATCGGATGCGGAGAATGTTACTACTGTACACATGAGATGGAATCACAATGTGATAACTCAAATGACGAACAGGTGAACTGGAAGATGGATAACGGTGGCTTGTTCGGTTTCGGTAAAATGCATGGTAACCACTGGGGCGGTCAGGCTGAATATCTGAAAGTGCCCTATGCGGACTTCTCTTCATTCATTGTTCCTGACAGCGATATGAAAGATGAGCAGGTACTGTTCTTATCAGACGTAGTACCTACTGCTTACTGGAGCGTTGAGCATGCAGGTGTAAAAGCAGGGGATACTGTTATTGTTCTCGGCTGTGGTCCGATCGGCCTGATGGCGCAGAAATTTGCAAAATTAAAAGGGGCGGGCCGTGTTATCGCAGTGGATAATGTGGAACATCGTTTAGAGCATGCGAAGAAATTCAATCAGGTTGAAGTCTACAACTTCGATAAGGAAAAAGAAATCGGTAAGTTACTTCGTGAAGAGACGAAAGGCGGCGCTGATGTCGTGATCGACTGTGTCGGGATGGATGGACAGGTCAAGCTGACTGAACGCGCGACGAATTTAATCACACCTCAGCGGGGGACAATCAGTCCGATTGAAACAGCTGCAGAAGCAGTCCGTAAGTTTGGTACGATTCAGCTGACGGGCGTCTATGCAACACCCGCAGCCAATTTCCCGCTACCCCTGATTTTCAATCGTAACGTTCAAGTGAAGACAGGTCAGGCACCAGTCATTCACTTAATGCCGAAACTCTATGAGATGATTCGCGATGAAGTCTTTGACCCGACTGAAATCATCACACACAATATGACACTCGATCAGGCTGCAGAAGCGTATGAGATCTTTGATCAGAAGAAAGATAACAACATCAAAGTAGTGCTTAAGCCTTAATCGCTGAAAACCGACTTCTTAAGTCGGTTTTTTTGTTTGCACCTATTTTTCAGTGGTAGTATGTCTATGAGGTGATTATAATGGACCGTGATTTATTTATTGCAACAGATGCCGAGAAGAAGTGGCTGCAGTTATTTGAAGAGAATAAGGAATGGATCAAAGTGTCCGCGAAAGAAGCAGACTTGAAAGGAGAACTGAATCATCAGCTGATTGACTGGCTGACCGACGAAGGTTATAACCGTCTGACCTTACCTGAATCACGCGGTGGCTTCGGCTGTGCTGTCAAGTCGTGTCTGCTCATTCAGGAAGCCCTGGCCTATTATGATGAGGCAACAGCGCTTAGTATCGGCTGGCATTTAGGTGTTGTCGGTGAAGTATTTGAATTCGGCCTGTGGTCGGAAGAGATGATGGACCAGTTTGCAGAAGATATCAGAGCGGGTGGAATGACAAACCGTGTTGTTTCAGAAGCGGCAATGGGCAGTCCGACACGTGGCGGACGACCAGGAACGAATGCTGTTCGGCATGAAGGAGGCTGGCTGCTTAATGGTGTGAAGACTTATGTATCGATGAGCCATCGTCTGACGCATTATCTTGTAGGTGCCTATGTCGAGGAAGAAGAAGGCATGTGTTTCTTCTACGTACCTGCTGACAGAGCGGGCTGCAGCATTGTGGAGACGTGGAATGTCATGGGAATGCGAGCAACAGCAAGTCATGACCTTGTGCTGGAAAATGTTGTTGTTCCGGAAGGCGCGATGGTGGAAGGTAAACGCGAGAAAAAAGAGAATCCTTGGCTCATGCATATACCCGCTGTCTATCTCGGTATCGCCCAAGGTGCAGCAGATGAAGCAGCTGAATTTGCACTGCATCATTCACCTAATTCTATTGAAGGTGTCATTGCTGATATTCCGCATATAGAGACGAAACTCGGACAGATGGAACTGAAATTGATGACTATGCGTCATTTTCTATATCATGCAGCTGAACTTCATTCAGCGGGTAGACAAATGTTGCTGCCTACATTCAGTGCTGCGAAATACAATGCAGTGAATATGGGACTGGAAGTAGTCGATATCGCCATGCGTATCATCGGGGGGCAGAGTCTGGATAAAGAAGGCGTTATTGAGAGACGCTACCGGAGTATGAGAGCGGGTTTGCATAATCCTCCTATGGATGATGCTGTACTTGCGCTGCTGGTACGGACAGTCAAAGAGAAAGGGTGACCCCTGCTTGCATGAAGCCCTAAATTTAGGTGCTGATACGACCTATACAATCTATCAGTTCTTCCGGAAAGATATTGATGCTTATGGCGATAACTGGGGACACGGTTCGGAGATCATCTACCAGGCATTTGATCGGAAAATGCAGGCGGATGTTGAAAAAGATTTTAAGCCTACAGGATGGAAGAAGATTTCCGCTGAAGAAATCAGTAAATATGCAAGTGATGTTGTGCTGTTTTCAAGTGACGCAGGGAAAGATATGAACAGCATTGTAAAATCAAACGTCTAAAAAAATGGACGCTGTTAAGAATAATCGGATAATTCAATGATCCGATTTCACTCGATCATCAGCGTGAAGTATTAAAAGAAGAATTAATGAAATTAAAATAATCCCGACAAGAAGATTCGCTGCGGCGAGTCTTCTCTGAGACAATCGTCAACTTTTTATTTTATTAAGTTAACATTTGAGTTATAATCAGCTTATTGTCTGAAAGGAGAGTTAGATTTGAAAACAAAAGATTTAGTGATTGTTGCCATGTTCACTGCATTGATCGCAGTACTGGGTCTATTGCCCGCCATCAACCTAGGTATCGGGGTACCCTTTACTTTTCAGAATTTAGGCTATATTTTGGCGGGGTGTCTACTGGGTAGTAAACGTGGCGGTTTAAGTGTCCTGTTATTTGTTATTTTAATTGCCATGGGCTTGCCGTTATTATCAGGTGGACGCGGTGGATTCGGCTTATTCTTCGGCCCGACAGGCGGTTATATTCTGTCGTTTCCGATTGTTGCTTATTTAATCGGCCTGCTGACAGAGCGTCGATTCCATGATATGAGTGTCTGGAAAATCTTTCTTATCAATGCACTGATCGGTGCATTGCTCTGCAATCTGATCGGTGGTATATTCATGGCTTTCAACTTACATATGCCGATTCTTAAAGCACTTAAAACAGTTATCGTCTTTATCCCGGGTGACCTGGTGAAGGGCCTCATCGCAGCGATATTAGCTGTGCGACTGCAGAAAGTTCCTTCCATCAGACGTTTCCTTAATACGGTATAATCAATCGTCAGGAGGGGAAGTCACATGGTTTCATTCAAGGATACAAAGCAAGAAGGAGAATTCTATCAGGACTATGGTCGCTTTGTGCACTACCATACGCCGTCCCAGCTGATTCGTTACTATTCGAACTTCTTTCTGTATGACGAGGTCCCGGATTTAGCGACGTTCAAAGCGGATGAAAAACTCCAGTCTGATTTTCACGAAGCAAGAGGGCAGCACCATCTGTTATTTATTTTTCCTGACAATGTTGAACTGCCGCATGATCTGATGCTGTATGCAGAGTCAGCGAGTTATAAGCTTGAGAAGATGGAACTGTACCGGACTGATAACCTGACTTTGAAGAAGCGGTCCGGCGATGTCAAGGTGGTGTCAGAAAACGATGAGATATTTGCTGATTTTCTCAAAGTCTGCCGTGCAGGAGAACTGGAATACGGCGAGGAATTTGCAGATCTGAAAGAAGAGATGCATACAAGAGATCTTGAGGATGATTCGATTATTCAGCTGGTCGCCTATCATGAAGATCAGCCGGTCGGTAAACTTGAGGCGATTATCAACGAAAGTATTATTGAACTGGATGATTTCTATGTACTCGAAGGCTTCAGAGGTCTCGGTATTGGCAGCGCTCTGCAGCAGCAAGTGCTCACATTCGGTAAGTCATTGTTATTGATTGCGGATGGCAACGATACACCGCGGGAAATGTATGAAAGACAAGGTTACCGTAAAATCAGTGAAAGGTACGAATTACTCAAAGTAAAAAGCTCGAGCGACTAAACTCGAGCTTTTTTATATGATGCGTTCTGAGTGACTATATATATTGAAAGACTGATTTCTGATGAAGCCGACTGCCGTGATGTTCAGATCATCAGCAAGCCGGATGGCGAGGTCGGTCGGTGCTGATTTTGACAGAATGATGCCAACGCCTATTTTAGACGCTTTAATCAGAATTTCCGAGGAAATACGGCCTGAGAAAATCAGAACCTTATCGCGGATTGGAATCCGCTGCTGAATGCAGTAACCGAACAGTTTGTCGAGGGCGTTATGACGGCCGATATCGGACCGATGGATATAGAAATCCTTGCCGTCGCTGATAGCTGCATTATGCAGGCCCCCCGTCTGCTTGAAGTCTGTACTTTCTTCCTGCAGTGCTTTCATCATTCTGAAGATTTCGTCTGCTGTTATTTTTGTAGTAGTCATCGATACTTTAGAAGTCGCTGCATCATTCACGAAATAGAACTGCCGGCTTTTACCGCAGCAGGAGCTGATCATGCGTTTTGTATAATGACCGTAGTGCTGCTCAATATCACGATTCAATGTGATATGACAGAACCCTTTGCTGTCGTCCAGATGAATATCCTTTACATCTGCCTGCCTGAAGATGACGCCTTCAGATGCAAGAAAACCGAGGACAAGTTCTTTTAAGTGAGTAGGGCTGCAGACAATAGTCGCAAATTCCTGCTGATTCACGTACAGAGTCAGAGGAAATTCAGTTGCGATATTATCAGTCTGTTCTATGAAGTGGCCGTCATGATACTTAATGATGGGCTGATGGTATGTAATATCTTTCTGCAAAACAAACCTCTCCTTTACCCTTATAAGTATACCCTAACTAGTCAGTGATGAGACAAAAATCTAGGAATATGCTGCTGTAAATCTGAAAGTGTCGTGGTTTTGTCTCAAACTGCGGCATTTTCTTTTTGTATTGATAAGTATCCGTTTTTACTTCACGTGAAACAAAATTTGCTGTCTAAGACGCTGATAACAAAAAGAATCATTCGATAACATTGTTCGTCTGGCATTCGAACTTGCTCTCAAGTTCTGCCAAAGGTCAGGAATACCTCATGAAACACCTGCAGATTTTCTTCTTCACAGCAGGCATCGCAGCATGTGCCGGTCTCGGCAATGGACTCATCTCTTCGTCCTACTCGGATGCAGGAACTGTTAACGGCATCGTTTCGATGATGGGCGGACTGGGCGGCTCCGCTCCGCCGCTCGTGATTGCAGCGATGACAAGTGCTTTCGGTACAAATAAGCTCGCTTTCTTCTTTCTGGTATTGTTTGGTATAATAGCCTTACTCACAATGATGTGGATGGATAAAAAAGAACAGAGGACTTAATGATGAATCGCTATGACAGACAACAGAAATTTAAAGGTATCGGCACTTCTGGTCAACAGCTGATTGAAGAGAAGACGGTCGGTATTATCGGTATCGGTGCACTCGGGACCCATACTGCAGATACACTTGCACGTGCTGGTGTGAAGAAGCTGATTCTGGTTGACCGGGATTACGTGGAAACATCGAACCTGCAGCGTCAGACGCTTTTCAGTGAGCAGCATGCGGATGATATGATGCCGAAAGTCATAGCTGCCCGTAACGAGCTGCAGAAAATCAGAACAGATCTGGAGATAGAGATCTATATTGAACACTGTGATGCGCCGCTTCTTGAAGCGGCGTTTTCGCAATGTGATCTGCTCATTGATGGTTCTGATAACTTTGATGTGCGTCAGGCAGTGAATGACTTCAGCTATAAACATCATATTCCATGGATTTACGGGGCATGTGTGGAGTCGACTTATGTCGCATGCCCTTTTATTCCAGGTGTGACACCTTGTTTCAACTGTGTGATGGGGATGCTGCCGGTGATGAACCGGACATGCGATACAGTCGGCGTCATTGAGCCGGCCGTCAGTCAGGCGACGAGCTATCAGTCGATGTATGCACTGAAGATTCTCACTGAACAGCCGTTCGAACCAAGACTGATCTTCGGCGATATATGGGCGCTGGAACATAGTGCGATGAAGTTCGGCCGCATGTATCAGGAGTCTTGTACAACATGCGGGGCACATCCGACATATCCGCATCTTCAGAACAGAAGCATTCAGACGATGCTCTGTGGGCGTGATACAGTGCAGTTCGTATCACCGGTTACTGAGACAGGGCAGCTGACTGATTTTCTGTCAGGCCTCAACATCAAGTATCAGGAGACTTCTTATTTTGTGAGGTTCTATGTGGCTGACAAACCAGTGATCTGGTTCAAGGGCGGGCGGCTGCTCGTCCATGAGGTGAAGAGCGTCGCAGAAGGACAGAAAGTTTATTATCAATTATTTGGATAGGTGATTATATGCATACGAATGATTATAGAAAGATTAAAGCGGCTGTCATCACAGTAAGTGATACGCGTACGGTTGAGACAGACACAGGCGGCCGAACAGTAAGAGAGCACCTTGCAGAAAACAGGATTGAAGTTTCAGACCACCGTATCGTCAAGGATGACTTCACTCAGATTCAATCAGCTGTAGAAGAGCTGATCGGTCAGGTGGACGTGATCATCACAACGGGAGGGACCGGTGTGGCGCAGCGTGACGTGACCATTGAAGCCGTACGTCCGCTGATGGACAAGGAGATGGAAGGATTCGGTGAGATTTTCCGGTACTTAAGCTACACGGAGGATGTCGGTACAAGAGCGATTCTGTCCCGCGCATTCTGCGGAACGAAGAACAAGACGGTGATTTTCTCTATACCAGGTTCAGTCGGTGCGGTCAATCTTGCAATGAAAAAGCTCATCACACAAGAGGTCTTCCACATTGTGCATGAGCTGAATAAATAACTAGCGACTGAAGTCACCGTTTTTACCGCCGGATTTTGACTGAAGGTAAGTCGGTCCGATGATCATACCTTTATCGACCGCTTTCGTCATATCATAGATGGTCAGTGCAGTGACAGAGGCGCCGGTCAAGGCTTCCATCTCAACGCCTGTCATGCCCTTTGTCTTGACCATGCATTCAATCTGCAGCACGTACTTGTCATCTGCAGTCTGCCAGTGGAAGTGGATATCGATTCCACTTAACTGCAGCGGATGACACATCGGGATGATGCGCGATGTGTCTTTCGCCGCCATGATGCCTGCGACCTGGGCGACAGCGAGGACATCGCCTTTTTTGGCGGTATGATTGATAATCTGGTCGTAGATGATGTCATTGACTTCAATAGAACTGATAGCAGTGGCTGTGCGCGTTGTCACTTCCTTATCTGAGACATCGACCATGCGTGCACGGCCTTCTTCATTGAAGTGTGTTAATTGATTCATTCGCTTCATCCTTTCGTTTATAATTATTATAGCTTATCACTAAAGAAAGTGGGATGACTATGCTGGAAAAAAGAACACTTATTGACGTGCAGGATGCTGTAGAGCGCTGCATGGCAAACGCTGGAGAAATGCCGATCATCTCTGTCGGACTGGAAGAGAGTCTGGGCTATTATCTGGCTGAAGATATAATCGCGACTTATGACATTCCGATGTTCGACAAGTCGCCTTATGATGGTTATGCGATCAGCAGTACCGCAAGCAACGGGGCAAACGGAGAGAACCGTGTTCACTTCAGAACAATTGATCATATTGGTGCTGGGTCAGTCAGTAATAAGATTTTAACTGCTAATGAAGCGGTTCGTATCATGACCGGTGCACCGATTCCTGATGGTGCAGATGCAGTCGTGATGCTCGAACAGACTGTTCAGACAGCTGAGGGCTTTACCCTCCGTAAGACATTTGAGTCAGGAGAAAATATCTCGAAACAGGGCGAGGAATGTAGAGCAGGCGACGTTATTCTGAGCGCTGGAACCTTGATTACACCTGGTGTCATTGCAGTGCTCGCGACTTTCTCATACGCCGAAGTTCCTGTCAGACAGAAACCGTCAGTTGCGCTGATTGCGACGGGGAGTGAACTGGTGTCACTGGGAGAGGAACTCGCACCGGGCAAGATCCGTAATTCAAACGGTCCGATGATTGCCGGACTGCTGAATGAGATGGCTGTTCAAACAGAGAGCTACAAAGTGACTGAAGATAACTATGAGCATCTGCTGGCAATCGTTCAGGAGGCACTGGAGAAACATGATATTGTTATTACAACGGGCGGTGTCTCTGTCGGTGACTTCGACTATATGCCTGCGATTTATAAGGCGCTTGCAGCAGATGTTCTCTTCAATAAGGTGGCCATGCGTCCGGGCAGTGTGACGACTGTAGCGGTTAAAGACAGACAGATGCTCTTCGGTTTGTCAGGCAATCCGAGTGCCTGCTATTCAGGCTTTGAACTTTTCACGAAGCCGGTGATCAAAAAGATGTCGGGTGCAGCACATGCACATGCGCCGGTTATCAAAGCACAGCTCTCTCTGGACTTTAAGAAGGCGAACCCGTTCACGCGCTTTATCCGTGCGGAACTGGATATTGTGAACAATACAGTTAAACCGGCCGGCTTCAATAAAAGCAATGCAGTCGTTGCCATCGCCAAAAGTAACAGCATGATTATTTTACCGGGCGGCACACGTGGATTTGAAGCAGGTGACGAAGTGGATGTCATGCTCACCCGTCTAGCTGATCAGGCGCAGTCATGGTAAGGATCCTGCAGGTTGTCGGTTATAAGAAGAGTGGCAAGACGACGGTCGTCAATCAGCTGATTGCCGCGGCTAAACAGCAAGGCTTGACGGTCAGTGTCATCAAGCACCATGGTGATCAATCAGGGCAGGAGATCGATATCCCGTTGAAACGTGATCACCTCACTTATATGGCGAGCGGTGCTGATGAGAGTATCGTTGAAGGGTATGATTATGTTCATAAGCTGTCCCGGCCGAAATCTCTGGAACGTATCATCGCTGAAGACATCACATCCTCACCTGATCTGATTCTTATTGAAGGTTATAAGCATGCAGACTATGATAAACTGGTCCTGCTGAGAACTGCCGAGGACACAGCGTTACTTGACCTGAAATATATCAGACAGGTCATTCAGACAGAGGATATTCCAGCCATTGATTTCAGTCAATTTATATAGTAAGGATGAAGACGATGAAGCAGTTTGAAGTAGTGGAACATGAATTAATACCAGATGATTATCGTCTGTTTACGGTCAATCCGAAGCAGGGTGCAGTGTGTCTGTTTATTGGAATCGTCCGCGAGTGGACGAAAGGCATCCGGACTGACTATCTCGAATACGAAGCATATAGACCGATGGCGGAGAAAAAACTTGCAGCAATCGGTGATGAGATCAACGCTAGATGGCCGGGAACAGTTGTCAGCATCGGGCATCGTATCGGTGCACTTGATATTTCAGATATCGCAGTGGTCATCGCTGTCTCATCCCCGCACCGTAAGGACAGCTATGCGGCAAACGAATATGCGATTGAGCGGATAAAAGAAGTGGTGCCTATATGGAAGAAAGAAATCTGGGAAGACGGCGAGGAATGGATGGGCGGCCAGCGTGGCTACCATTCTTCCTATCGGGAGGAATCATGATGAAAGTCTTATATTTCGCGCATACGAAAGAAATAGTGGACCGCAGGGAAGATCAGTTCACATTTACGGAACCGGTGACTGTTGAAGCATTTCGTGCTCACCTCTATATGACTTATCCGAAACTTCAAGGAGAGAAGTTCCAGCTGGCGGTCAACGAGGAGTTCGTACGTGAAACAGATATGATCATGCCGCATGATGTGGTGGCATTGATTCCCCCTGTGAGCGGCGGATGATCGGTGTAATCTTAGCGGGCGGTGAATCGAGACGGTTCGGCAGCCAGAAAGCTTTTCATATGCTTGACGGCAAACCGTTCTATCAGCATATTCATGACACCATGGTAAAAAGCGGCTGCTTTGAAGCAGTCGTCATCAATACCAATGAGGTGCTTGCCAGTCGGTTCAGTATGCCGGTTATTGTCGATGACAGCCAATATGCAGGACTGGGACCGCTCACTGGTATATATTCAGTGATGAATGAAGTGCCATACGAAAGTTATTTTGTCATATCGGTTGACACCCCGTTCATCACCACGAGAGCGATTGAGCATCTCATCAGTCATTACCAGGGAAATATAACGGTTTATAGAGATAGTGAACAGATTCATGCCACAATAGGCATCTATCCTGTCACTCTGAAAACCATGATAGAACACCAGCTTAAGACGCGTTGCTTAAGCATACGCCAGCTATTTGATGAGCAGACGAAATATATAGATGTAGGTGATATACCGGGACACTGGTATGCCAATATCAATCACCCGGAAGATTTGAAAGGAGTGTGAAGGTATGACAGAACAGATAACAGATAAGCTCGGACGACCGATCAGAGACCTCAGGATTTCCGTCACTGACCGCTGTAATTTCCGCTGTACTTACTGTATGCCAAAAGAGATATTTGGTGATGATTATGTTTTTATGCCTAAAGATGAATTACTCTCCTTTGAAGAACTGGTCAGAATTGCGACGCAGTATGCAGCACTTGGCGTTAAAAAAATCCGTCTGACAGGTGGAGAACCCTTATTACGACGCGACCTGCCTGATTTAATCCGGCAACTGAACAAGATTCCAGGTATTGAAGATATCGGTCTGACAACGAATGGCTTGCTACTGAAGAAACACGGCCAGGCGTTATATGATGCAGGACTCAGACGACTGAACGTCAGTCTGGATGCACTCGATGAGACGTTTGAACAGGTCAATGGCCGTGGTATCAAGGCAGATACTATTCTGGAGCAGATAGACTATGCGAATACACTCGGATTTGATATCAAGGTCAATATGGTCATCCAAAAAGGGATGAATGAGCATCAGATGGTACCGATGGTGAGCTATTTCAGAGAGAAGAAAATCACGCTCAGATTCATTGAGTTTATGGATGTCGGCAACGATAACGGCTGGAACTTCGATAAAGTCATCACGAAAAGTGAGATGATTGACTATCTGTCAGAAGTATTTGATATCGCACCTGTACCCCCGAAATATTTCGGCGAAGTGGCGAAGTATTATCAGCATGATAATGGGGCCAAGCTCGGCTTTATTACCAGTGTATCCGAGTCATTCTGCTCAAGCTGTACACGTGTACGACTCAGTTCAGACGGCAAGATCTTCGGCTGCCTTTTTGCGACAGGAGGATTCGATTTAAAACGATTGATACGTCGCGGCGTAACAGATGACGAGCTGCGGGGGAAACTTATTCAGTTATGGGCTCGAAGAGAGGACCGTTATTCCGATGAACGCACAGAGGAAACGGTGAAGAACAGACAGAAAAAGAAAATCAATATGAATTATATTGGAGGCTAAGGCCTCTTTTTTTGTTATATTACAATATTGAATATAGAAATGAAAACCATTATCTGTTTAGATTTATTATTTTTAATATATAATACTATAGTAATTAGCATCTGTTATTAGTATCTGGTATAAATTTGCAGTGTTTTTCAAATAAGATGAGTGTATAATAAAGAGGATAACAAAGCTGAGTTTATTTCTTACTTTTCCTTCACAGTAGACCGGTTTCATATTATTTTATTAGAGGTGAATTATGGAAAGAGAAAAAAAGTTACAGCTTAGAAAGTCGATCAAACCTTACGAACGGACAAGCCTGCAGATCAGCATCATTCAGATTCTGAATACGTTAGTTCCTTATGTATTACTGATTGTGCTGGGATTCATCTTATATAGCGTGTCACCATGGCTGTCTATTCTTTGCGGGTCAGTGGGCGCATTCTTCCTGGTCCGCAGCTTTATTATTTTTCACGACTGTACACACGGCTCATTCTTCAAAAGTAAGAAAGCCAATAAAATTCTGGGCAATATCACAGGTTTTCTGACATTATTTCCTTATGAGAAGTGGCGTAGAGAGCATATCACTCATCACGCAACAAGTGGGAACCTTGATAAAAAAGGAACAGGCGATATCTGGATGATGACGATTGAGGAGTATAAAGAAGCTGAACCGATGAAGCGTCTCACTTACCGCATGTACCGCCATCCCTTTGTGATGTTTGTATTAGGACCTATCTACTTGCTTTTCATTACGAATCGTATTAATGTCAAAGATGCAAAGCCTGAAGAAAAGCGTAATACTTATCTTCATAATCTGGCCGTACTTGTTGTTTATGGCCTGCTTATCTATTTGATCGGTCCCGCAAGATTTTTCAGCGTTATGGGTCCTGTTCTCTTTATCGGCGGGATGCTTGGTATCTGGATGTTCTATATCCAGCATACATTTGAAGATTCTTACTTCGAGGATGAGAAGGAATGGGATTATGTTAAAGCAGCTGTAGAAGGTAGTTCGTATTATCATCTGCCGAAACTTTTCCAGTGGCTGACAGGTAACATCGGTTATCACCATGTGCATCATTTAAGTCCGCGAATTCCGAACTATATGCTTGAGAAGGCTCACAATGAAGTGACGCCGCTGCAGCATGCAACGACAATTGGTATCCGTAAAAGCTTTGAATCATTGAAGTATAAACTGTATGATCCAGAGAATAAACGTTTTATCACTTTTGGTGAATATAAACGTTATGCAAAATAAAAATAAGCGTCTCAACCGCAGCGGTTGAGACGCTTATTTTTATTGCTGTTCATATACGTTCGCTTTACGCCCATGCAGGAAATAGTACAGAACTAATCCGATAAGAGCGAGAACACTCATCAGGCGATATAAACCATGCATACCGACTGACGGGATGAGGTAGCCGAGGCCATAAGGGCCAAATCCTAAAGAAAAATCCAGGAAGATGAAATAAGTCGAAGTAGCCAGACCGATTTTATGCGGGTCTGTCACTTTGATGGCCACTGCCTGGGCAATAGACTGAATATTACCATAGCCGAGACCAATAAATATCGCACTGACGAGAAGCAGGGCTGCATGATGTGTGAAGCTGAGGAGCAGTAGACCGATGATAAAGCTGATGAATGCAGGAATGATGACGATGTTTGTACCCTTCGTATCCATTAATCGGCCCGTGATAGGACGTGAGATCAATACAGCAATCGCATAGACCAGGAAGAAGAAGCTGCCTGCTGTCATAAGATGATTCTCTGCAGTGAAGAGTGAAATGAAACTTAGGATACTGGAGTAAGCCATTGCTGCGACGAGCACAACCGCTGCGATAGGTAATGCGTTTTTATCGATAAAGTCACCGAGGCGGAACCCTTTATGCATATTTTCTGCTGGTATTAATTCTTCATCGACTTTGACGAGGAATAACAGCAACAGTGCAACAACCGCAAGTGCCAGACAGACAATGAAAAGCTGCTGAAACGAAATGAACTGAAGTAATGTGAGTCCGAGGAAGGGTCCGACTGCGGTTGAAAGAACAGTGCTCATACTAAAGTAACTGATGCCTTCACCGCGTCTGGTCACAGGTGTGATATATGCGGCGATTGTCCCGGTCGCCGTAGAGGCAACACCGCTACCGACTCCATTGATCAGTCTCATGATCAGCATCAGTGTTAAGTGGTCAGAAATGATATAAAGCCCTGTAGTAACCGTAAAAATCATTGTACCGATCACAAGAATTTTTTTCTGACCGAGAATATCGATGTATTTCCCTGCCCAGAACCGGCCGATTAAGCTGCCTATAATGAAGATTCCGGATACAAGACCGGCGATACTCGTACTGACATGATAGGCTTCAACGGCATAACCGCCGATTGTGACGAGTAATAAATACATTGATAACATGATGATAAAATTGATTAAAGACACGAAGATAAAGTTTTTAGTCCATAAGGGTTGTTTAATGTGTTCGTCCAATACGTTCTTCCTTCCCGGATTCCAGATGTTTATATATTTTCTCAAGCTGTTCGGTAACAACTTGTAATTCTTCAATTTCTCCCGATATATCCTTCTGTTTCTGAATAACATCTTTGAGCATCATCTCATAATGCTGTTTGCCGAAATCAGTGAGATTAAGTATTTTTTCGCGCTTATCCTTTCCTTCTGATGTCTGAATCAGATTCAGTTCAATCAGTTTGTGAATAACTTTTGTGGCAGTGGGTTTTTCGATTTTTCTGCTACGTGCCACTTCAACAAGAGTCGTAGGCTCCTTTTTAGCAATTTCCTTGAAGATCAGCCACTGCGCTGAGGATAACTGATGTGTGGTCAGAAGAGCATTCATATCTTCCACATATAAACGACGTATATCGAGCAGTAAATCGAAGAATTTCTGTGTCTGTTCCAAATCATCACCCCCCTTTTTGTTTAGTTAGTATAACTAACTATATCAGAACGATAAAGATTGTCAATAAAAAAATCGGATACAGAAGTATCCGATGAGAGGTTATTAGATGAAGCGTGTATTGACGAATTTTTCGATGACATATTCTTTCAAGCCCAGATGACTGTTCTCACGGCCGAAGCCGGAGTGCTTCACGCCGCCGAACGGTGTTTCAGGTTGTGAAATCGTTACCGCATTGATGCCGACCATACCATATTCCAGACGTCTGGAAATTTCCTGAATGACTTTTGCGGATGATGCGAACGCATAAGATGCAAGACCGAATTCAGTATCGTTAGCCATTTCAATCGCGTCATCAAGATCTGTATAACTAATAAGCGGGAGAACCGGTCCGAATGTCTCCTGGTAGAAGATGTTCATTGAACGATCAACATGATCAAGTATAGTTGGCGCATAGAATGTCCCTTTGGCGTAATCACCATCCTTCAGACGTTCGCCGCCGAGCAGAATCTCTGCACCTTTTGATTTAGCATCGTCAATCTGCTCCTGGATTTTATCGATTGCATCTTCACGAATCAGTGGACCGATATCATTAGCCGCGTCCATACCGTTACCGACTTTAAGTTGTTTAACTCGTTTGATTAATTGGTCAGTGAACTCTTTTTTAATACTCTCGTGTATGAAGATGCGGTTTGGCGAGACGCAGACCTGACCATTATTACGAAACTTCGCGGAAGTGAGCCCTTCGACTGCCTGTTCGATGTCAGCATCTGCATGAATGATGAACGGTGCGTGGCCTCCCAGTTCAAGCGAGATTTTCTTCAGCGTATCTGCGGACTGTTTGTACAGTTCTTTACCGATTGGCGTTGAACCAGTGAATGTGAGTTTACGGACTGTATCAGAATCAGTCAACGTCTTGCCGATTACTTTTGAGCTGCCCATCACCAAGTTAACGACACCTGCAGGAAGTCCTGCTGCTTCAAACTGTTCAAAGATAGCCAGTGCAGTAAGCGGCGTGTCACCTGAAGGCTTCAGCACCACTGTGTTACCTGCCGCCAGAGCTGGAGCAAGTTTACGGGTCACCATACCTGCCGGGAAATTCCACGGTGTAATCGCGCCGACAACACCAATCGGCTGATAGACGATCTCAAATTTATGATCATTCGGCGCAGGAATCAATTCGCCGTACAGTCGACGGGATTCTTCAGCATTCCATCTGAAGAGGTCGGCACCACCGGCTGATTCTGCCTGTGATTCCTTGAACGGCTTACCTTGTTCAATAGTCATAACTTCTGCGATATAATCTGCATTCTCTTCAAGGAGATCAGCGACTTTGTTGAGCAACTTGACTCTGTCTTTAAGTTCCATATCGCGCCATGCAGGATACGCTTTCTCAGCTGCTTCAATTGCGCGCTTCGTCTCGGCCTCACCCGCCTGTGCGACCTCTGCAATGACTTCTCCAGTCGCCGGATTGGTGACTTCCTTCGTCTCTTTGTCGTCACCATCAACCCATTTTCCATCTATAAATAACTGAGTATGAACCTGTTTAACTGCTTCACTCAATATAAACCCTTCTTTCGTTAAAGTGATGAATTAATAATTCCCGCTTCAAGATATCATAAACGTTGTATAATCCGGATAATATAGTGACGGAGGAAAATATGAAAGAAATAAAAAAACGTGATCCCGTTTGTTATCATGATTACTGTCTGTACTACTGGTTGTGGAACAAAGAGCGATTTACGGGCATTTTACAGAAATAATTTCAAAAAAAATTCTTCTCTTCCAGAACCATGTCCTTCTTTATATGATTAACTGGATAGCCACATATAAAGCACCGAGATGAACTGCTATAAAAAGTAAGTAATAGATAAATACAGGCAGCCGGGTCATCCGTCCTAATAAGGCCCCGTCCCAATCTGGATGATGTTCTTTAAAGTAGACTGCGGTAATGGTCAGGGAGGATAACAGTGTATCTGCCAGCAGCACACTAGTGATCAGCTGATAGATAATATCATTCATCAGCTCATATTGATACTGTGGATGTGCTGTTAAAAAATAAATGAATGTAGCAAGAACAATGGTAATGATCAGTGGCAGCCATTTTCGTGATGTCTTGAGGAAGTAATAACTGAACACAATAATCAGTAGTGTCCAGAAGATGACCGGATAACTGTACTGCAGACACAATATGCCTGCTATCAGCATCAGTGGAGGGAATAAGTAGCCCCCGAGCACCGTCATGAACTGATTGAAGTTTCCTCTGGTTGTAGTGACCGCAAATCCAGTTCGTCTTGTTTCTCTTCTTTCATGTCTGCTCGTCACGATGACTATATCTTCGACCTTGCCGCCCGTCAGCTGACAGAAGAGGGCATGTCCGAATTCATGCAGCAGAGTAGGAATAAAATGAATCCACCGCAGTAGAAAGTGATGTCTGTATCGTAAGTTGATTAAAGCATATATCAAGGCAATGCTGATAATCAGCCAGGGGTTAATCGCTATAGGTGAAACTAGAAAGTCTAACATCTCATCCTCCTTTATAAGAAATTTAGCATAAAATAAGATGCATCTCATCGGTCGTGAGATGCATCTTTGCTATTTCTGATTCTCCTGATTCCACAAATCCCGGAAAAGATGTGGTTTTAGCGCATAGATCATCAGCAGAATACCGCTTAAAATTGATAAAGTGATGCCCCCGATAATCCAGCCGTAGTTATCGTTGATGAACTTGCGCATGGCGTAGCGCTGATAATCCTCGTATTTCACTGTCGGCGGCTGATATCCAGCATCGATGAACTGCCGTTGATAATCGTAATGAACTTCGCCGTTCCGGTATTTAAGCGTCCCTTTCGTCTTGTGATCGACGAGGTCGTATAAATCGTTATAAACGTAGACTTCCCGATCACCGACTTTATGCTTACCTTTCGTCAGCACTTTCTTGAAGGAATAGCGTGCGTAGACATCGTCCATGATGGCATTCGCCATGATGTTGCGGTTGAATTCGGCAGGTGGATCGTACCAGTCCATGACACCCATCATGACCAGAATAATGCGCAGCTCTTTTTTCTTGCCTGTAAGGGTCGTATTGAAGCCGGCTGTGTCACTGGAACCTGTCTTCAGACCATCTACCCCTTTATAACCCAGCTTTGCCCCTTCAAGGGAATGGTTATAAGTATGGAAGGTTTCCTCGTACTCTGTACCTTTTTTCACTGTTACGACTGGTTTACGCGTATAGTGCAGAATATCAGGATGTTTTTTCAGGAGCTGGTGTGTCAGAATAGCGTAATCCTTGGCAGAAGAAATATTATCCTCGTCTTGTGGATAGCCTTTCGCCTTATACTGCAGCATCAGGTTATTAGGAGCGCCGACAGGATTATAAAAATGCGTCTCTGTCATATGAAGTGCTTTAGCCGTCTTGTTCATCAGATCAATGAATTTCGTATCATCCTTATAGACAAGAGAAGAGAGCATATAAGTCGCTGAATTAGAGGAAGCAGTGAGGGCCGTCTGCAGCAGTTCATCCACTGTATAGGTCGCGCCGAGCCTGAAGTGGTTATTACTCAGCATCGGCAGCCGTGAGATATCATAGAACTTCTCATTTACCTTCACTGTCGTCTGCTTCGTAAACTTACCCTGATCCATTGCTTCATAGACGAGATAAATCGTCATTAACTTCGACATAGAAGCGGGCGGCCATTGAGTAGATGGATCATCTGCATAAAGAATCTGCCCGTTCTTCTGAGCAATAACTATCGTGCCGTGAGGTTCGTACTGTTCACCTATCTGTTTGCCCTGTTCATTGGCAATCTCAACAGGTGATCTGGCATCAGCAACTGGACTGACTAGTAAAAAAATCATTAATAGAGACAGCAGTAACTTGGTAGAAATTTGCATCATAAAACCTCGTTTATTAGATGTAGTCATTTTATATTATCATAACTTCAGCAAGTCATTTGTATTTATACGATAACTCGGAAAAGTTTATAGGGGAGGCATCTGTGAGAGTGATGCGAAGTTGATAACATTCGATTTACAAGCGATTTCACCACTTATGTTCATCATATCGTTCGTTTATTTAAAAATATTTATACCCATTAACTCTTAAACAATGCTATAATTTTGCTATCAAATTTAAAGGTGGAAAATATGAATCTCTATTTATTGCTCAACATTTTAGGTCTCTTTGTTTTTATACTTGTTGCTTACCTTTTCTCACGCGATAAAAAGAACATCAACTGGAAAGCAGTTGCCGTCATGCTGGTCGTCAACCTATTCCTGGCATGGTTCTTCACTCAGTTCCCGTGGGGACGTCAAGCTGTCAAAGCGGTAGCTGATGGCTTCAGCTGGATGCTGCAGGCTGCTTATGTCGGTATCGGCATGCCGTTCGGCAGCTGGACTGCTGGTGGTCCTGGGAAAATGGATATGGCTGTATCTGCGTTACTCCCTATCCTCTTCGTTGTCCCGTTATTCGATATCCTGATGTATATCGGTGTACTCCCGCTCATCATCAAATGGGTGGGCTGGGTGATCTCCAAGATTACAGGTCAGCCGAAATTCGAATCATTCTTCTCAGTGGAGATGATGGTTCTTGGTAATACAGAAGCACTTGCCGTCTCAAATGCACAGGTCCGTGAAATGAACGCAGCCCGTGTCCTGACGATTGCATTAATGTCTATGAGCTGTATCTCAGGTTCAATCGTCGGCGCATACGTAACGATGGTGCCAGGTGAACTCGTGTTAACAGCGATTCCGCTGAATATCATCAATGCAATCATCATCAGTACCATCTTAAATCCGGTCCATGTGACGCCTGAAGAAGACTATATCGTTGAAATCAATAACGAAAAACGTCAGCCGTTCTTCTCATTCTTAGGAGACTCAGTTCTTGGAGCAGGGAAGTTAATCCTGATCATCATCGCATTCCTGATCGCATTCGTTGCACTCGCACATTTCGTCGATATGTTATTATCACTGCTTGACCGTTTTACACACGCTCAGATCCGTCTGGCAGATATCCTCGGTTTCTATATGGCTCCATTTGCGATGCTTCTCGGTTTACCTTGGGATGAGGCCAAAGTGGTCGGTGGCCATATGGCAACTAAAATTGTAACGAATGAATTTGTTGTTATGCTTAGTATCCAGGATGCTCTGAAAACAATGCCTGAGCATATGAAAGCCGTTCTTGTGACGTTCCTGATCTCATTTGCCAACTTCTCAACAGTTGGTATGATTATCGGTACACTGAAGGGTATTGTTGATGTGAAGACATCTGACTTTGTCAGCAGATACGTGCCGATGATGTTACTGGCCGGTATTTTAGTATCCCTGCTGTCAGCTGCCTTTGTCGGATTATTTGTCTGGTAATTTTACAACAACTTCATATAGGATCAATAAGAGGTTAATAATTCAGTCGTATACTTAAGGTGTTCAGAGAGAATGAAAAAGGAGGCTTTTTCATGACTAACCGCATGCTGAGAGATTTACGCCGCAGATTAAAACAATCCCTTATTCCGAAGCAGCCGACAGCCGTCTGCTGATAGACTGACCTCCCAGAGGTCAGTCTTTTTTATTACAGTCATTTATGAAATCGCATACTATCGCATAAAACTGAGAACGCTTACTTATAATTATTGTGATTTATATCACAATAAAATATTGAAAATCTTGTAAAGATGCGCTATTATAATATTGTGAAAAAGATAACAAACTGGTCTTATGAATATTTATTAAGTGCAAGAAATTCATATGTTTGTACATTCGTTCGATCCATTCAGTAATATCAGCTTATCCGCTCTTGTAGCAGCAGTGCCTATTCTGTTATTTTTACTCTGTCTGACTCTTTTCAGAATGAAGAGTATCCATGCAGCGATACTGACACTGATTGTGACGCTCATCATTACACTGGGTATCTTCAGGCTGTCGCTGCAGGTGTGTTACAAGGCATTATGCCTATCATTATGATAGCAGTCTGGTTATATCAAGTGACAGAGAAAAGTGGAAAGTGCCAGGTTATTCAGGACAGTATAGCACTGAAATATAGCATCGCTGTTTGTATGTGTCTGGACCTGGATTCTAAGTATGGTATTTTAAAGTTGAGGACACTAATGAAAAGGAGCATAAACCATGAATGAAATTAAAAGGAATAAAGTTGTTCTAGTCGGAAACGGTGCTGTCGGATCAAGTTACGCTTTCTCAGTTCTGAATCAAGGCGTCTGCGATGAACTATTTATGATAGACTTAAATGAAGAACGCGTGCTGGGAGATGTAATGGACCTGAACCATGGTATGTTATACGCCCCAAGTCCCATTAAAATCAAAGCGGGCACTTATAAAGACTGTCGTGATGCTGATATCGTTGTCATCTGTGCGGGAGCTGCGCAGAAACCTGGAGAAACACGTTTAGATCTTGTCGGCAAAAATATTAAAATCTTCAAGTCGATCATTGAAGAAATTATGGCATCGGGCTTTGACGGTATCTTCCTTGTCGCTTCAAACCCAGTTGATATCTTGACGTACGCAACGTGGAAATTCTCTGGTCTTCCAAAAAATCGGGTCATCGGTTCAGGTACTATTTTAGATACTGCTCGCTTCAGATATCTGCTCAGTGAAGAATTTGATGTAGCACCTTCAAGCGTCCATGCAAATATTATCGGAGAGCATGGAGATACGGAACTTGCAGTGTGGAGTGGTGCGAATATCGCAGGCATCTCACTGAAGCATTTACTTGAAAAGCATCCTGAGAAACAGGGTCGTATGGAAGAAATCGATATAGATGTGCGTGATGCGGCTTATAAAATCATTAAAGCTAAGGGTGCTACTTATTACGGAGTAGCAATGGGCTTGATGAGAATCACAAAAGCGATATTAAGCAATCAGGACGTGGTTCTGACAGTGTCTGCTTATCTGGAAGGTGAGTACGGGCAGAGTGATGTCTATATTGGCGTGCCTGCTGTCATCAACCGTAACGGTATCAGACAAATCGTAGAATCCCCGTTATCTGAAGATGAACAGGAGAAGTTTAATCATTCGGTGAAAGTGTTGAAAGAGACACAGAAGCCGTTTTTTGAACAATAATAGATGGTAAGAAGCGCTGATCGATAGACCGGCGCTTTTTTATCAATCAGTATCTAAGTGATCCCGGTTGTTTATAGTCGTGTTTATAAGGTAAAGTAGTCATGGACTACTAAGTAGGAAAGTGAGTGTTAATATGAAGATTTCTCTGAAAACCGTACTGATTGTGATACTCGGTTCTTTTATTTTTTCTCTGGCTGTCAATATGTTTATTATCCCTGCCAATTTAGGTGAAGGGGGTGTCACGGGACTGTCACTGATTTTCTTATATGCCTTTGGCTGGTCGCCCGCCATTTCCACGCTGCTGATGAACCTGATACTTCTGGCGGTGGGTTATAAGTTTCTATCGAAGCGTTCTATGATTCTGACAGTCGTTTCGATTATTTCATTGTCTGTGTTCCTGCATCTGACTGAAACATGGCAGCTCCATCTGGATCAGGTGCTGGTCGCGACGATTTTCGGCGGCTTTATGGTCGGAATCGGTATCGGTCTGATTGTTATGGTCGGCGGTACCACAGCAGGTACAACTATTCTGGCGCGTATTGCCCATAAATACCTGGATGTCAGTACTTCATACGCTTTACTCTTCTTCGACTTGATTGTTGTCGCCATTTCATTGACGGTCATGCCGATTGAAAAAGCGTTGCTCACCACACTCAGCCTTTATATCGGTACGAAAGCGATGGATTTCATCATAGAAGGGACGAATCCTAAAAAGGCGATTACAATCATTTCACAGAATCCGGAACCGATTGCCAAGATGCTGGATGAAGAAATTGGGCGCGGGGTCACTTTACTGAGCGGTAAAGGGTATTATACGAAGCGCGAGACAGACGTGCTGTACTGCGTCATTAATAAACTTCAGCTGACTAAGACAAAACGTAATATCCATAAAATCGATCCCCATGCTTTTGTGGTCGTCCATGATGTAAGAGACGTGCTCGGCAATGGTTTTATTACAGAACACTAGGAGGCAGACATGAAATTCATGAACTTAGGTCATCGGGATCATGCAAGTCGTTACGTCGCAACAGAAATGTTCAAGGAAATTCACTTTAATCAATGTACGTTACTGGGTCTTGCGACAGGTGGCACAATGGAAGAGATGTATAAGGAACTGGTATACCTTCTGAAAGTGAACCGTACAGATATCTCCTGCCTTGAGACTTTTAATCTGGATGAATATTTCAACCTGGACTCAAATGATCCTAACAGTTATATGAGTTACATGAAAAAGCACTTCTTTGAGCCGGTCGGCATGAACGATTCACAGTTTCATCTGCCGGATAATGATCTGACTGATGTTGAGGAAGACAATCTTCGCTATGATCAGGCCATCCGTGAAAAAGGTCCCCTGCACATTCAGCTGCTTGGCATCGGTGTCAACGGTCATATCGGATTCAATGAACCGGGTACACCATTCGACAGTAAAACGAGAGTGGTTGAACTGACAGAAGAGACGATAGAGGCCAATGCCCGCTTCTTTAAGGACAAAGAGGACGTGCCTGCGAAAGCGGTCTCGATGGGTATTGAGACCATTCTGTATTCTAATCGCATTATTATGCTGGCGCTCGGCGAAAAGAAAGCACCGATAATGGCGAAGCTCCATCAGATGACTGAACCTGACATCATGATTCCTGCCAGCAGTCTGTTCAGCCATTCTGATGTTGAGATTGTAATGGATGATGAAGCAGCCAGTCTGATTGAATTGAAATAAAGAAGCCCGTTCATCTTTCGCTTTAGCCACGAAAGATGAACGGGCTTTTATTACGACAGCATATGAGACATCAGTTCTTCATTTTTCTCCTTGAAGACTTCATTATGCCTGGAGACTCCTGTGCAGCTGGGTCCATATAAGTCTTAGCGAGGTTCGCGTGTACGGCAATGATGGATGATAACAGATTCTATCCTCTACCTGCAGGGAATGGATGATTTTCCCGACATCTCTGCCACCCTCTGATATTCGATAATGCGGACTGTCGTGCCGCGAAGGCCTGCATAGAAAGCAGCGTATAGACCAGCACCGATAATAGTTATATCTATTAAATGGTTCAATATAAGAACGCCTTACCTTGTTAAGTTGCGTTGTCCTATATTATCCTATAAAATAAGTGCATTGATAATGATTATCACTTAAATAAGTGAAGGCGGTTTAAAATGGAAAGATTATCTGGAGAAAGAATCACAATCAGCTACGGTGAACGAGATATCGTCAAAGAACTGACAGTCGCAATCCCTGACGGAAAGATTACATCAATTATTGGACCGAATGGCTGCGGTAAGTCAACATTACTGAAGGCATTGGCACGTATTATTCCAGTTAAAGACGGTCAGGTCGTCTTGGACGGCCGGAATATCCACCAGCAGTCCACTAAAGAAGTCGCACGTAAAATAGCGATACTGCCCCAGTCACCTGAAGTGGCGGATGGTCTGACGGCAGGGGAACTGGTCAGTTATGGCCGCTTTCCCTATCAGAGCGGATTTGGACGGCTATCAAAGGAAGATAAAGAGATGATCGACTGGGCGCTTTATGCGACCGGCACATATGAATTCAAACATAGGGCTGTCAATGACCTGAGTGGCGGCCAGCGTCAGCGTGTCTGGATTGCAATGGCGCTTGCGCAGAAGACGGATATCATCTTCCTGGATGAACCGACCACTTATCTTGATATCTCTCATCAGCTGGAGATTCTGGACCTCGTGCAGACATTGAACCGTGAACAGGGCACAACGATTGTTATGGTGCTGCATGACATCAACCAGACCATCCGGTTCTCTGATCACCTGATCACCATGAAAAAAGGGGATATCATCAAGCAGGGGACGCCACTAGAAGTTCTGACCCACGAAGTACTGGAAGAAGTCTTCAATATAGATGCGGAACTGAGCACTGATCCACGCACAGGCAAACCTCTGCTCGTTACCTATGACTTACTCTGTAAACATTACACAAGGATTTAATAATGAGTTCAAGACATTTCACGCCAAGTTTCTCTTTGGCGATAGTCATGATTCTGACGTTGCTGCTGTGGAAGTATGAACTATTAAGTGCAGCAAGGTGCCTTAAGCCCTTGTTACTATCAGAACACTGAAGTTCATAATATCATCCGTGATATCCGCGTACCTCGTAAGCTTATTGTCGGTATGATTGACAGTCTGAGCGGCGCCCCTTATTTCCTTTATTTGATGAACTGAAGGAGTTAGAGCTGATACAACGATGGATTTACTGTTATAGTTATAGGGTACTTAACCGTAAATAGATAATTGGAGTGATGAAAATGATCAATCATCCCTTGGTGAAAGCATATAGAAAGTTTGTAGCAAACCGTACGCCGCATGCTGTCGGTTTTATCGGTCAGCCGGACGCAGGTAAGAGCAGTCTGATTAATAAACTGCTTCCGAATGCAGAAGCATATGCCGGCGTTCACACCGATGCAACGCTGACCGCACAGTCCTATGACTATCCGGTATTCGGGGAATTAGTGGATTTTCCAGGCGTAGGCACAGAAGAGGTCACACTTTCTCAATATAAAAAAATGATCAAGACTAGTGATATTACCACTTTTTACTATGTATTCGGCAGCAAAATCCGCGAAACAGATATGGAGCTGATTAAATACCTCAGTAAAGAGGAGAAGGAAGTTCATTTCATCTATAATAAAGTGGATGCATTGATTGATGTCAATCATGTAGAGTCACTGGAATCGTTGAAACATACGAAGAATACGGAGCTGAAAGTCATGCTGCGCCCTTATATCAAGACGCAGAAAGATTATCTGTTTGTCAGTGCGCTGAGTGGTGAAGGTATCGAAGCGATGCAGGCGCGGGTAAAGACATTATTCGAGAAACAGCATGAGGAGTATGTGGAGAATTATCAGAAAGAGGAAATGAAAGAGAGTTATCTGAATTATAAGGTCAACAGTGTCTTCCCTAAACTCTTTACCCCTGCCTTGAAAGAGGTGATCTCAAGGCAGAGTTATTCTGTCCTAGAACGCACCATACGCAGCCACTTCAAAGTAGAAGCGGATGACGTCTATGATAAATTTAATATGTGGCCATCGATCAAGAAGCATATTAAAGAGCAGAACAACCAGGAAACTACCTTTACACAGATGATGGATTTTGCCAAGATGATACAGGTAATCCGCAGTGCGTTCAAACTTAAATCACTGAATCCTGTACAATCCATTCTAGGCTCACTGCTCGAGATAGGACTGTCGCAGGCCTTTCCGGCAGTTCAAGGGATCATCAATTATACCAATGATATAAAGGAAGTAGCGCGTCATATCCTCGACCGCTCCACCCCTTCCTATCGATAAGAACTCGCTAACATATGTGGTGGGTGTAAGGGGGAAATTAAATGGCAGAACTTATACTGGATCACATCAAAAAAACTTATGACGGCGGCAACACAGTTGTTAAAGACTTCAACTTACACATCCATGATAAAGAGTTTATTGTCTTTGTTGGACCATCAGGTTGTGGTAAATCTACAACGCTACGTATGATTGCGGGACTTGAAGACATTACAGATGGCGAATTTATGATTGACGGTGTGCGCATGAATGACGTACCTCCTAAAAATCGTGACATCGCCATGGTCTTCCAGAACTATGCATTATATCCTCATATGACTGTCTATGATAATATGGCGTTTGGCCTTAAACTCCGTAAAACACCTAAAGATGAAATTAAAAGACGTGTTCATGAAGCAGCTGAAATACTCGGGTTGACTGAATATCTGAACCGCAAGCCGAAAGCATTATCAGGTGGGCAGCGTCAACGAGTGGCATTAGGACGTGCCATCGTACGTGAAGCAAAAGTATTCCTTATGGATGAGCCGCTTTCTAATTTAGATGCAAAGCTTCGTGTACAGATGCGTGCTGAAATATCAAAGCTCCATAACAGACTTCAGACGACGACTATCTATGTCACTCATGACCAGACAGAAGCCTTAACCATGGCTACAAGAATTGTAGTCCTTAATCAAGGTGATATTATGCAGGTAGGGTCACCAAAAGAAGTCTATGATTTCCCGGAAAATATCTTCGTAGCCGAATTCATTGGTTCACCACCGATGAATATCTTCGATGCCAGAATATCAGATAATCAGCTTCACATCGGACAGTATACGTTCGATATCCCTGCCGCTACACTCCGTAGCTTGGAAGCGAAAGGTTATAAGGACAAAGAAGTGAAGTTTGGTATCCGGCCTGAGGATATTAACGACGAACCCGTTTTCATCCAGTCATCTGAAGGCAGCTCATTTGAGACGAAAGTCACAGTAAGTGAATTGCATGGTGCGGAGATAATGGTATACGGAACCTTTGAGAATCAGGAGTTTATTTCTAAGCTGGATGCGCGTAATAATTATCAGCCGGGCGACGTAGTGCGTCTCGCAATGGATATGAACAAGGCACATTTCTTTGATAAGGAAACGGGGAATCGCATTCGTACTGCAGCTGAAGACCGCCGGATTGAAGCAAAGAATATTTAAATAGAAATATAAATCTCAACTTTTTTAATTGAACTGACATTAGAAAGCTGTTAGCATGCAGGTGTTGACAGCTTTTTATTTGGGAGGACCATGAAATGGAACGTATTTGGTGGAAGGAAGCGGTGTGTTATCAAGTCTATCCGCGGAGCTTTAAAGATTCAAATGGAGATGGGATTGGTGACATCAACGGCATTACAGAAAAACTTGATTATCTGCAGGATTTAGGAATAGATGTTATCTGGGTGAGTCCGATATACAAATCTCCTAATGACGATAATGGCTATGACATCAGTGATTATCAGGCTATTATGCATGATTTCGGTACGATGGAGGACTTTGACCGTCTGCTGTTCGAAGTGCATGCGCGTGGAATGAAACTGATTATGGATTTAGTCATCAATCATACCAGTGATGAACATCCATGGTTTGTTGAATCACGTGTAGCGAAAGATAACCCGAAACGTGACTGGTACATCTGGCAGGATGGGAAAGACGGTAAGGAGCCGAATAACTGGGCGAGTATTTTTGAAGGCTCTGCATGGGAGTATGATGCGACAACAGACCAGTACTTCATGCATGTCTTCAGTCGTAAACAGCCGGATTTGAACTGGGAGAATGCTGAGATGCGTGAAACGATCTATAACATGGTCAACTGGTGGCTCGATAAAGGCATCGATGGTTTCCGTGTAGATGCTATCAGTCACATCAAGAAGTCATTTGAGATGGGCGACCTGCCAAACCCTGATAACCTGAACTTTGTTGAGTCATTCGATGCCCATATGAATCAGCCGGGTATTCATAAATATCTGGAAGAGCTGAAAGAGAAGACATTTTCTAAATATGACATTATGACAGTCGGAGAAGCAAATGGCGTGACGACTGACGATGCAGACGTCTGGGTCGGTGAAGAGAATGGCAAGTTCAATATGGTCTTCCAGTTTGAACATCTCAATCTCTGGGACCATAATATCGGAACCAGTTTCGATATACTCGGTTATAAACAGGTGCTTGCGCAATGGCAGAAGGGCCTTGAGAATAAAGGCTGGAATGCACTTTTTATTGAAAATCACGACCGCCCGCGTGTACCATCAACATGGGCTGACGATAAAGTTCACTGGTTTGAAAGTTCAACGAGTCATGCCACTGTCTATATGCTGCTACAAGGTACACCGTTCATCTATCAAGGTCAGGAAATCGGTATGACGAATTATCCGTTCCAGGATATAGTGGAATTCGATGATGTTCATGCCAAGAATATCTACAATAATGAACTGATCAATGGAGCGACAAAAGAAGAGGTTATCGAAATGCTGCAGCGCATCAGCCGTGATAATTCACGGACCCCGATGCAGTGGGATGCGACAGAGAACGCCGGCTTTACGACGGGCCGCCCATGGATGAAAGTCAATCCGAATTATCCTTACTTAAATGTTGCACATCAGATGGAACGGGAAGATTCCATTCTGAATTATTATAAGAAACTGATTGCCTTCAAAAAAGAGAATCTTATCATGACTTACGGTATATTTGATCTTGTTTATCCTGAAGATCCGTCAGTATTTGCTTATACGAGAACGTTGGAGGATGAAAAAGTACTTGTGATCGGTAATCTGACTAATCATCAAGTAGAGCTTGATGATTCTGATGACTTACAGTTTGATCCTTCTCAACTGGTGCTGGCAAACTATGATTATGCATATGATACAGAAGTGACAGACAGCATCCAGCTGCAGCCATACGAAGCAAGGGTATATCGTCTCGCTTAAAGTGAATCAATAACAAACAGTCCTGCAGAAAAATGGCCGGACTGTTTTTGTTAAGCAATTTTTTACATTCTTAATCGTATGTTTACAGCATTTAAATACTATCTCCATATTGGACTGTTAAAATGATGAAGCATTCATTCACAATAAGAGGAGAAAAAAATGAAAACTATCTTTAAAGCCATCTTATCCCTGATGATGGTATTATCATTAGTTCTGTCATTTACCGTTCAAAACGCTCAGGCAGCAGGCAAGTTGATTATCTCAGAATATATCGAAGGCACAGGTTATAACAAAGCAATCGAAATTTACAATCCGACGATAGAAGCAGTCGATTTATCGACGTACTCACTTGTCAGCTTCATCAATGGTGCAAGCGAGACAACAGGTACGGTTTCAGAACTTAAATTAAGCGGCACACTTGCTCCAGGCGAAGTGCATGTTATTGCTAATCAGAATGCAGCAGCAGAAATTCTGGCGCAAGCTGATCTGAAGACAGGTTCAACAGCCATGAACTTCAATGGTGACGATACACTTGTTTTATTTGAAAATTATAACGCGGCAATTAAAACCGGCGAAGTGAGTGATTCTATCGGTCAGGTAGGCGTTGACCCAGGTACAGCATTCGGGTCAGCAGCGTCAACGTCGGATATGACACTCGTGCGCACAGCGGATAATCTTGTGGCCGATACAGATGTCCATAATATATATGACCCGGCAGCGCAGTTCGCTGCGTTACCGAAAGATACATTGACCGAACTCGGAACTTTCAGTGCAGAGGTGACACCACCGGCACCAGAAGTTCCTCAAGCTGAGTATCATGTGAATGTCGTTCGTGTCGTAGACGGTGATACGATCAAGATCACGCCGAACATTATGGGTTCTGATACGATTCGTTTTGTGAACATCGATACACCGGAAACTTATCACTTGTCCTCATACGATCCGGCCCTGATTGATACAGACTTGAACCAGAATCAGAAATATCATGGTGAGCAGGCAAAGAAAGCTTTGAATGATATGTTAGCTGCAGGTACAGCTGTCACTGTGAAAGTTAATCAGGATAATATTACAGATGCTTACGGACGTGTATTAGGTCAAGTCGTCAGAGAAAGCGATAACCTCAATACAAACCTTGAAATGGTTAAACTCGGAATGGCCTCAACTTACTTCATCTGGCCGGTAGCGAATATGGAAGACTACAATATGTTCCAGACTGCAGTGGCAGAAGCACAGGCACAGAACATCGGTATCTGGCAGAAAGAACATCCCCTCCTTGAATTACCGTTTGAATTCAGAGCACGTTACGATCAGAAGGGCTTACAGCGTTATGTAGGTGATTCAGCGACTAAATTATATTATGCACCTCAGGACTTTGCGAAAGTGCCGGTTGAACATAGAATCTTCTTCTCACAAGAAGAAGCCATCGCTCAAGGTTATACAGTAGCTCCGGATACAATAGTACCGGCAGAACCTGTTGATGCAGCAGCTGAAGAGATGACCATCAAAGAAGCGAGAGAGGCGGGTAAAGGCACAAACGCTATCGTAACAGGAACCGTAACGTATATCGATGGCTATAACATCTATATTCAGGACGAAACAAGCGGAATGGTAGTCCGCAGTAAAACAGTTAAACCGGTTATTGGTGAGGTCATCACAGCAACCGGTTCAACGACTGAATATTATGGCCTTTACCAAGTTGAAACTGAAGATATTAAAGTAGCAGCTCAAAAAACGATTCAGCCTGCAGTCACTGCACTTGACCAGATCGGTGAGGAGACAGAAGCTGAATATATCGCAATTGAAAAAGTGAAAGTAGAATCAGTCAACACTTATAATGAATACACGGTGACAGATGCAGCAGGTCATCAGTTCCTCGTCAAGACGACAGAGCCACTTGAAATCGGCGCGACATATGACCGAATCGAAGGTGTCGTCACTTACAGCTTCAATGCTTATAAGTTATTACCTACATCAAGCATCAAAACTGCAGAAGCACCGACGACAGAAGTACCGACGACAGAAGCACCGACAACAGAAGTACCGACGACAGAAGCACCGACAACAGAAGGACCGACGACAGAAGGACCGACAACAGAAGCACCGACAACAGAAGGACCGACAACAGAAGGACCGACGACAGAAGTACCGACAACAGAAGCACCGACGACAGAAGCACCGACAACAGAAGGACCGACGACAGAAGTACCGACAACAGAAGCACCGACAACAGAAGCACCGACAACAGAAGGACCGACAACAGAAGCACCGACAACAGAAGGACCGACAACAGAAGCACCGACAACAGAAGGACCGACAACAGAAGTACCGGCTGTTAAGCACAATGTAAAAGGTTTCGTATTCTTTGATCAGAACAATAACGGTAAATATGACCGACCTGACCGCAAATTATCTGATGTCAGAATCGATGTCTATCAGAATGGGAACCTTGTGGAAACAGTAAAAACTGACAGACAGGGTCGTTATTCAATCACAGCTGCAGAAGGCCGTTACATTCTTGATTTCAATGCGCCTGAACATTTGATTGAAACATTACAGAATGCTGCTGAGGAAGCTATTGACTCTGATATCAACGATGGTAAAGTGACGGTTGATGTAACGAAAGATATGAACGATGTGACAGCCGGCTTTGGCAAAAATGTCGGTAAACTTAGAAAATAATATCGTTTTCCGTGAGAAAACACCTTTTAAGGTGTTTTCTTTTGTTTTCTTAATTACAATATAATGGAGGTGAGGATAATGAAGTTACAATGGGACCATATTATTCACTATATTGACGGTCTGTCGTCTTTTCAGTTTCCGGACGCGCTGCTTCAGCTTGTGGAGGGTGGATGTCATGAACAGCTGGGTACGTTCAACCGTCTGAGTTACACGGATCTCAGCTATATCGAATATATAGATGTGTTTGATAAAGAGGTGCTGAGAAAGGCTGCAGCGATCGATGAGCAGCGGTTAAGTTTTGCAGCCACTTTAGAGAGAACAGATTACGAGGAAGGATGGAAAAGACTTTGTTTCCGGACTGATGATATTGAATCACTCAATGATCATTTTATTTCGTGCGGCTTATCGACAATCGGACCGAGTAAGATGTCTCGTACCAAACCGGACGGTGAAGTGATCAGCTGGCAGTTGCTCTATATCAATGATGACAGAATGGACCGTGAACTGCCGTTCTTCATCCAGTGGGGCGAAGATGATGCTTTCCGAGCTGAACAGCTGCAACCCCACTTTCAGTCGGCGCGTGTAGCAGATATAGCGATCATGACGCAAAATAAAAGCCAGTTCATCCAAAACTGGATGGACTGGTTCAATGCACAATCGAAAGGTAATCAGCTGCTGATTCCTGATGGGCCCACATTCACCCTTCTTGAAGGAGACAGAGAGCGCATAGAATCCATCACACTCTCAGGTATACAACATCCTTCACTGGAAGTGCACGGTGCCATCTATCATTTTCAGACATAGACATAGTGGTAGATATGCAGCACGATAAGTGAAATATGATAAGCAGCAATCAAAAGTGTTATAATAGCGAACGTAAAGTTAAGTTGATCTCTGCGTACAATCAGAAAGAGCACACTGATAATTAATGCAAGAGCTGCAACGATGATATGAACATCAATATGGTCAACCGATTGATGACCTTGCATCAAAAAGATGAACACCAGATTAACCAGAGAAACGACAGCAAGCAGTATATTTTTAAACATAGAGACCTCTTTCTTTATTTAATGAGGTCATTATATCAAATAAGAAGTGAAGATGCTTGATATATGAAAGGAAGAGAACAATGACAGTTGAACGTTTGACAATAACAGACGAAACGCACGATGCTTTTGTAAAGGCACATCCACATGGTGACCTGCTGCAGCTATCGAAATGGGGAGAAGTCAAAAAATCAGCCGGCTGGACCAGCAGACGCATCGCAGTGGGGAGAAACGGTGAAGTGGCCGGGGTCGCACAGCTGCTCTTCAAGAAAGTGCCGAGACTGCCTTATACGCTGTGCTATGCTTCAAGAGGATTTGTCTGTGATTATCGGGACCACGAAGTAGTTGAGGCACTGCTTGCACAGGCGGTTGAAGTGGCACGGTCAGAACGGGCTTATTCTATCAAAATCGATCCGGATGTTGAAGTGACTGAAGTGGCCGGACTGGTTGATTATATGGAGTCCATCGGCTTTAAGCATAAAGGCTTTGAAGATGGTCTCAGCAAAAACTATATTCAGCCGCGTATGACGATGATCACAAATATCGACCAGAATGATGAGGGCCTGATCAAGAGCTTTGAGCGTAACAACCGTTCACGTGTCAAACTCAGTCAGAAAAAAGGGACGAATGCCTATATCGCCGGTCGTGAAGACTTGCAGATTTTTGCAGATCTGATGCAGGAGACCGGATCGAGAGACGGCTTTCTGACACGTGATGTTTCGTATTTCCAGAACATTTATGATGCACTTAATCCGGATGGCGACGCAGAACTGGTGCTGGTGAAACTTGTACCGGGTGAAGTGCTGCCAAAACTGCACGAAGAATATAAAACACGCGCAGAGAAAAAAGAACGACTGGGACAGAAAGAGAAGAGCCAGAAAATTGACAATCAGCTAAAAGATCTTGAAATTCAGATGACTAAGCTGCAGAAGCAGATTGATGAACTGACGGAAATGGAGAAAACAAATCCGGAAGGAAAAGTGCTGTCGGGCGCCATTCTGACATTCTCAGGTCATAAAGCTTATTATCTGTACGGAGCATCAAGCAACGAATACCGTGACTATCTGCCGAACTATAATATGCAGCTCTCAATGATGTGCTATGCACGTGAAAAAGGGGCGAAGACCTATGATTTCGGAGGCACGAGCAATCACCCTGACAAAGATTCAGAGTATTTCGGTCTCTGGCAGTTTAAGAAGATGTGGGGAACGAGACTCAGCGCGAAAATCGGTGAATTTGATTATGTCCTGAATCCTTATGTATATCAGCTGATTGAACAGGTGAAACCACGAGTCATGAACTTCAGAAGAAAATTAGGCCGCAGATAAAAGAGTCACATCCAGCTGGATGAGACTCTTTTAGCGTATATCGAGATAAAGAAACGGATTAAAAAAAGTGGTATAGAGCAGAAAAATCAAACTGACTGAACTGCTGATGGTCAGCAGGATGGTAAGAATACGATAGGGAAGGTCTTTTTCGCTCAGATTTAGTTTGGAGAAATGGTAGCGCAGTCCGATAAACAATGAAATCAGACAGAATATAATCCAGAAGTAGCTGGTGAAGAAAATAATACCGCTATTGATGAAATAACCCGCTACTAATACGATGTGCATTAAGATTGATAATAGCATCAGAACTTTTTGCATCTAATCCCTCCATTCTTATTCATTTTAATGTAAAAATTGAAGAAGTGATAGCGAAATATAGAATTGGACAACAATATGCAAAAGAATGATAAAATCTGGGTTTGATTATTAGTAATGTAAAAATATTTAAGCTATATTACTTATAGAGAACGAATTATTTAGGAGGCAAGTTGTGATAAAGAAAATTATTGATTTCTCGTTACATAACAAACTGGCACTCTGGCTGATGACATTGTTACTTGCAGTGGCGGGTATTTATTCAGCTATGACGATGAAGGAAGAGATGTTACCTAGTATATCTTCACCCGTGCTGACCGTCACGACACCATATCCAGGTGCAACACCGGAAGCAGTGCTTGAGAATGTCACTGACCCGATTGAGAAGAAAGTGAAAAGTATGGAAGGGGTTGACACTGTATCCAGTCAGTCGATGCAGAATGCTTCGGCAATCACCCTGCAGTACGATTTCGGCACAGATATGGATAAAGCCGAAAAAGATGTCCAGGAAGCGATAGATTCACTCGATTTACCCGAGAGCGTTCAGGATACTAAAATCGATCGTATCTCCATGTATACATTCCCGATCATCAGCTACTCATTTTCAAATGATGACAATGATATTAAAGCACTGACTGAAAAGATTAAGGATGATCTGATTCCGCAGCTTGAGGGAGTGGAAGGCGTTTCAAGCGTCTCATTCTCAGGACAGGAAGTAGAACAGGTTGAACTTCAGTTTGATGACAAGAAACTGGCGGACAAAGGTCTGACTGAAGAATCTGTTCTCCAGTTCATTAAAGGTGCAACAGCCAATGCGCCCCTCGGCCTATACACGTTCGGCAACGATCTGAAATCCATTATAGTGGATGGGCAGTTCACCTCAGTTGATGCACTGAGATCACTGAAAATTCCAGCCACAGGCAAACAGACCGGGGCAGGTACTGCAGCCCAGCAGGCACCCGGGCAGGCACAAGCACAGATGACGCCTGAACAGGCTGAAGCAATAGCTGAGAAAATGAGAAATGCTAAAATACCGACAGTTGAACTCAGTGATATCGCAACAATTAAAAAAGTTGAAAGTCGTGAATCCATTTCTAAGACGAACGGTAATGATTCATTAAGTATCCAGCTTGTTAAGTCTGACAATGCCAATACAGTCAGCGTAGCCAATGACGCTAAAGAAATCGTTGATGGTTATGTCAAAGAGAATAAAGACCTCAACGCACTGCTGATGATGGACCAGGCTAAACCGATTCAGGATTCGATCAAGACGATGGTGGAAAAAGCAGTCATCGGTGCCATTTTCGCAGTCATCATGATTCTTATCTTCTTACGTAATATTCGTTCTACCTTTATCGCAGTCGTGTCTATTCCAATGTCCATTCTGATTGCGCTCTTAATTCTTAAGCAGTTAGGCGTCACACTGAATATTATGACGCTCGGTGCTATGACTGTTGCGATCGGTCGTGTGATCGATGACTCTATCGTCGTAATCGAGAATATTTTCCGGAGAATGTCACTTAAGAATGAACGCCTTCAAGGTGCTGCGCTGATTGCTGACGCAACTCGTGAGATGTTCATTCCGATTATGTCATCAACGATGGTGACAATTGCTGTATTCCTCCCGCTTGCGCTCGTATCAGGTTCTATCGGTGAACTGTTCCGTCCGTTCGCACTGACAGTCGTGTTCGCCTTGCTGGCATCACTCCTGATTGCCATCACGATAGTACCCATGCTTGCTCATATATTCTTCCGTAACAGCATCAGAGGCCATCACGACGAAAAACCAGGCCGCATCGCGCACTTCTACCGCAATGTTCTTGAATGGTGTCTCAACCATAAGTGGGTGGTTGCTTTACTGAGTACATTGCTGCTTGCCGGCAGTCTGATGCTTACACCATTTGTAGGAACCTCATTCATCTCAACAGGTGAAGATAAAATGCTTGCACTCACTTATAAACCTGAACCAGGTGAGACGGAGGAAGAAGTGGTCGCACATGGTGATGAAATTCAGAAAGTGCTTGCCAAAAATAAACACGTTAATAATATTCAATACTCAGTTGGTGGTAAAAACCCATTCAGTCCGGTTGCTTCAAATGATATGGCCATGATGGTTGAGTATGATAAAGATACGCCGGACTGGGGTGAGGAACCGGAAAAAGTACTGAATAAGATTGCCACGTTCAATCATCCCGGCTCATGGAAGAATCAGGACTTCGCAACAGGTGGTGCTTCTAATTCGGTATCAGTATCTGTGATAGGGCCTTCAACGAAAGATATCCGTAAAACCGTGCAGGACGTCGAAGAGGTAATGAATGAACAGAAGACATTATCAAATGTCAATTCATCTCTTTCTAAAAGCTACGAAGAGTATACAATCAAGGTGGACCAGAACAAACTGGCTGAAAGAGGTCTGACGGCAGGACAGGTTGCCATGAAACTCAATGAGCATTCACTTGGTACAGTCGTCACTAAGGTCGGAAAAACAGGAAATTCCACAGATGTTATTCTGACGAAAGGTCAGGAGACAAATTGGACCGAAGCCAAACTTGAGAATACGACACTCACATCACCGACAGGTAAAGAGATTAAGCTGAGCGATATTGCTCAAATTGAAAAAGGTGAGTCTTCAGATACAATTATGCGTAAGAATGGAGATATATCTGCTACTGTAGACGGTAAGATCAAAGCGGATGATGTCGGTAAAACGACTGCTGAAGTATCAAAAGCACTTGAAAAAATCGATAAACCTGACAATGTTAGTATCAAGGTTGGGGGCACAAGTGAAGATATCGGTGAAAGTTTCTCACAACTAGGTCTTGCTATGCTTGCTGCTATCGGTATCGTCTACTTGATCCTGGTACTGACCTTCAAGGGCGGACTTGCACCGCTTGCCATCCTGTTTTCGTTACCATTCACAATCACCGGTGTGATCGTCGGTCTGCTGTTATCAGGAGAAACCTTATCTGTACCTTCGATGATTGGTCTGTTGATGCTGATTGGTATCGTTGTAACAAACGCCATTGTACTGGTCGACCGGGTCATCCATATGGAAGATAGAGGTCTGTCGACCCGTGAGGCTTTACTCGAGGCAGCTTCGACCCGTGTCCGTCCGATTCTGATGACGGCACTGGCAACTGTTGGGGCCTTGTCTCCACTGCTTATCGGTGGTGACGGTTCCGTCCTGATCAGTAAGGCGCTTGGTGTAACAGTGATCGGTGGACTGGTTTCATCGACACTGCTGACATTACTGGTTGTACCTGTAGTCTATGAAGTGCTGATGAAAATCAAGAATAGACGTCGTCGTTCTGAAGTGACTGAGGTCAGATAAAATATTGACCCCGGGCTTTAGAAGGATTATAGTAAAAATAATTCAATAACTTATTCAGAGAGATGGAGGGACTGGCCCATTGAAATCTCAGCAACCGGCAGCTGCACGGTGCTAATTCCAGCAAGCGGATGCTTGATAGATAAGTGACAGATGTCATCGCTATTAAGCGGTGACATTTTTTTATGGGGAGGAAGGCGACAGATGAAATATACAGACATACTGAACGAAATTCCTGATAGTTATTTTGGCAAGACGATGGGACGTAAGCTTGAGATAGGAGAAAAGCCGCTGATCAATATGGCGGTCGGTATACCCGATAAACCCGCACCTGTCGAAGTGATAGCAGCCATGCAGCAGGCAATCACAGACCCGACCAACAATAAATACGGGGTATTCCGGGGAAAGGAAGCGTTCAGGTCAGCTATACAGACTTTCTATAAAGAGACATACGGCGTTGAGCTGAATAAGGATGAGGAAATCTGTATACTCTATGGCACGAAGAACGGACTGGTCCATCTGCCGCTCTGTACCATCAATCCGGGTGACGGTGTACTGCTGCCAGACCCGGGCTATACCGATTATCTTGCGGGCGTCATTCTTGCACGCGGCGAGCATTATGACCTCCCGCTATATGAGGAGAAGCATTACCTGCCTGACTTTGATGATGTCGATGCAGCAGAACTGGCCCGTACCAAGCTTATTTATCTGAACTATCCGAGCAATCCAACTGGAGCTGTTGCGACAAGAGCGTTCTTTGATGCGGCAGTTGAGCGCTTCAGAGGAACTGAGACAAAAATTGTCCATGATTTCGCTTATGCAGCGTTCGGATTCAATCAGAAAAATCCAAGTATTCTCCAGTCACCAGGCGCGAAGGAAGTAGCGGTGGAAATCTATTCACTGTCAAAGGGGTTCAATATGTCAGGCTTCCGTGTCGGCTTCGCTGTCGGCAATAAGGAAATGATTGCCGGACTCAATAAGCTGCAGGACCATACACAGGTCGGAATGTGGGGAGCGCTGCAGGATGCAAGTATCGCAGCACTCGAGCTCGGACAACCTTTCCTCGATGAACAGAATGAACTGTTCAGAAAGAGGAGGAATAAAGTGATGGGTATACTGACGGAAAACGCGATACCCTTCAGTCCGCTTGAGGGAGGGATTTTCTTGTGGCTGAAGACCCCGGAAGGCTATGATGGTGAGGCATTCGTTGACTATCTGCTGCAGGAACAGTCATTATTAGTCACGCCTGGTATCCCGTTCGGTGAGAGAGGACGAAATTATGTCAGAGTATCGCTTGCAGTGGAAGACAGTCTGCTGGATACTTTTCTGGAAAGGCTCCTTGAAGAGAAAGATCTGTATTAATCAAGAAACGGTTAGCCCTGAGAAGGACTAACCGTTTTAAATTGACAGTAGAAAGGCCGTTGCGATAATCATCGCCGCCATTGCGACAGTGAAGATATGTAGAATCTGCTGGCCTTTCATATCGTGGATCTTAGCCTTGAAGGCAGTGATCTCGATATTGATGACGAGACAGATGACCAGCAGTATCACCCACAGTGAACCCGGAAGACCGGACAGCCATGTGGAGGCGAAGATGATCAGCGCCATACCGAAGATGAGACGTGCAGCCTGTGTCGGTCTCATATTGAGCTGATAGATGCTTAAATAGGAGACGAGAAGATAAGTGACGATGAATAACGTCAGTAATAGTATCATGCAGTTAGTCCTTTCCTGAAGTAAATCGCAATCATAATAAGGGCGAGAAGGCTCGTCAGGGCACCGATGAAGAAAGGCAGGCTGAGACTATAGGTCATCAGACCGGTGAAGAGCAGAGGTCCGATGATCCGACCGAGACTGTCCAGCGAATAGCTGACGCCTGTCAGTTTGCCCATATTACTTGATGAAGTTGATTTAGTCAAAGTTGATGTCAGAAGCGTGCGGACGAGTGCGTTACCGGACATCAGCAGAACGAGACAGACGCCTGCATAAAAGAGATTCATCGTAAAAGGCAGCATGATGAAGGCGATGCTGGTGATAATCTGCCCGGTGACCATGACACGTTTTTCCTGTCCGTGCTTTACTTTGCGCAGGTAACCCCCTTGGAGAAGGGCATTGACAAGACCGCCGATCATAAAGAGCATGCCCATCTGTGTCGGTGTGATGTCGATTCGTTCAATTTCAAGGAGCTGGAATGAGCTTTCCATGCCGCTCATGGTCATTGTGACAATTAAAGTGCTCGCGAGGAGAATCAGAATAGGTGTCGTATAGCTGAGCTTCGTCCTGTTGTGCTGTCGGGTCTTGTGATGATGCGTCTCAGGCAGAGAGAGCAGGACTGCTATGATGATGACGACCAGTATAACCGTTGTGACAAAGTAAGGGAGCTGATAGGAATAACCGGCAAGGAGACCGCCGACCGCCGGACCAAAAATAAAGCCGAAACCGATCATCATACCCATCAGACCCATATAGCGGTTGCGTTCTTCCGTTGTTGTAACATCTGCGACAATACTGGTCGTCGTCGAGAAGCAGGCACCGGAGAACAGACCGCCGATAATACGGGATACATAGAGCAGTGCGAGATTATCAATAAATAATCCGAATGTCAGAAAGCTGACAGCAAACCCGGTCAGACCAATGACCAGAATCTTTTTACGGCCGAGCTGATCTGACAGCTGTCCCCAGACAGGGGCAGCGATGAATGACGCGATGGAATAGACTGACAGCAGAAGTCCCATATGGAAGGCATTCAGCCCCATACTTTTGACCAGGGCCGGAATGACCGGAATCACGATGCTGAAGCCGAAATAGATGAAGAACTGGATGGCCATCAATATCGTGAAAAATGACTTAATTGAGCTGTTCACGGACCTGTCTGATTTCTTCTTCGAGTTCAATAAGGCGCACCTCCAACTTATCTGCAGCATTGCCAGTGGACTGGACTTTTTCTATATCGCCCTGGATGCGGACGTATTCCTCTTTGAGTTCTGTTAACTGATATTTTAAATCCATATTATTCTCCTTTAACCCTGGTGTATATCTATTATAAGCTATAATGAAGAAGACTTGAAAGAGGTGGCTTTAAATGACAAAGAAAATTAAGATGATTGTCAGTGCCGGTCAGCGTGGTACACAGATGAAATTGAATCCTGCCGACTTGCTGACAGCACAGCTGAAAGAGGTGATCCGGTGAAACTGAAAGATAAGCTGATTCAGCTTGATATCAGAGGCAGACGGACGATTGTCATTTCCGATATTCACGGCGAACTGGCATTATTCAAGCAGCTGCTTAAGAAAACCGGCTGGTCAGACGATGATAGGCTGATCATCAACGGCGACATCCTGGATAAGGGTCAGGATAGTTTAGGGACGATGAAATTTATCCGTGAACTTGCTGAAAGTGACAATGTGTATGTCATTGAAGGTAACTGTGACCGCTTCTTTGATGAGCTGGAGGCCGATTGGCTGTATGCGTATATGGACTGTCGTCACACTGCCGCGCATGAATTCCTGCGGGAGACGGGGACAACACTTGAAGATTATCCTGCACAGAGTGACTTTGCCCGTGCTGTGCTCGAACAGTACGGTGACTTTCAGCAGTGGTTCAGAAACCTGCCGACAGCAATCGAGACAGAGGACTATCTGTTTGTCCATGCGGGAATAGAGGCTGATTACCTTGAGACGCCGAGAGAAGTCGCGCTGACGATGCCTGAATTCTATAGCCGGACCCATCACCTGGACAAGACCGTAGTGGTCGGCCATTATCCCGCAGCCAACTTTGTAGAAGACGGTCTATACAGCCATGAAGTCAAGGTCAATCAGGCGCGTCGCATTATCGCGCTGGATGGTGGCAATCAGGTGAAGGCATCAGGGCAGCTGAACGCGCTGATCATTGAAGCGGACGGCAGCCTGGACACGATGTCGGTGGATGCGCATCCCTCAAGACTCGTCATTCAGGACTTTGAAGTCACGTTACAGGAGCCGCACAGCTTCACATTTCCGGACTATGAGATCAAAGCCTTCGAAGGGGATGCACACTTCACCTTTGCAGAACATCTCTCAAGTCAGACGCAGCTGATGGTGAAGACGGAATGGATCAAGGAGCAGGACGGACGTCATTACCTCAATGATGACTATACGGATCTCTTTCTGGATGTAACGGCGGGAGAAGAAGTGAAAGTAGTTGGAGAGTATGCCGGTTATGTACTGATCAAGCGTAATGGCCTGGTCGGCTGGGTGCCGGAGGAAGTGCTGGACACTTCTACTGATAAGGCGTCTGATATTTCTCATGTTTGATAAAATAGCGGTGACGCGTAATCAGTATAGTGCCTGCTGTAATAAGCAGAATAGGTAGAATGATGGTATAGAGCATCATCAGTCCTGATAGGATAAGCATAACAGCGCTTGCCATGACATAACGCTTCATATAGAGAATACCGAGCAGATTAAGCAGCCATGGAATCAGGATGATAACACCGAATGGCAGCAGTACCTCCTTGAACGCTATAGTTGCTGCTATTGCATCTGTTGATTTATTGCGCAGGAAATCCTGCACGATTGGCTGTTCTGCCACTAAGTAAGCAGCAGTAACGCTGAATAATAATAAAGATAGAACGATCCATGCGAGGATGGCAAGTATCTTTGGGAGTCTCGTGAGATTTTTCATAGTCGCACCTCATTTGTTTTATACATCATAACAAAAAAACTCGCTGACTGTTTAAAGTTCAGCGAGTATTATTTACTTAACCTTTACCACCCATGAAAGATGGATATTTCGTCATACCTCCGTCAACATAAATCGTTTCGCCGGTAATATAGCTCGCATTCTCACTTGCAAGGAAAGTGGCAACTGTCGCGATTTGTTCAGGCTGACCGATCATGCCCATCGGAATCATCTTCTCAGTCTGTGCACGTGTTTCAGGGTCGGTGAATTTTTCACGAGTATGTGCAGACATAATTGCGCCTGGCGAGATATTGTTGACGCGAATACCATTTGGTGCAAATTCCATACTCATCGTTTCCATCATCAGCTTCATGCCGCCTTTACTTGCTGCATAGTTGACGTAGTTCGGCCACGGGATTACATCATGAACACTGGCGATATTGATGATATTTCCTTTGATGTCATGATCAATGAAATATTTTGCTGCTTCACGACTGCCGACAAAAGCACCCGTCAAGTTGGTGTCCATCACACGTCTGAATTCTTCTGCTGACATTTCGACCGTGGCAACAGGTTTCTCTACACCTGCATTATTGATCATGATATCTAATCCCCCGAATGCGTCAATTGCGGTCTGAACTAAAGCTACCACATCTTCTTCTTTTGAGACATCTCCTTGTTTAATGACAGCTTGACCACCATTGTTCTTCACAGCGTCTGCCACTGCCTGCCCCTCTTCTTCACTTGAATAGTAATTGATCACGACTTTACAGCCATTTTTACCAAATTCCTCTGCCATTGCTTTACCGATTCCGCTTGAAGCACCTGTGATCACTACAATTTTGTCTTTTAAATCTGAATACATATTTTCATCCTCCTTTTTATTGTTTTGCGTAGCCGAGTAGAAAGGCTGCTGCAATGATAAGTACAATACCGATTGCGATACCGATATACTGTTTCTTTGTTTTCTGTTCTTTCAGAAGAAAGATCCCGCCGAGTGTGGAGACAACGACCAGCATCTGTGAGAATGAGAAACTTGTTGCGACACCGACACGGGGCTGTGAGTAGAACATGGCCATATTACCGAACGCCCAGATGACACCGGGGAGCATATTCTTCAGGATGGCTTTCTGTCCTGGATTATGTTTGAAGCTCAGGAGAAAGCCACCGATTACCATACCGATTGACTGCGGAAACAGGGCTTCCCACCCTCCGACACCAAAGAACTGACCGATTACCACATAGGTGATATAACCGATACTTGAGATAAGAAGTATTGGAATCGCCTTTGCAAGCGAACTTTTCTTATCCTCTTGATTGTCTTTGCTGCCTTTCAGTGACGTCAGAATAACACCGGCAATAAGCAGGACAAGTGCTGTAATTCCAAGAACAGTTGATGTCATGCTCTTCCATTCATTGAAGAAGAGAACGGATATCAGTGTCGTGCCGACCAGCTGCATCCCTGTTGAAATAGGCATAGTGCGCGAGACACCAATCATCTTGACACTTCTCAGCTGATTGCCCTGACCAAGTGCCCAGAACGCACCGGAAACCATACCGACAAGCAGAATCTTCCAGTTCAGATCCGGCTGAACGATAAGATAAGTGCCGAGACCGATGATGAAGGCACCGATAACCGTCCCCATGATCTGCTCATAAGGGGTACCACCGACTTTGACATTGATAAGCACTACACTTCCCCATAGAAGGGCAGGCAGTAATGCAATGAGAATATCCATTGTATGCTCCTTTATTGTTTAGTTATTTTCAGCATTCCCTTCCTTCCAGATGTCAAACATGATGTATTCTGCATGCAAAAAAAGTGGCGCACTCAAGGCGCCGCTTCTGTTATTCAGCTGTATATTTAAAATGGTGCATTTCATCGGTCTTACGGAATCCGAGCTTCTCGTAAAATTCAATAGAACGCTTGCGTTTGTCTTCAACGACCAGCTGTATAGCTGTCGCATGATACTCATGGAATGCATGATTTGCAGCATGTGCGACGAGTTTATGTCCGATGCCCTGCTGGCGGTAATGTTTGTGGGTTTCAACGTGGTCGATATAACAGACAGCATGCGCATTGACTTCCAGAATGACGTAGCCTTTAACAATCCCTTCACTGAGCAGAATGAAAAGTTCATAGTTATCATTCAGTGTGTCAAGAATCAGTTTTTTCCGGGCGGATACATCGATATAAAGATTTTTCAGCAGTTCACAGAAACTTTTCTTATAGATAGATCGATATTTGATCACCTGTCTTGTGTCAATTTCTTCAGTCAGTGATTCTGCAGTCATTGTATACTGGGTGCCTAAGTATTGAGTCTTAAGTGCCTTCATCACCTGTCGGCCGGATTGATGCCGGTTATCGATATAGAACTCATAGTCCTTAATGACAGAGTGCCGGGAAGTGAGTTCTTTCCACATTTCAGCAATCTGTTTTAAATCTGATTGAGTCGTAAGAGGACCGATGACTTTAGCGTTCGGTCCGTCTTTGATCAATCCGAGAAAAGCGTCTGGTGTGTCGTCACCTGAGACGACATAGTCCTGTTCATTCATACGTTCAAGCAGGGCTTCTATTGCTGAAAGAGAGCGGGGCAGATAACCGATACGGTGTTCCGGGCTTTGGTTCAGGTCATAGATGAACTGGGCAATCTTCCGTTTGTTCAAAATCATTCACTCCTTGTCTGCAGGATAGAGAGGATACCTTTATTATAGGGATGGGCTGCGTGCTTTGAATGAAGGAGCTTCGCTTCTTCAGTTGCATTACTTACTAGATACCCATGTTTCACTGCATTCAGCATCCTGATATCATTTCCACTGTCTCCGAAAGCGTAAGTGTTTTCAAACGGGATATCATATTTCCGGACTAGATAGCGGACGATGGCATCCTTGCCCGTGCTCTCCGGGAAGAGATCGATATCGTAACAATCAGCCGGATCACCGATCAATGGATTGCATCTGCTGATATTGACGCTAAGGTTCTGCGCCTCAGCACGCTTACGGATGATGCTGAATTTCTCCTGGTCCGTTTCATGGCGGGTTTCCCGGTAATAGTAGTTGCGTGAGAACGGTGCATGAATGAACGGCATCTGGATCATAAGAGGAATACCCTCATCCATCAGTTCCTGCTCCAGCTCCATAATAGTCGTTTTGCTGAATCCCTGATTTAGAAGTGATTGTTCATAGTCTGTGTCATAGATTTCTCTGCCGTCTTTATAATAGTAAAGCTCTGTACCGGAATTCGCGGCGATGAAATGAGGATAGGCCATAGCCATCTCTTCCAGGCAGCCCTTGATCATAGTAAGTGTGCTGGCAGAAACGATGCCGAATAACAGCTGGTCCTGCTGGTTCAGATATTCCGTCAGCGCTATGACATCATCCGGATTATTCCGGTCATGGGCGAAGTAAGTTTCATCAAAATCAGAGCAGACAAGCGTGTCGATCATTTCTGGGAAATACATGCGGATTCCTCCTTATTTTCACATAGCATACAGCACTTAAGGTACGAACTCAATAGAAATAATGCTATAATGATGCAATGACTTTACGAGAAGGAATGATACTATGAAATCAGTCGTACTTGCTGAGAAACCATCTGTTGCACGGGATATTGCACGTGTGCTTGGATGCACTCAGAAAAAAGAAGGCTATATAGAGAACAACCGTTACATTGTGACATGGGCACTTGGGCATCTGGTGACGAATGCAGATCCTGAGCAATATGATAATAAATATAAGACATGGGATCTGAACGAGCTGCCGATTCTGCCGAAGTATATGAAGACAGTGGTCATCGGTAAGACGCGCAAGCAATTCAATACAGTGAAACATCAAGTTGAGCGTGATGATGTCAATGAAGTGATCATCGCGACGGATGCAGGTCGTGAGGGGGAACTCGTCGCACGTCTTATTTTAGAGAAGTGTAAAGGCAATAAACCGGTCAAACGTCTCTGGATCAGTTCAGTGACAGATAAAGCGATTAAAGACGGCTTCAGTAGACTGAAAGATGGACAAGCCTATCAAGGTCTCTATGATGCTGCACTTGCCCGCAGTGAAGCGGACTGGATTGTCGGCATCAATGCAACACGCGCACTGACGACTAAGTATGATGCACAGCTGTCGACAGGGCGTGCACAGACGCCGACGCTGCAGATGGTGAAGATGCGTCAAGACGAAATCAATCAGTTCAGAGCACGTAAATATTATGGTACAGAAGCGGTTATCAATGGCACACGGTTCAGTGGGCCCAACCAGATATTCGAAGAAGAGCAGATCAATCAGCTGATAGCAGATCTGCAGGGTAAGGAAGCGATCGTGACATCGGTCGACAGTAACGAGAAAAAGAAATATCCTGATAAACTCTATGATCTGACATCGCTTCAGCAGGATGCTTATAAACGTTATCAATATTCTGCTAAGGAAACTCTCAGCACGATGCAGAACTTATATGAAAGCCATAAGCTTGTCACCTATCCACGTACCGATGCAAACTATCTGACAGAAGATATGGTGCCGACACTTCGTGACCGCGTGGCATCACTCAGCGCAACCCAGTTCCGTCCCGCAGTTCTGGAGCTGATCAAGAGTCAGATTAAGGGCAGCAGACATTTCATCGATGACAGCAAAGTGTCGGACCACCATGCCATCGTACCGACAGAAGTCAAAGCACGTCCGGATGATCTGACATTGCGTGAACGTCATATCTATGAACTGATTGCCGAACGCTTTTTAAGTGTCCTGATGAAGCCTTACCGTTATGAACTGCAGACCATCAAAGTGAAAATTGGCCAGACTGAATTCACAGCGAAGCATGAACGGCCGATTGAACTGGGATTTAAAGCATTATATGAACAACTTACTGAAAAAGCAGCACTGACCTTCAAGCAGGGGGACAGACTGCCCGCTAAACTAGCAAAAACGCGCGGTGAAACAGCACCACCGCCGTATTTCAATGAAGGAACACTGCTGAAAGCGATGGAGAATCCTGCTGCAATCTTCAAGCTGGATAAGGAAAGACGTTCGACCCTTAAAGAGACGGGGGGTATCGGTACAGTCGCAACGCGCGCTGATATTATTGAGAAACTGTACAATCTGAATGCGATTGAATCACATGAAGGTAAACTCCGCGTAACGAATAAAGGGAAGCAGTTACTGGAACTGGCACCTGAAGAGCTGAAGTCACCTGAACTGACCGCTGACTGGGAACATAAGCTCACACTGATTGAACGGGGTAAATACAACAAGAAAGCCTTTATTGATGAGATGCGCGACTTCACGCAGAAGCTGATTCACGGCATTAAGGCAAGTGAAGACAAATTCAAGCATGATAACCTCACATCGACAGAATGTCCGACATGCGGGAAGTTCATGCTGGAGATCAAGACGAAGAATGCGAAGATGCTGGTCTGTCAGGATCCGGCATGTAAGACGAAGAAGAACGTGCAGCGTAAGACAAACGCCCGCTGTCCGAACTGTAAGAAGAAACTGACATTACACGGTAAAGGACCAAAGGCGATGTACAGCTGCAGCTGCGGTTTCCATGAGACGCAGGAACAGATGGACAAACGCTTCAACTCGAAGAAGACAGGCAAAGTATCCCGCAATGATATCAAGAAATATACGCAGAAAGAAGAACCGGTGAACAATCCGTTTGCAGATGCATTAAAAGGACTGAAGTTCTAGCTGAGAAGAGACTGTCATCAGGACAGTCTTTTTTTGTAGGCAAATCACGAACGAAAAACCGTTTTCAATCTTTAATGTTCGATTTATTATTGCTTTTTAAATCAATGCATAATAGAATATACAAGTATTTAAAAAAGAACTTAAGGAGTTATGTATGAAGAATTATTTCAAATTCGATGAACTCGGCACTAATTATAAGCGTGAAATACTCGGTGGTCTTACTACTTTCCTCTCAATGGCTTATATTCTTGCAGTCAACCCTGCGATGCTTTCATTACAAGGGGTGGAAGGCATTCCTGATTCAATGCGCATGGATGCAGGTGCAGTATTCGTCGCAACCATTCTTGCCTCTATCGTCGGCTGTCTGTTCATGGGCCTGATTGCGAATTACCCGATCGCGCTCGCGCCTGGTATGGGACTGAATGCATTCTTCGCGTTCACGGTCGTTCTGACTTACGGTATTCCTTGGCAGATCGGTCTGACAGGCGTGCTTTTCTCAGGGATGATCTTCGCACTCTTAACAATGAGCGGCTGGCGCGAAACAATTATCAATGCGATACCGTTTGAACTGAAAATGGCGGTCTCTGCAGGCATCGGTCTTTTCATCACCTTTGTCGGATTAAAAGGGGCGGGGATTGTTGCGCCAAGTGAAGCGACGTTGGTGACCATCGGTAATATTCATGACCCGCATGTCTTACTTGCAGTGGCCGGTATTCTATTAACTGTCATTCTGATGGCACGTAAGGTACCCGGCAGCATCTTTATCGGCATGGTACTGACGGCTATCTTCGGTATGATCTTCGGTCTGATTGACCCACCGAAACATATTGTCAGCCAGATTCCAAGTGTTGAACCGACATTCGGGAAAGCATTTGAAGCGTTTCAAGATCCAGGTCAGTTATTAACAGGGCATTTCCTTGCAGTCGTTCTGACATTTCTTTTCATTGATTTCTTTGATACAGCAGGCACATTAGTTGCTGTAGCGAACCAAGCTGGATTTGTTAAAGACAACAAACTGCCTCGTGCAGGTCGTGCATTATTTGCCGATTCTCTCGCTACAATGACTGGAGCAGTCTTCGGTACTTCAACAACAACTTCTTATATTGAATCATCAGCAGGTGTAGCAGTCGGTGCACGTACCGGCTTTGCGAGTGTAGTGACAGCCCTTTGCTTTGCATTAGCGTTATTCTTCTCTCCGCTGATGGCTGTCGTGACCAGTGCAGTAACCGCACCGGCGCTTGTCATCGTCGGGGTGCTCATGGTCTCCAACTTAAGTAAAATTGAGTGGGACCGCTTTGAGATTGCTGTACCGGCATTTCTGACGATGATCATGATGCCGCTGACATATTCAATCGCAACAGGTATCGCATGTGGTTTTATCTTCTATCCGATTACCATGATAATGGCCGGCAGAAGAAAAGAGATTCATCCTATTATGTATGTGCTCTTTATCGTCTTCGTCCTTTATTTCATCTTTGTACAACATTCATAGGAATGGCTGCGGCCATTCTTTTTATATGCCTGAAAGGGTGAGTTATGAGCGATAAACGGAAAATATCGTTCATAACTCAAACAAAAGAGGTGCATCAGCAGCGTTATGATCGATAAACGGAAAATATCGCTCATAACTTTCGCATCTATTAACCTATGACAAAAAATCGACTATCCTCTATAAAGGATAGTCGATTTTTTTGTTCTTATCTTCTATTAACGGTTTTGTCGGTATCGCCACCGTAATAGACATGCGTGTTACCTACCTGGTTCGGCAATGACATCACACGAATGATGAAGTAGATCAGAATAAGACTCATCACCCAGTGCAGAATCATCGCCACAAATGGAACGATAGCAATGATGCTGAAGACAATTCCTATCAGCGGCACCCATAAGAGCTCTTTGGAGCGCCCGTAGCGGTCCGCAAGCATCACGGCAAGCATGATGCCATAAATCAGAATACTTATGCCGAGTGGCGCCCAGGCGAGCGATAAAACGTAGGAGCCACCGATGACCGGTAGACCGAAAAATGCTTCACGCATCAATGCAATAATACCTAGAACTAAAAATACAACACGAAATGAGCTTTTCATTCAATAACCTTCTTGTTTATCCTCTTCCATCCACAGTGTCTCTTTCTAATGGAAGATACTTCTATTATACTATGATTTATAAAAATCCTTAATTACAACGACTTGCGCCTGCCCGCCATAATCGGTAGAATATAAAAATACGGTTTGAAAATAATTTCAACATTTATAGTGTAAAGTGTTGATTTTTACAGTGAAGTCCTGTATTATATCTACTGTTGGACTTTTAAAAGCGATGAAGCGAGAGGTTACTGACACACCCGGCCGCTTTGCCATGGCGATGTGTGAGACAATTTTCGTGGAGAAGTCTATCAAACCAAAATAGACGATATTAAGAGGAGGTAAAATAATGGCAAAACAAAAAATTCGTATTCGTTTGAAAGCTTATGATCACCGTGTGATCGATCAATCAGCTGAGAAGATTGTAGAAGTAGCGAAACGTTCAGGTGCTGAAGTATCTGGTCCGATTCCGTTACCAACTGAAAAAACAGTTTATACAATCATTCGTGCCGTGCATAAATACAAAGACTCACGTGAGCAATTTGAGCAGCGCACGCACAAACGTCTTATCGACATTGTTAACCCTACACCTAAAACAGTTGATGCTCTCATGGGCTTAAACTTACCATCAGGCGTAGACATCGAAATCAAATTATAATTTAAAGTAGGAGGTGCGACTTTCGATGACCAAAGGAATCTTAGGAAGAAAAGTGGGAATGACTCAAGTATTCGCTGAAAACGGTGAGTTAATTCCAGTAACTGTAGTAGAAGCAGCACAAAACGTTGTATTACAAAAGAAAACCGAAGAAGTTGATGGTTACTCATCAGTTCAGATCGGTTTTGAAGACAAACAAGCATACAAAAAAGACCGCAAGTCTAATAAATATGCAACTAAGCCAGCTGAAGGCCATGCTAAAAAAGCGGGCACAGCGCCTAAGCGCTTCATTCGTGAATTCAGAAACGTAGACGCTTCTGAATACGAAGTAGGTCAAGAAGTCACTGTGGATGCATTCCAGACTGGTGACATCGTTGACGTGACGGCAACTTCAAAAGGTAAAGGTTTCCAAGGCGCTATTAAACGCCACGGACAGTCACGTGGACCAATGAGTCACGGTTCTCGTTACCACAGACGCCCAGGTTCAATGGGTATGGCATCTGACGCTTCTAAAGTATTTAAAGGTAAAGCATTACCAGGCCGTATGGGCGGTAATACTGTTACAATGCAAAACTTGGAAATCGTTAAAGTTGATGTTGAGAACAACGTTATCTTAGTTAAAGGTAATGTGCCAGGACCTAAAAAAGGATTAGTTAAAATCCAGACTTCAATTAAAAAAGGCAATAAATAATAGCTGAAAGGAGGACATAGCATAATGGCTAATTATGATGTATTAAAAGTAGATGGATCTAAAGCAGGTTCAATCGAATTAAACGATAACGTATTCGGTATCGAACCTAATCAACATGTTTTATTCGAAGCAATCAATCTTCAACGTGCTTCACTTCGTCAAGGGACTCACTCTGTTAAAAACCGTTCAGCGGTAAGCGGTGGTGGACGTAAACCTTGGAAACAAAAAGGAACTGGTCGTGCGCGTCAAGGTACAATCCGTGCGCCACAATGGCGTGGTGGTGGTATCGTATTCGGACCGACACCAAGAAGCTACTCTTACAAAATGCCTAAGAAGATGCGTCGTTTAGCACTTCGCTCAGCATTATCAGCTAAAGTAAGAGACAACGAATTCGCAGTGCTTGATGCATTAACATTCGATGCACCAAAAACAAAAGAATTCAAAGCAATGACAACAACACTTGAATTACCAAGAAAAGTACTTTTCGTTATCGACGCTGAAGATGTCAACGTATTCTTATCAGCTCGTAACATCCCTGGTGTGACAGTTGTTACTACAACTGGCCTGAACGTTCTTGATATCGTTCATGCTAACAAAGTGGTCATGACTCAAGCAGCAGTTCAAAAAGTAGAGGAGGTGCTCGGTTAATGGAAGCTCGCGATATCATTAAGCGCCCCGTTATTACTGAACGTTCATCTGAGCAGATGGCTGACGAGAAATACACATTCGATGTAGACACTCGCGCTAACAAAACTCAAATCAAAATTGCGATCGAAGAAATCTTCGATGTAAAAGTTGATAAAGTGAATGTCATGAACTACAAAGCGAAAAAGAAACGTGTGGGCCGCTACACTGGCTACACAAATAAAAGAAGAAAAGCAATCGTAACATTAAAAGAAGGAACAATCGATTTCTTCAACTAAAATAAACCATTTACCATTAAGGAGGTAAAACGACAATGGCAATTAAACATTATAAGCCAATTACAAACGGTCGTCGTAATATGACAAGTTCAGATTTCGCTGAAATTACGTCAACGTCACCTGAAAAGTCATTACTTGAGCCCCTTCCGAGAAAAGCGGGCCGTAACAACCAAGGTAAACTGACAGTTCGTCACAGAGGTGGCGGTCATAAACGTCAATACCGTATCATTGATTTCAAACGTAACAAAGACGGTATTCCAGGTAAAGTTGCGACGATCGAGTACGATCCAAACCGTTCAGCAAATATCGCATTAATCCACTATCTTGATGGTGAAAAACGTTATATCATCGCGCCTAAAGGCTTAGTTGTAGGTCAAGAAATCAACAACGGTCCAGAAGCAGATATCAAAGTCGGTAACGCATTACCACTTATCAACATCCCAGTCGGTACAGTTATCCACAATATCGAATTAAAACCAGGTAAAGGTGGTCAGCTTGTACGTTCAGCTGGTACATCTGCTCAAGTACTTGGTAAAGAAGGTAAATACGTTCTTGTTCGTCTTAAATCAGGCGAAGTTCGTATGATCCTATCCACTTGCCGTGCGACTATCGGTCAGGTCGGTAACGAACAGCACGAACTGATCAACATCGGTAAAGCCGGTCGTTCTAGATGGCTGGGCAAACGTCCTACAGTCCGTGGTTCTGTAATGAACCCTAACGATCACCCACACGGTGGTGGTGAAGGACGTACTTCAATCGGTCGTAAATCACCAATGTCTCCATGGGGTAAACCAACGCTTGGTAAGAAAACTCGTAAGAAGAAAAACAGTTCTAACAAACTTATCGTTCGTGGACGTAAGAAATAATAAAATCAACTTGCTGACTGCGGCATGAGCCGCAGTGTACAGCAGGATAAGAGGGAGGCGCCACAATGGCTCGTAGTCTTAAAAAAGGACCTTTCGTTGATGATCACTTAATGAAAAAAGTTGAGGCAATGGAAGCAAATTCAAAAAAATCAGTAATTAAAACTTGGTCTCGTCGCTCTACAATTTTCCCTAACTTCATCGGCCACACAATCGCAGTATACGATGGACGTAAACACGTACCTGTATTCGTAACTGAAGATATGGTTGGACACAAATTAGGCGAATTCGCACCTACACGTACTTACAAAGGTCACGGTGCAGACGACAAGAAAACTAAACGCTAATTTCATATTTAAGGAGGAAAAACAATGGAAGCAAAAGCGGTAGCAAGAACAATCCGTATCGCACCTCGTAAAGTGAGATTAGTTTTAGATCTTATCCGAGGTAAAGAAGTTGGCGAAGCAATTGCCATCTTAAAATTAACAAACAAAGCATCTTCACCAGTAGTAGAGAAGTTATTGATGTCAGCTTTAGCAAATGCTGAGCACAACTATGACATGAACATCGACACTTTAGTAGTTAAAGAAGCTTACGCTAACGAAGGACCGACATTAAAACGTTTCCGCCCACGTGCACAAGGCCGTGCGAGCGCGATCAACAAACGTACTAGTCACATCACTCTCGTCGTAGCAGACAAAGAAGCTAAATAATTAATATCTCATTAAGGAGGGAATACAGTGGGTCAAAAAATTAATCCTATCGGACTTCGTGTCGGTATCATCCGCGACTGGGATGCGAAATGGTATGCAGAAAAAGATTTCGCTACTCTGTTACACGAAGACTTAAAAATTCGTAAATATATCGCAGAAAACTTAAAAGACGCTTCTGTTTCTCGTGTAGAAATCGAACGTGCAGCTAATCGCGTCAACATCGCTATCCACACTGGTAAACCAGGTATGGTTATCGGTAAAGGCGGTTCTGAAATCGAAAAATTACGTAACAGCTTAAACTCATTAACGGGTAAACGTGTACACATCAACGTTGTTGAAATCAAGAAGGTTGATATGGATGCAACATTAGTTGCTGAAAACATCGCTCGTCAATTAGAAAACCGTGCGTCATTCCGTCGTACACAGAAACAGGCAATCCAACGCGCGATGAAACTTGGCGCTAAAGGTATCAAAACTCAAGTATCAGGTCGTTTAGGTGGTGCGGATATCGCACGTGCTGAGCAATATTCAGAAGGAACTGTTCCACTTCATACATTACGTGCTGACATCGATTACGCACACGCTGAAGCAGACACTACTTATGGTAAATTAGGTGTTAAAGTATGGATTTACCGTGGAGAAGTTCTTCCTACTAAGAAGTCTAGTGAAGGAGGAAAATAATAATGTTATTACCGAAACGTGTAAAATACCGTCGTCAACATAGACCTAAAACAACAGGACGTTCAAAAGGCGGAAATGAAGTAACATTTGGTGAATATGGTTTACAGGCAACGACAGCTGCTTGGATCACATCACGTCAAATCGAATCTGCCCGTATCGCAATGACTCGTTATATGAAACGTGGCGGAAAAGTCTGGATCAAAATTTTCCCACATACACCATATACTAAAAAACCTTTAGAAGTCCGTATGGGTTCTGGTAAAGGTGCTGTTGAAGGTTGGGTAGCAGTAGTTAAGCCTGGACGTATTATGTTCGAAATCGCTGGTGTTCCAGAAGAAACAGCTCGCGAAGCATTACGTTTAGCATCTCACAAACTTCCAGTGAAAACTAAGTTTGTAAAACGTGAAGAATTGGGTGGTGACACAAATGAAAGCTAAGGAAATTAGAGATTTAACCACTTCTGAAATTGAATCAAAAGTAAAAGCGCTTAAAGAGGAACTTTTCAACCTACGCTTTCAGTTAGCTACAGGTCAACTTGAAAATACAGCACGTATTCGTGAAGTAAAGAAATCAATCGCGCGAATGAAAACTGTTGTACGTGCAAGAGAAATTGAGCAACAAAAAACTGAACAAAAATAATTGAAAAGAGGAGGACACTCGAGTGAGCGAAAGAAATGACCGCAAAGTTTACACTGGTAAAGTTGTATCTGATAAAATGGATAAAACAATTACAGTTTCAGTTGAAACTTACAAAACACATTCTTTATATGGCAAACGTATCAAGTATACAAAAAAATATAAAGCACATGATGAAAACAATACAGCTAAAATGGGCGATATCGTAAGAATTATGGAAACACGTCCTTTATCAGCTACGAAACGCTTCCGATTAGTTGAAGTAGTTGAAGAATCAATCATTATTTAATCATTAATAGATAAAGGAGGTAACTCAGAATGATCCAACAGGAGACACGCTTAAAAGTAGCAGACAACTCTGGTGCTCGTGAAGTATTAACTATTAAAGTATTAGGCGGATCTGGACGTAAAACAGCTAACATTGGTGACGTTATTGTATGTACCGTTAAAAATGCTACACCAGGTGGCGTTGTTAAAAAAGGTGACGTTGTTAAAGCTGTAATCGTTCGTACTAAATCTGGTGTTCGTCGTAACGACGGTTCATACATCAAATTCGATGAGAACGCATGTGTTATCATCCGTGATGATAAAGGTCCTCGTGGAACTCGTATCTTCGGACCAGTTGCTCGTGAATTACGCGAAGGCAACTTCATGAAAATCGTTTCATTAGCACCTGAAGTATTATAATTTTTAGAAAGAGGAGGTGTCCCGGCATGCATGTAAAAAAAGGCGACAAAGTTATCGTTATCACAGGTAAAGATAAAGGTAAAACAGGAACTGTAATTGAAGCACTTCCTAAAAAAGATCGCGTTGTAGTTGAAGGTGTCAACATCATCAAAAAACATCAGAAACCAACACAGATGAATCCTGAAGGCGGAATCGAAGAGCGCGAAGCTGCGATTCACGTATCTAACGTTATGTTACTGGATCCTAAAACGAACCAACCAACACGTGTCGGCTACAAAGTAGAAGACGGTAAGAAAGTCCGTGTTGCTAAAAAGTCTGGAGAAATCATTTAATAATCTTGGAAGGAGGTTCTCACTTTGACTCGTTTAAAAGAAAAGTTCAATAATGAAATTACACCTGAGCTGATGAAGAAGTTCAACTATGCATCAGTGATGGAAGTACCAAAAATCGAAAAAATCGTTGTGAATATGGGTATCGGTGATGCTGTTCAGAACTCTAAAGTATTAGATACTGCGGTTGAAGAACTTCAGGCAATCACTGGTCAGAAACCAATGGTCACTAAAGCTAAAAAATCTATCGCGACATTCCGTCTGCGTGAAGGTATGCCTATCGGTGCGAAAGTAACGTTACGTGGTGAAAGAATGTACGAATTCTTCGACAAATTAGTTAATGTATCTTTACCTCGTGTACGTGACTTCCGTGGTATCTCAAACAAAGCGTTTGATGGCCGTGGTAACTACACACTGGGTGTTAAAGAACAATTAATCTTCCCTGAAATTGACTACGATAAAGTAAGTAAAGTACGAGGAATGGATATCGTTATCGTTACAACGGCTAACACTGACGAGGAAGCTCGTGAATTGTTAACTCAATTCGGTATGCCATTTCAAAAGTAATCTCTAATCTAATAGGAGGCTAAAACTTAATGGCTAAAAAATCAATGATCGTTAAACAACAACGTGAACCTAAATTTAAAGTTCAAGCTTATACACGATGTGAACGTTGTGGACGTCCACACTCAGTTATCCGCAAATTTAAACTTTGCCGTATTTGTTTCCGTGAATTAGCTTACAAAGGTCAGATTCCTGGCGTTAAAAAAGCAAGCTGGTAAAATTAAAGAATTGAAAGGAGGATATTTTCAATGACAATGTCAGATCCAATCGCAGATATGCTAACTCGCGTGCGTAACGCAAACATGGTACGTCACGAGAAATTAGAATTACCTGCATCAAACATCAAAAAAGAAATCGCTGAAATCCTTAAACGTGAAGGTTTCGTTAAAAGCGTAGAATATATCGAAGATGATAAACAAGGTGTTATCCGTATGTTCCTTAAATACGGTTCTAACAACGAACGTGTTATCACTGGTTTAAAACGTATCTCTAAACCTGGTTTACGTGTATACGCAAAAGCTGATGAGCTTCCTAAAGTATTAAACGGTTTAGGTATCGCATTAGTGTCAACTTCTGAAGGTGTATTAACTGATAAAGAAGCGCGTCAACGTAACATCGGTGGAGAAGTATTAGCTTACATCTGGTAAGAATTAATTAAAGAAGGAGGTGCCGACAGATGAGTCGTGTTGGTAAGAAAATCATTGATATCCCTGCTGGTGTAGAAATCAAAATCGATGGACACACAATCACAGTCAAGGGTCCTAAAGGTGAATTAACAAATACATTTAACGAAGAAATGACTTATAACTTAGAAGATAACACTTTAGAAGTTGTTCGTCCTTCTGATTCTAAAGCACACAAAACAATCCATGGTACTACTCGTGCGTTAATCGCAAACATGGTTGAAGGCGTGTCAAAAGGTTTCGAAAAGAAACTTGAATTGATCGGGGTTGGTTACCGTGCGCAAATGCAAGGTAAGAACTTAATTCTTAACGTCGGATACTCTCACCCAGTTGAAATCGTCGCAGAAGACGGTATCACATTATCTGTTGAGAAAAATACGAGCGTTAAAGTTGAAGGTATTTCAAAAGAGCGCGTAGGTGCGATCGCATCAAACATCCGTGCTACTCGTCCACCAGAACCTTATAAAGGTAAAGGTATCCGTTACGAAGGCGAATATGTTCGTCGTAAAGAAGGTAAAACTGGTAAGTAATCACTAACTTAAGAAAGGAGTATTCACATGATCGCTAAAATCGATAAGAACAAAGTACGTTTAAAAAGACATGCGCGTGTACGTAGCAGATTGACTGGTACGACAGAACGCCCTCGTTTAAACGTATATCGTTCTAACAAACATATTTATGCTCAAGTAATTGATGACGCTCAAGGCGTGACAATTGCACAGGCATCTAGTCAACAATTAGGTTTAGATGCTACATCAAACGTAGAAGCAGCTAAAAAAGTAGGCGAAGCAGTAGCGAAAGCAGCCGTAGAAAAAGGCATTACTGCAGTTGTATTTGACCGCGGAGGGTATTTATACCACGGACGTGTTCAAGCATTGGCTGAAGCAGCTCGTGAAAACGGACTTCAATTTTAATAAAAGGAGGGACACTCAATGCGTCGTGAAAGAGAAGCAAAAGAATTTGAAGAACGCGTAGTTACGATTAACCGTGTTTCTAAAGTAGTTAAGGGTGGACGTCGTATGCGTTTCACTGCACTTGTAGTCGTTGGAGATAAAAACGGTCGTGTCGGTTTCGGTACTGGTAAAGCACAAGAAGTACCAGAAGCGATCAAAAAAGCAATCGAAGATGCGAAGAAGAACTTAATCACTGTTCCTCGTGTTGAAGGTACAACACCTCACCAGGTAACAGGTCGTTTCGGTGCGGGTAGCGTATTAATCAAGCCTGCTGCACCTGGTACTGGGGTTATCGCTGGTGGTCCAGTTCGTGCCGTACTTGAACTTGCAGGTATCACTGATATCTTATCTAAATCTTTAGGTTCAAACACACCGATCAACATGGTTCGCGCTACTGTTGAAGGATTAAAAGAACTTAAAGTGGCTGAAGAAGTAGCACAATTACGTGGTAAAACAGTCGAAGAACTATTAAATTAAGGAGGGCATACAAATGGCTAAATTACAAATTTCCCTCACTCGTAGTATCATCGGTCGTCCTGAAACACAACGTAAGACTGTTGCTGCTTTAGGTCTTAAAAAAATGCATCAGACAGTTGAAGTTGATGACAACCCTGCGATTCGTGGGCAAATCAATAAAGTAAGTCACTTAGTGACAGTTAAAGAAGTATAATTATTAACAATTAAGGAGGTGCCGTAATGAAATTACATGAGATGAAACCTGTTGAAGGTGCTCGTAAAGAACGTAACCGTGTAGGCCGTGGTATGGCTTCAGGTAACGGTAAAACAAGTGGCCGTGGTCACGGTGGACAGAACTCTAGATCAGGCGGTGGCGTACGTTTAGGCTTCGAAGGTGGTCAATTACCATTATTCCGTCGTCTTCCAAAACGTGGTTTTACTAACATCAACCGTAAAGAATATGCTATCGTTAACTTAAGCCAATTAGAACGTTTCGAAGAAGGTACTGAAATCACTCCAGCTTTATTGCTTGAAACTGGCGTTGTAAGTGCTGAAAAATCAGGAATCAAAATTCTTGGTAACGGTGAACTGTCTAAGAAGCTTACAGTAAAAGCTCATAAATTCTCAGCTTCAGCTATCGAAGCAATTGAAAGTAAGGGCGGAACTCACGAGGTGATCTAATGTTTGAGACTCTCAGGAATTTCTTCACAACAAAAGAAATTCGTAGCAAGATATTGTTTACACTCGCAATGTTACTAATCTTCAAAATCGGAACCTATATTCCGGTTCCTGGTGTTAACCCTGAAGCTTTTGATTCAAAAGCGAATGCCGGTGTGACTGATTTATTCAACACATTCGGTGGGGGTGCACTGAAGAATTTCTCCATACTAGCGATGGGGATTATGCCTTATATCACGGCATCTATCGTCATGCAGCTTCTGCAGATGGATGTAGTACCTAAACTGACAGAATGGTCCAAGCAAGGGGAAGTGGGTCGTAAGAAAATCACTCAGGTGACACGTTACTTCACCATCGTCCTTGCATTCATTCAAGGTCTAGGAATGAGTTATAGCTTCAACAATATGCTTGGAGGCCAGTTGATCAACAACACATCAATCTGGAGCTTCCTGCTGATTGCCCTTGTTTTAACTGCCGGGACTGCATTTTTGATGTGGTTAGGTGAACAGATTACACAGTACGGTGTCGGTAATGGAATCTCCATTATTATCTTCGCTGGTATCTTATCTTCTATCCCGACAGCACTCGGACAGTTCTATCAGCAGAGTTTCGTTGGTGCAGATGATACAACGATGGCATTCCTTAAAGCAATCGGCTTACTTTTAGGTATGATTTTATTAACAGCGGGTGCGGTATTTGTACTTCAGGCAGTACGTAAAATACCGATTCAATATGCTAAACGTCAAACAGGCAATCGTCTAGCACCTCAAGCGACATTCCTTCCGATGAAGGTCAATGCAGCAGGGGTTATTCCAGTTATCTTCGCAATGGCATTCTTTATGCTGCCGAAGACACTTACTCTGTTCTTTCCTACAAAGGAATGGGCACAGAACGTTGCGACTTATGCAGACCCGACTCACGGTGTCGGCATGGTGATCTATGTCTTACTGATCATCGCATTCTCATATTTCTACGCATTTGTGCAGGTCAATCCTGAACAGATGGCCGAGAACCTGAGAAAGCAAGGCAGTTACGTACCAGGCATCCGTCCTGGGAAATCAACACAAGACTATATCACACGCGTGTTATATCGCTTAACTTTTGTCGGATCATTATTCCTGGCACTGATCTCCATTCTGCCGCTTATTGCGACAGGATTAATGAACCTACCTCAATCCTTGCAGATTGGTGGTACAAGTTTACTGATCGTAATTGGTGTAGCGCTTGAAACAATGGCTCAGTTAAAAGCACAGCTTAACCAACGTGAATATAGAGGATTCAGAAGACGTTAGTAGGAGGGAATATTAATGAACATCATTTTAATGGGTCTACCTGGTGCAGGTAAAGGAACTCAAGCGAGTGAGATTATTAAGAAGTACCCTATCCCACATATTTCGACTGGAGACATGTTCCGCGCTGCTATCAAGAACGGCACGCCGCTCGGTAAGGAAGCGAAGTCGTTCATGGATAAAGGCGAACTTGTTCCGGACGAAGTGACTATTGGTATAGTGAAAGAACGCTTAGCAGAAGAAGATGCTAAAAAAGGATTTTTACTTGATGGTTTCCCGCGTACAGTTGAACAGGCCGCGGCACTGAATCAGATGCTTGAAGAGACAGGTCGTAAGATCGAAGCTGTCATCAACATCGAAGTTCAGGAAGAGGAACTGATGAACCGCTTAACAGGTCGTCGTATCTGTGAGACGTGCGGCACTACTTATCATCTTGTATTCAATCCACCGAAAGTAGAAGGTATTTGTGACCTTGATGGTGGTAAATTATATCAACGTGAGGATGACAATCCAGAAACTGTTGCCAATCGTCTGAGCGTCAATATCAAACAGACACAACCGTTACTCGATTTCTATCGTGAACAGGGTGTCCTGAGAAATATTGATGGTTCCAGAGAGATTCAGGAAGTAACAGGCGACGTTGAAAGTATTTTAACTAACCTTTAATTCATATACCGTTTCGCCTCCGGGTGAAGATACTTTTAATGTTCCAGAGCAATAAATATGACGTTATCCTCACCTAAAGTCCAGACAAGTCCATAGATTTATTGAATAGAATCATTTATAATAGATGAGTTGACAATGTATCTAGACTTTCTTGAAACTTAAAAAAAGGGGGCAAATGATAATGGCTAAACAAGATGTTATTGAATTAGAAGGTACAGTACTCGATACTTTACCGAATGCAATGTTTAAAGTAGAACTTGAGAATGGTCATGAAATCTTAGCACATGTGAGTGGTAAGATTCGTATGAACTATATCCGTATTCTACCTGGCGACAAAGTAACAGTGGAAATGAGTCCATACGATCTGACGCGTGGACGCATCACGTATCGTTTCAAATAAACGAACTCCATCATAAATAGGAGGTTATAAACATGAAAGTAAGACCATCAGTTAAACCTATGTGCGAAAAATGTAAAGTTATTCGTCGTAAAGGTAAAGTAATGGTAATTTGTGAGAACCCAAAACACAAACAAAAACAAGGATAAAAATGGAGGTGCACTATAAATGGCACGTATCGCAGGTGTAGATATCCCTCGTGAGAAACGCGTTGTAATTGCGTTAACTTACATTTATGGTATCGGTAAAACGTCCGCACAACAAATCTTATCAGAAGCTGGAGTTTCTGAAAGTACACGTGTGCGCGATTTAACAGAAGAAGAAACTAACAAAATCCGTGAAGCAGTCGATAGTTACAAAGTTGAAGGTGACCTTCGTCGTGAAAGAAACTTAAACATCAAACGTCTGATGGAAATCGGTTCATACCGTGGTATCCGTCACCGTCGTGGTTTACCTACACGTGGACAGAATACTAAAAACAACGCTCGTACTCGTAAAGGCCCAGTTAAAACTGTAGCTAACAAAAAGAAATAATAAGTAAAGGAGTGAAACATAAATGGCTCGTAAACAAGTATCTCGTAAACGTAGAGTTAAAAAGAATATTGAAAACGGTGTAGCTCACATCCGTTCAACATTCAACAATACAATCGTTACAATCACTGATGAATTCGGTAACGCTTTATCTTGGTCATCAGCTGGTGCGTTAGGTTTCAGAGGTTCTCGTAAATCTACTCCATTCGCAGCACAGATGGCTTCAGAAACTGCTTCTAAAGCAGCGATGGAACACGGTTTAAAAACAGTTGAAGTAACAGTTAAAGGACCAGGTGCAGGTCGTGAAGCCGCAATCCGTGCATTACAATCAGCAGGTCTTGAAATCACTGCGATCAAAGACGTTACACCAGTTCCTCATAACGGTTGTCGTCCACCAAAACGTCGTCGCGTATAATTTTTCTTAGTACTGAAAGTCACTTACAATAGTAGTAGCACTAAAAAATTATTCGACGTTGTTGAAGGAGGATAAATAAATGATTGAAATCGAAAAGCCTAGAATTGAGACAGTTGAAATCAGTGAAGATTCTAAATTCGGTAAATTCGTTGTTGAACCGTTGGAACGTGGTTATGGGACAACTTTAGGAAACTCCTTGCGTCGTATCCTGCTTTCTTCATTACCTGGTGCGGCTGTAAAAAACATCGAAATCGAAGGCGTTCTGCACGAATTCTCTACTGTAGAGAACGTGGTGGAAGACGTTACAACTATGATCATGAACATCAAAGGCCTTGCGCTTAAAATCTATTCAGATGAAGATAAAGTGCTTGAAATTGATGTAAAGGATGAAGGTATTGTAACGGCCAAAGATATCATGCATGACAGCGACGTTGAGATTTTAAACCCAGATTTAAAAATCGCAACAGTATCTAAAGGTGGACACCTGAAAATGCGTTTAATCGCCAATGCAGGTCGTGGCTATGCTTTAGCTGAAGATAACAATGCCAGTGATTTACCAATTGGTGTGATTCCAGTGGATTCACTTTACACACCAGTTGAGCGTGTGAACTACACAGTGGAGAATACACGTGTAGGACAGAGTACGAACTTTGATAAATTAACGATGGATGTCTGGACAGACGGATCATTAACACCTCAAGAAGCGGTATCGCTTGGTGCTAAGATCATGACTGAACACCTGAATATCTTCGTTAACTTAACAGACGAAGCACAGAACGCTGAAATCATGATTGAAAAAGAAGAAGATCACAAAGAAAAAGTACTTGAAATGTCTATCGAAGAATTAGACTTATCAGTACGTTCTTATAACTGTTTAAAACGTGCAGGAATTAACTCTGTACAGGAACTTGCAGATAAATCCGAGGCGGACATGATGAAAGTTCGTAACTTAGGACGCAAGTCACTTGAAGAAGTTAAGTTCAAACTTGAAGACTTAGGTCTTGGATTAAGAAAAGAAGACTAGTAGAAGGAGGTACGATTCATGGGTTACAGAAAATTAGGCCGCACTTCAGATCAACGTAAAGCGATGTTACGCGATTTAGCTACATCTTTAATCGTGAACGAACGTATCGAAACAACTGAAGCTCGCGCGAAAGAATTACGTAAAATCGTTGAGAAATTAATCACTTTAGGTAAACGCGGTGACTTGCATGCTCGTCGTCAGGCAGCACAAGTATTACGTCGTGTTGAAATCACAAATGAAGATGACACTACTCAATTCGCAGTACAGAAATTATTCAATGAAGTAGCACCACGCTATAACGAGCGTCAAGGTGGCTACACGCGTATCATGAAAGTTGGACCACGTCGCGGAGACGGTTCTGAAATGGTTATCATTGAATTAGTATAATCCGGTTTATAGGGATCATTTATCTGACACACACTATAAGCAAATGAGTGCAACGATAATGTTTACCACACATAGATATTGTCTAGCTCAGAGTATTCTGCCACAATTGAACATTCATATGCGTGAACTCCTGTGGCAGAGTGCGCGCTTTTTTCATTCCTAATCCTTTTAGCAGACGCTAAAAGGATTTTTTGTGTTAAAGCCATTAAATAAGCGGCGGGCAGTTGTCTGAGAGTATGAATCATGTATACTAGTGATACATATGCAAAAAGGAGGAGAGCGCATGCTGGAAGTGAAGAATGTCAGCTACAGGTATGAGGAGCAGGAGACGGATGCACTGACAGATGTGTCGTTCTCCATCATGAAGGGAGAATGGGTCTCTATCGTCGGCCATAACGGTTCAGGCAAGTCGACCTTGGTCAAATTACTGGGTGCCATTATGCCGCTGCAGCACGGTCATATCCTCATTGATGGAATAGCCGTGACAGAGAACAGTTACGCCATCCACGGCAAGGTCGGCATGGTGTTTCAGAATCCTGATAATCAGTTCGTCGGTGCGACGGTTGAGGATGATATCGCGTTCGGTCTCGAGAACTACGGCATCGACTATGACGAGATGCATAGACGGGTGGACGAGGTGCTGGAGGCTGTCTCCATGTCCCATATGAAGATGCATGAGCCGCATCATCTGTCAGGCGGTCAGAAGCAGCGTGTGGCGATTGCCGGTGTCATTGCGCTCAGACCGCGTATCATCATCTTGGACGAGGCGACGGCGATGCTGGACCCGGAAGGCCGTCTTGAGGTACTGGACGTCATCAGACAGCTGCAGCGTGACCTGAACCTCACGGTGATAGCAATCACTCACGACCTGGAGGAGACGATAGAGGCAGACAGGTTACTGGTGATGCACCAGGGCAGACTCGTGATGCAGGGGACGCCTGAGACCTTATTTGAGCGCGGAGACGAACTTGAAGCGCTCGGTCTGCCGTTACCGTTCTCGATGCGCATGTATCAGCTGATAACAGGCGCATCCCAATTTATACAGGATGAGGAGCTGCTGGATAACCTATGATTGATTTCCAACACGCAGGCTATGCTTACTCAAAAGGAACGCCGTTTGAAGTGCGCGCATTATATCATATCACGACTGACTTTGAACTCGGCAGATACTATGCCGTCATCGGTCACACTGGATCGGGTAAATCCACATTGATTCAGCATCTTAACGGCCTGCTGAAGCCAACTGAGGGTGCTATCCAGTTTGATGACTTAGCCATTACCCCTAAGACGAAGAACAAATATCTGGCCCCGCTCAGACGTCGTGTGGGCGTAGTCTTTCAGTTCGCGGAGCAGCAGCTCTTTGAGGAGACGGTGCTGAAGGACATCATCTTCGGTCCGCTTAACTACGGTGTAGAGGAAGAAGTAGCGACAGACAGGGCTTATCAATTGATGACACTCCTTGATCTGGATCAGTCGCTGCTCGACCGTTCACCTTTTGATCTGTCAGGCGGCCAGATGCGACGTGTGGCCATTGCCGGCGTCCTCGCTATGGAGCCGGAGATACTGGTCCTGGACGAACCGACAGCAGGTCTCGATCCGAAAGGACAGCAGGAGATCATGGCGCTGTTCGATCAGATTCACCGGGAGACGGGTATGACCATTATCCTCGTGACCCACCAGATGGACCAGGCGGCACGTGCCGACAATATCAAAGTGCTGCATCAGGGCACCATAGTCCTTGAAGGGACACCGGAGGACATCTTCAGACAGGACCTGAGTCCCTATGACCTGCTGCCGCCGAAAGTCGTGCAGCTGCAGCGCGCGGTGGAGGAGAAGCACGGTATTCAGTTCCCATCACTCGCACTGACAGCGGAACAGTTCGCCGCTATGTATAAGGACTGGAGGGCTCACCATGCTTGATAAGATGGTCCTCGGGCGTTACGTCCCCCTCGATTCCTTTGTCCATCACCTGGACCCGCGCATGAAGCTGATCTTCGTCTTTCTGATGACGATTGTCATCTTCTTTGCGAATAATGTTATCACCTATCTCCTGCTGATTGCCGTCATCCTGATTGCGCTCTATGCCTCAGAACTCAGATTATCGTTTCTGATCGGTGGCCTGAAGCCGATCCTGCTGCTGCTCGTCTTCACGTTCTTCATGCATATCTTCTGGACGAAAGGCGGCGGGACAGTATTCAGATTGGGCTTTCTTACAGTAGACCGTAACGGTGTGGAGCAGGGGATATTCATCACGCTGCGATTTGTCTTGATCATCTTCCTGACGACCATCATGACCTTGACGACAAGTCCGATCTCGCTCACGGATGCGATGGAGACCTTGTTCAGACCGCTCAGAAAGCTCAAAATCCCTGTGCATGAACTCGCGCTCATGATGTCCATCGCCCTCAGATTCATTCCGACATTGATGGACGAGACGCAGAAGGTCATGCGCGCACAGATGTCCCGCGGCTCCGATATGACGACAGGGAGCGCGATCAAGCGCCTGAAGGCCATCGTGCCGCTCCTTGTCCCGCTCTTTGTCTCGGCATTCAAACGCGCTGAGGACCTGGCTGTCGCCATGGAAGTCCGCGGCTACCGAGGCGATATCAACCGAACGAAATACCGCCGGCTGAACTGGCGTCTGACCGATACACTGACCTTACTCACCATTATACCGATTACATTACTCATCCTGTATTATAGAAACTAGAGGTGACCGATGCGAATTTTACTACAACTCACTTATAACGGTGCGAACTTCCAGGGCTTTCAGATCCAGAACGAAGGCCGCACCGTCCAGTACGAACTGGAACGCATACTGAAGCGCATGCATAGAGACTTTGTGCGTATTCACCCATCATCCCGGACGGATAAAGGCGTGCATGCCCTCTGCCAGTATGTCCATTTCGACACACATCTGAACCTGACAGCTGACAAATGGCAGCATGCCTTCAACTCAGCACTGCCAGATGACATCTACGTTACAGCAGTCAGACAGATTCCTGAAGACTTCCACAGCCGCTATCATTGTATCGGCAAGGCCTACCGCTACAAGATCTACCAGGCACCTTACCGCGACGTCATGAAGACGGGTATCGAGACCTACTATCCGCATGACCTGAATCTTGAACTGATGAACGAAGCGGCACAAGCCTTCCTCGGCACACACGACTTTACATCCTTCTGCTCAGCGAAGACGGAGATTGAGAACAAGGAACGCACTATCTACAGCTTTCAGGTCGATAAGACAAAAGACGGCTACGACTTCCACGTCATCGGCTCAGGCTTCCTCTACAACATGGTCAGAATCATGGTGCAGCACCTGATGGATATCGGCCAGGGCAAGAAGAACGCAGCAGACATTCCGGCCATCATCGCAGCCCGTGACCGAACAGCTGCAGGCAAGACCGCACCGGCCGAAGGACTCTACCTCGAGAAGATTTATCTGACAGTAGAAGAACTCGCTCAGGACATCCCACCAGGCACGAAAATAATCACTAAAAATAACCGTAAAGCATTGACAACAGACCCCGGAATGTTATAAGATAAACAACGGTATTGTTTAATATCAGCCACTACAATAAGCCCCGGAAACTTATTGTGTTACAGATATATAGACAGAATTCAGAGGGAACTTTTTTTATTTTAGGAGGAAAAACACATGCGTCAAACATTCATGGCAAACGAATCAAACATCGAACGCAAATGGTACGTTGTTGATGCAGAAGGACAGACTTTAGGTCGTCTTTCTTCAGAAGTAGCATCTATCTTACGCGGTAAACACAAGGCAACTTATACACCACACGTTGACTGTGGCGATCACGTCATCATCATCAATGCAGAAAAAATCTACTTATCAGGTAACAAACCAGCAGACAAAGTATACTACCGTCACTCATTACACCCAGGTGGTTTAAAATCAATCACTGCTGGCGAATTACGTGAGAAAAACCCAGTACGTTTACTTGAAACATCAATCAAAGGCATGTTACCAAAAGGTTCACTCGGCGATAAAATGGGTAAAAAATTACACGTTTATGCTGGACCAGAACACAAAAACCAAGCACAACAACCTGTAAACTACGAGTTACGTGGTTAATTAAGAGGAGGACAATACATTGGCACAAGTTGAATACCAAGGCACAGGCCGTCGTAAACATTCAGTAGCGCGTGTACGTTTAGTACCGGGCGAAGGTAACATCACTATCAACAAACGTGACGTACGTGAGTACTTACCATTTGAATCATTAATCTTAGACTTAAACCAACCATTCGATATCACTGAAACTAAAGGCAACTACGACGTATTAGTCAACGTACGTGGCGGCGGTTTCACAGGACAAGCACAAGCAATCCGTCACGGCATCGCACGTGCGTTGCTTGAAGCAGACCCAGAATACCGTGGTGCGTTAAAACGCGAGGGCATGTTAACTCGTGACCCACGTATGAAAGAACGTAAAAAACCAGGTCTTAAAGGCGCTCGTCGTTCACCACAGTTCTCAAAACGTTAATGCTGGAATTGTTGCAAACTTGTTTGCTTACAAGTCCAGTACGCAAACTGGCGTAGACAGTTTGTGTTCCATTGAATATACGTTTACAGCACTCTTTGGATTATTCCACGGAGTGCTTTTTTGTTTTTTTATAGAGGTATTTAGATACCATTTAGTTACCCCAAAGGGTACTTTTTTGTTTGGAAATTATGGAATATTCAATTTCATGAAACTGTATGACACTCTATGAAAGAACTCGATTTTTCTCTGGGATTCATACATTCGTAAACATATTAGTCCTTACAACGATTTGCTAGTATCATTTACCCCTGATATAATTATGAAAGTTTGTGTACTTTATAAATGATAAAGGGATGTTATTTATGAAAGTCAGATTAACAAGTTATGATGATAATTGGAAAAATTCTTTTGAAGATGAGTGTAAGATAATGAGAGAGATCTTTGAGAATGAGATTGTTCGATTTGAACATTTTGGGAGTACATCAGTACCAGGTATGAAAGCTAAGCCTGTTGTAGATATGATGATACTAGTAAAAGATATTAATGAGATAGATAAATTTAACTCTAAATTAGAAATGTTAGGATACGATGTAGCAGGTGAGTGGGGCATCACGGGTAGGAGGTTACTCCGAAAAGGTGGAGAGAACAGAACACATCACATTCATATTTATCAATTTGATCATACTTCAATATACCGTCATCTGGTTGTTAGAGATTACTTGTTAGAACACCCTGAAGAAGTAAAGTCCTATAGTGAGTTTAAGGAGATTTTAGCTAGTAAATATGATGAAACAAGAGAATACAGTAAAGCAAAAAAAGAATTTGTTTCTAAACTAGAACAAAAAGCAATTAAATATTACAGGAATAATAACTAGTATAAAGTTCGCTAGTTTAGTTTTTTAGAGTAATATAACTGAAAATTCTATATAATTAACATAACTAGTGATGCTGAGCTACAATGTTATGAAAATAAAGTCAAAAGATGAATTAATAAGAATAATTAATGAATTATAAGGGGGGATGATTATGAAGAAAATTGGATTGATTTCCGATATCCATGGTAATACCACTGCTGCGGAAGAAGTTATTAAAGATGCTAAGAATCAAGGCGTAGATGAGTTCTGGTTTTTAGGTGATCTTTTTATGCCGGGGGCAGGTAGAAGTGACTTATTGGAATTATTGCTTCAAAATAATACAACAACTTTTGTTAAGGGGAACTGGGATGGTTGTTTTACAAGTGTGATTGAAGAATACTATACCATTAACTATGACGATCCGGAAGAGATCTTTATTTTCAAATTGGTGAAGTATGTGATGACAGATTTATCTGAAGAACAAATTCAGTTTATGTTTGATATACCGATGACGATTGAAAAAGAAATCTATGGCGTGAAGTTTCATCTATCACACAATCTGCCGAATAAGTTTGGTGGTGGTGATTTAGTTGTACAAAGTGCTGGTGAGAACTTTGCGAGGATGTTTGAACATACAGATGCCAAGGTAGCGATTTATGGACATATTCATGAACCAGTATTGAGGCAGGTTGCTATGGGAGATGATAGAAGAGTCATCAATCCAGGTGCAGTTTCAACGACAATGGGCAAACATTCTAATTATGCTATTCTGAAAGTTGAAGAAAACGGCTCATGGTCAGTTGAATATAGATATATCATTCATAGTCATGAAAAAACATTAAAGGATTCAAGAAATAAACAGTTACCTTATTATGATCTATATGAAGATACGATGTTGAACCATGTGCACCATACACATAACGTAGAAGGTATTCATGAAAACAATGTGAAGTATCAATACGGAGAACGAGTAAGAGAATGGTTGGAAGATGAAGAAATGAAGAAAATATTTAAAAAGTATAGAAAATAAAAATATATTAATAGTAAAAGTGAAAATTGATTTATTAACAGAAAGAGAAACAATTATTTAAACGTTAGAGTATGAAAGTGAAAGAGATAATATGATTATTAGAGAAATGAATAATGACGATATAAAAAATGTATCAGTCTTACTAAACGATTATCGAATGTTTTACCATAAACCTAATGAACTTGATAAGTGTGAGATTTTTTTAAAAGAACGTATTGATAATAAGGAGTCACAGGTATTTATAGCGGAGTTAAACGAAGAAATCATAGGATTTGTACAAATATACTCTATATTCTCAACAGTCAGTCTACAACGTGCCTATATACTTAATGATTTATTTGTAAGCGAAAATGCTCGAAAAACTGGTGCAGGTAAGAAATTAATAGAAAAGGCTTTTGAGTTTGCTGAAGAAAACGCTGCCAGATATATTTGTTTGGAAACAGGGAAAGATAATGAAAAAGCACAGAGATTGTATGAGAAAATGGGAATGAGTATCGATGATATGGTCTATCATTACTCAAAGACAATTAATTAGGTGATTACATGATAGAATCTGTATTATTCGATTTAGATGGCACCATTTTAGATAGAGAAAAATCATTAGAAAAATTTATCGAACTCCAGTACCAAAACTTAGTGGCACACCAATATGATATAGATTTTAATCAATATAAAAATCGATTTTGGTCTGTCAACATAATATTGGACAGTTTTTATAGAATATTTCTTTATATTCTTTTGGTGTTAGATCATTCAATGCACCGTGCGGTCTGATATTGTTGTACCAGTTCACATAATCAAAAAGTTCAATATTCAAATGATTGAGAGAAAGAAAATGAAATTGATTAATAAATTCGGTCTTCATCGCTTTAAAGGTTGCTTCAGCGACCGCATTATCATACGGACACCCTTTCATACTCAACGATCTCTGAATACCGAAGGTATCAAGCACTTCATCTATGAGATGATTATCAAACTCTTTTCCCCGGTCGGTATGAAACATCTGTACTTCTCTCAGATTATGTCTGATGGTGCTGAGAGCTGCTGAAACGAGATGACTGTCTTTGCGGGGTCCTGCACTGTAACCAACAATTTCACGGTTAAAGAGATCGATAAACAGACATATATAATGCCATTTTCCAGCCACCTTTACATATGTCAGATCACTCACCAGCACTTCCATCGGTCTTTCTCTATAGAATGCTCTACCCAGACCATTGGTGATATCACGTTCGTTTGGTCGAGCCGGAAAGGCCCTGTAACGCTGGGATGTATAGGTGGAGACAAGATTCTGTTTTTTCATGATGCGGCCAATCCTTCTCCTGGAAACCTTAATTCCCAGTTTATCTAGATGGATCTTGATTCTTCTCGTGCCAAAACAACGCCGGTTTGTATTGAAAATCTGAACGACCTTCTCAGTGACATCTCCATCGTGATGATTTTTTCCTGTGTCATTCAGTTTATTCGCTTCATAATAGTAGGTGCTTCTGGGAATCTGCAGGACTTTACACATTGCTGATACTGAATATTTCTCGGCATTCTCACGAATGACGGCTATCTTCGTCCCATGATCAGCGCTGCTTGCTTTAAAATGTCATTCTCTATCTTCAGCTGCTGATTCTCTTTACGTAATCTTTTCATTTCCTTCTCTTCATCGCTCATATTGTCATTGTGCAGAAATGATCCTGTGGACTGATGTTGTTTGATCCATTTCTCTAATGCCGAAGGCGTCAGGTCATATGCACGTACAATTTCATTTCTAGGTTTACCGTTCTCATAAAGTTTGACCATCTGTAGTTTAAACTCAGGACTGAAACTTCTTCTTTCTCGTGACATAAATAAATCGCCTACTTTCTTAGATTAACAATATCTATTCACATAGCAATTGTCCAACTAAGTGTAGACGATTCAATATGTGGACATTTAGCACTATCATATTTAAAGTTATAGCCAAGATTTATAATATTTGTTTCATTAAGTGTGGTTTTGCGTGAATTATCAATATATAAACGTTTAGGCTTTGCTAATTTAAAGTGATATTCAACTACATCATGTTTAATTATTTTTTCAATCAATGGTAACTTTATAAGTCCTTGAAGTTCCACTTCCATATTTTGCATTTTAGTATCAAACTTATTTCCTACCATAAATGCATAAATAATTAAATCTTCAGGTGTTTTACTGTATGACATAATAGCAGAAGTAAGATTACCATTTGCTTCTTCTTTATATAAATTGTTATCAATTATAAACTGGAGTAAACCGTAGTCAAAATAGTACTTATCTTCATAATATACTTTAATTTTCTTTGTCCACTTAAATTGAATATATAGAAAGTAGAGAATAAGAATCCATGCTAGAATTCTGAAAATAGCATAATTGAGTGCAAAGGAAGAAAAGCCGGCAATCAATAAAATAATAAACAGCGAAATTTGAAGAAAGTCTATGAATTTATGATACGAGAGGAACAATGTATGTTCCTCAAGTATTGAAACTATAGGTTTTTCATTAGGCTTTAATAAATATAATAGCTTCTTCATTTATAGAAAAACCTATTCTTGAACTTTATAAATTCAGTCTTTAAGAAATAGTATGTTGTAATAAATAAAGATATAATCCATAGGGCAGTAACAAACAGGTTTTGATTAAACATATAAACTGCTAAATAGAAAAATAGTAAAGTGATAATGCAAGAGATAATGAATTTAATTTTTAAATGCATTTCATCAATTCCTTTCATTAAACTTAAAAAGCTATTTCTGCAATCAGGATAGCATGATCAGGGTAACCAACAGTTTTTTTATAATCATCTCTTTTAGTAAAGTCCCAGTCATATTTTATATCTGATATTATGATATCCTTTGCAAAGATATGATCTAATTTGTAGTGATTATTCCATTGGTCTTTCCACGAACAAAGTTCTTTAGGAGTATGAACTTCAATTCCATAGTCATTGAAATATTTAAGTATTAAAGGGTAACTATAGTACTGTCTTGCTACCCCAGGATAGCTGTTTATGCTATCTCCGTCTTTATAGCGACCATTATTAAAATCGCCAAGTCCTAAGATACGTCCATCTAACTTACTTGTATAGTTAACGATAGTTTTAAGTTGGTTTTCTCTTTCTAAGAAGTCCTTATCCATACTTTCTTGAGTTTTTAAATTACTTCCGATTTTAATTCTTGCTCCGATAATATTTAAATCCCCTAAGGTTACGTGTATGAAATCAGGTAAAAGATTACATTGAAATTTTGAAAAATCTTTAAAAGAAAATTCATCATTAATTAAATGTTTTTTAACTCCGATAAGAACCTCATTAGATATTCCTTTATGGTCTGAATATTTGATTAAGTAATTGTTTTTCTCCATTTCGTCAATAAATGACTGATAATTCTTAACAAGATAAAATTCTGTAAGAATGAATATATCAACATTTCTTGATAAAATTTCTTCAGAAATTAATTTAGGTAACTCGTGATTCTTTGATTTACCGCAACGTTGATTAATATTCCATCCCAATATATTTAAGTTGTTATTTTTCATTATTTATCTTTCCTTTCAAAGTAGGTTTTTTAAGTTATATATGAACTGTTAACTAAATAAGTAAGGGGGGCATCGTGATTTAAGCATCAGTAAATCATCCTTTCAAGGTATAAGTTAAATAAGATATATAAAGATAATAAATTTCAAAAAGAATATCATTTGTTTAAAAATTTTACAGGACTAGTGCCTGTAATTTTTTTTACATGGATTAGTAATCAAATCATTAATAATGCTCCCTTTCAAAGTATATCCATCAATGAAGAAGTAGATAAATTCCAAAAAGAATATCATTTTCTTAAAAAATTTACAGGATTATTTTCCTGTAATTTTTTTATAGTGTTCAACTAGGAATGTGATTGTTTGACCTTGTGTTGGTATATTACCATCAAATTCTTTTATCAGAGAACCAGCAATGTAAGTAAGATCTTGTTGAGTTGATTTATCAACAACAGCACTAAATTTCACAGGTTCTTTATAACGTTGATTAGCAGGAACAGGTTTTCCTCTCGGCATAAGAAGTTACTCCTTTCATTTATGATATGCTGCAATTAAAGTAAATGATATTCTTTATTTGACTAAATAATACTATCTATATTTTGATATGTCAAACAATAAATAAATTAATATATCAAATAAGTTCATACTTATGTTATGACTCTTTTAAATTGATATAATAATGAGTAGTGTATATTAATAAAAGGGGTGCTGATATTGACTATTATTGATGCTATTTCTAACTTAATTGAAAATCCAATTTATAAATTAAAGGATACATATATTAATGAGCGAAACAGAGCAAATTCTGCTGGAGATGCTTTAGAAGAGTATGTAAAAGATTTATTTGCTGGAACTGTTACGGAACTGGATGAAAGTGAACGAAAAAAAAGATATAGTGAAGTCTTTTCGTATCTAGGGAATAATTCTAATCCACCGGATATTATTTTAAAAAATAGTGATGCTATTGAAGTTAAAAAAATTGAGTCATCTCAGGGAACTATACAACTAAATAGTAGTTATCCCAAGAATAAACTATTAAATAGCAATTCTTCAATAAGCAAAGCATGCAGAGAATGTGAAGTGGATGTAGATACTGGTGAAAATTGGAATGAGAAAGATGTAATATATGCGATAGGCACAATTGATTCAAATTCTAGAAATCTAGTAAATTTAATTTTTATTTATGGTGATGAGTATGCCGCAGACATAGAAATTTATGAAAACATTAAACAAAAGATTAAAGATGGGATAGCAAAAATAGAAGGGATTGAATTTTCTCCTACAAAAGAACTAGGAAAAGTAAAAAAGGTAGACCCTTTAGGAATTACTGATTTAAGAATGAGACCAATGTGGTCAATAGCTAATCCATTAAAAGCCTTTAAAGAAATATTTATAATTAATAAAGAAAAAAGTTTTAACTTTACAGCAATTATTAATAAGAGAAAATGGAATAGTTTTGGAAATAAAGAAAAGTTATTGAAATTAATTAAAACACACGATAATGTATCGTTAACTGAAGCAAAGATACAGGATTCTAATAATCCTGCTAAACTTAAAGAAATCATTGTTATTACAATAAATGCTGATATAGGGGAGAATGAATGAAAATTATTAGTCTTTTTTCAGGGGCTGGCGGAATGGATTTGGGATTTAAAAATGCAGGATTTGAAGTTGTGTTAGCGAATGAATTTGATAAAAAGATATGGGATACATTTGAAAAAAATCACAATACTCCATTAATTAAAGGAGATATTAAAAATATTAAGTTAAATGAGTTACCTTTAGATGTTGACGGCTTAATCGGTGGACCGCCTTGCCAATCGTGGTCTGAAGCAGGATCTAAAAAAGGAATCGAAGATGAAAGAGGACAATTGTTTTTTGAGTACATTAGAATTCTCGAGTATACTAAGCCGATGTTTTTTGTTGCAGAAAATGTATCGGGAATGATGGCTAAAAGACATAATCCAGCAGTTGAGAACATTTTAGATTTATTTGATAAGGCAGGTTACAATGTCAATATTAAATTACTGAATGCTTATGATTATGGTGTTGCTCAGGATAGAAAAAGAGTTTTCTATATCGGCTTTAGAAAAGACTTGGTATTACCTAATTATCATTTTCCAGAACCGATATCTGAGGAAGATAAAATGACTTTAAAAGATGTTATTTGGGACTTAAAGGACAATGCGATACCAGCATTGGAAAAAAATAAAACTAATGGTGAAAAGTGCAATGTTAAAAATCATGAATATTTTATCGGAAGTTACTCTCCTATTTACATGAGTAGAAATAGGGTAAGATCTTGGAACGAACCATCTTTCACAATTCAAGCTAGTGGAAGACAAGCACCTCAACATCCTCAAGCACCTAAGATGATAGCAGTCGAAAAGAATAAAAGGATTTTTGATGAAGAATATTTAGATTTATATAGAAGATTATCGGTCAGAGAAGTTGCGAGAATACAAGGATTTCCTGATGATTTCGATTTTATTTATGAAGATGTGAATAATGGTTACAAAATGATTGGTAATGCTGTTCCAGTATTATTAGCTGAGATAATTGCTAAGACTATAAAAGAACACCTTACAAAGTTAACTATTGAAAATAATAGTCAGTTGGTATTATTTTAAAGTTATAATATATAAAAAACACTTTTTAAGGAGATAACTATGCCCGATGAAATTTTGGAGTTTGAGTTTGAAGATGCCTATCGTTTATTGGATGAAGTGCAAGAATCTCAATTTTTGGATTTTAAATCTAAAGAAATAAAAGGTAAAGGAATACAAAAGATTGTTACAGCTTTTGCAAATGCTGAAGGTGGTGAAGTATATGTTGGCATTAAAGATGAAAAAGAACCTGTCTTAGAGGTTTTAGATAGATGGAATGGTTTTGAAAAAATTGAAGATGCTAATTCTTTAATACAAAATATATATGAACATATTGAGCCTGCTATTTCATTGGAATACGAATTTATCAAAATAAAAGAACATGAATTTAGAGGATTAGTTTTAAAGATAATAGTTTTTAAAAGTAAGGATTTACATTATACCTCTGATCATAGAGTATATATTAGAAGAAGTGCTCAAAATCTAGAATTAAAAAATCAAAAAGAAATTATGGATTTACAACTTTCAAAAGGAATAATTTCATATGAAGATCAACTATTAGGTAATTATTCGAGTGATGAACTTATTGAATCTGAAAGTTTAACACAATTTCTAAATTCTTATTCTCCTAAGACAAATCCTGAAGAATATTTAAAAAAACAACGATTAATTAGAAAGTCTGGTAAAGAATTATTACCAACTATTGCCTCCGTGCTACTATATGCAGATTTACCATCGGCAATTTTATCGAAAAAATGTGCTATAAAAATTACTAGATATAATACAAATGAAGATATCCCGAGAAGAGAGAACTTAGGACAACAATTTACAGTAGAAGGTAATATTTACAATCAAATTTATTTAGCATTGGAATGTGTAAAAACAATAATCAATGAATTGAAAGTTTTAAGTCAAGATGCTCTTATTGGTGCAAATTATCCAATTGAAGCTATCCAAGAAATTTTAGTTAATGCTGTAATACATAGAGATTATAATATATCTGATGATATTCATATTATGGTTTTTGATAATAGGATAGAAGTAAGAAGCCCGGGTTCATTACCGGGATATATAACACCTGATAATATTTTAGAAGAACGTTTCTCTAGAAATCCTACGTTAGTAAGATTACTGAATAAATATCCGAATCCTCCTAACAAGGATATTGGAGAGGGATTAAATACAGCATTTCAAAAAATGCAAGAGATGCGTTTAAAATCACCCAAAATATTTGTAGAACAAAATAAAGTAATTGTTATTCTTCCACATGAAAGACTTGCTGAGCCTGAAGAAACCGTATTAGAATACTTAGAACAAAATATTGAAATCAATAATAGAACAGCAAGAAAATTGTGCGGAATACATTCAGAAAATAAAATGAAAAGAGTTTTCCTGAGATTAAGAGATAGAAATCTGATTGAAATGGTACCAGGAAAGCATGGAGCTTCCACAGCATGGCGTAAAACTAATATCAATAAGTAAATATATTGTTATTAAATACATTATTTAATTCGATTTTTCGAAAAAAATATATTCATTAAAATAAATGATGTAAATTGGTTCAAATATCATTAGTCTCAAAACATTTCCAACTATTTTCATCCAATTTATGATTTATAATATATTAATATAAAGGGAATATCATGTACTTAATGTATTCAAAGTTTATCCGTATAGTTCTCAAAACGTTAATGCTGGAATTGTTGCAAACTTGTTTGCTTACAAGTTCAGTACGCAAACTGGCTTAGACAGTTTGTATTCCATTGAATATACGTTTACAGCACTTCTCGAAATTATTCGAGAGGTGCTTTTTTGTATGAGTTTGTCATGATGTAACCCGCTAAACACCCTTATGAAATTCAGATATTAAATCTTCATTTAAGTCGATATTACATACAAATACGATTATAAAAACTAAGATATTCAGTCTTACTAGTTACTATATATTACTAGATTTCTTATTAAGCAATACAGCCTTTACCTTAAAGTTTCCTTAAATTAGTAACTTCTCTGTTCTATATTTCTCTTCACTTGTGTACATTGAATATAAGGAAATCTGAGTTTCTTAAATTTGTACGAAAATTTTTAATGAGGTATCAAAGAAAAGAGGATTTATGAAAAGACTGACTGTTGTTGATAGTTTAAGAGGGTTTAGTTTGATGGGAATATTATTTGCTAATTTGCTCTTATTCCAGTTCGGCCATTATGGTGCGAATTATCCGGAATTCTATGGGATTGATGCAGCAAATAAGCTTTTTATTTATTGGGTCAAGATCTTCATAGAAGGCAGTTTTATGCCGATATTTGCTGTATTATTTGGTTTCGGTTTAATGAAGATGAGTGAGAGTCTGGAGAAGAAAGGACGTCCTGTGAAGCGGGCAATCATTAGACGAGGATTAATTCTCTTCACTATGGGGATGCTTCATTCTGCTTATCTTTTCAGTGGAGACATTCTTTATCTATACGGCACTGTTACGTTTATAGTGGTATGGGTGTTGAAGTTTAAGATTCGATCACTGATTATTATAGCTGCTCTAGTCATACCTTTAATTGTCGGCATTTTATTGGTTAATCCAGATTTTATGTTTGCGGCTGAACAAAGCTTTGCAACTGGAGGATTAACTGCAGAACAAAGTGAATATCTCGCAGCAGAGAGAGGTATATTTTCAACTGGTACGCTACAAGAGCGAAAGGATTTCTTTATGGAAGAAGATCCATTCATGGCTTTTACCGATGAAGAATTCTTGCTATTAATACCAATTGCCATTCTTTTTAATATACCGCTCTTTTTAATCGGTATGATATTGGCGAAGAATCGCTTTTTTGAAACCGGTCTGACGTTCGTAAAGAAAAATTTTATTTATCTTACACCGATTTTTATTCTGTTTAAAGCATGCATGGTGATCTGGCCGGATAATGATATTCTAGGAACATTAGGTATCATCAGTGTGTATCTACTGATTTTCTCATATATTTCATTATTTTATGCGCTCTATCAGAGGTGGCAGGCACTCAAGCTATTTGAAGCAATCGGCAGACTATCACTCACTAATTATATTGCCCAGTCTGTGTTTCATTCTTTTATCTACTATGGCTACGGCATGCAGCGTTTTGGTGATGACAATTTCTTATTATCACTGCTGATTGCTACTTTATTCTTTATCTTACAAGTGGCTCTAAGTAATCTATACTTCAAGTATTTCAAACAAGGACCACTTGAATATATCGCACGTGTTGTCACGTACTGGTCGTTTTCGCCGAATAAGAAAACCGATAATAAGTTAGTTTAAAGCTGAAAAATATATAGAAATGATTCATGGAAAATAGGCGGAGTAAATTGTGAATGTAGTGCTACTTATTATAGCATTCGGCACACTGATGGGAATTATATTAGCAATAAGTAAAAGAAAAAAGAAATGATGATGAAAATAACAACGGTATGGAGTAGCTTTTAGTCAATCAAATGAGTGCATTACATTTCCTTTCTGGAGGTTTTGATATGAAACAGAATAAAAATATCCTGGCACTTGTCATCCTCGTTACGGTGTTGGCAGTGACCGCTTCATTGCTTATAGCTATACAATCATTATTCAATCTGAAAGAGATTGATAATCTAGTCAATCAAGCCGAGGATAATCATCTGGAATATGAACTCATCATAACCAATGACCTCACTAATGATTATTACTTTAAAGCCAAATAATGACTCATTTGGAGGTATATTATGAAAATTAATCGATTTGAGCACGTGACGGGGACTTTTATAGAGGAGATAGCGGGACAGCGTGCGTACGGCTATAGTCGTGATGAGATGATGGAGCTATATGAAGCGTATGATGCGATTAAAACTGGACCTGTCCCTGGCAATACTCTGACATTCTATGAACGAGCAATAGGTAGAGTCTATATGCCGTTTAGTAAGGAGAAAAATATTGTTTATAGTAGTGTTATATATCATCACGTATATTACTATTTTCTGCAATGTGACTTTAATCAACAAATGGTCTATCTCTATCAGTATGAACCGGGGCAGCAGCCTCAGTTAATGACTGTACTGAGTATGCATGAGATAGATATGAATAATCTCAGTCTCATGGGTGAGAACGTGCATATTACCAGTCAGGGGAGGACTTTCCAATGCTATTACCCTCGATTATTTTCATTAGAACTGGAGAATGCAGAGTCAGTCATCCATATTGAAGATGACAAAGTCTATATATCTCAATGGATTGAAGAGGGCTTAGAAGATATCGATGATTATCATTATTATGAGAAGCTGATCATCAAGGATTTCATGGGTAATACATTAAGTGAAGAAGTCGGGAATTTATTTCAAGATGATCAAGGCGAGTGGTGGTTGAGCTAGAGAATATTGATTTGGTTAAATTTGAGATGAATCTCAATCACTCATCACTTTTCGAATTGATCAATTTTTAATGATAAAACTGTTGCTATATAATCTGTATATGTTACCATAGTAAAAACAAATAGTTAAAACTTTGCACAAGAAAAGTAATAATATATTTTTTCTTAGCGAGCTATTGAGGGTGAGAGTATAGCAGAACATATATTATGAAGCGCATCTTGTGAGTAACGTATTGAACTTAAGTAGGTATGTTCGGTGGCAGCATCGTTAACAATGAGAGTGTATGTCTTTTTGGGCATAAATATGAGTGGTACCGTGGATGTCAAGTTCACCTCTGTTATAGAGGTGGGCTTTTTTTATTTATAAAAGGGGGCTTTGTGATGAAGCAATTATTTGCAAGTATACTATCTGAACACATTGAATTCTTAACTGTAGATGAGATTTTGAATTTGATTGAACAACCTAAACATTACGAGCAGGGGGATCTTTCATTTCCTTGTTTCACTTTAAGTAAGCATTTGCGAAAGAATCCTCGTGTCATTGCAGAAGAGCTGAAGGATAGTATAGAAAGTACAGAAATTAAATTTATTCAGGCAGTTAATGGGTACTTAAATGTCTTCTTCAATCCGCAAGAAGTTGGATTAGATATTGTTAATGATATTTTATTGAAGAGAAGTTCGGTCGGTAATCAAGATATAGGTCAGCAACAAGTAGTGACTATGGATATCTCATCTCCTAATATTGCAAAACCATTTTCAATGGGTCATTTACGGTCGACTGTCATAGGTAACTCTATGGCACTTATAATGGAGAAACTAAATTATCAGCCTATTAAAATCAATCACCTTGGAGATTGGGGCACACAGTTCGGCAAACTGATAGTCGCTTATCAAAAATGGGGCAGTGAAGAAGCGGTTACTCAAAATCCTATTCCTGAATTATTCAAACTCTATGTGAAATTTCACGATGAAGCTGAACATGATGAGACGCTCAATGAAGCAGGACGTCATGCTTTCTTGATGCTGGAACAGGGTGAAGAAAAATATATACAGCTATGGAAGTGGTTCAGAGAAGTCTCATTACAGTCTTTTAACAAATTATATCAACGTCTGAATATCACTTTCGACTCATATAACGGTGAAGCTTTTTACAATGATAAGATGGAGAATGTGGTAGAACTTCTGAAAGAAAAACGCTTATTAGTAACAGATCAGGGCGCGGAAGTAGTGCCACTCCTTGAAATGCCACCAGCGCTTATTAAGAAGAATAATGGGTCCACACTTTATATGACAAGAGATCTGGCTACAGCAATCTATCGTAAAGAAAATTATAACTTTTCTTATTCTTATTATTTCGTGGGTAATGAGCAGTCTCTTCATTTCAAGCAGCTGATGGAAGTGTTGAAGGTGATGGGCTATAACTGGGCAAAAAATATGGAACACATTTCATTTGGTATGATTTTAAAAGATGGCAAGAAAATGTCGACTCGTAAAGGTAAAGTAATTTTTCTGGAAGACGTACTAAATGAAGCAGTCGTACTAGCAAAAAAGAATATCAAAGAAAAATCAATAAGTCTGGTCAATATTGATGAAGTCAGTGAACAAGTAGGTATTGGTGCTGTAATATTCAATGACTTGAAGCATGATCGTCAGAATGATATTGAATTTAATCTGGAGGAAATGTTGAAGCCAGAAGGAAATACTTGTCTTTACTTGCAATATACGAACGCAAGAATACATGCTATCATCCGCAAAGCAAACATAGAAACTGACAGATTAAAAGTGGAAAAGTTAGATGAAGAAGCATGGGATATTATCAAATCATTAGACACATTTGATGAAGTATTAGTATCTGCAATGGAAAGAAAGTCACCTGCTGAACTTGCCAAATATTTATTGCAGCTAGCACGTCATTTTAATGCTTATTATGCAAGAGTGAGAATACTAGATGATCAAGAGATGCTTGAAAACAGAATAGCGATTTTATTAGCGGTTTCAATTATCGTAGAAGAAGGATTGAGATTGCTAGGTATTCAAACGCCGCGTGAACTATAGGAAGATAGAGAATCTTATTTAAATTCTGAAAAGGAGAGATGTTATTGATTAAGTATCCCATATTGGAAGGTAATTTTACAATTGGCGTCACAGCTCCATCTTCTGGTTTAACTGAAACAATGTATGGATATATTCATGATATAAAAAAACGATTTTCTAACCATGAGATTAATATCGCGCCAACCACTTTGATGCAACATAAAGCTAAATCTACCGAGGCTGATGTCCGAGCATCTGAGTTGAATGCTTTTTTTAAAGATCATACTACTAATATCATTATTCCGCCTTTTGGAGGGGAGCTAGCTCTAGAAATTATTAATAAGATAGATTATAGACAATTAAGAACGAAGTGGTTACTTGGTTATTCTGATATCAGTACTATTCTTTTAGCGATTACTTTAAAGACTGGTATTGCAACTGCTCACGGTCCTAATCTTGTTGACCTGAGAGGAGTATATTCAGATTCGACAACTGATATGTGGACAAAAGTCTTAAAAACAAAAACGGATGGAGAAGTCATTCAGTGTTCTTCAGAAAAATATCAAAGCAAATGGGATCACAACAATCCTACTGAGTGTGTATTTAATTTAGATTCACCGACTGAATGGAAGGTTGTCAATGAAGACGAAGTACAGATAGAAGGACGGTTGCTAGGTGGATGCACGGATGTTATTCACCACTTGATAGGAACTCCTTTTGGCGATGTAAATAAATTCAGAGAAACATTTATCAATAATGATGCTGTTATCTGGTACTTAGAGAATTGTGAGGCTAATTCAACAGAGTTCAGAAGAACGTTGCTGCAGATGCAGTTAGCAGGTTGGTTTGATAATTGCAGTGGATTATTATTTGGTAGAACGAGAGTCGTTGATGATGTAGAAGGCTATACAATTGATGATGTCTATAAAGATTTGGCTGAAGAATTAAAGATGCCTGTTATCTATGATATAGATTGTGGACATATGCCACCACAGATGACATTTATTAATGATGCATACGCTATTGTAGAATGCAAAAATGGAAATGGGAAACTGACACAAAGATTTATATAACATTTCTTTAGAAAGGAAATCAGATATTATGATCTGGGATGGTGTATCTGCAATCGTCATTAAAAATTCTAAATTACTAATAGTGAAATCAAAAAGTGAGAATAAATGGTCTATACCTACAGGCGGGATTGAGGCAGGAGAAAGTAAAGAAGAAGCTCTAGTGAGAGAAGTCCACGAGGAGACAGGCTATAAAGTAAATATTATAAGACATGTAAAGCAAATGAAAAAGAAAGTGAAAGAATATGATGTAACAGTCGACTACTTTTACTGTAATATTATAGGTGGGCAGTTAGAAATAATTGATCCAGACAATGAGATTGCACAAGTTAAATGGATTGAGAAGGATGAATATAATAAATTAAATTGGCTCTATCCTGAAGACAAAGAAATGATTTTTAATTATCTATAATACTTATTGAAATGGGAAGTGATAAGTATGCAAGGATTTATTTTGAATGAAAAAGGTTATGTGACTTTTCCTTATGAAATTCTGAAACACATTGAACCCTACGTAAAATCTCTGAAATGGAAAGTGAGATGTGTGGAACATAATAATCCTGATAATGAGTCTTTTCCGTTGAATGAGCCACATGATTATTTTCTGGATGGTGAACAATTGTTTTCGCTTCTGCAGCAGTATGCACATGTTCAATGGATATGGGGCGTATTATCAGGTTTTCCGCGTGAGCTTTCCTGGCAAGAAATAAAGGGAAAATCAAACTGCTATGATATTACAGTGGACCAGCCTTATTTGCAGAATGGATTATGTCATATTGAACCCCAGGCTGTCTTTGAATTAATAGCGTTGGATAGTTCGGAGACGTATGTTTTGATTGATGATGATGCTATTATCTCAAGTCTTTCCAGCCACTTTCCGCACGCTGAACGTCTGGAAAGCGAGTTTAAGAAGCGATGAATTTTTGAGAAGATATTTTTATGTTATAATTATCCAAAATAACGGTTTTATACAGGAGATTGCCATGACTACTTTATCTATCCGATAGGCCGTATTCCTGATCAGCACGTTACGTCAGCAGCTGAACCGTGAGATGCAGAAGTTCCATTATTAATACCGGACGCCTATCGCGGTGAACAGCAAGAGTATTGTAACAGATGAGAAGTCGCAGAAAGTGTTCCATTCTCTGCAGAAGATGGACAAATTAAAACATGATATTGTGACGTTGAAGACAGTGATTCACCTGAAGAATTCAACCTCTGAAATTGAGGCAGGCGTTACGGCTTCTGATATGCTGGAGCAGCTGAAACTTGAACGTAAGATGATAGAGGATTTATAGAACTATACGGCATTCGGCTATAGACAGGAACGTATTAAGACTGTCGCAGGTGTCGACGTAGTGGAGGAAGGTATTATTGAAGACGATAAGGTGAATGCCTGTATCGAGGAGCTGGAAGCGGCAGCAAATGCCAAGTCCATGAAAACTGTTAAATATCAGCCAGCCCTTATGGGCGGGCTTTTTTATCGGGATTTTTAGTTGACCGTAATTGAGTAGGCCTATCTTCTTAACCTTAAAGTTTCCTTAAATTTCTAGTTTTTGGTTTACATCTTATGTTGATTTCATATAAAGTGGAAGAAAAGGGGGTTATGTTGTGGAAGAGAATATCAGTCTTGCTGTTCATCATTTAAAGAAGACCATCGGCAAACGTACAATTATCGATGATGTCAGCTTTACGGTCAGAAAGGGTGAAGTGTTCGGCTTCTTAGGTCCGAATGGTGCCGGTAAAACGACGACGATCAGAATGATTGTAGGATTAACGACACCGACGGCCGGGGATATTTCTATTTTAGGTCATCCTGTATCGACGGAACGTGCACAGGCGATGGAACATGTAGGTGCGATTGTTGAGAATCCTGAATTATATCCCTTTCTCTCAGGGCTTGAAAACTTGAAGCAATTTGCACGTATGCAGAAGGCAGTCACCCGCGAAGATATTCATCGTGTGGTCAAGTTGGTCGGACTTGAACAGAGCATCAATGACAAGGTTAAGAAGTATTCACTCGGCATGCGTCAGCGTCTCGGACTTGCACAGGCGCTTCTGCACAAGCCTTCTCTACTCATTCTGGATGAACCGACGAATGGTCTTGATCCGCAAGGGATTAGGGAGATTCGAGATTATATCCGCAAACTGGCACGTGAGGAAGGGCTGTCTGTTATCGTCTCAAGTCATTTACTTAGTGAGATGGAGATGATGTGTGACCGTATTGGCATCATTCAGCATGGGCAGATGCTCAGTATAGAGGATGTGCATCAGACCAGTACTGTTGAAGATATTGTGACGCACCGCTTTGATGTCTATCCTGTTGAAGTAGCGGAGCGCTATTTTACGTCGCTTGGTATTCGATCTGTACAGGAAAATGGTCTTGTCGTACAGGTCAAACAGAAGACAGTTCCTGATTTAGTCAGAGGACTCGTCAAAGCAGATGTAGATGTCTATAGTGTCGTGATGGATAAGGAGACACTGGAAGAACGATTCCTGAAAATGACGGGAGGTGCGAAGCATGTTTAATCTGATTAAAAATGAATGGATCAAGTACTTTATGCGTCCGGCTACATGGGTGATGCTCTCTCTGATTGTGCTTATCTTCGCTCTTGGCATTGCGCTCGACCATTTTACAACTGGTGACACAACACAGAATAAATCCTACGACACGAACTGGCAAAGAGAAGTGCGGACAGATATTAAGGATTTGAGTGCTAAAGTCGCTGAAATCAGTAAAAAGGATCCAAATAAATTATCATTCAATGAGGCTGTTACGCTTGCGAATAGTGAACATGAACTGACAAGATTGAGTTTTTATCTCGAAAAGAACGTTCAACCGCCAGCGATGAACAACTTCTATGATTATCTGCTTGAGACTTCGCCGCTCATTAACTTAGTTGCACTGATGATCATCGTCATTGCAGGCAGTATGATGAGTCGCGAGCATCAGCAGGGCACGATCAAGTTACTAATGATCCGTCCGGCTTCAAGACTGAAGATATTCTTCTCTAAATATATCTTCATTCTGATGACCGCACTCATTTTTGTAATCTTCACTTATGGCGTCGCTGCTATTATCGGACTTATGACCAGAACATATAATCCGACTTCCAAACTAGCCATCACCAATCCAGAGACAGGTGCATATAAGATGGTTGAGTTCTGGCCGCTGCTCGCTAAAGTCATGGTCAATGACTTGATTATGGTTATTATTCTTGCAACGATTGCGTATGTATTATCAGTTCTTCTGCGCAATACAGCTGCAGCACAAGGTATTGGACTCGGACTATTATTCCTGGGTTCGCTAGTTGTCAATTTCATCGCTTCAAAAACAGAATTGGTTAAATATCTTTGGCCGGCGAACTGGTCATTGAACCGTTATGTCACAGGGCTGCCAGCAGTTAAAGACATGACCTATAACTTTTCCCTTGGCTACAATCTAATCGCGCTCGTCGTTGTCATCGCACTTGCTGCCTACATCTTCAATAAGCGCGATATTGCTAGTTAATTCTACTTCTCGATTTACATCGAAAGGTTTTTAGTTCTTAGTACTGATACTAAGATACAAGGTAACTGATGACAGTATAGAGATAGTGATGTGTACGGCATCTTAAAATCAGAGAGAAGAGGGGACAATAATGAATCAGCAGTTGATTGAAGCAAGAGAAGCGGTGGATGTGGCGTTAGCTCGTATTGCAGAGATTAAAAAAATGACGAGTCATGCGAAGGCATGGAGCTGGGTGGATATTATGGGTAATGGCATACTGGGCAGTTATTTTAAGCGGCAGAGTATCAAGAAAATTAATGACCATGTTACTCTACTGCAGAGTGATCTTCAGATAGTGATCGCTGAACTTGAGGACATTGATTTGTCAGCTGATTTTGCGTTATCTGATACCTCACAGGATGAAATCTTTGATGTATGGTTTGATAACATTTTGACAGATGCAAGGGTCCATCAGGAGCTGGCTGATCTCAGCAACCATATAGAGGATACTGAAGAAAAGCTGCGGGTGATTGCGCAGGTGATTGATACAGAGATGAATAATGTTTAAAAGCAGCTGTAACAGCTGCTTTTTATTATGCCTTAGGTTGTGTGATGACGTCAGTGCGACTGGACTGTGATACTGAATACCTCTCCCGAGATTTCCACTACTTCATGGTCGACAATATTTTCTGTTGTCGCCACTCTTGCATCTTCTTTATTCATTTGATTTTAAACTCGCAATCGAGACTCTGTGTTTCAGTCCCGTTATTTATACTGACTCCAGCCGATTGGGCTGGATGTCTATTATGTGATGACACTGGATAGAGAATAGGCGTAGAAATCACGCATTACTTCTCCCGCACTTTTCTTAACAAGAAGAAATAAGACTTCTCTGATTTAAAGTTTTTCACATCCATCACACCGAGAAGGGTGTCTGCATCGATTTTTCGGAAGATATCGATTATTGCTTTCTGGTCGTAGATCATCGCTGCAGTAACTTGCCCGCGGTACTCAATCATCCGTAATCTGGCTTTGCTTTTGTGCGTCTTGAAGAGAGGGTGTATCAGTCTGATTCCTATTGAGACCAGAAACTTCGGTACATAGGCTATCATTTTGTTCACTGGGACAAGGGCTGGGTTCCCTGCATACCGTTCCTGGTCCGGCGGCTGAAATAAGAGCGGATGCACTTCTTCGCTGCTGATAAATGCTTTGCCGTACCAGTGCGCTGCTTCCAGCAGGCCTTCAAGTGGATGTCCTGTCCTGAGATCTTCACCTTTCCAGAGACCTGTCATCTCATGAGTCAGAACAGGTTCCAGTGAATCAAAGAATTCGAATGCCTCTTGCTGGGTGAGACGTCTGTTAGATAGTTGTGCTTTAGTTATCATGTCCATAACTCCCTCCTATATTCAGTATCTCATTATTTCAAACTAAGGTTATGAATCACTTACCCTGTTAACAGCTGGAATATCAGAGCGTCGGACCGGGAAACGGCTCTCTGATATAGTAGTCTTGATCAATAAATGCAGTGAACCCTTTCAAATCCCCATGTTTTGAAGTCTGGATCACGGTTATAGTAATATGGAAAAGGATCATCTGTCTTCAGGTAATATGAAACAGAAATACAGAGATAGATCAAATAGGAGGACCCTATGCTTAATTATTTAAACAACTTATACATTGCCAAGGAAATGTTCAATGCAGGAAAGCCGAAGCTGCAGGAAGACGAAAACATGGTGAAAATGTTCGAGAATTTTGGTTACTCAAAAGACTTCATGAAACTAACAGGTGCTATGGAAACAACAGGTGCAGCGCTGCTCGCACTTTCACTTTTCAGTAGACGTTTCAATCAGGCAGGGTCTCTGCTGGTGGAAGCAGTCATGATAGGTGCCATTGCTTCTCATTTAAAGGCAGGTCAAGGCTTTGAGGCGACGAAAAATGCCCGCAAGATATTAGCATTGAATACGACTTCTTTACTTGCGAGTTTCAAAGATAAAAAGTAAACGGTGTTATCACTTGTAAACAAACTGTGTAGCAGTACGGTGCTACGCAGTTTGTTTTATAGAGAAGAGTCACAGATTTGTTTCTGTCTGTTCCGTCATATAACTGTCGGTCATAAGATTGTCATTAGTGACGCCGCCGCCGATTACAACATCGTAGTCCGGGGAGACGGCCGTCAGAAAGTGAGGGATATGATGGAGGTGGTTGATGCCTGTCGCAATAATGACGTAACTGGAGTCGTATGTCGCTTGATGGCCGGTCACCATCCAGCGGTTCTCTTCCTGTGACAGACTAAAGGCACGGGCATTGATATGACAGTAATCCAGATTGTTTTCATTTATGACTGATGTAATATGGTCATTGAACATCTCAAGATTGGGACGTTTTTGGGAAGTAAAGTTTCTCCTGATTATCTGATAGTTAGTTTTGACTTCTTTAGAATAATCTTTCTTAACTGTATAGTTCATTGAGCTGGGACTGAACTGTTTCAGCTCCTGGATTCTCTCCTGTATTAACGATATAGGGCGGCTCTCATGATAGTCCTGCTTATGCGGGTGATCGAGCGTTGGCTATAAGAAGAACTATTACTTTCCCGGGAAAATTTTTAAAAAGTAGTAAGAGAGCATACCCTTTTACTGAGTGTTAGAAACGGAAAATCCTATAATTATTTCATTTTGATATGACTGTTATCTCGCTGTAATAATTTGTTATTCTGGCGTAACTCACGTAATAATAAATTGTGTTAAAGTAGTTCTTATAGATAAATCAGACTAAAAATACTTTGGAGGTATTTTATATAATGAATAAAACAGTATTAACAACTACGTTAGCTTTAGGCTTAGGTGTTACTTTAGCAGGACAATCAGCAGACGCATCAGCGTTCACTAAAGAAGATTCAGTGAAAATCGACAAGGCACATCTTGCGGATCTTGCAATGAATCACCAATCACAATTAAACCAGGCACCTATTCAAGAAGGCGCATATGACTACGAATTTGATTATAATGGTTATCACTTCGATTTCGAATCTGACGGTTCAACTTGGACTTGGAAATATCATACAGCAGGTTACACGCCAGTATCAGCACCTGCTCAGAACGTTCAAGCAGTGGCAGCGCCTGTAGCTCAACCTGCAGCAGTCCAAGCACCGGTAAGCTACAAAGCGCCAGTTCAACAGACTTACACAGCGCCAGTTCAACAGACTTACACAGCGCCAGTTCAACAGACTTACACAGCGCCAGTTCAACAACAGACTTACCAAGCGCCAGCAAAAACTTACCAAGCACCAGCTTATACAGCACCTAAAGCAGCAACAACTCAGACAGCTTCATCTAATTCAGGTGTTTATGTCAACGATCATTTACGCGCAATTGCACAACGTGAATCAGGCGGTAATCTTCGTGCCATCAATCCGACTTCAGGAGCAGCAGGTAAATACCAGTTCTTACAAAGTACTTGGGATATAGTAGCTCCAGCTGGCTGGGTAGGTAAATCACCAGCTTCTGCTCCTGAATCAGTACAAGATGCAGCAGCGGTTAAATTATATAATGAATACGGTGCACACCACTGGGTTACGGCATAATTATTAATAAAAACCACTTTTCTGCGGAAAAGTGGTTTTTTTGTGCTTAGCGGCAATCGCTATCACCAGCAGACGAAGTGTGATGATGTGCAGCTTCATAGAGTCTGCAGATACAGAAGAGAATAAGCTCTGGTGTTATAGACATCAGCATCATGAAAACCAAGGGCGTTCATAAACAAGATGCCGATCAGGCTGATACCTCTCTGATGATAATGATAATATACTGCGTGTCATTCAATAGCGTGCCAGTAAAAACCAGGACATTATTTCATTAAAAGTAACTATTGTAATGATTAAAAATAAGTGCGAAATGAATGATTTGGACTATTTTTATATATATACATTTTTTTAATAAGATGATATATTTACAAAAAAATGGGAGGTCAGCCATCATGAAATCATTTAAAAGAGTAAGTATTCTCGCATGTAGCACGATGTTATTTTTCAGTACAGCTTATGAAAGTCAGGCAATCACGAGGCGTCAATGCCAAGGAATATCAGGAGATACAAGGAACGCATTTACTGGTTAACATCACAGGGGTTGATGCAGCCGGCAAGACACTGCTTATACCCCCTTTTATGGAGTTTACGCTGGAGCCCGGGGAACATGTGACCTCATCTGATCTACTTGAGAAAGTTCAGCAGACCATCGATAACCATAGACCATATGAGTATCAGGCAGTGCAGTTCAAACCTGGCTCAAAGGTTGTTGTGGACTATCCGGGCGGTACTGAAGCATTCGCTATTACGGACGAAGGATTTGAAGTGCCTGACCTGACAAAAGTCACAAAAAATCCAGGATTCAAGCTTCTGAATGACGTTGTGCTGAAGCCTGTTGCCAGTAAAGCAGATTCAAAAATCGAGGTCGCTGCGCAGACACCGGTAGCGGCAGAACATTCTATCACATTTATCAAGAAAGGAAATAAGCGACTGATTCCTTTGGCGCAAAAACACATAGAAGACCTGGAAAAAGATCTGCATGTGGGACAGGTCATTTCATCTGAGGAACTACAGACAAGAGCTGAAGAAGTTTTTAAAAAGACGCCTGAGTATCAAGAGGGATACCAACTCATCAGAAGACTGAACACTCATGTCATTGAAAATATAAGCACATACCGCGAAGTATTCAATGTATATGACGGGGATCCGTTCAATTACGTCGTGTCATCTAAACGCCTGCCAGCTGAGGAGCAGACGGAATCAATCGCTGAACAGTACTATATCTCTAAAAATGGTGATGACTTATTCTCACCAGCCTTCACTTCCTACGCCAAATAAGCTTAAGATCTGTCTTTTGAGACTTCTATCAAGATAACCATCCAGAACTGCTGGTTGGTTATTTTTTATGGTGATGGTTATACAGCATAAGGACGAAGATGTGACATCGAAATCAATTTCGACGGTTATCTTTCAATTGCTGAAACAAGGGTATTAGTTACTGACTGATATAACTAAATGAGATTTCAGGTGATTGACGTGAAGTATTTAAAAATGATGATGAAAATAATTCTTCTGCTTGTCACACTGACGGCAGTTCTGCTGGCAGGCTCTTCTGTTTACCATCACTATCAGACGAAGCAGGATAAAGAGGCGCTTCTGAATTATCTCGGCCCTAACCACCACTTTATTAAAACAGAGGCCGGGACATACAGTGTCTATGAGAAAGGGTCCGGCCATGATGTCATTCTGTTCAGGGAGGGGCTTTTGACCGGCTCGACTATCCTGGATTTCATGCCACTGGCAGATGCTTTAAGCAAGCAGTATAAGGTGATCATGATTGACCCGCTCGGCTATGGACTGAGCAGCAGTGCGACAACGAGAAGGACAGATGCGGCTATCAATCAGGAGTATCATGATATTCTGACGAAAGTGACGACTGAAGACGATAAAATTACGCTGATCAGTCATTCCATCAGTGCCGCTTATACAATGGATTATATCCACCGCTATCCGGGTATGATCAGTCAGGTCATCAATATTGACGGTTCAAGACCGTGGCCGGGCTTAAAAGTCACAGCATCGAGTCAGCCGGACCACATGGACTTTGCGCCGGTTCTCAATCAGCTTGGTCTTTTCAGAATCGGACTATCGACAGAATGGGGCAGGTCATGGTCCGGTTATGACAAAGTTCTTGCGGAGATGACACCGTTATATGATAAAGAACTGCAGCAGCAGATCACCACTCTGAATAAATGGGCGTTCCTCTCCGGTGATATGGTTCAATACTCACAGGAATCGAACAACAATATTGCGGCAGTCAGGGGAATGAAGTATCCGCGTGATATGAGAGTACTCTCGGTCGTCGCCTCAGAAACCGTCAAGGAAAGACCAGGCTGGATCAGGATGCAGCGCACAGCATTTTCAAATCCAGGCCTTCAGCACACAGTTGAACTGCGAGGTGATCATTACCTTCATCATTCAGCGGAGGCATTGATCGAGAAGATCACGGAGTTTGATCAGCATATTCAGAAGGACTGACCTGCGTCAGTTCTTTTTTTAATCGATTGATCAGAAGACATTTTACTTTTAAGTATTCAATTTTATCTTTATAAAGAATTTTGTTAATGATACTTATAATTAAAGTCAAGTAAATCATTGACTCTCATTATCAGGTGGTTATAATGATAATGATTCTCAATTAGATATGGAAAGGATGAAATGATGCGAATGAATAAGAAACAGTTAAGCCGTTTTGCAGGTGTTCATTTCCCTGATTTAACCCCCGCCCTGATTGATGAGGCCTATGACCGGGCTGAAGTCAGAATCAGACGACTGCTGTCTGAGGCGCTGTTGAATGAAGCAGTTGATCTTGACGCAGTTTCATTGGAGGCAAGGTCGCGCCTGACTGAAGAGCTGGAAGATTGCATCAATAATCTGACACTCAGTTATCTGCAGTACGAACGTGATTGCTTGCGATACAAGGGACAGTATCAGTCTATATTCGACTATTATCATACAGAAGAACAGGATGCGAGTCTCTTTGAACAGTGCTGTTACGAAGGACATCCTTTTCACCCGATGTCTAAGACGAAACTGGGGTTTACAGCCGGTCAGGTTCTCCAGTTTGCACCTGAATTCAAGCAGCAGACCGCTGTTATGACTGTCTATATACACCAGGATCTGATGAAGTCAGAAGGGCTGCTTAATCTTGCAGCGGCAGAAGCTCCTCCAGGCTACGGTGTTGTTTACGTTCACGACTGGCAGTGGGGGCATGTCATCACTTCGAATTATCAGACCCTGATTGATGAGGGGTTGATCAGACTCGGTGCACCGGTCCAGGCAGCGCCCCTGCTTTCATTCCGCTCCCTTCTCACACCGGAAGCAGTCATTAAGACAGCTGTCAGTGTGCAGGCGACCAGTGCGGTTCGTAATGTCTCGCGTTCATCTATAGAGAATGGCATCAGACTCGGTCGATATGTTGATGATTACTACAGGCGTCATCAGTACAAAGGCTGCTATATCCAGAAGGATGTCTATGGCAGCTGGTTCCATCAAGAGGACAGCGACCCGCAGTTCGCCTGTCTGATCAGAGAACGCATTGCCGAGGATTCTGCTGTTCCAGTCGTTGCGGCGAGTTTGATCAACAGAAGCTTTGTGACGGGTGAGTTGATTATGACGGACTGTATCGGTGCTCGGTCGGCCCATGACTTTATGCGCCGTTACACTCAGCTGCTGATGACAGCGACTTACCGGCTGATGATTGAAACGGGAATCAGTCTTGAAGCACATATGCAGAATACAGTCATCGCAGTGGAGAAAGGTCTGCCGGTCGCTGTATATATCAGAGACTTCGGAGGTATCCGCGTTCTGAATGATGATGTGCCAATCAATGATGCGACTAATATCAGAGCGGCGAATGAAGCGGATTTATTTAATGTCATGAGTCACGCTGTGATCTATAATCACCTGCTGCAGATCTACAGGGCAGCAGCAGACGCAGGTCTCATCGACTACAATAATTGTCTGCTGATTCTAGAAGATGTCGTGACCGATATCCATCAGCAAGCTGAGCCGTCTGAAGCGCTTGATCTGTTCAGACAGCCGACACTGAAGGTCAAGGCACTGCTGAAAATGCGGCTGATGGCTGATGCCAGAGATTATAACTATATCGAAGTGAAAAATCCATTATATAAAGAGGTGCTCTAGATGTGGCAGCAAGTAGTATACAGTGAAGCAGGTCAGTTCAGTGACAGAATGATTGCTGACGGTATCGCTGAAGCGATTGCCATCACGAATGATAAACTCATCCAAGCGATAGCGGGTGAAGAGATTATCGCTCATGACAAGACGCCCTCTGCCTGGCTCTTTCAGCTGTCAGATGGCGCGGAATTCCGTTACCAGCCTGATGAACGGACTATACATACTGATGAGACATTTGATGCCTTGCAGCTCGTGGAATGGCTGAGTGGTCATGACGAGCAGTGGCGGCAGCTCGTACCCGAGATTGAGAATCAGCTGATTAACCAGGCGCTCAGTCTGATTTACTGCAAAGTAACACCAGTAAGTGACAATGGCTTTCTGAAGGGTGAGCAGTTATGTGTCACAGGACATAATATTCATCCATGCGCAAAGATACGTATGGATATGCCGTTCAGTTCTGTAATCCAGTATTCTCCTGAATATAACCAGGCCTATCAGCTGAACTGGCTGCTGGTCGCTGAAGCACTGCTCTACGCGGATCTTGAGCCCGCGTTGTATCAGCAGCTGGTTCAGTTCAGCGGATACAAGGAACATGTTCCGCAAGGTTATGTGCTCGTGCCGGTTCACCCTTACCAGTTCGATCATGTCATTCCTGCTGTCTACAGCGAGGAGATCGCGGCAGGACAAATAGTGCCGCTGAAGAGGAAGGGCGGCTGGGTCAAGAGTACCTCCTCTTTCCGCACAGTCTGTCCGCTCGATTCAAACTATCCGGTTATCAAGCTGCCTATCGATGTCCAGATGACATCGACGAAACGGTCGATCAGCAACCGGACGGTGATGAATGCCAAGAAACTCAGCCGTTATATCGCCGCTATCTATGAGGAGGACAGCGAACTGAATGCCATCAGTCGTCCTGTATATGAACTCGGTGGGATGACCATGCGGAGTCCGTCAGTCGATAAACAGCGTAATCTGTCATTTCTTCTACGTGAAAATATCTCGCCGAGTCTTCTGTCTGAAGAACTGTACTGCGCCAACTGTCTCTTTGAGGAAATCAATGGCCGTGCCAGTATCATCAAGCAGCTCCTTGCTGAGAGTGGCCGTTCACCAATAGACTGGTTCGAACGATATGTCGAACTTCTGAACACGGTCGTTCTGAAGATGATGACCGTTTATGGCATCGGTCTTGAAGCGCACCTTCAGAATATCTCGATGGCCTTTGCAGACGGCTTTCCGTCCAGAATATTCTTCAGAGACTGGGGAGGTATCAGAATCGATCAGTCACGTACGCCTAATCTGTTGCTTGAAGAAGGATTGACGACCGCCGATACTGAAGCGATGTATGAGAAGGTCCAGAATACATGGATCAGCAACCATCTGACAGAACTTGTGCAGTTCTTTATGACGCTAGGTTATTCAGAAGAGAAGCTATGGCATATCGTCCGGCAGAATATAGCTCGCTTCTACAGCACACATCCACATGAGGACTACCGCCACCTCACTTCGCCCTATATCTATGAGAAAGCGCTTCTGCAGATGCGACTATCACCTGAAGAGGGCGATATCTACATCAGGAAAAAGAATCCGCTGAAGGAATATGCCTGCCTTTAATCGCTACCGCCGATTTCTGCTGGCGGTGATGACCGCAAGGACGATTGACTGGATTGATATCATCGTGCTGAACTGGCTTGTCTTTCATTCATTCGATGATGTGATGTACCTGTCCTATATCAATGCTGCCCGGTTACTGCCGGCGCTTATCTTTGCGGCATTGATCGGCAGAATTGTTGATCGTTCTGATATGACGCGGCTGATGTACGGTATACAGAGTGCAGTGATTGTGGTCACTATGCTGATTATGTGGTTCAATGTCAGGTCCATCGTGCTGCTGACGTTCCTCGTCGCCGTCAAATCGGTGTTTGTCAGTCTGGATCAGGTCCAGCGGAATACACTGCTGCCGTCATTTGTGGACAGCAGTAGATTGTCTGAGGCGATCAGCATAAATGCGCTCATCCTGAACCTGGCCCGGCTGGTCGGTCCATTTCTGGCCGGCGTGCTGATGACGATAGCAGATAGCCGGCTGCTGCTGATACTGCCGGCAGCTGGCGCGATAGCGGTGATACTGCTGAATCAGTCGCTTCCTGACAAGGAATGCCGGCCGGCCCGTCAGCGCTGCCTGACAGCCTATCTTAAGCAGGAGCCGCAGCTCTGCGCACTGATTGCAAGCAGCGCGTCAGTGATGTTCTTCGGTCTTTCCATTTCGATCATTCTGCCGGTTATCGCAGAGACGAGCCACCGTTATGCACTCTATACAGCCCTGCTTGCAGCAGGCTCCATTGCAGTGCTGTTGATCATGATGAAAGCAGCATGGTCTACGGTCAGTAAAATGCAGTGGATGCTCGCTGTGACCGTTATCGCTTGTCTGGGCCTGCTCCATCAGTCCGTCTGGCTGACGTTGCTGTCGCTGTTTATCATAGGAGCGGCTACGCAAGGATTTCGCACGATCAACCGGGTGCTGATTCAGGAACGGACAGCAGGGGCTTACCGCGGCTCGGTTATTGCAGTGGCTATGATGGACCGTGGCTTTATTCCGCTCGGCGGAATCTTGCTGACTTTTATCATCAAGCATTATGGTTTGCCGGCTGCCATCTGGACGATGGTGACCGGACTCGGACTGACCTTTATGATCAGCCGATACTACGGGAGGAATCAGTATGATGGAATGGAATCAAATTCTGAAAGATAGAGAAGAGAGTCTCTATATCTATGATCTGTCAGCACTCAAAAAAAGAGCGGCACGTCTCTGCCGGTCAACGAAGCATCAGATCTATTACGCGGTCAAAGCGAATGCCGACCTGCAGATTCTGACGTCACTCCTGCCTTATGTCGCGGGCTTTGAAGTGGCGTCGCCGGGTGAGATCATGAAAGTGCGGTCTATCAGTGAGACCGTGCCTATCATCTACGGCGGACCTGTTAAGACCAGGCGCGATCTGGAGACTGCGCTCAGGCAGGGGGTGGTAGATATCAATATAGAGAGTCTCTATGAACTGGATGAACTGATTGAACTGAGCGACATGCTCGCAGTCAAGGTCAACGTACAGCTCAGAATCAATCTGAAGGATATCAGCAGTGATGCCAAGCTCAAAATGGCGGGAACAGCGACACAGTTCGGTCTGCCGGAAGATGAGATTGATGAAGCGTTAAAGCTCATTCAGTCTGCCAGACTGATTGAACTGCGGGGTTTTCATTTTCATGCGATGAGTAATAACCTTTCTGTTCAGGCGCATCTGGCTTATGTGCAGAAAGCGTTCGCGTTTACCAAGTGTTATCGAGATTTACTACCTGAGGAGCCGGTCATCAATATCGGTGGTGGGTTCGGCATTGACTATGCGCAGGAGCAGGCCTTTCCGCTTGACCGGTTCCTGGAAGGTGTCGAGGGTCTGCCGGTTCTGACACTGGAGATCGGCAGATGGCTGACAGCACCGGTCGGTTACTATGCAGCGAAGGTCTATGATATCAAAACAATGCACGGCCGGAATTTTGTGCTGGTCAACGGCGGCACCTATCATTTCAGATTTCCGAAAGCCTGGTATCATGAGCAGCCCTATGTGATTGTACCGGCCACCAAGAGACGGCAGCGTCAGAAGACACTTACGCAGCAGCGGGCCGTCATCGCAGGTAAGCTCTGTACACCTAATGATGTCTTCGGACCTGAGTATCCGCTTGAGCATGTATCGACAGATGACTACATTGTCTTTAAGTTTGCCGGTGCATATGGACTGGATATCAGTCATATACATTTCCTGAGTCATGCAGCACCTGAAATAATTTATATCTAATTATTAAATGCATGTTGACAATGAAGGAAGACATTGTTAAATTTTTATTGAGAATGATTATCAATTGGAGGAGAAGTAATGAAAAGATTATGGGTTTTAGTATTAGCGTTATGTTTACTGGCTGCATGTCAGAACACAGCATCAGATGAGAAGACATCAAAGAAAGAAGAAACAAAAACACGCACGATTGAACATGCAATGGGCACAACAGAAGTACCTGAAAATCCAAAGCGCGTCGTCGTACTGACAAATGAAGGTACAGAAGCGGTTGTCAGCATGGGCATCAAGCCAGTCGGGGCTGCGAACTCATACGAAGGGGATCCTTGGTATGAACATCTGGCAGATCAATACGAAGGCATCGAACCGGTCGGTATGGAGTCCGAGCTGAACTTAGAACGTATCGCGAAGCTGAAACCAGATCTCATCCTTGGTAACAAGTTCAGACAGGAAGCGCAGTACAAAAAATTAAATGCGATTGCACCGACTGTATTCTCTGAGGAGCTGCGCAGTGACTGGAAAGAGAACTTCAAATTATATGCGAAAGCACTGAACAAAGAAGCAGAAGGCGAGAAAGTACTCGCTGACTATGATAAACATGTGGAAAAAGCGAAGAAAGAGTTTGGCAGTCAGCTGGATAAAGAGATTTCGATGATTCGCTTTATGCCAGGAGACGTGAGAATGTACCAGAAAGACACGTTCTCAGGCAACATCTTGAATCAGCTCGGCTTTAAACGTCCGAAAGCACAGAATGTTGATGACTTCGCAGTCCGCAACATGACGAAAGAGCAAATTCCTGAGATGGATGGTGATTACCTGTTCTACTTCACATTTATGGATGGCACTAAAGAAGTGACTGAACTTGAGAAAGACTGGATCAATGATCCGGCGTTCAAAGAACTGAAAGCTTCTAAAAATAATAAGGTCATGAAAGTGGATGATGGTATCTGGAATACATCAGGCGGTGTATTATCAGCGCACATGATGATTGATGACCTGAAGGACAAGGTCCTTGGCAAATAAAGTCAGCTTCATCATTCTGATGATATTGCTCCCTGTATTGATGCTGCTCAGCTTATCACTCGGCTATATCAATATCCCGTTCAGTGATATCTGCAGTTATCTTATACAAGGTGAACATCATCATATTCTTGAGACGGTCAGACTGCCGCGGATGCTGACGGCATTTATTGTCGGCATGCTGATGGCGGTCAGCGGCTTGCTGATTCAGAGCGTGACCAGAAATCCATTTGCAAGCCCTGGTATACTCGGCATCAACAGTGGCGCGAGTCTAGCTGTTATGCTGAGTATTGCTTTCGGACTGTCAGCGAGTCCTATATTCGCCTTGGTCGGCGCATTGATGGTTGCAGGTATTCTTGTACTTGCAGCCATTTTGCCGCGTAAACCGCTGACGATTATGGAGATCACATTGCTCGGAGCCTGTATCACAGCGTTCTGCGCCGCCATCACGCAAGGACTCCTGATAGTCCATAATCAGGCAATAGAACAGATGATCTTCTGGATGAGCGGTTCGGTCACGCAGAATAAGCTCACCGTCCTGAAATGGGTAGTGCCGCTGATCATCGCAGGTGCTGTCATCAGTATGCTGTCAGCAAGATACCTGGATGTCTTCATCGTTGGTGATGAACTGATGCAGAGTCTCGGCGTCAATATCATAGCACTGAAAGTCGCTGTCATGACGGCAGCCGCCCTGCTTGCTGCGGCAGCTGTGACGCTTGCCGGGCCTATCGGTTTCATCGGGCTGGTGGCACCGCACATCTCAAAGCTGATGTTCAGAGTGAACCATCTGAAACTGATTCCCCTGACTGCACTCATCGGCGCAACTCTGCTGCTGTTAAGTGATATCATCAGCCGTTTTCTGCTTATGCCGCGGGATATTCCGGTCGGTATCACCACTGCACTCATCGGTGTACCGGTCTTCATCTATCTGGTCATCAATAGGCGTGAGGTGACGAAATGAGAATGCTCTATTGTCTTGGCACGCTAATCCTCGCCACTCTCCTGGCGCTCTGTCTGGGTGACAGCTACCTGAATCCTGGGCAGGCGATAACGGGTGCACTAGGCATCAGTGACAGTTATACCAATCTGATTGTTCAGACCCTCAGACTGCCGCGCATTCTGCTCGCGCTGGTGGCAGGTGCTGCTTTTGGCTTAGCAGGATGTCTGCTGCAGACACTGACAAGAAACCCGCTTGCATCGCCTGATGTCATCGGTCTCTCCCAGATGGCCAATGTCGGCGCACTGGTCTTCCTGGTGCTTTTCTCTACAGCAGGCGGAACGTTATGGTTTCCGGTCTATTATCAGCCAGTGCCGGCGATCATCGGTGCATTGCTGGCAGGGAGCACCCTTTATCTGCTCAGCATGCGTAAAACAGTCGATATCTACCGCTTCATCCTGATCGGTATCGGTATCAATGCACTTGCGCAGAGCTTTGTCACTCTTCTGATCATGCTGACGAATAAAAGGGCGGCACAGGCACAGGTGTGGATCACGGGTTCTGTCCATAATGCAGAATACTATCAGGTCGGCATACTCAGCTTGATAGTAGGGCTGATCACACTTATCGTACTGTACAATCAGCGCAACTATGAAGTCTATAAACTTGGGCGTGACAGCTCGGTGGGTCTCGGTTCACCCTATGGTAGAGTCGCGATACTCACACTGCTGTTGATCAGTATCCTGCTCGGCTTCGCGGTCAGTTTCGTCGGTGGCATCCAGTTTGTCGGCCTTATCGCACCGCAGATTGCCGCCAGACTGGTCGGTATGAAATTTAATCGTCAGCTGATTGCCAGCAGTCTTATCGGCAGCACCCTGGTCATCATCAGTGATCTGCTCGGCAGAACCCTGTTCCTGCCTCTTGAAATACCGGCTGGTGTCTTTACAGCGAGCATCGGTGCACCCTTCTTCATGTATCTCATCTTTAAAAGAAGACAGCTGAAATCATAAAAGGCATCGCTCTGTAGCAGAGCGACGCCTTTTTTAATATGAATCAATGAAGACTCTTTATATACCAGGCATCCATCGCAGAATGCTCCGAACCAGGAAGTGGCTGGTCCAGCAGTTTGAAGCCGTACTGTTCATACAGATGGCACGCGGCTCTCAGCTTGAACATTGTCTCAAGATAACACTGCCTGTAGTGCATAGCAGCGAAAGAAAGTGCCGTCTCCATCAGCTGCTTCGAAATCCCCCGGCCCTGTCCTGCCGGTTTCAGATAGAGTTTCTGCAGTTCACATATCCCTGACTCAAGGTTAAAAGGTGCGATGCCGATGCCGCCCAGTACTTCACCATCCTCTTCAGCTATCCAGTAAGCAGCATATTCCAGCTGATGGTAGAACTCGTACAGTTCACCGAGATGTGGATCGAAATAGGCAGAACCGGGTATAGCGAGGTCGTGTGTTTTAAGAGACTGCTGAATAATCGTTTTGATAGAGGAGTTGTCATCTGGCTTGATTTCACGGATATTCATCATAAGACCCCCTTCAGAATAAGTATTAGCTGCATTATACAATGAAAAAGGAGGTCCGTCACTTATAGGTATGAATCAGTTGATATCCCTTAGCATGTCTTACTTGCCTTGAACAACGACTATTCTGTTCAGATCAGAAAATTAATCACGGATAAGTAACTCACCATAGAAAAAACACGCTGATTTCCTATCAGCGTGTTTTTTTACACTTCTTCCATTAATATCGCAATTTCTTTTTCGTTGCTGCCACCTACGATAAATATATCCATGATATCAACATCCTTTCTGATGAGTGCCATTGTATAATTCAGAAAGTGCCGAAACAAATATTTGGATTAATCATTCACAGAACAAGCAGCTGGAAGACAGAATGAATAGCAGGAGAGATCATGATGGTTAAGTTCGTCACCTGCTTGGTTATTCAGTCGTTCTGATACATAATGGGCCGCTGATTCTTAATCAATAAACTAATAAGGTAGCTGATGATGCCGGCAATCAATGCGACGGACAGCCATTCGAGTGAGATGCTGTAGAAGGGCAGTCTCTCAAGTGCCGGTACGTGGAGCAGCTGATTTCTGTGCATAAGGTCAACAACAGAGAAGACCGTTATGCAGATAATCGTTACTTGGTGAACAATCGGTTTCATCGGTATGAATGAAGAAAGCAGGATGAGCAGCATCGTAGTGATTGCAATCGGGTAGATCAGTGATAGTACTGGGACTGACATGCGGATGACCTGATTGAGCCCCAGGTTAGAAAGAATAAAGCTGATGATAACGAAAATATAGACGAATGTCTTATAAGAGATTTTCGGTATGATGGTATGGAAATACGTGCTGACCGCAACAATCAGGCCGATTGCCGTTGTCAGACACGCAATCGTTACAGCAAGCCCCAGCAGAATGCGGCCGAAGCTGCCGAATCCGAGCTGTGAGATATAGGTCAGCAGGTAGACACCCATATTCCTGTCATGCTGCATGATATCAGCCATCCTACCGGCTGACAGGTTGATGTGATTACCGATGAAGGCGAGCGCCACATAAACCAGTGCCAGTAAGATACCGGCAAACACACCGGCAGCCGTGACTGATCTGAATAGTTCCTTTTTCTGGCATATCCCATTCATTTTAATGGTATTGACTATCAAGATAGAGAAGGTGATGGCACCCAGTGCATCCATCGTCAGATAACCTTCCGAGACTCCATTGGCAAAACTTGTCGCCAGGTCCGGAAACCTCTCTTTGTCACCTGTTGTCTGAGGATCGCTGCTGAGCAGGAAAAGACCCCTGACAATAATAGCAGTGATGATCAGTAGGAGTATCGGAGTGAGAACGGAGCCGATACGGTCAACCAGTTTATTCGGGTTGAGTGAGACATAAGTGACAATGAGAAAGTAAAGCAATGAGAAAATAGCGAGACTCACTGAACCCGGATGACTGATCATAGAACCGACTGTCAGTTCATACGCCGTGGTCCCTGTCCTCGGAATGGAGAACAGAGGGCCGATGACGATATATATGGTACTCAGTAATAATAGGGAATAGACCGGGCTGATTTCTTTCAGTGCACCTTCATACCCTCGTTTATCAATTGCACCGACAATTACACCGAGAAGCGGCATACCCACGCCGGTCAATACGAAGCCGACCATCACGGGCCAGAAGAAATGGCCGCTCTCCATCCCGAGTTTCGGCGGGAAGATCAGATTGCCTGCTCCGAAGAACATGGCGAATAACATAAAACCTATACTTAATTGTCTTTTCATAAATGAGTCCTTTTTGAATAGAATAAAAGCCTATCAAATTATAACACTTTAAAGTGTGATTAACTAGGGGCGTTTTCCATATTTTAAGACTACCTAGAAGTCGTAAGAATGTTATACTCAAATCTGATGTTTTAAGGAGGAAATTATGACAGAAAAGATAAAACAAGAATGGCTGACTAACCCGTGGGCCAATGTATTAGCAGGAATCGTTGTCTCTCTGGCATTGATTCCAGAGGTGATTGCCTTCTCTGCTATCGCAGGCGTTGACCCGATGGTGGGCCTGTATGCATCGTTTGTTATTGCGCTCACCATCTCGTTTACAGGAGGCAGACCGGCGATGATTTCGGCGGCTGCGGGTGCTATCGCCCTGCTCGTATATCCGCTCGTAAGAGACTATGGTGTCAATTATTTGTTCGCTGCGACTATACTGATGGGTATCATACAGCTGATTCTCGGCTTTCTTAAAGTCGGCAAGTTGATGAAATACATTCCGAATACCGTGATGATCGGTTTTGTGGACGCGCTGTCGATTCTGATTTTTCATTCGCAGCTGCAGCACATTTTCGGTCACTCATGGCAAACTTACGTCTTTACGATTGTAACTATCCTGATTGTCTATCTGCTGCCGAAAGTCTTCACCGGAGTACCGGCTCCCTTGATAGCTGTCGTGCTGCTGACCTCTATCTCGGTAATGGCAGGTGCTGAAGTCAGAACGGTCGGCGACTTAGGGGAGATTACGGGAACATGGCCGCATTTCCTCATTCCGGACGTGCCATTTACATTTGAGACCTTCATGATTATATTGCCATATTCATTATCGATGGCAGTCGTCGGTCTGGTCGAAAGTCTGCTGACTGCACGTATTGTCGATGAGACGCTTGACTCTGACAGCGATAAGAATACAGAGACGCGTGGCCAGGGGATCGCGAATGTACTATCAGGGCTGTTCGGTGGTATCGGTGGCTGTGCCATGATCGGTCAGTCTGTAATGAACTTGAAGTCAGGCGGGACGTCCAGACTGTCTTCATTGTCAGCAGGCCTCTTTCTGATGTTCATGATTATTGTGCTCGGTGACTTCCTTGTACAGATACCGATGTCGATACTCGCCGGCATTATGGTCGTCGTCGCCTTCAGCACATTTGAGTTCAAGACCTTCAGATTGATGAAGCGAGCACCTAAGGCAGATGTGGCAGTAATTCTCCTGACGGTCATACTGGTCCTCCTGACACATAACCTGGCTGCAGGTGTAGTGGCAGGCAGTATCTTAAACCTTCTGCTGAAACGACGTATGTCTGAAGTGGAATAATAAGAAGTCTCTTTTGCAGCTATGCAAAAGAGGCTTCTCTTATAGAGGCTCGATAAAGTTGATGTGGTCCTGTGCGTTCTCGCGGATGACGTCTTCTGTCACATAAGCGACGCTGTACATCGCATGATACCAGATAGCTGTCGCTTTATCAGGCGTAATGAGTTCATCTAATGTAAAGGTGACACCGCCGTCCTTCTGATAATTATATTCTTTATCACCGATTGAAATGGCAAGGGCTATCTTTCTGCCTTTCATCCGATTGCCGGTGGGTCCGTAAGCCCAACCGGCCGTCAGTACAACGTCCAGCCATTCTTTGAGAAGTGCAGGGGGACAAGATATTCAGGATATACGATGATAAAGAGCATCTGAGAAGACGGATGATAATAAGCGGTCTTTTTAATTTGACTTATACCTCTATGGGGTATATTATATGAACGTGAAAATGAATGATTCCTTATATTTTTTAGTTGATCCAATAGCCCTTATAAGTATTGAAAGGTTGTGAAGGAATGGAACATCAGCATGCTGTAACACCGAGAAATGAAGAGGAAAAGGATAAGATGCTGAAGCGTCTGAAGCGGATTGAAGGTCAGGTCCGTGGTATCCAGAAGATGATTGAAGAGGACCGCTACTGTGTCGATATTCTGATTCAGATCAGCGCGATTGAATCCGCGCTTAAGCAGGTCGGTTTCTCAGTGACAGAGCGCCATATGAACCACTGTGTATCAGATGCTATCAGAAAAGGCGAGGGCGAGGAGTCAATCACTGAGCTGATGAAAGTCCTGCGTCAATTCGGAAAGTAGGTGAATGTTATGAATAAACAGGTGAACTTACCTATTGAAGGTATGACATGTGCGGCATGTTCCACACGAATTGAGAGAGTGCTTAATAAGATGGACGGGGTTGAAGCGAAGGTCAATTTAACGACTGAGCATGCGACTGTTGACTATGATGCAGACAAAGTATCGGTGCAGGATCTATCAGATAAAGTAGATAAATTAGGCTATAGTGTCCGCACAGTGCATAGCGCGTTCGATGTAATGGGCATGACATGCGCGGCTTGTTCCAGCCGGATCGAGAAAGTCCTGAATAAGCAGCCGGAGATCAGGTCAGCGACAGTGAACTTAACCACTGAGAGTGCGACGGTCGATTATTATCCGGGCAATATGGATGACCGGATGATCATCGAACGAATTCGTAAACTGGGCTACGATGCGAAGCTGAAAGCAGATGAAGAGGATAAAGCCGATGTGAAAGACAAGGAACTGAGAAAGAAAAGAAATAAACTGATTCTGTCAGCGCTGTTATCGCTGCCGTTACTGCTCACGATGCTGACTCATTTATTCGACATCCATCTGCCGCATCTCTTGATGAATGCATGGTTTCAGCTGGCGTTTGCATTGCCTGTCCAGTTCATTATCGGCTGGCAGTTTTACGAAGGTGCCTATAAGAATCTTCGGAGCGGCGGTGCCAATATGGACGTACTGGTCGCATTAGGTACAAGTGCCGCATTCTTTTATAGTCTATATGAGGCATTTAAGACAATCGGCCATCCTGACTATAGGCCTCATCTCTATTTTGAAACGAGTGCTGTGTTAATTACACTCATCCTGTTCGGTAAGTATCTTGAAGCTCGTGCGAAATCACAGACGACTCGTGCGCTGTCCTCACTGCTTAATCTGCAGGCGAAAGAAGCGAGAGTCATCCGGGATAACGATGAAGTCATGATCCCGATGGAAGAAGTGGCAGTCAGTGATGTACTCGTCGTCAAACCCGGTGAGAAAATTCCGGTGGATGGTCTCATCATTAAAGGGCATACATCAATCGATGAATCGATGCTGACAGGAGAATCTATCCCGGTTGAAAAGAATATTGGTGATGCTGTGACCGGCGCTACGATGAATCAGAATGGTCATATTACGATGAAAGCGACGAAAGTCGGTCGTGATACAGCGCTGCAGTCTATCATTAAAGTGGTGGAGCAGGCACAAGGTTCTAAAGCGCCGATTCAGCGCCTCGCTGATATCATTTCAGGTTATTTTGTACCGATTGTTATCGGTATCGCCCTCCTGACTTTTGCTGTATGGATGCTCTTAGTGACTCCTGGCGAAATTGAGCCTGCGCTGGTTGCGGCCATTGCTGTGCTGGTTATTGCCTGTCCGTGTGCACTTGGACTTGCAACGCCGACATCTATTATGGTCGGAACAGGTCGGGCAGCTGAACAGGGCATCCTGTTTAAAGGCGGGGAACATTTAGAGCGTACACATGAAATTAATACAGTTGTGCTCGATAAGACAGGAACTATCACTAGAGGACGACCAGAAGTCACTGACTTTACAGGCGATGCAGAGACATTGATGTATCTTGCTTCAAGTGAGAGGGCGTCAGGCCATCCGCTCGCTGCAGCGATTGTTGACTATGCGAAGGGACAGCAGGTTGAACTGCTGGATGCGCAGCGGTTCTCAGCTATACCCGGACATGGTATAACAACGGTAATCAATCAGCACAACATATTGATCGGTAACCGTAAACTGATGACAGATAATAGTATCGAAATTCAAGCATATACAGATGAAATGACTCGTTATGAGCACGAGGGTAAAACAGCCATGCTGGTTGCCGTTGATCAGCATATCCGCGGCATTGTTGCCGTACAGGATACCGTGAAAGAGTCAGCAGCTCGCGCTATTCAGGAGATGAAGCAGATGGGAATTGAAGTCATCATGCTGACAGGGGATAACGAACGCACGGCACAAGCAATTGCCCGGTCAGTCGGAATTGATGACGTCATCGCTCAAGTGTTACCTGAGGAAAAAGCGGATAAAATCAAACAGCTGCAGATAGCGGGACGCAAAGTAGCGATGGTCGGAGACGGGGTCAATGATGCGCCAGCACTCGCACTCGCAGACATCGGTATCGCAATCGGAACAGGGACTGAAGTGGCCATCGAAGCGGCAGATGTGACGATACTTGGCGGTGAGCTGACTCTGATTCCTGAAGCTGTCAAGCTGAGTCGTGCGACCATGCGCAATATCAAGCAGAACTTAGGCTTCGCCTTCGGTTATAACGCGCTCGGCATCCCGATAGCGGCGCTTGGTTTACTTGCACCGTGGATAGCGGGTGCCGCGATGGCGCTGTCTTCAGTCAGTGTCATTAGTAACGCCCTCAGACTGAAGAGAGTGAAGATCAAGTAGAGAGGGGAGGAAAGCCCCTCTTTTTTATAACTATCATTTCATCTTCATGTATAATATAGCAAACTGACAAGGGGGTAAGAGAATGATTAAACCAACAAGGCTTAAAGCAGGCGATACTGTCGCATTGGTATCAATATCCAGTGGTCTGGCTGGAGAGCCTGATCTTAAATGGCGCACTGAGCAGGGGATTAAGCGGCTGGAAGAGGTATTCGGACTGAAGGTAAAGGTTATGCCGCATGCCTTAAAAAACATCGATTATCTATATCAATATCCGGAGAAGCGAGCTGAAGACTTGCATGCTGCTTTGCTTGATGATGAGGTCAGGGGAATCATATGTGCGATTGGTGGCTATGAGTCAGTCCGTCTGCTTCCTTATATCGATTTTGATATTCTGCGGCAGCATCCTAAAGTATTTTCAGGCTATTCTGACAGCACTGTCCAGCATCTCATGTTCTATCAGTCTGGGGTTTCAACTAGTTATGGTCCGGCGCTACTGACAGATTTTGCAGAGAATATAGAGATGGATGACTATACGATTGAGCATATTAATAAAACGTGGTTTAGTGATGACGTCATCGGTGACATTCCACCTTCTCCTTATTTAAGACAGCACGGTCTGAAGTGGGAAAAGGAAAATCAGTTCACAGCTCGAGAGAAAGTAGCTAATGGAAACTATGAAACCATCAATGGAAGCGGTAAGGTGTGAATCGCCTACTTTCTTAGATTAACAATATCTATTCACATAGAAATTGTCCAACTAAGTGTAGACGATTCAAATCATATAACTACAAATAAGAAAATAAGCTAATCAACAATTTGATTAGCTTATACAAAGATAAGTGTGTATGGGGTTTATAATCCTAAATAAATTAATCTATGTTCCAAAGAATAGTGTACCGAAAAACATAACTATTCCAAAGCTTATTGTCACTAGAATATTCAAAATAATCATAGTTATTTTAAGACTTTTGTTATTTATAAATACACTAGCGATAATGCCGATAACTCCGATAATAGGTGTGAAAAAGATAGAAATATTTTGGTTATCGGGACTATAGAAAAATAAATTGGGAATCCATGCTGCTATACCGATAATCAATGTCAGTATAGAAATTATTAAAGGGATATTATTGTTCTTCATTTTTTATTTCACTCCTATTTAAAAGGATTACAAGGGGCATTGCTAAAGTAAGTTTTTACAGCTAACGCTGCAATTCTTTCTTTTATTTTCATAGAACCAAAGTATCTATTGATACCATTAATTAAATTTTTATCACATGAGCATGCAAAATAACCTTTTTTTCCATAACATAAATCATGACTTTTACAGAGTGAATCTAATTTATCTTTTGGTGTTCCACCACCGTGCCCCGGACCACACCAGTTACCCCATATAGGTAAACTGATACTTCTATTCTGAACTGTTGAAGTGTTAGAAGTAGCATTCTGCTCAGCAATAGTATTTTCTAAGTTCTTATTATTCTGGCTGATGTAGTTTATTTCTTCCCCTACAGCAAGTACGTCTGCTGAAGCATTCGCCTTTATTGCTGCATCCATGTCAAAATGCACGCCCGTATCATCATCTCTAGTTACAAATTGGTTGATGATCTGCTCCATATCGCTGAGGCTTGTATTAGTTACACTGGCAGTTTTTATCTTATTTTGCTTGATACCATTCTGGTTTGAATATGCATGGGCTGTTGAAAAAAAAGTGAGATTTGCTAAGACCATTAAAACCAAAGATACTACAAACCAGTGATAGAATTTTTTATTCATGATTCTTTTCCTCCATAAATTGAACGATTTTTTCTAATTTGCTATCACCTGTATAACGTTTTTCTGGATTTTCATTACTTATAATAATGGGTACGCTATCAATATTTAGTTTTGCAAATAATTTTTCTAATTTTTCTCTATCAGTTTTGTTTTTAATGGAATCGGTATTAAGCTCGTATCCCTTAAATTTTGTCTGTTGAATTGCTTTATAAAATAGTGGCTTTAGTACGACACAATAATCGCAGGAAGGCCTTCCTATAAAAATAAAAGCCTGCTCATCTTTTTGTGTCAAAACCTTTTCAAATTCCTTATAACTAGTAATTTTTTTTTGTTCACTATTTTTTAAATATAGAAATGATAGTGATATTAAGATAAGTAACGATAGTATCGAGATGAAAAAAGTTTTTTTCATTTTCGTAAATTAGAATAAATAGATTTAATGATCTAAATTCAATCCTTTCTCAAATAATATATTACTATTGCAGCTGCACGCATAGTATAGCATTACTTATTTGTAAAAAATTATAAATACTATTATTTTAAGGTAAATTTAAGGCTCTGTTCTGTCTATACAGAACAACATCATAAATCAGTTTTGTTTGAAATGAGGATATGATTATTTTTAGAGCAATTAGATAGGATAAATCTAATTGCAGACCATATTAAATAAAACGATTAAGATCATTACGATTCTGAGTGGTTTTTGTGCACACTTACCCGCAAAAGGTTTCTCGAATGTTCTCAGAGGCAATGAGCGAATCAAAATAATGTATTTTAAGGTAAACAGCCGGGAAAAATCACCCGACAGCTTTGATTGAACCTTTTCAAACCCGGTCGTGTTTGTCCGTGTGCAAATTTTTCACGTCATAGAATAGCATCAGAGTTTCACTACCAGATGAATCTGGTGTTCAACTAAAAAAAGCGTTCAAGGGATCACGTCGTTCAGCGAGCTGCCCTTGCACGCTTTTTCTTCTGATACTCTTTCTATTCTGTAAAAATTTAATCACACACGGAAAACACTCAAGACCGTGTTGTAGAAAAAAGGAGAAGATGAAAATGAAACAGAATAATTTATGGAAGTTATTATCGAAAAGTGGTCAGGAGGTCACAAAACATTTATCTATTCATGAAATACTGGATTTACATTTCATCAACAGTCATAAAAAACTGACGCCTAATGACAAGAAAAAACTACTGACAATCGCAGAGGATTTTATCGAATATAATCGACCGGATGAAATTGATAGAATAAAGTCACCGACAGACGTAAGTGATTTAATGATGCCAGAACTTAGAGGAAAATCACAAGAAGAACTTCATATGTTATGTTGACAGACCAGAAAGCCGCAGAATAATGTTTACTACGAGGAATATAAGACATCCTGGAGAAAGGTGATGAAGGAATTCGGATATAGCGATCTTCCCATCCTTTATAATGCGAGCTTCGGTCACAATGAACCGAAATGTATTTTACCTTACGGCGTGCAGGCTGAGATCGATACAGAAGCATTGACTTTCAAGCTACTGGAAGCTGCGGTAGAATCTTAAAACACGTCTCAATAATAATAAGCTCCCTATAAAGTAGACACTTAAAAAGTAAAACTTGATAGGGAGTTTTTTTATGCATACTTGGACTGATTTAAGAAAAAAGTTTCCAACTTTGCAACTTTCCGCACAAAATACTTTTTATGTGTTATAATGATAGGTTTTTATTTTTATATTATAGATAGATGAGCTTATTTCTTTAAAAGTACAACGCATATGTTTTAATGTAACTATAATAGTTTCTTTTGGAGGGATGAATATGAATCTTGAGTTTAATACAGCTATTCATATTCTCTGTTTCCTGGCCAGACATTCAGATGAACAGTTCACCAGTAATGAGCTGGCGGAGAAGGTATGTGTCAATCCTGTGCAGCTGAGACGAGTGACCAGCAAGCTGAAAGAAGCGGGTCATCTTGATGCTTCCAGAGGTAAGTACGGTGGTTATTATGCTAACAGTGAGACTTTGACGACCGCGCTTTCAGATCTTTTCGTGTTATTTGTTGAAGGGAAGACGAAAGGACGTTTGTTTACAGGTGATGAAAAAAGTGACTGTCTAATTTCACGGGAAATCAGTCATGTGCTGGCCGATTATGAACTGCAAGAATATGAGATGTTAAAACAGCATTATCACAATGTTAAAATTGCTGATGTGCTGAATCAAATATTAATGGAGGCATACGATGAAAAAATATGATTTAGTAGTCATTGGATTTGGTAAAGGCGGCAAAACAATCGCGAAGTTCGCTGCAGGACAAGGGAAATCAGTTGCAGTGATTGAGAAATCAAAGGCAATGTACGGCGGTACTTGTATCAATGTCGGCTGTGTTCCGTCTAAAGTACTCGTACATGACAGTATAGAAGGTGTTCAGTTCGACGACGGCTTGAAACGGAAACAGCAAGTTGTCGATGCGTTGAACAATAAGAATTATCATAACTTAAGCGATGACTCAGCTATCGAAGTGCTCGACTATACAGCACGCTTCAAGTCTAATGAAGAAGTGGAGCTTTATGACGAAGCAGGTGAAGTAGTCGAGATCATTACAGGTGACAATATCATTATCAATACAGGTGCAACGCCTGTCATCCCGGCTATTGAAGGCGTGAAAACATCACAGCATCTATACGATTCAACAGGCATTATGAACTTGAAAGAACAGCCGAAACGCCTGGTGATTATCGGTGGCGGCTATATCTCACTGGAATTCGCCTCTACATTTGCAAACTACGGAACAGAGGTGACAGTGCTTGAACATGGCAAGGCAATCATGCCTCGTGAAGATAAGAAAGTTGCAGCTGAAGTGGTGAGGATTCTTGAAGATAAAGGTGTTAAGTTCATCCTTGAGGCAGATACAACTGAGATCGCTGATCAGGATGGTTTCACGGTCGTCAAAACAACTCAAGGTTCATTTAAAGCTGATGCAGTGCTGCTGGCGGTCGGGCGTGAACCGAATACAGATCTGGGTCTTGAGCATACTGATATTGAACTGGGTGACAGAGGTGAAATCAAGACGGATGAATACCTCAGAACAACGGTTGACTCCATCTATGCGCTTGGTGACGTTAAAGGGGGTATGCAGTTCACGTATATCTCATTAGATGATTTCAGAATTGTCAAAGACCAGCTGTTCGGAGAAGGGAAGCGTTCAACAGAGAACCGGGGGGCAGTGCCTTACAGTGTCTTCATCGATCCACCATTGTCACGTGTCGGCCTGACTGCTGAAGAGGCGATCGACGAAGGCTATGATATTCTCGAAAATACATTGCCGGTCAATCAGATCCCACGACACAAAATCAATAATGACCCGCGCGGACTCTTCACAGCAGTGGTCGATAAGAAGACAGGCTATATACTCGGAGCAAGCCTCTTAGGTAAAGAGTCAGAAGAACTGATCAACCAGATTAAGCTTGCGATGGACTACAATATTTCTTACGAAGTGTTGCGTGATAATATTTATACACACCCAACGATGAGCGAATCATTCAATGATCTATTCAAAATGGCATAAGTAAAAAAGACAAATATATTCACTCCGATGAATATCGAAACGAATATGCCAGAACCAACAAAAGCGACACTTCAATATTCCGGTTCGAGAGCACTTGTCTGGGGAGCAGATTCTGATGTCACGCAAGCAGAAAATCTACTCAACTGTTGTCTCCGGCATATGGTGAAGTTCAAGAAAAAACAGATTGAGCAGAATAAATCAATGGATACTTATTTAAATGAAGCATTCTCAATGGCCGCAGAACACATTTATGAAGGTCCAATTGAATAATTCGACTGCATGCCGAAGAGGCATGCAGTTTTTCTATTTAATTCAAGAAGCTTATAATGGATGAAGATAGAATGAAGGAGTGTTTTTATGACGAAGCTATTATTTGAACCGCTTAAGCTGAAGAACGGAACAGTGATTAAGAATAGACTTTATAAAGGTGCGATGAGTGAGGCGATGGCTATAAATCATCGGCCGACTGATGAACTGATTCGCGTCTATCAGCGCTGGGCGCTGGGCGGCATCGGTATGTCTCTGACCGGCAACGTCATGGTGGACAGACGCTATCTAGGGGAACCGGGCAATGTTGTCATTGAAGATGACAGAGATATGGATGCACTGAAGCGCTGGGCACAGGCAGGCACTGAAAATGGCAGCCATATCTGGATGCAGATCAATCACCCGGGTAAACAAAGTCCGAAGTCATTGACGAAAGAACCTGTCGCGCCGAGTGCGGTGCCGATAACAGGAGCAGCAGGCAGTGGCTTTAATCCGCCCCGTGCTATGACAACTGAAGAAATCAAGGAAACAGTAGATCGCTTTATCACGACAGCGAGAATTGCGAAGGAAGCAGGTTTTACAGGTGTACAGATTCATGGTGCCCATGGCTACCTCGTCAGCCAGTTCCTGTCACCGCACGATAACCGTAGAACGGATGAGTATGGAGGAAGCTTGGAGAAGCGCATGCGCTTCCTGATAGAAATCTATCAGGGAATGCGTGAGGCGCTGGGCGAACATTTTCCGATTAGTCTGAAGATCAACTCAACCGACTTCAAAGAAGATAGCTTCACTGAAGAAGAATCCACAGCAGTCATCAAGAAGATGGCCGACCTCGGCATGGATCTGATTGAAATCTCTGGCGGGGATTATGAGAAACCGAAAATGATGGGAGACGGTGAAGTCTACTTCCTGGACTATGCAAAGAAAATCAGTCAGGAAGTGGATATGCCGATTGCAGTGATCGGCGGTTTCCGTAAGAAGGAGAGCATGGTAGAGGCCATTGAAGAGACGGACGTCTCAATGATCGGCATCGCGAGACCACTTGTCCTACGACCTGACTTACCGAATCGGCTGCAGAATGGCACATACAATAACATTGAACTGCCGCGTCTGAAAACAGGCATCAAAGCATTGGATGACAGCATCGGGGGTTTTGCAGGGCTTACCTATTACGAGCAGCAGATCAGTCGATTAGGTCGGGATCTACCGCCTGTAAAACATACAAATGCATGGTCCCCCCTCTTTCACTTAGTAAAAACACATGGACCTGCGGCATTATCGCCAAGAAGACGATAGAACGAATGAATGACACCTCAATTGTGAAGTGTCATTTTAAAGTTGGAAGTATTTGAGCGCGTGCTCTGTTTTAATGACCAAATAAACAATACCAAGTAGAAGGAGAGCAATCCCGCCGAAATCAGTCCATAGGTGATGACCATAAAGAATTTCAATAATGCTCAGCAGCACACCGATTATAATCAGAACGAGTGTAATCCGCAGCATTAATCGGTTGGCGTACGACTGGGCAAAATTCCAGTGAGCTTCGGATTGCATCGAACGTTTTGACCGATAACCTGCCAGCATATTAGGCTTGTCGTTGACTGCATGTCTAGAGAACAGGTAAACAAACAAAAAGATGAAGAGACTGGTGATGAGTAAGATCATTCCTTTACTTCCTTCTGCTTCTGTTCATCGATTTCTTCACCCATAGCGGCATAATGTTCTGCAGCGGCTTGAATGAAAGCTGCAATAATTTTTTTTGAAGGTTCGTGCTTATAATAGAGGGCTTCCGGATGGAACTGCAGACCGAACATGAAGGTATCATTTTGACTTTCAATTGCTTCAATCACACCATCCGGGGCAGTAGCTGAAATGATGAGGCCTTCACCGATTTCATCATTCGCCTGATGATGGACACTATTGATACGGAATTTAGTTTCCCCGACTATGTCATGCAGCTTCGTTCCTGATTTTACTTCAATAGAATGCTGAAGGAAATCTCTATCAGATTGCATTTTATGCTGGATTAGATCACCTTCTATTTCTGAATTGATATCCTGATACATAGAGCCGCCGTGAATGATGTTCAGTAGCTGGCTGCCGCGACAGATAGCCAGTATCGGTATAGCACGGTTTAAGGCATACTCAAGAACTTTGAGTTCATAAGCATCACGGCCACTTTCCACTCGGCCGAGCATAGGATGAGGTTCTTCGTCATAAGTAGCAGGGTCAATATCTGTACCGCCAGTCAGGTAAAGACCATCGATTCTATTGACCTGTTCCTTGATGGCTTCGTCTTCAGTCGTCTTAGCCAGAAGCATAGGAACGCCGCCTAAATCTGAGACAGCATCCACATATTCTTTAAGCGCATGAAGATTGCCGTTATTCAACACTTCTGATGTGATACCGATAATAGGTCTTTTCATATTCATACTCCTTCACACTTATTTAGTTCTTTCTACCCTGCCCGTAAGGCAATGACACATTTCATTTAGAATGACAGATTCTGTATGATAAAATAAGGAGAGGGGTGAAGCGGTGGAGATCATTTATCTAGCAGGTGGCTGTTTATGGGGTGTACAGGCATTTATCAAAACAATTCCAGGAGTGATTAAAACAGAAGCAGGACGTGCAAATGGTCTAAGCCATACGCTAGATGGCAATTATGATGGCTATGCTGAATGTGTAAAAACGACATTTGATCCAGAAAAGCTAAATGTACAGGATTTAATCGATCATCTGTTTATGATTATTAATCCGTATAGTGTGAATCGGCAAGGCAATGACATAGGTAAGAAATACCGTACAGGCATCTACAGTAACGATGAACAGCATCTACATGAAGCAGAAAAATATATAGCAGCGAGAACAGACCGAGACCGTATAGCCGTTGAAGTGAAGCCGCTGATTAATTATGTGCCAAGCGCTGAGGAACATCAGGATCATCTGGATAAATATCCTGATCATTACTGTCATATTCCATATGAACTGATGACAAAATATAAGGAGAAGGAGATATGAATGTACTGGTTATACTGTTCTTGATTCTCGGCATCGTGATGCTGACGGGAAAGGGCAGTTTTCTCGTGGCAGGTTATAACACGATGTCAGAAGAAAAGAAAAAACGCTATAATGAAAAGCGCATTACACAGGCGGTAGGCGTAGTGGCATTACTGGCAAGCGGTTATATATATGTGATGGAAAATATGAAGGTATCAGAAGGATTATTGAATATCATTTTTATAGTTATGACACTGCTGATTGTCGTATTGATCAATGTTCATCCTTATTTTAAGAACTCTAGTGAAAAATAGGGTTGAAATTTTAAGTGATTATATTTAGACTAGTATATAGTCGCGCCTCCATAGTTAAGTGGCATAACGTATCAATGGTAATGATGAATCCTCAGTTCGATTCTGGGTGGAGGCATAGTGCACCGAAGTCTGATCAGACTTCGGTTTTTTTATGGGTTAGATATAATTGAAGTGAAGGGATGGATTCTGATGGCAGATATTAATTGCGCGGCGCTTGTTTATATAGAAGATAGCAAATTACTACTTGTAAAAGTAAGAGAACTCGAGAAATATTATTTACCTGGTGGTAAGATTGAAGCAGGTGAGGAGCCCATTGATACAGCGATTCGTGAAGTTCATGAAGAGTTAAATGTAGAGCTGGATAAGAAACAGGTTCATTATCTAGGTCGTGTTGAAGGTCCGGCCTATCCTCAGGATGCGACTGTCTCCCTGGAATGCTTTACTTATGAAGGATCACTGGAAGAAGCGGTCCGGCACAATGAGATCACGGGTATCCGATACTTTGATTTAGAACATAGTGATCTGATAGCGCCAGCTGTATTAGTGCTGATTGATAAACTGAATAGCAAGGCGCTTGTTTATGATAAGTGAGGATATATTACTTGAACAGCTGCCGGCTGAACTGCGGCAGTTAATCGTTGCTCGGGATATTGAAGCGATTGTCGGTTACTTTTTCGAGTATGATATCGAGGAAAGACGCATTGCGGATGCTTTGTCGCGCTATGCAATTGTGAAAGATGAAGGTCTTCTGCATAGTGCTGCTGCAGAAGTCTACATGCACTGTCTGCCTTATTTAGATGATGCCTTTCAGTTAGCTTTCTATCATCAATGGCGTGAGTTGGAATTGACTGAGTTTAACGATCAGGTTCTGTTAAGAAGTTTTCTGCAAAATAAAATTCATCCTGACTTTGAACTGATACCTGCAGCTTGTTATGAGTTTGTTGAAGATAAGTTGTTTAAATATGAAGGTAAAAATTTAAACGTAAGGAACAACAAAGACTGCTGATTATCTTACCAGCAGTCTTCTCTCTGTGAAGTGTCGCACTTTTGATGTAAAGTGCGATTTATGGTTCAGCTATTTTTAAGGTGAAAGGGTCGTGCTTTCAGTCGTTTTCGTGACACTTTACTTGCCGCATATCCCTCTGGCCGCCCGCAGTCCGCTGAAGATGCAGCCGCCGAGGAATGTGCCTTCAAGGGCACCGTACCCGTGAACACCGCCGCCGCCGAATCCTGCGACTTCTCCTGCCGCATAGAGTCCTTCGATCAGCTGTTCATCTTTACTGAATACCTGGCTGTTCAGGTCAGTCTGTATGCCACCGAGTGTCTTACGGCTGATGATATGCAGTTTGACTGCGATGAGTTTACGGCCGTCCAGAAACTTATGGGGTTTAGCAGTTCGTATCAGTTTATCACCAAGAAAATGTCTTGCGCCGTTGATGAAGGTGATCTGTGGATCTTTGCTGAAGGGATTGTCGACCTGTAAGTCACGTAGTTCGACCTGTTTTTTAATCTTTTCATAGTCCAGCAGATCATCACCTGCTAACTGGTTCATCTTACTGATCAGCTCTTCAAGATTATCCGCTTCGACAAAATCTGCACCATCTGTCCGGAATTTCTCGACGGGGCCGGTAGCATGAGAGGACAGGCGTTCTTTGAGAATCTGTTTATAGTCTTTGCCAGTCAGGTCAGGGTTCTGTTCTGAACCGGACAGGACAAATTCTTTCTTCATGATGTCTTCAGTCAGAACAAACCACGAGTAATCGTAGCCAGTCTTACAAATGGATTCCAGTGTATGGAGCGTATCAAATCCAGGATAGTCAGGTGCAGTGAATCTGTTGCCTTCTGCATCGAACCACAGCGATGAGGGTCCCGGAATAATACGAATGCCATGATTATTCCAGATCGGTGTATGATTCCTGATACCTTCAGTGTAATGCCACATGCGGTCTTTATTGACGAGTCGCACACCGGCGTCTTCACTGACCTTCAGCATCCTGCCGTCTGTTGAATCGGGGACGCCTTGGATCATATGTTCAGGTGCCTTTCCTAGACGGCCGGGCCAGTTCTGTTTGATGAGCTCATGGTTCGCGCCGATTCCGCCTGTCGTGATGATGAGTGTCTCGACATCCATATTGAATGTATCAATGACCGTGCGGGATGACGGCGCACCCCGTTCAACATCACTTGGTTCCAGGATGTTGCCGATTATCGCTTTGATTTGATGATGGTCAATCGTGATATCAGTAACCTGGTGACGGGGTAAAAATCTAAAGTCCTGATGAGCCAGGCAGTAACTGACGAACGGTTCTATCAAACCTGGTCCTGTGCCCCATGTGATATGGAACCGTGGCACTGAGTTGCCGTGACCTTCTGCATTTGAACCTCCGCGTTCGGCCCAGCCGAGGACAGGTGCAAACTTAATCCCCATCGATTTCAGATACTTCTCCTTCTCAAAGCAGGCGAAATGGATATAAGCCTCCGCCCATTTCTTCGCCCAGACATCTTCATCTTCCAGCCGGTCAAAGCGCGCTGTGCCTAGCCAGTCATTGAGTGCCAGTTCATAGGAATCCTTCACCCTGAATTTGCGCTGCAGTCCGGAATTCACTAAAAATAATCCGCCGAATGACCAGAATGCCTGGCCACCCATGGCCTGTTTCGGTTCCTGATCCAGCATCACCACTTGATGTCCTGCTTTTAATAACTCAGTAGCAGCCACCAATCCGCTGAGTCCTGCTCCGATAATCGTCACTGTTTTCTTCATGTCGTTCTCCCTTCTGAACACTTATATTCTAGCATAATGTGCATAACTTTCAGCATCTGAACCCAGTCGGTTTTTATATTTACGTATCATTAGATAGTCTAAAGTTCAGGAAGTCTTTATAATAGAATCAAAGTATGGGAAAAGGAGCAGATAAATGAAAGCTAACCTGTTGCTATCAATTACAATGATAGTCATCGCACTGATATATCTGGTACTCTCAATATTAATACCGAGTGATGTCCGCATCGGTTCATGCATTATCTGTACCGTGCTTGCGATTATATTTTATCTATTATATAGATTTGGATGATAGAATCATTTAGGAGGCTATTATGAAGCTTTATGCAAAACAGCAGGCTTTTTCATGGAATCAGAACTTCAATATTTTTGATGAGAATGGCGAAGTGGTATACATCGCCAAAGGAAAACCGGATATTTTCGGACGACGCAGAATCAGTCTGATGGATAGTCTTAATCATCATGAACTGGCTTTCCTGAAGCAGCAGGCATCCGCTTTCAATACAACGATGGAAGTATTCATGGACAAAGAGCATGTATTGTCCGTCCGTAAGAAGGCCCTGTCTTTCACTCCTGTCTTTCTGGTGGAAGGGGAGGACTGGATAGTGGAAGGATCGTTCTTCTCCTATGACTATACAATCAAGGACTCAATGGACCGGATCATTGCCCGCATCTCCAGGAAGATGCTGAGCTGGACCCATACGTTCGAGATAGATATTCAGGAGCCGACTGCTGAAGTGACCCATATACTGAGCGTAGTATTGACCATACAGCTGGAGCTGGACAGAGCATCCGCTGCCACCCTTATCGTCTGATCCAATGCTATATGGAGAGACTCAAAGTCTGAATTTGAAGCAGTCCTAACGGGGCTGCTTTTTAATTTGCATCACATTACTAATCATGTTATAGTTATAAAACGTAATTATTACGATTTAAAAAAGGAGTCAGCATGGCAAAAAAATCTAAGATCGCAAAAGAAAAAAAGAGACAGCAGTTAGTGGAACAGTACAGAGCGAAACGTGAGCAGTTAAAACGCGAAGGCAACTATGCGGAACTGGCGAAGCTACCACGAGATTCTTCACCTACACGACTGACAAGACGATGCGAAGTGACGGGCAGACCTAGAGGTGTCTACCGTAAATTTAAATTATCACGTATCGCATTCAGAGAACTTGCACACAAAGGCCAGATACCAGGCGTAAAAAAATCGAGCTGGTAATATTAAAAGTCAGATCCCGCTGGATCTGACTTTTTTTAATGAACGGCTGGAATACAATATCTGTTATAATTGTATGGAATAATATAGAAAGAGGGTGTGGAAAAATGCAGACACGTTGTTCACTTAAAACTTTCCAGTTTCGATTTGTAGCGATGCCGGGTGTTCTCACACTGGATTCTAAAAAAGAGCGACTGATCTTTGAATCTGAAGCAGTAGGTAATCTGGAAGGTATGACCGAAACGTTTGAAATCAGCAGAATTGAGAAGGTTCAACTATCAAAAGGCATATTTAAAGAGACGCTGGGTATTTACTACGAAGGAGACTGGTTCAAATGGACCCACTTCTTAGATGACCAGTATAAAGATATTTATCATTTTCTTAATAAAGATAAGACTAATTTCACGACTACTTCCCTTTAATCCATTAAACTATTGACAATTTTCTGTACATTCTGTCAAAGGTTATGTATAATAAAAAACAACAATTAAATAGAAAGAGATGAGGCGCATCGATCATCAGTAAGTAAAGTCTGGAATCTGCAAATACTTTACTGAAAGGGTGAGATGCCGAAATATAGTGATTCTTGCAGGGATGGCTATGTTGGATTATCGAGTTAACAGCTCATGGTCTGTCATTATTTTAAAAATAATGGAGTGCATCACTTGTAAATAGATAAAACAAGTTCATTCCAGCGATGAACTTGTTTTTTTGTTTTCCGGATGCCTGAGGAGGATTTTGTGTGACAAAGCGAAGTGTGATTAAATTTGGTGGAACATCTGTCGCTGACTTTACGAAGCTCAGAAATATTGCGAGCTATTTGAAGAAGCGGACGGAACAGGATGAACAGCTGGTCGTGGTTGTATCGGCCATGGGGAAGACAACTGATGAACTGCTGAAGAATGTGGAACTGCTGACTGCAAGGCCGAATGAACAGGATTTAGCGTTACTTCTGACAACTGGAGAACAGCAGACGATTTCCTATCTGTCAATCATCCTGAAAGAACTCGGTGTCCGGACCCAGGCGATGACTGGGTTTCAGGCAGGTATCCGGACGAAAGGGCATCATTTGAAAAGTAAGATACTCAATATAGATGAACAGAAATTTGAGCAGACATTTGACAGCTGCGATATTGTCGTTGTGGCAGGTTTTCAGGGCATGAATGAGCTGGGAGAGATTACGACACTCGGTCGAGGCGGCAGTGATACGACTGCTGTCGCAATTGCTTCAGCACTTGATGTTTCATGTGAAATCTATACCGATGTCGCCGGCGTCTACGGCACAGATCCTCGTATTTATCCGGCGAAGCGTCTGGATTATGTCAGCTATGAGGAAATGATGGAGATGAGTGCACTTGGTGCAGGTGTGCTTGAGACAAGAAGTGTGGAAATCGCAAAGAATTATCATATCCCGATTTACTTGGGGCAGACATTATCAGAAGAGAAGGGGACATGGATTATGGCACAGGAAGACATACTGGAGAAAAAAGCAGTCACCGGTGTAGCGCTCGACAAAGATATGGATTATGTCACCGTGAGCTATCCGATGAACGACAGCAACTTACTGAAAAAGCTGTTCGAGCTGCTGGAGAAAGAAGAAGTCAATATCGATATGATCTCGCAGATCGTCAATATGGAAGGCCTGCAGATTTCATTTACGATGAAGGATACCGACGCAAACCAGATCAACAAAATCTTCTCCGTGCTGCAGGAGGAGTATCCATCGATGAACTTCATCATTCACGAGGATTACGTGAAAGTTTCGGTGATCGGTTCCGGTATGCGTGATATGTCGGGGGTTGCAAGTAAGGTGTTTATGACACTGCTGACTAACGATATCCCGTTCTATCAGGTCACGACTTCAGAAATCAGCATCTCATACGTGGTCGACCAGAAGAACGGGCGAGAGGCAGTCGGAAAATTATGTGCAGTCTTTGAATTATAGCTCACAAATTTAAGGAGGAAGAATCAATGAAATTAGCGATTGCAGGGGCAACGGGTTTAGTCGGAACAAAAATGATGGAAGTTGTAGAACGCAGAAACATTCCTTTTGATGAGCTGACATTATTCTCATCAAAAAAATCAGCAGGACAGGCCATCACATTCAAGGGGCGGGATTACGAAGTGCAGGAACTGACAGAAGCGCGTGCGGCTGAGCATTATGATTATGTACTCATGAGTGCAGGTGGCAGCACGTCACTCAAGTTCTCGCCGATATTCGAAGCGGCCGGAGCAGTGGTCATTGATAACTCCAGTGCGTTCCGTATGCAGGAAGATATCGATCTGGTTGTACCGGAAGTGAATAAACCGAAGCTCGACCGTACGATTATCGCCAATCCGAACTGTTCGACCATTCAGTCCGTCGTACCACTCAAACCGCTCGCTGAAACATTCGGTCTGACACGTGTCGCTTATACGACTTACCAGGCAGTGTCAGGATCAGGTCTTGCAGGACTGAATGATTTAAGAGAAGGCGCTAAAGGTGAAGCACCAACGAATTATCCACATCCGATTCATAACAATGTGCTGCCGCATATCGATGTCTTCCAGGAAGACGGCTACACAAAAGAAGAAGTGAAGATGATTGATGAAACGAAAAAAATCCTGAATCTGCCTGACCTGCGTGTCACCGCGACATGTGTCCGTGTGCCGGTCGAAGACAGCCATAGTGTGGCCATCAATGTGACGCTGGCAAGACCTGCAACAGCTGAACAAGTGAGAGAGGCATTAAGTCAGCAGCAAGGTGTCGTCCTGATCGATGACGTGCAGAACAATGAGTACCCGTTAGCCATCAATGCGACGGGACGAGATGAGGTCTTTGTCGGTCGTATTCGTGAGGATGAATCGCTCGATAATACATTTCATATCTGGTGTACAGCAGATAACCTGCTGAAAGGGGCAGCTTTAAACGCTGTTCAGATTCTTGAAGCACTTCTTAAAGAGAGAGGGGAAGTATCATGACATTATTCACGGGAACAGCAGTAGCAATCACGACACCCTTTAAAGACGGGGCAGTGGATTATGGAACGTTTGAGCGTCATGTTGATTTTCTGATCAATAACGGTATGCAGTCCATCTTCGTCAACGGCACAACAGGTGAAGGTTCGACATTGAATGAAGACGAAAAACTGAAGCTCGTGGAATGTGCTGTAAAAATTTCTGACGGACGAGTACCGATTATTGTCGGTACAGGGACAAATAATACAGCGCTATCAATTGAACATTCGCTTAAAGTCAAAGAAGCAGGTGCTGATGCTATTATGCTGATTACACCTTATTACAACAAGACGAACCAGCGTGGGCTGATTGCTCACTTTACAGCGATTGCAGATGCAGTGGAGCTCCCGGTCGTTCTCTACAATGTCCCGTCCCGTACGAACCTGACCATTGAGCCGGGTACAGTTAAGACGCTTGCTGAGAATGATTATATCGTCGCACTGAAAGACGCAACAGGCGATATGCGTTATCTTGAACAGGTGAAAAGCTTAGTACCAGAGGGATTCGCTATCTATAGTGGCAACGATGATTCCATTATTCCGTTCTATGAGCGCGGCGGCGATGGGGTCATCTCAGTCGTGGCCAATGCAGTGCCCGCTGAATTCCAGACGATCTACGAGGCATATGCAACGAATCCGGAGGAAGCGCAGCGCTTATTCGATAAAGTCAGACCGCTGATTGATGCACTGGCTGTCGATGTCAATCCCATGCCGATCAAGGCGCTGGTCACTGAACTCGGGTTTGCAGACGGTGAAGTGAGACTGCCGCTTGTACCGCTGGAAGAAGCGGACAGCAAAGTGATTCATGAAGCCTACAAAGCTTATAGAGGTGAATCATCATGAAGATATTATTAGTCGGCTACGGTGCGATGAACGCGCGTGTTGCCCGTATCGCTGAAGAACGCGGCCACGAGATCACGGGTATTATCTCACAGTCGGATAAAACGTATCCTTATCCTTCAGTCAAAGTAGAGGATAACTGGCCTGTGGCAGATGTCATCATCGACTTTTCACATCCGGATTTATCGCTCCCTGTCATCAGTAAAGAACATGCTATTCCGCTGGTCACGGCGACTACAGGACGCAAAGAGGAAATCATGAGTGAACTGGAAGCGGCCAGTACAGTAAAACCTGTCTTCTTCAGTGCGAATATGAGTTACGGTGTGCATATTCTGACTGAGATCATCAAATATAGTGTACCGCTCCTCCAGAACTTCGATATCGAGCTGACAGAAAAGCATCATCGTAAGAAAGTCGATGCACCGAGCGGCACGCTCATCAAACTGTATGATGCCATCAAGGAACAGCGAGAACAGTCATATCCGGTATACGACCGGACCGCTAAAGAGAATTCTCGAACAGATGAGGAAATCGGCATCAACGTTGTACGCGGCGGCACAATTGTCGGTGAACACGAAGTGTTGTTTGCCGGACATGATGAGACGATTCAGATCATCCATCGTGCTCAGAGTAAGGATATATTTGCTAGCGGCAGCATCGACGTTGCAGAACAGCTGGTCACTAAAAAACCAGGCTACTATACATTCGATAACTTATAAAAAGGGGAGATCAATATGACATTACAATCAGCACAGGAAATTATCCAGTATATCAGTGACAGTGAAAAGAAAACACCCGTTAAAGTATACGTCAATGGGGACTTCAGCAGCCTTATTTTTCCACCAGCATTAAAAGTATTCGGCAGTGAATCATCTAAAACAATTTTCGGTGATCTGAAAGACTGGCAAGCCTTCTATAACGAACATCAGTCAGTCCTTACTGATGTCGAAGTCGAGTATGACCGCCGTAACTCAGCAATTCCTCTCATCGATCAGACGAAGATCAATGCGCGTATTGAACCGGGTGCCTTCATCCGTGAGCATGCAGAGATTCATGATGGAGCTGTTGTCATGATGGGCGCAACGATCAATATCGGTGCTGTTGTCGGTGCGGGCACGATGATTGATATGAATGCGACACTCGGCGGACGTGCAATGACAGGTAAGAATGTCCACGTCGGAGCCGGTGCGGTCCTTGCCGGTGTGATTGAACCACCAAGTGCTGATCCCGTTGTCGTTGAAGATGATGTGCTGATCGGAGCGAATGCAGTTGTATTAGAAGGGGTACGTATCGGTAGAGGCGCTGTGGTGGCAGCGGGCGCAATCGTGACGGAAGATGTACCGGCTGGTGCAGTCGTTGCAGGGATGCCGGCGCGCGTCATCAAGCAGGCACACGAAGTGGCAAGCTCCAAAATTGAGATCGTGCAGGCTTTAAGAAAGCTGAATGACTAACTAAGAGGTGAAGGTTATGGAATATGAATATCTGAAAGAGACAAGACGCTGGCTGCATCAGCATCCGGAACTCAGCATGCAGGAGTTTGAGACATCCGCATTTATCAAGCGGGAACTGGACGAGATCGGTGTCCCTTATGATACGCCGCTTGCGACAGGTGTTGTCGCTTATCTTGAAGGGACGTCAGACCGTGCGATTGCGTTCCGTGCTGATATCGATGCGCTGCCGATTCACGAGGAGAACAATGTTGACTATCGTTCTGCAGTCGATAATGTGATGCATGCCTGTGGACATGATGGTCATACGACGATGCTGCTGGCATTCGCCAGACGCGTCAAGGCACTTTACGATGCCGGTCAGTTGTCAGTCACTGTCTATTTCATCTTCCAGCCTTCAGAAGAGACGGAAGCAGGCGCAAATCAGCTGCTGAAATCCTATACCTTCAGCCGACAGCCGGCCTATATTTTCGGACTCCATATGATGCCGGATAACCCGGAAAATACGATTCTATCAAAACCGGGTCCCATAACGGCAAGTGCGACTGAATATCGTTTCTTCATTAAAGGATTGTCAGCGCATGTCGCGAATAAAGAGCAGGGCCATTCAGCAGGAGAGGCGCTCACATTTATATTGAACCAGTTGTCTCAGCTGCAACACTACCACCTGCCAGGACTCAGACAGAATATCATTCATATCGGCCGTTTCCATGCCGGTGAAGCCATCAATACGGTGCCATCGAACGGCTATCTGGAGGGGACCATCCGGACTTATCATGCAGATGACCTGTCCGTTATCAAAGAACAGATGACAAGGATTGCTGAAGCCGCTGCGACAGTGACGGGTTCAGCAGTGGAAGTGAAGTTCTCAGAAGGCTATCCTGCTACAATTAATGATGCGGATGCCTATGCATTGATGCAGGCGGCAAGCACGGATACTCATTTGACATGGATAGAGAAGAGTGAACCTTATTTATTCGGCGAGGACTTCGCCTTCTACAGCCAGGTTGCATCGACTGCTTTTGCGTTTCTCGGCTGCCGGAACGAGGAGCAGAATTATGTTACAGGTCTCCATACATCCACCTTTAACTTTGATGAACAGATGATGGCAGGCGGCGTTGATTTATTCAGTGCGATCTTAACGAGATTTGAGGTGGCACGATGACAGCGACATGGACACTGGATACACAGGTATTCAAAGACAATATTCAGCATGTGACGCATGGTCAGCCGGTGATGGCAGTCGTGAAGAATAATGCCTATCACTATGGGCTGGACTTTGCAGTAGAGGCATTTCTTTCAGCCGGTATCGATACATTCAGTACAACGGTCTTACACGAGGCCATACGCGTGCTTGAACTGGCGCCTCGCTCGACAGTCTTTCTGATGAATCCGTCCATGGAATTCGATGTTCTGAAAGAACATAATATTCATATGACCCTGCCATCGCTTGATTTCTACCTGGCTCATCAGGAAGAACTCGCGGGTATGAAGGTCCACCTGGAGTTTGAGAACCTGCTGCATCGTTCAGGCTTCAGGACATTCGATGAGATGAAGGAAGTCATCAGACTGAATACGGCACTGCCAGAAGGGAAACAGATGAAGATTACCGGCATCTGGACACATTTCGGTTATGCGGATGAATTTGATGTGCCGGATTACGATGCTGAAAAGTTAGCGTGGCTGACCGGCCTTGAAGAGATGCTCGAGGATTATCAGTTTGACTTTGTGCATGCTCAGAACAGTGCAAGTTTTGTCAGAGATGGACACTTTCATCAGCATACGCATGCAAGACTCGGTATTATCCTTTACGGCAGCAGACCTTATTCAAGTCTGGACGAATCTGTCACAACTCAGGCTTTGACCGTCAGCGCGCACGTCATTCAGATACGTGAGCTTAAAGCAGGAGAATCTGCCGGCTACAGTTTCGCTTATACAGCGGATCATGACGTAAAGATTGCAGTCATTGATATGGGTTACGGTGATGGCATACTTCGCACGCGGAGTCAGCACGACTGTCTGATCAACGGCAGACGTTTTCCGATCCGTGCACTGATGATGAGTCATCTCTTTGTTGAAGTGGATGACAGTGTTAAACAGGGCGATACGGTGATTCTATACAGCAATGATATCCGTATCGACGAACATACATTCAAAGGGGTCGGCGCCAATTCTGAACAGCTGAGTGCTTTGAATCATCATTCATTAAAAAAGGAGATTATTTAGATGACATTACAATATACAGATCATGAACTGACGATGCACGGCCATAAGCTGACTGATATCGCGAGGGAATATGGTACGCCACTCTTTGTCTATGATGAGACGATGATTCGCAAGCAATGCCACAGGTTTCAGCAGGCACTTAAAGCATCAGGACTGAACTATACGATTTCTTATGCGTCCAAAGCATTCTCAAGTGTACAGCTTTTTAACTTGATGGCAGAAGAACATATGGGACTTGATGTCGTCAGTGAAGGTGAGCTCTATACAGCGCTACAGTCCAATGTAGCACCGGATCGTATTCATTTCCACGGTAATAATAAGACGGACAGCGAAATCCTCTATGCCATTGAGTCAGGTGTGGAATACTTCGTTATCGACAGTCTGGACGAGATTGCACGTATCGACCGTTTAGCGACAAGACAGGTTAAAGCAGTGCTCCGCATCAATCCAGGTGTTGAAGCGCATACGCATGAGTTTATTCAGACAGGACAGGAAGACAGCAAGTTCGGCCTCAGCATCAAGAAAGGACTGGCCTTAGAAGGCGTCCGCCGAATAGAAGCGGCAGACCATATCGACTTTATGGGGGTGCATTTTCATATCGGGTCGCAGATATTTGAATCGACAGGCACAGTTGAGACAGTGAAGCTGGTGATTCAGTGGCTGAATGAGAATAATATCCATATTCAGGTGCTGAATATCGGTGGCGGCTTCAGTATCAAATATACAGATGATGATGTCAGCTACCCGATTGAAGAAGGGATCAAGACGATTACAGATGCCATTAAATCAGCGTGTCAGACGCATGATTATCCGGTGCCGGAGCTATCTCTTGAACCCGGACGATCAATCGTCGGTGAAGCAGGTATCACACTTTATGAAGTCGGCACTATTAAAGAAATTAAGGATACGAATTATTATGTCTCCATCGATGGCGGCATGAGTGACCATATCCGTACGGCCCTTTATGATGCGAAATATGAAGTGCGTCTCGTCAACCGTGAGGAACCGCATGACAAGATGATGACCATCGCCGGCAAACTCTGTGAGTCAGGTGATATCATCCGCCGTGATATTGAACTGCCGGCGAGCATTCAGCGTGGTGACTTACTGGCTGTCCTGTCAACTGGCGCTTATCACTACAGCATGAGCTCGAACTACAACCAGATGCTGAAGCCCGCTGTTGTCTTTGTGACTGAGGAGCAAGTACGTCCTGTCATCAAACGTCAGACGCTTGCACAGCTCATCCAGAATGACATCATCTAAGGAGGAGAGAGGATGACACCTCAATTTAATGAACGTGTGACTGCGCTGCAAGTACCGGGCACAAGACAGTTTGCCAATAAAGTGAGTACATACAGTAATGGTATCAACCTGACACTTGGCCAATCCGGATTTGATGCGCCGGACTTCATCAGACAGGCGATGACAGATGCAATAGACAGGGGTCAGTTACGCTATACGCATAACAAAGGACTGATAGAACTCCGTACGGCCATCACTGATTATACAGCTGCACGATTTAATGTGAATTATAATCCTGAGACAGAAGTACTGGTGACGAACGGTGGCTCAGAAGCGATCGACAGTATATTTAGAACGATTCTGAATGCAGGAGATGAAGTCATTATTCCGGCACCGGCATATGCGGGTTATGAACCTATCATCCATCTGCTGGGTGCCAGGACTGTCTTTGTAGATACGACAGAGACAAACTTCGTTCCGACAGCAGAACGAATAGCTGCAGCAATGACGCCACAGACGAAAGCCATTCTCTTCAATTATCCGACCAATCCAACCGGGACGACGCTGAGTACAGAAGCTATCCAGGAACTCGTGCAGTTGCTGAAAGATAAGGATATCTTCATCATTACGGATGAGATTTATTCAGAGAATGTTTATGAAGGACAGCACCATTCCTTCATTGAGTATGCAGAAGTACGCGATCAGCTCTTCTATATTAACGGCTTGTCGAAGTCACATGCGATTACAGGCGCACGAATCGGCTATGTGCTGGCACCTGAAGCGGCGATTGATGAGGTGACGAAAGTCCATCTCTATAACACAATCTGTGCTGCCACGCCATCACAATACGGCGCGCTCGCAGCTTTGACGCATCCAGACAGCAGACAGTTGATCAGTGATATGAATCATGCTTATATCGAGAGACGGGACTATCTATATGACAGACTCAGACAAATGGGACTGCCGGTAGAACTTCCAACTGGTGCATTTTACATCCTGCCTAATATCTCTGCCTATAACACAGATTCATTTCAGTTTGCGACAGACCTGCTGGAAGCAGAACAAGTAGCTGTCGTGCCTGGTGCTGCTTTCACTGCATACGGGGAAGGCTACATTCGACTGTCATTCGCGAGCACGATGGAAGAGATTGTAGAAGGCTGCAACCGTCTGGAGAGATTTCTGCATGTCTATCAGAAATAGCCTAAGTCTCCTTTTGAGGAGGCTATTTTTTATGTCAAAATAATAGTCAAAAAAGGTCAGTAAAATGTTTGACCTTTTTTGACCTTGGTTATATAATAAATATATCAAAGGTATTAAGTTACTTTTGATCGTAACAATACAACTGAATATTAGGAGGAATAAATTGATGAATAACTCATTTTTCAACAGCAATTTTGACGCAATTTTTGACTCTATGTTTAACGAATTAAATTCAAGTCACTACACGAACAAACGTTACTATATAAATGGACATGAAGTCACAGCTGAACAATTAGCAGCACTTAAACAGCAAGGCTATCAATTTAAAGAAGATCAGCAGCAAGCACCTGTACAAGGTAAACAATTAGCAACTGATGGTATTTTAGGTAAACTGGGTCGCAACTTAACTGAAGAAGCACGTCACGGTCAGCTTGATCCAGTGATCGGCCGTGATAAAGAAATTCAGGATACAGCGGAAGTGTTAAGCCGTCGTATTAAAAACAATCCAATCTTAGTCGGCGAGGCAGGGGTCGGTAAGACTGCCATTGTTGAAGGTCTCGCTCAGGAGATTGTGAAAGGCAATGTGCCTGCTTCAATTAAAGATAAAGAAATCTATTCACTTGATATCTCAGCACTGGAAGCCGGTACACAGTACCGCGGTGCATTTGAAGAGAACGTTCAGAAATTACTGGATGAAGTGAAATCACAGGGAAATATCGTTCTTTTCTTAGATGAAATCCATCAGATTATCGGTGCTGGTTCTACTGGTGGTGACTCAGGCAGTAAAGGTCTGTCAGATATCATTAAACCTGCGCTCAGCCGTGGTGAAATTTCTGTCATCGGTGCAACGACTCAGGATGAATATCGTAATACGATCTTAAAGGATGCAGCATTATCACGTCGATTTAACGAGGTCGTGGTCAACGAGCCATCTAAAGAAGATGCGTTTGAGATCTTAAAGGGCATCCGCGATAATTACGAGCAGCACCACAATGTGGAAATTCCGGACGAAGCACTCAAAGCGGCAATTGATTTATCTATCCAGTACATTCCGCAGCGTACTTTACCGGATAAAGCGATTGACTTAATGGATATCACAGCAGCTCACGTCTCTGCTGCGCATACAGCAGTGGATAAAGTGGAAGCTGAAAAAGAAATCGCTGCATTAACTGCAGAAAAAGACAAAGCGGTACAGAATGAGGAATATGAAAAAGCAGGCAATATTCAGGCTCAAATCAAAGAACTGAACAACAAAATATCAGCAGCACATGATGACAACAAAAACACAGTGACAGTGGACGAAGTCGCTGCAACAGTGGAACGCTTAACAGGTATTCCGGTCTCTAAAATGGATTCAGATGATCTGGAACGGCTGAAAAACATCCAGTCACGCTTAGAAGAAAAAATCATCGGTCAGGCTGATGCCGTGAAAGCTGTATCCCGTGCCATCAGACGTAACCGTGCAGGTTTCGATGAAGGCAACCGTCCAATCGGTAGCTTCTTATTCGTCGGTCCGACAGGTGTCGGTAAAACGGAACTGGCAAAACAGCTGGCCGTTGACTTGTTTGGCAACAAAGACTCACTCATCAGACTTGATATGAGTGAATACATGGATCAGACAGCCGTCTCTAAAATGATCGGTACTACAGCGGGTTATGTCGGTTATGACGATAACTCCAACACACTCACTGAACAAGTCAGACGTAATCCTTACTCAGTTATTCTCTTTGATGAAATCGAGAAAGCCAATCCACAGATTCTGACATTACTGCTGCAAGTACTGGATGACGGTAAACTGACAGATGGTCAAGGGAACATCGTCAACTTCAAGAATACGATTATCATCGCAACGTCTAATGCAGGTTTCGGTGATGGTCAGGAAGCGGACAGAGAGAACATTTTTGACGATCTCAAGCACTTCTTCCGTCCGGAATTTCTTAACCGCTTCAATTCGATTGTTGAATTCAGACACTTAAGTAAAGAGGACTTACAGGAGATTGTTGAACTGATGTTAGCAGATGTTCAGCGTACGCTTGATAAAAAAGAAATCACGATGAACATCACAGATGAAGCGAAAAAGTGGCTCATCGAACAGGGCTACGACGAAAAACTCGGTGCAAGACCATTACGTCGTGTCGTTGAACAGAATGTCCGTGATATGATCACTGATTATTATCTGGATTATCCGGAAATTAAAGAAGTGAACATCCATGTTAAAGATGAACAACTCGCCATCAATGTATAATGAAAGGACGGCTCAGATGAGCTGTCTTTTTTCAATAGTCAATCAGTAGTCATTTCTTATCAAAACATCTATAATGGACACCATAAACAGTAAGGAGAGTGAGCGCATGAAACTCAAAGTGAACAAACTGCAGGAACTTTCTTCCGAAGAAATATTGACGATTATTGAAGCGAGAATCAACACCTTTATTGTAGAACAAGGCGGACATTACGGAGATGTGGATCAGCATGACCGTACGTGCCTACATGTTTCATTAGAAGAAGACGGCCAACTTAAAGCGTATTCTCGTATCATTGAAGAACCTGACTACGTCAGATTTGGCCGGGTGCTTGTCCTGAAGGAATTTCGCAAGCAGAAATTAGGCCGAAAGCTCGTCGGTCTGACTCTTGAAGAGATTCAGAAACGTTACCCGGGCAAGACGATCAAGATTATTGCGCAAGCTTATTTGAAGGGGTTCTATGAATCATTTGGCTTCACTGCAACATCCGATGTCTATAATCATCATGAAATCCCACATATCGATATGGAACTTTAACAGTCTTTCAGCAGAAAGGCTGTTTTTTGAATTAATAAGCCATTATGCTATAATAAAACTATCACGTGATGGTTTGGAGGGATATTAATGGGAAGGACTTACTGAAAATCGGTGAACTGGCGAAGCAGGCTGGTGTAACCAATCGGACGATTGATTATTACACTAATATGGAGCTGCTGGATTTCGTGCGGACGTCATCTAATTACCGGCTGTATGATGTATCGATGATTGACCGTGTTCATCAGATCGAAAATCTGAAAGCCCAAGGTAAGCATCTCACTGAAATCCGCCAGATTTTCACACCTGAACGGTGCGATATACAGTCGCAGATTAAACAGCTTGAACAGGATATCAAGCGTATTGCACAGTCTGATAATCTTGAACAGATAAAACAGCTGGCAACAAAAGACTTAGCAGTGGTTAAGACACTGTTACTACTTTTACATTAACGGAGGATATTTTTGGAAACCACAATTAATTTAATAATTTTTACTATACTCATCGTCTTGACCGCATTCTTTGTCGCTACAGAGTTCGCTATCGTCAAAGTCAGGCACTCTAGATTGAGCCAGCTTGTAACAGAAGGGAAGCCGGGTTCACAGGCCGCACAGAAAGTGGTCAGCCAGCTCGATGAATACTTAAGTGCCTGTCAGCTCGGTATCACCATCACGGCCCTCGGTATCGGGATGGTCGGGGAGAAGACCTTTGAGTTCATCCTGCACCCGTTCTTTACAGCCTTAGGAATTCCGCACGGCTGGATTCATGGCTTTACCATCGCAGGTGCATTCGTCATTGCGACATTCCTGCACGTTGTCGTCGGTGAACTTGCACCGAAGACCATCGCGATCCAGAAAGCTGAAGCGGTGACGCTGCTGTTCAGTAAACCTATTATGTTCTTCTATAAAATTCTTTATCCATTCATCTGGATATTGAACGGCTCTGCACGGCTGCTGATCAGACTGTTAGGTATTAAACCAGTCAGTGAGCATGAAATGACACATAGTGAAGAAGAACTTCGTCTCTTATTATCTGACAGCTATCAGTCAGGAGAAATCGATATAGAAGAGCTGAATGTCATCAATAATGTCTTTGAATTTGATGATAAAGTTGCCCGGGAAATCATGACACCGCGTAATGAAATCATCGGTTTTGATGTAACGACTTCAATGGCAGAAGTATTGAAGTGTATGACGGAAGAACGCTATACAAGATATCCGGTCTATGAAGGCGATAAAGACCAGATCATCGGCTTTATCCATATGAAGGATTTCATCAAGTTCACTATGATGGATAAAGAAAGTGTCATGAACATGAAGATGACGGACTATATCAATCCGGTTATCCGTGATATAGAATCTGTTTCACTGAACAGTCTCCTTCAGAAAATGCGTCAGAAGCGCATCCATTTGGCCATTCTTATGGATGAGTACGGCGGCACAAGTGGACTCGTGACGATTGAAGATATCATCGAAGAATTAGTCGGTGAAATCCGTGACGAACATGACGAGGAAGAACCCGAACGGATTGTCAAAATCGCTGATCATCATTATAAAGTCCATTCAAGCGCGGCAATCAATGATATCGAGAAATTACTGGACATCACCATCGAACGCAATTCAATAGACACGATGGGCGGCTGGATGGCCCTGTTAACAGAAGAGTCAGATGAAGTCTTTTATGAAGGCTATATATTCCATGTCTTAGAAAGAGATGAGCACCAGATCAACTGGATAGAAATCTACGAATCACCGAGTGTAGTGACAGAATAACGTGAAAATCTCTCCTGATGAGGAGAGATTTTTTTATAGCAATTAAAATGGTAATATTTGAATTATAGAATGAACATTCAGGAGAATACGATGCAGATAAACGGATTTAAAGTAGAGCTACGACCCTTAGAAGAAAAATGGCTGAAAGATCTGTATTACTGGAAGTATGAAGAAAAACATCAGGAAGCGGATAAGTGGAATGGACCCTATATTCCGAAAGAGCACCTGAACTGGGATGACTTCTGTCAGCAGCAGCAAAATCAGTTTCTTTACTATGATGTCTATAGCCAGCTTATCATTACAGTGAAAGATAGATTTATCGGCACTGTCGGTTGTTACTGGGTGGACCAAAATACTGACTGGCTAGAGACGGGAATTGTCATTTATGACCCCGCATACTGGAACGGAGGATACGGCACAGAAGCCTATAAACTCTGGATTGATTACCTGTTTAACCAGACGAACTTACATCGTCTCGGCATGTCGACCTGGTCAGGTAATCAGCGCATGATGAAAGTGGCTGATCGAGTTGGAATGAAAGAGGAAGCAAGGATCAGACAAGCGAGGCAAGTAGGTGGTGAATATTATGACGCCATCAAGATGGGCATCCTGAGAAGCGAATGGGATAAAAATAACAACATATAAATATTAGAAATAAGCTCGATTTTCCGTTGTTCTGGAAGTCGAGCTTATTATATTACTTAAATAATTTTCTGTATTTCATACTAATTAAGAAACAGATGATGTAAGCACATGCAGCTATTAGAAACGCAGCGACCACTGAATAATCTGCTGTTATGCCTACTACATATGAGCTGACACAGAAGCATAGAGAATAGACCATGCCATTAAGCGTATAAAGTGCAGTCAGTGAATAGTCGTCCAGTCTCATCTGAAGCTGCGTATGCATAAGAGTCGCTCTCAACTCATCGCAGACACCAAAGATAAATGAAATAATGAACGCGAGGAGGAAACTCTTATTATAAACGAAAATGATGTTAAGGAGGGCCAGTATTAAAGGAATCGTTACAATATATAGACGAGTATGATTCAACAGTTTGTCATTGAACTTGGTGAGAAGGAGGCCTCCTACTAATACGCCTAGAAAAAAGAGAGCGTTGATCAAGCTGAACCATGAGACATTAGCTTGTAATCTTTCAGCCACGAATACAAGCAGGATGGCTGCAAGCCATACACTATGACCGATTGATTCAAATAAAGTAGTCTTATTTAAAAAATGGCTTTCCTTTAATGATTGATTAACTTTCATCATTCTGCTGAAGCTGCGGAAGATAGAAGTTTGATCCGTTTCCAAACCATCCTGCTGCAAGTGTAACCTATTTATTAAAGTGACTGATGCAATGTACAGAACGGTAGTTATGACGATCACCCATTCACTGCCAAGTAATAGCAAAATACCACCCAATGACCATGAGCCAATCTGCACCATACCGTTCATCATACTCATCTGAGCATTGGCATAACCGATATGTTCGGTATGCTCGGTTAATGGTATCAATGTCATCTTCAGTGGATTTGTAAAACCATCCAGGAAAGCATTGAGAAAGGCAAGTATATAGAGCAAATAGATTTGTTCTGTCAGCACCATGATAATCAGAATGACGATCATCAAAAAAGTTTTAACGGTTTGATTAAATAATAATATCTCTTTTTTAGACCATCTACTATATACGTAAGGTGCGAACCAGCCACTGGAAAATACAGCGGCAGTGATCGTGATAGGTATATAAACGGAGGCCTGAGCAGAATGTGTCTGACTATAGACATAGCCAATCAATGCAACAATGTAAAGGACATCGCCTATATTAGCGAATAGCTGACTAAAATAAAGGTATTTAAAATGAATAGATAGTTTTCTCATATCCTTCTCCAGATAACAGACTCATCTATCGTCGTACAAAGAGAAGTCTCCCCAGAGAAAAGCGGTTATTTAGTTTTAAACTAAGCTCAGATACTTTGTACGAAAAATAGAATCGTCTGAGTAATGTGATTAAAGAAGGTTTGACTACATATTTAAATCGCTCCCATATATCAGAGTAAGTTGTTACTAATGTATCATTTCACGATTTGGAAGTAAATTGTGTCATAGAGGAAGGATGAGTATAATATAAAAAAATGCAAAGTCAGTTGAATGAAGTGACCTGTACATTATTACAGTTACATGATTTATTCTTTCTTTCTGATGACTTTCATAAGAAGTTTATTCATCTGCTCTGGATGATGTGGCTATTCCAAAGGGCGAATTTAAGAAACATACTATCTATCATTCTATTCGTAACTAATCATGAACAGTTATTAAATGAGTGGATGCATCAGGAGAAATTTAAATTTATGCTGGAGCGAAATGGTTATATTGAAACTGAAGAGATTGGAGCAAACTGTGTGATCATTTTTTATGATGATCAATTTCAGCCTGGCTGTTAGATGATTGACGGCCAATATGCATTTAATAAAAGTGGTAAACTTTCTGGAATCCATGGCATGTGACTTCTTTTTAACAAATTAGAAAAGATTGGCAAGATTATAATGACATCGTCTTTAAAGGACCCTGATCATCAATAGATGAATTTTTTATTTTATAGTAACATTATGTAAGTCATTTTAGCCTGTGTGCATATTTGTCATATTATTGATCAATCATGTATTATTGAATAAAAGTAAAATATGCTATGATGTTATAAAATGAGGAGGTTTTACATTGGAAAAAATAGCTTTTATGACTGACTCGGCATCTGGCTTCGGCCTGACTGAACATCCGGATGTCTTCGTTGTACCGATGGGTGTCATCGTCAACGACCAGGAGTATGTGGATTACAGGGATATTCAGACACATGAGTTTTATGACTTACTAAAAGATTACGGAAACGGAGCAAAGACATTCCAGCCGTCCCCGCAGTCCTTTCATGATACGTATCAGAAGATAGTGGACAATGGCTATACTCATGTCATTGCTATCCATGCGACAAAAGAACTGACAGGGACTTACCAGAGTTCAGAGATGACAAGTCGTGAGTTTGACATAGAGTCTACGGTCATCAACTCCAATGTCGGTGACTATCCGCTGCGCCGTATGGTGGAAGAGGGTGTCCGGTTAAGTGAGGCGGGCGAATCCTACGCTGCTATCGTGACTAAGGTCAAGGAATATGCAGAGGAACCGAGCCTCATCATCTATCCGAAGAACTTGCAGCAGCTGAAAAACAGTGGCCGCGTCAGCCGGTCTCAAGGAATCATCGCAGGGCTTCTTAACATTCAGCTGATCATTGAATTTGAGGATGGTAAGCTCTATCCGATCGAGAAAATCCGCTCGAAAAAAAAGGCGCTGAACTTCATTCATAATAAAATTACGAAGGAAATCACTGAAGACAATCCGTCTAAAATAGGAGTCTCCTATGCGGGTGAACATGAGGAAGCGGATCTGATGGTAGAATGGCTGAAAGATCGTTTTCCCGATAAAACAATTGAAAAACATCCACTTGTCCATGTAGCAGGGGTACATACGGGTTACGGTACGATTGCAATCGGATGGATTAAGGCCTAAACATCTCTTCAGGAGGTGTTTTTTTGCGGTGAACAGGTATATAGAAGCAAGGAGGTTTTAGTGTGGATAAAGAAAAAGTGAAGCAACAGGTGCTAGACGCTTTCAAATTTCGTCGTGCTATCAAGTCCTATGATCCGGATAAAAAGATTGAGCAGGCTGATCTGGAATATATACTAGAAGCGGGTCGTCTTAGTCCGAGTTCAGTCGGTCTTGAGCCATGGCGATTTATTGTGCTGAACAATGAAGCAGTCAAGCAGCAGCTGCATGACATCAGCTGGGGCGCGAAAAAGCAGCTTGAGACGGCAAGTCATTTCATCCTCATTGCTGCGCGTGAACATGTACGATATGATGGTGATGCTTTTCATGAACTGACTGAGCGGATGAGTCTCAATCCTGAGCAGAGAGAAAAAGTGCTGACTATTTATAAAGATTTTCAGGAGAGTGATATGGAGATTGCTGACTCGGAGAAAGCATTGTTCGACTGGTCCAGTAAGCAGACCTATATTGCGCTCAGCAACATGATGACAGCAGCTGCAATGATCGGTATCGACTCTTGTCCGATAGAAGGATTCCAGTATCGTAACGTCAACCGGATTCTGCACGATGAAGGCATACTCCGTCCTGATGAAGGCATCTCTGTTATGATGTCTCTCGGGTACCGGGATCATGATCCAAAGCGATCCCAGAGTCGTAGAAATGCAGAAGAAGTCATTTCATATTTTAAATAAGAGCCGGCAAACTGCCGGCTCTTATTGATGGATAGAATAGACAGCCCTGTCAATCCAGTCAGTATCTTCCTGGATAAACTTCTGCCGGATGCATTCGAAACTAAGTCCTGCATTCTGAGCGGTTCTGATTGAGCGGCTATTGTCAGGCGTAATATGCGCTTCGATACGATGATAGTTCAGGTGCTGCAGCGCATATTGAACAGCAGCTGTGACAGCCTCGCTGCCGTAGCCCTTACCCCAGTAGCTGTTATTCAGCACATAACCGATCACCCCCCAGTTGAAATGATCACGTAGCAGGGTGGTGAACTCGACTTTGCCGATAGGTATGTGGTTTTCTTTCAGGAAGATAGCGAATATATACGACTCATCATCCGCAGCCAGCTGAATCAATGACTGAATGACTGGTTTGAAGGTGGTCAGGGTATAGCTTGAAACATCGATATCATCTGCATCAAATGCATTCTGCTTCGGCTTGCGCTGCGCGAATCCTTCTTTGAACGCCTCCAGATCATTTAACCTCAAGGGGCGGATGTAAAGTCTGTCTGTTTCGATATAAGTGTCCAGATAAGTGATTGTCACTGTCAGTGCTCCTCAAATATTTGCGCTCATTATAACAAAAAAAAGACCGGGATGCCCGGTCTGATGATTATCCGATAAACGCGATGAATTCTTTGACGAATGCTTCAACTTGCTCTTGTTGTTCAGATTCTAACTCTAATTGACCTGTTCCCCAGGCTGATCCTGGAATTTTGATGCCAAGGCCTTCATGGTCCATCGGTTTCATACGCGTGTAAGCGACTAATGTGTTTAAATTCTGACGTACGAATTTACCGTAAGTAGAGTTTGCTACACTTGCAACCGCAACAGGTTTGCTGTTGATGACAGTGATTTCTTCATTGTTACCTTGTTCTGCCGGACGAGATAACCAGTCAATTAAGTTTTTGAGACGTGCAGTGTATGAACCGTTGTACTCAGGAGATACAATCAGAAGTGCATCTGCTGCTTTCACTTGTGCACGGATATCTGTGATAGCCTGTTGGTTCGGATACTCATTGTTCTGACTCAGCAATGGCAGTGCTGAGTAGTCAAGAATTTCACCAGCTGCACCATTTTTTTCGAGTTCGCTTACTAATTGTGCTGCTAATTGACCATTGAATGAACCTTCGCGGTCTGAACCATTGATCACTAATACTTTTTTGGACATGATAAATCTCCTTTAATCAGTTTTTGTTTTTGAATTTTTTGAGGATAGTAATCAACTGACTGCGTTCTTCTGCAGACAGTACATCAAAAGCCTCGTCGATTTCTGAGCGATGAGCAGGGAGCACCTGTTCAAATTTCTTGCGACCTTCAGCTGTCAGGCTGATGACTGACTTTCGTTTATCATCAGGAGAGACGTTACGGCAGACAAGGCCAGCACGCTCCATATTCTTCAGAATGACTGTCATGTTGCCGGCAGTCCCTAGCACTTTCTCCATCAGACTGCAGATCGGCATTTCACCTTTACAGTAGAGGACATCAAGGACGCCGAACTGTGAAAGCGTGAGACCTGCTTCTCTGATACTCCTGCCGACATTCTTTTCGATAGTGCGGTTAGCCAGTTGGAAGACAATCATCGCATGGACAGCTGAATGACGTTCAACTGTAGTATCCATCATTCACCTCATAACTACTAACTAGTAGTAATGCTATTATGTTAATAATAGTTAGTAATATTGTCAAGAAGGTTGTTTAAAAAAATAAAGCATGCTACAATAACACTTCACAGCGTTAAAGTAAAGGAGTGTATCAATTGGCTAAAAATCAGAATTGGAATTCATCATTAGGATTTATCCTCGCAAGTGCCGGCTCTGCTATCGGTCTCGGTGCGATATGGAAGTTCCCCTACATCGCAGGTCAGTACGGAGGCGGCGCATTTCTGCTGGAATTTGTCTTATTTACTTTAATCATCGGTCTACCGCTGCTGATGACAGAATTCAGTATCGGTCAGACAGGCAGTACCTATTCAACGGCTATTTTTGGCAAACTGACAACCAATAAAATAACGAATGGTATCGGCTACCTAGGGAACATTACGGCCTTTATTCTCTACTCTTTCTATAGTGTTATCGGTGGCTGGATCATTATTTTCATCGGCTATTATCTCCTTAGAAGTGTCGGACTTGTCAAGGAAGATATTGGATTCTTTCCTTATATGACGGCTAGTCCGTGGCTCTCACTGCTCGGTCAGTTCCTCTTCATTGCAATGACTGGCCATATTGTGTCATCCGGGATAGAGAATGGGATAGAAAAAGCATCTAAAATGATGATGCCCCTGTTACTCTTACTGTTCTTGATCATTGTAGTACGGTCATTGACACTGGACGGTGCTATGGCAGGCGTCAAGTATTTCCTTGTACCACGATTTGAGGATTTATCCATCGAAGGAACATTATATGCGATGGGACAGTCATTCTTTGCATTGTCCCTCGGCACGACAGGCATGATTACCTATGCCTCGTATACGAAACAGGAGACAAATATCTTCAGCTCAGCGGGCTGGATCGTCATGATGAACTTACTTGTCTCCGTCCTGGCAGGACTCGCTATCTTTCCGGCAGCAAGTGCACTGGGTATTAAGGCAGAAGCAGGACCTGGTCTTCTCTTCATTGTCCTGCCGCAGCTATTCAGTAAACTGACGTTCGGGACAGGATTCTACATTCTCTTTCTCATTCTGTTCCTCTTTGCGGCTCTTACGTCATCTATTTCACTGCTGGAGCTTAATTTGTCTAATGTCATCAAGGGCCGTGAAAACAAACGGAGAAGCGCTGCGCTATGGCTCAGTCTCGCTGTCTTTATTGCCGGCATCCCTGCTGCATTATCGTTCGGCGTACTGAACAAAGTGAAATTCGGTGCGGGTACGATTTTTGATAATATGGACTTTATGGTGACCAACATCATGATGCCGCTGGGTGTCTTACTGACGACGCTTTTCGCGGGTTATGCGATGAAGCCGGAACAGCTGGAGCGTGTCATTCCGAAGGGCTTTCATTTCTGGTATGCTTTGATCCGCTATGTGCTCCCGGTCGTCATTATTATTGTCTTTATCTCCCAGCTGATAAGTTAGATGTTCAGGCGTACCGAAAAGAGGGTAGAGGAAATTATCACTATCAAAAGGAGAGATATAAATGAATCGTGTAAAACATGGCGATAAAATGTTCTACTTAGGAGATTCTCAAGACAAGCCTGATGCAATGATGACATATGTACCTAACGGCGATGACAAAATAGTCATTGATCATACAGAAGTTAATGAAGCATTAAGAGGACAAGGTGTCGGTCAGCAGTTAGTGGCAGCTGCAGTTGAATATGCGCGTGAAACTCATAAAAAGATTGTACCTGTCTGTTTATATGCAAAGAAAATCCTGGAAGAAAACAAGGATTATCAGGATGTACTGGCAGCTGAATAATCGGTTAGGCCCCTTCAGAAATGAAGGGGCTTTTTTACAAATTGAGCTATTTGTGAGAAGATGAGAAAAAATGGCAAGGGGATTAACGATGCTGCTTAATTATTTATGGATTACACTGGGATTTCTTATTCTCGGCATAGGGCTTATGATTTATGACAAGAGAAAACAGAATACTCGTATCAAAGGATTGTGGGATAGAAAGACTGCATTCAAGATTCAACAAGGCGATTATATCCGTTATGATGGCTATTATCTGAACTGTCGTCTGGAAGATGAAGGCATTGATGAGATTACATGGAATGATTTGAACATGATGACGGTCTTCAGGCAGCTGAACTATAACTTCACGACAGTAGGCGAGGAATATTTGTATGCTGCCTTAAGGAATGTCGGCACACTGCCAAAAGTAAACCGTGACTTGATGGAACGGATTCGGACAGACCGTGTGTTCAGGGAGAATCTATCAATGGCACTTGCTGACCTGGGAAAGAACGCTAACAGTAATCCTTCACAGTTTATTGATAAAACATTCTATAAAGAACGTTATAACAAGCTTTATATATTATTCAGTCTGCTGCCGCTCATGAGTCTGCTGTTATTTAATATATCTGTAACAGTGGGTTTGGTTGCCCTTTTTATGAGTATAGGGTTCAATATGATGCAGTCCTTTACCTTCACCTCCAAAAATGAGACCAATTATAGTGAATTGTTCTATGCGGTCCAGTTGATACGCAGTGCAGATCAACTGTCGAAGATTAGCCCTCACTATCCAGTTAAACAAGGCCGACTACGTAGTGTAGGACTGCTGAGTTATCTAATGCTGCATGATAAGCAGAATGACCAGAACTTCTTCTTGCAGATTCTGAATGCACTGAAGTCGGTCTTTAATGCTGACTATCATCTCTATTACTATGCTGTCAGCATTCTGAATCGTCATCATGAGACTTATGAGGCATGCTTCCACACTATTGGTCTGCATGATCTGAGTTATGCGACAGCACTATGGCGTGAGACACTCGTCTATTATACAGAGCCTGAAGCGGGGGAGACACTCGTCGTGAAGGATGGCTACCATCCGCTTCTCAGAGATTTTGTAGCCAACGATCTGGAGCTCAGCAGGAATGTGATTCTGACCGGCTCGAATGCTTCAGGTAAATCAACATTCATGAAGATGCTGGCGCTTAATATCGTCCTGTCAAAAGGACTGCAGACCGCTGCTGCTGAACGCTTCATTTTGCCTGCTGGGGATTTATACACTTCTATGAACCTGGAGGACAGTATTATGGCAGGAGACAGTTACTTCATCAGTGAGATAAAGTCACTGAAACGTATCCTGCAGCAGGCCGATCGTCCCGTCTATATTTTCATTGATGAGATTCTGAGAGGGACCAATACAAAAGAGCGGGTAGCGTCTGCTGAAGCGATACTGAGGTATCTGAACAGTCAGCCGGATGTCACACTGATAACCGCGACCCATGATATTGAGCTGACGGCTATGCTTGAGAATGAATTTGATTTCTACTATTTTTCTGAGACATTGACTGAGGATAACGATGTGACATTTGACTACAAGTTAAAGCGTGGTATCACAAAAACGTCCAATGCGATTGAACTGATGCGGATATACGACTATCCGGAGCGCATCTATCAAGGGGCAAGAGAGACGGTAAGACAGACGACCTAACATGAAAGAAGGACCGAAGCCAGAGGCTTCGGTCCTTCTTTCATGTTAGGCAACTTGGCGGCATGCTTCTGCGCACTTTGCACAAGCATCGGCACAGCGCTGGCAGTGGTCGTGGGCGTGCTGTCTGCATGCTTCTGCACATGCCTCGCAGATTTTGGCACATGCTTCCGCGATTTCTTTGACGACAGGTGAGTGACGGGACAACGCACCCTCTAAGTAACCGCAGATATCTGCGCATTCACGGTCAAGACGGATACATTTCTTCATCATGTTCACATCTTCTTCATTCAGACAAGCATCGAAACAATGATTACAAGCTGCCATACAGTCATGCAGTGCTTTAATCAGTTCTTGATTTGCCAATGTGACGTCCTCCCTTTATATCATTATTACACTATAAGTATAGCCATTTCATGAGAAGACTAAACAAATTGACATTATTGTACTCTTTGTATATATTGTATATATACAGTATAACAGCGGAGGTTTTTATGAATATACAGTTGAACCAGAAAAGTGACAAACCGATTTACGAACAACTGAAGTCTGAGATTATCCGTCTGATCATGTCCCGGGAATTAAGGGAGGGTGAGGCACTGCTCTCAATGCGTGCACTGGCGAAAGATCTCGGAATCAGTGTCATTACGACGAAGCGGGCGTATAAGGAGCTTGAAGATCTCGGCTATATCAATTCGGTGCCGGGTAAAGGCACATTTGTCGCAGAAGGGAATCAGACGATGATCCGTGAGCAGTCTTTAAAAACACTGGAGACTAAACTGCGAACAACGATTGAACTGGCAAGAGAACTGAATGTTGACCGAGCAGAATACAATGAGATTGTTGATCTCTTATGGGAGGAATGACTATGAATGCGATTGAAATTCGTGACCTGCGAGTCCAGCAGGGTCACTTTGATTTAGTCATCGATGCACTTGATATTCCTGAAGGCTATATCACGGGACTGATTGGTGAGAACGGTGCCGGTAAGACTAGTCTGATCTATCAGTTATTGAACTTGAGAACACCTGAAACGGGAACCATCCGTATGTTAGGCATGGATTATCGGACGGACCGCGCGAAAATATTAGCAGAAATAGGCATCGTCTTCAGTGAGAATCATTTTCCGGAATGGATGAGTCCGAAGAAACTGGAAGCTCTATTTAAGATGAATTATAGTGAGTGGCAGCATGAGACTTATATGCGTTACTTGAAACAGTTTGATATTCCTTACCATCAAAAGATAAAAACATTCTCGCAAGGCATGAAAGTGAAACTGAATCTGGCTGCTGCACTTAGTCACAATGCAAGGTTATTGATATTAGACGAACCAACATCAAATTTAGACCCGACATTCAGACTCGAACTGCTCCATATCTTTCAGGAACTGATGCTGGAAGAGACGAGAACTATTCTGTTTAGTACACATATTACATCAGACCTTGAAAATATTGCGGATTATATTGCGTTCATAGAAGCAGGACGATTAGCCGTTATGGACGAAAAGGAACAGCTGACGAGGAAATATCAGATTGTCAGAGGACGTGATGTCTTATTGGATGATGAACTAGATCAGTTATTAATCGGATCTGAAATACGTGACGGTAGCTTCGTTAGTATGACTGAAGCAGGAAGAACATTTGAAGAGTTATTTGGAAATAAAGTGAATGTCCGCAATATCACGATTGATGAGTTCATGTACTTCAGGAAGCAGGAGCGAAAAGGAGAGGGATTACATGTATAAACAACTCATACTAAGTCTTGCAGTTATTAAAGAGAAAGCAGCTTATCTCATTGTCATTCTGGCGTCACTGGTGTTCGCACTGATCAGCCGTCTGATGTCATCGCCTGTAGTTGAAGATAGTGAAGACACTATCATCATCATGTCGCTCAGTGAAACCTTGGCGATGATCACGTTCCTCATGCTGCTGACTCTGTTCTTGAACAAGCAGTATAATCTGACGAAATACAAGATGAGTGAATGGTACTATAGTCAGCCGGCCAGCATGAAGCAGGTTGTGCAGGGCGATATAGCATTAATCCTTATCGCGCATATAGCAAGCTATCTTTACTGGATTGTCTTCAACTTCCTTAATCAGACACCTGAGAAAAGTAATATCATGCTCATGGTCATTGCCGTCAGTCTCCTCGTGCACGGCCTATATTTAATCAGGCTCTACCAGAACGGGGGAGAAATCGATATGGTCATGTCCCTCCTGTACTTTCTCCCTGTGTTCATCGCTTTCTGCTTTCATGCGATGCTGATACGAAATGACTTGGATATGCAGCTACATCTGAGTGAATCAGCCGGCTGGCACTTCTATCTTTATCAGCTGCCTTATCTCACACTTGTCGGCACAGTGATAGCGATGATTGTGAGTTATATCGTGACAAGTAGAAGAATTAATCGTCAACATGATCTGGCTTAAGCTATCTCATCTGAGATGGCTTTTCTTTTGGATTTGAAACCTATACAATGGTAATAAATGTATGGGGAGGGTTGCTAAGTGAATAAGCGACAGGATATCAAGTTTATTGTGGTTTTCATACTGGTAATAGTAGCCATCAGCACGGAAAAAGATTTCTTAAAATGGCTGCTGATTACGGTGCTCTTCGCTTATCAATTTTGGAACTTAATGAAATTAACGTGTAAACGTCTTCATACTTTTCCAGCCGATGGAAATTTCTTGATTAATCGTAAGAAAGATATTTATCTATTGACATTAGAAAATATGGCTCTTTCATTTGCTTTCCTCATAGTAGGCTGTATGCTGATCTTATCATTAAAAATAATTTTCATTATAGGTGGAAGTATCGCAGTAATTCTGCTTGTTGTTGGAACAATTATAGAGTATTTATTGAAAGGTCGAAGCGATGTGTGGGAATGGGATGAAGAGAACAGACTTTAACAACTGGCAACCTTACTCAGTGACCGATATTAAAATATTATTAGAGCATGCAGAATTTCAGTGGGCATTTGCAGGAGGATGGGCGATTGATTTGTATATGGGTCAACAGACGCGTGTCCATGTAGATATGGATGTCGTCATTTTAAGTATTGACCAGAATAGATTGTTTGATTACTTAGAAGACTATACCATTTTCACAGCGAAAAATGGAATTCTTGAAAAATGGAATGGTCAGAAAATAGACGACAGTTACAGCTTGTGGGTGTGTAAAGACGAGTCATCTCCTTTTAAGTTTGAGGTTATGTTAATAGAGACGGAAAGAGAGAAATGGAAATATAAAAGAGATAAGAGAATCCAAGGCGATAGCGAAAGGCTGTTTGTGAGACTAGATAATGGTTTGTCTGTATTATCACCTGAAATACAATTGCTTTATAAATTAGATGCCAGTTCAATTCGAGACAAAGATTATACTGACTATGGGGCAATTGCCGGTTTTCTGACAGAAGCGCAAAAAGACTGGCTTTTTAAAAATTTGAAGTCGGAAATCGTAACTATTATTAAAGATTAATCGGGATGAGTGGAGGAGAAACATGACGCCAAGACTTATTATATTGAGGGGAAATTCAGCAAGTGGCAAGACTTCTACTGCTCAACTGTTACAAGAAGAGCTAGGTGAAGGCACGATGCTGGTGTCGCAAGATGTAGTGAGAAGACAGATGCTGCGAGTAAAAGATCAGGTTGGATCTATATCTACGGATTTACTAGAGACATTAGTTCATTTTGGTATGGAAAATTGTCAGTATGTTATTTTAGAGGGCATTCTCACTAATCGTAAGCACGGGGATATGTTAAGGGAACTGTACCAGAGATATAATCCAGAAGTCTACGTTTTTTATTTCGATATTTCTTTTGAAGAAACTTTGAAACGTCATCGATTTAAAAATGTGACATTTGGGGAAGATGAAATGAAAAGATGGTATCTTGAGAAAGATGTTTTGAGTATTGACAGCGAGAAACTGATTACAGATGAGTGGTCTCAAGAGGAAATAGTAGCAAGCATTATAAAAGAAGTTCGGTATAATTAGAGAATAGCTCGAGCTATTTTCTTATTTCAATATTAAAGATGTGCTCAAGCAACTATTACAACTAGGCAAGTGAGGGTGAGACTATGAATATACTGATAATAGAAGATGATTCTGTCATTGCGCATGCTTTAAAGAATGAACTGAGTCGTTGGCAGTTCAATCCGCTAATCATCCAGGATTTTAATAACATCTTGGATGAGTTTGAGACCTATGAACCTCATTTAGTGTTGATGGATATTAATCTCCCATCATTCAATGGCTATCATTGGTGTCAGCAGATCAGGCAGACTTCCAACGTGCCGATTATCTTTATTAGTTCACGCACTGATTCAATGGATCAGGTGATGGCGATGCAGATGGGCGCTGATGATTTCATCGAAAAGCCGTTCAATATGTCAGTGACGATTAGTAAGATTCAGGCCTTGCTGCGCCGCACTTATGATTTTATAGAGACAAAGAATGAACTGGGGGTAGCAGGATGCAAACTGGCGGTTGACGAGGCGAGAATGTATTACAGGAGTGAGCATATCAGTCTGACGCACACTGAACTCCAGATACTTGCTATGCTTTTCAAGCACAAAGGTCAGTTTGTCAGCCGGAATGCACTGATTGAAAAATGCTGGGAGTCAGAACATTTTATTGATGATAATACACTTGCCGTTAATATGACACGTCTCCGTAAAAAGTTACAGTCACTGGGTCTCAATGACTTTATTACGACGAAAAAGAATATCGGTTATGCGGTGGGCTTATGATAGGCCCGTTCCTGAAGAGCCGACGTCTTGAACTGATTTATTTTTTTAGTATTCTTATTTTGTTTCTCATTGTTTTCTTTTTATTTAATCTGACGATGGCAGCCTATTATTTAGCAACCTGTATTACAGTATTTGTCACTTTTATATATTTGTTCGTCAGATTCGTTTCTTACAAAGAAGAAGTTGCACTTAAAGAACAGAATGCGGAACTGCAAGAACAGCTGACACAGATGCGTAATGAGCAGATTGATTATCAGCATGAAATTGAATCTTATTTTCTATTATGGGTCCATCAGATGAAGACACCTATTACAGCAACAAAGCTGATACTTGAATCTCCTGACGATGATGTAGTCAGGAGGGTGCGGCATGAAATTCTGCAGATTGATAATTATACAAATTTAACACTCAGTTATTTGAAGCTGATGAATAACAGCACAGATATGGTATTTGCTCCAGTCAGGCTTGATGATTTAATTAAGCCGCTGATTAAACGATATTCGATTCAGTTCATCCATTATCAAACACGACTTCATTATGAACCTATTCAGTCTGAAGTGCTGACGGATGCAAAATGGATGAGCATTCTGATTGAACAGCTGCTTAATAATGCGCTGAAGTATGCACGTGGCAAGGATGTCTGGATTGAATACGACGAGAAGTCCAGCACGCTATCTGTCCGTGATAACGGGGTGGGCATCAGCGCAGGAGATCTGCCTAAAATATTTGATCGTGGTTTCTCGGGATTTAATGGCCGCCTCAGTGACAAATCAAGTGGTATCGGTCTATTTATCGCAGAGAATATTTCCAGGAAACTGAATCAGCAGATCACCGTTTCATCGGAGCTGGGGCAAGGAACGATATTCTCGGTACATTTAACTTCAACTGACTAACCTTACATTTTTGTAAGATAACCGGCTGTCTTTGTAAGAATAGATAAAGGCAGCCGGTTTTGTGCTGTTTTATGATAATGGTAATAACAGAAAGGGTGAGGGATATGTTAGAAATCAGAAATGTCCGGAAAGTATTTGGAAAAGGTGCCAATCAGACAATGGCCTTAAAAGACATGACATTTTCAGTAGAGGATGGAGAGTTTGTCGCAATCATGGGCGAATCAGGTTCAGGAAAATCCACACTACTGAATATTATAGCGACTTTCGATAAACCGACTGAAGGTACGGTGATTATCAACAACCAGAATGTCGGACAGCTTAAACAAAGCGCAGTTGCTAAGTTCCGTCGCGATGTCCTCGGCTTTGTCTTTCAGGATTTCAATGTCCTGCATACGATGACGAACCGTGATAACATTCTCCTGCCGCTGGTCTTATCAAATGTCAAACCTAGTCTAATGAACGATAGATTGAACCGCATCATTGAACCGCTCGGTATCAGTCAGCTGCTAGATAAGTATCCTTATCAGATATCGGGTGGGCAGCAACAGCGTATCGCCATTGCACGAGCACTCATTTCACAGCCGAGCCTGCTCCTTGCAGATGAGCCGACCGGGGCGCTTGATTCCAAAACTTCAGAAGATATCATGAACCTGTTCAGACAAATTAACAAAGAACAACAGACTATCCTGATGGTAACCCACTCGATTATTGACGCGGCCTATGCGGATAGAGTCCTGTTTATTAAAGATGGCATTCTGTATCACGAAATCTACAGAGGCCGTGATACAAGACCTGATTTTCAGAAGCGGATCTCAGATAGCATTGCAATGCTGAACGAAAGAGGTGAGTAGTCATGACCCTCAGTCTAATATGGAAACTGGTCATACGTAATTTCAGATCACTAAGCAAAATTATGCTGCCTTTTATTCTGGCGGCCAGTTTGATGTTTGGTCTGGAATATATTATGCTGTCGTTGATGAGCAATGACTATATACAGAAGAGACATAGAAATTTACCACAGTTAATTGGTTACGCTAATGTGCTGGCATCTATACTTACAGTTGTATTTGTCGTTTATGCCAATCGATTTGTAATGAAACAGAGGAAGAAGGAGTTTGCCCTTAATACTATATTAGGGATGGAGAAAAAACATCTAAGACTCATCCTGGCTTTTGAAGCGGTTATTCAATACGTCCTTATTTCATTGATTAGTATTACAGGCGGGTATTTATTCGGTAATTTAGTGTTTATGATACTGAATCGTCTGGTTGAAGGTACCGGTATCAAATTGATGGATTATCCATTTGATATGCGCGCTGCATCCATTATGTTAGGTCTGTTATTTTTATTGATGCTGCTTATCTTTATGATTAACAACGTTATTCTGACCTATAGTAATCCTCTACAACTTATGAAGAGTCAGAAAGCAGGAGAGAAGAAGCGAAGAAGATGGGTTATTATTACTTTGTTTGTCCTGGGTATTATTGGTTTAGGCACTGCCTACTATGTGGCTCTTACAACGGTAGGAGTTGTCAGTTCGTTGCAGAATACATTTTTCGCTGTTCTGCTCGTTACAATCAGTACGTATCTCTTATTTATGTCACTCATTATTTTAGTGCTGCAGTATCTGCAGAAAATCAGTTCTATCTATTATCGACCGCAAAATTTTATCTCTATTTCAGGACTGTTATCAAGAATGCGTGCGAATGCCGTGGGACTGGCGAGTATTGCCATACTTTGTACATTCCTGATAGTGACACTGGGTATGACACTTACAGCATATAGAGGAATAGAAACACAGATAGAAAGCGGTCAGAAGCAAGATTATGATATTTCATTGACACGAAAACAAGCAGAAAACCAGATGAAATATTTGAAAAGAGATATTAAACAGTATGCGAAAGTCGATTACTTCAGAGAAATGCATGGACTTTTTATTGGTATGTATAATCGAGGAGGTAATTTTGAACCGCTGGAAATGAAGCCCTCACAGAAAAATATCAAAAATTCATTTTACAGCGTTGTAACGACAGTACAAGGGCATAACTCTAATAATGGTGAACATTTAAAGTTAAAAGATAATGAAATTGCTACCAGTTCAAACGCTGATAGATTTTCTCACTTTAAAGAAATAACACTTGCTAATGAAAAATATGAAGTCATTAATATGGATAAGAATTATTTAGGTTCGTCAATAGCAATAGATGCTATGTATATTGTTGTAAAAGACGATGCTGAGTTAAATAGACTTGCTCAGTCATATAAAGATTTGGATTTAGAAACACGTGATTATGTTCCAGCAAGTATTAGTTATAGTTTATCTTTTAACGTTAAAGGTGATTCCTCTCATTTTGAAAAAATGATTCCTAAGATCGAGAAAAAATATGACATAGAAGTATCAAATAAAAAAGATATCTCTAAAGAAATGTACGAAGTGAACGGCGGCTTAATCTTTATTGGTATTGTTGTATCGATTATTTTGTTGGCCGGTATGTTCCTGATTCTCTACTACAAACAGATATCAGAAGGTTATGAAGATAAGGAGAACTATCAGATTATGAAGAAAGTCGGATTGCCAGAGTCATTGATCAAGACAAGTATCAACAAACAGATTTTCTGGATTTTTGCACTGCCGATTCTGACCGCGATTATTCATACCGCTTTTGCTTCGAAGATTATTTATCAGCTGATGGGTATACTTGGCATTCGTGATGTTTCACTCTTTTTAACCAGTTATCTCAGTGTTGCAGTGAGCATCATGTTAGTGTATGGTCTGATGTACTGGATTACGTCTAGAGCATATTTCGCTATCATCAATGAGGAACATTAAAAGCTAGTTCATCACTTGTCAACTTTATAGAAGGGACCGTGCATGTGCACGGTCCCTTCTATTTCTTGATGATTTCTTTCAGCTGCTGTTCAAGTTGCTGCGTCATCCTATGGGTTTCCTGTAGGAAATTCAGGTCAATATTTTGATCAGAGACGCAATGCTGGATTTTAGTGAAAATAATGGATTCGTGCTGACGTCCTTTTTCCGTCAGACATACGTACAGCTGGCGTTTATCGCTTTCTGAGGCGCGTCGCTCAATCCAGCCTGCATGCTCCATTCGCTTGAGGAGAGGGGTCAGGGTATTGCTTGCAAGATTGAGCTGGCTGCCGATTTCGTGTAAAGGCTGTTCATCTTTTTCCCATAGAATCATTAATACAAGATACTGGGGATAGGTCAGTTCAAATTCTGACAGTGCCTGATGATAGAACTTAATAAAAAGGCGGCTTGCATTATAAACAGAAAAGCAGAGTTGGTCAGCAAGTTGATTTGAATGTGATTTCATTTAGACTCCTTTCAGTCGCGTGCGATTGACTTAAAGATATTTAAGCAGTATAATCATTAATATAACTTAAATGATTTAATTAATATAGAGAAGGAGAGATAAGCATGGTCAGACCGTTATATGAAACAACTGTTATCAGTAAGGGCGGCAGAGATGGTAAGGTCTTCAGTGAAGATAATACATTCTATTTAGATATCGCGACACCGAAAGAAATGGGCGGCCAGGCAACGACTGAGTCTAATCCAGAACAGTTATTTGCGGCGGGCTACAGTGCTTGTTTTAATAATGCGCTGATTTTTATTCTGAAGAATGCGAAAGTAGAAGATGCAGAACCAGAAGTGAGAGTCACAGCATCATTGTTACCTGATAAAGCGGATGGAGGGGTCAAGTTAGCGGCTGCGCTTGAAGTGACCCTGCACAATATGTCGCAGGAAGAAGCAGAAGATTATGTAGATAAAGCGCATCATTACTGTCCTTATTCCAAAGCGCTGAAAAACTCTATCGATATTGAAATAGATGTCAATGCAATTTAATTTGACGAGACTGGAATAAGTTCCAGTCTCTTTTTTATGATCCGTCTGATAATCTGTCAGCGATTAAGTCAATTTATAATAGCCCATTCTTCGGAATGGGCTATTTTACATATTGTGATATTTATCGTTGTTATTTATTTTTTTATATGACATACTAATGTTAAAATAGTATAACACATTAAACAATGAGGTGAAATCAATGAGCAAGTTTATTTATGCGTTTGAAGAAGGTCAGCAGTCAATGAAGGATTTATTAGGCGGGAAGGGCGCGAACTTATCAGAGATGATGAGGCTCGGGCTTCCTGTTCCGAACGGTTTCACGATCACAACGGAAGCCTGTATCCAGTACCTCGATAACGGCGGGTTGTCTGATGAAGTGAAATCTGAGCTTGAAGAGCAGTTACAGGCGCTTTACAACAAGACAGGTAAAGAATTCTCAGCGGATTCTTTATTATTGGTATCAGTACGTAGTGGTGCGAAAATCTCAATGCCAGGGATGATGGATACGATTCTGAACTTAGGACTCAATGACGAGAACGTTGAAAAGCTTGCTAATAATACCAACGATGCACGTTTCGCTTATGACTGTTACCGTCGTCTCTTACAGATGTTCGGTCAAGTTGTATACGAAATTCCGATGCATGCATTCGAATCATATTTCAATGATTTCAAAAAACAGAAAGGTTATACGACAGATGCGGATATTCCGGCTGAAGATCTGAGGGAAATCTGTGAACGTTTCAAGGAAGTCTATATGGAAGAGGTCTACAAACCTTTCCCGCAGGATCCCCTTGAACAGTTGAATGCAGCGATTGAAGCGGTCTTCAAATCATGGAATAATGACCGTGCCCGTATCTACCGCGAACTCAATGACATTCCGCATGATATCGGTACAGCTGTCAATGTCCAGGAGATGGTCTTCGGGAACAGTGGTGAGAAGAGCGGGACAGGTGTGGCGTTCACCCGTAATCCTTCTACTGGTGAGAACAAATTATACGGTGAGTACTTGCTGAACGCGCAAGGCGAGGACGTTGTGGCGGGGATTCGCACGCCGAAAGAAATCGAGACGTTAAATACGCAGATGCCTGCTGTCTACCAGGCATTTGTAGATGTGACACATAAACTTGAAGCGCATTATCATGATATGCAGGACATCGAGTTCACGATTGAAGACGAGAAACTCTTTATCCTCCAGACGCGTAACGGTAAGCGTACAGCGAAAGCTGCGATGAAGATTGCGGTTGATATGGTGGAGGAAGGTGTTCTTTCCAAAGAAGAGGCAGTTTCTATGGTAGAAACTAAATCAATCGACCAGCTCCTTCACCCGGCATTTGATACACAGGCACTTGAAGAAGCAGAAGTGATTTCCCCTATCGGTCTGCCTGCAAGTCCCGGTGCAGCGACAGGTCAGATTGTCTTCTCGGCAGCTGACGCAAAATTGAAAGCTGAAGCAGGCGAGAAAGTCATCTTAGTGCGTCCGGAGACATCCCCGGAAGATATCGAAGGGATGATTGCCAGTGAAGCGATTGTGACGACGCACGGCGGTATGACTTCACACGCGGCAGTTGTTGCACGTGGGATGGGTAAATGCTGTGTGACAGGTTGTTCAGATCTGGATATCGATACCAAGAATAAGACAGTCAAGTTTCCGAACGGTGAACTCGCTGAGGGTGATATCATCTCAGTCGATGGTTCAACAGGACGCATCTACCACGGTGAAGTCAGCACAATGAATGCTGAGCACAGTGCCGAATTCGAACAGTTCATGGGTTGGACAGATGAAGTGGCACGTCTGAAAGTCCGTATGAATGCAGAGACGGAACAGGATATCACGGCAGGCTATGAGTTCGGGGCAGTCGGTATCGGTCTTGTCCGTACTGAGCATATGTTCTTCGGCGAGGAGCGTCTGATTCAGATGCGACGCTTTATCATCGCTTCCACTCACGACGAGCGCGTGGCAGCTCTTGATGAACTGAAGAAATACCAGGCAGAGGACTTCGAGAAAATCTTCCGTCTGTCAGGCGAGAGACCGACAATCGTGCGTCTGCTTGATCCACCGTTACATGAATTCGTGCCTAAAGAACAAGAAGAAATCGCAGCAGTGGCAGGTCAGCTGGGTTTATCAGTTGAAAAGTTAGAACGTCGTATTCTTGAATTACAGGAAGTGAATCCGATGCTCGGTCACCGTGGCTGCCGCTTAGCAATCACTTATCCTGAACTGTATGAGATGCAGGTAGAGGCGATGATGACAAGTGTGCAGCAACTGAAAGACGAAGGTATCAACTGCCAGCCTGAAATCATGATTCCGCTTGTCTCAACAATTGAAGAATTCAACCACTTAAAAGCCGTCATCGAGCGTAAAATCAATGAACTGAACATTACAGTGGATTACAAAATCGGTACTATGATTGAAACGCCGCGTGCCTGCCTCATCGCTGGCGACTTAGCGAAAGAATGTGACTTCTTCAGCTTCGGAACCAATGATTTAACACAGCTGACTTATGGTTTCTCACGTGATGACGCGGGTAAATTTATCAATGACTACATGAATGATGATATTCTCGCAATTGACCCGTTCCAGACTTTAGACGTTGACGGAATTGGGCGCTTAATCAAGATTGCTGTTGAACAGGCGAAGTCAGTTAAACCTGATATCAAGATTGGTGTCTGCGGTGAACTGGGTGGTGACCCGAAATCTATCAACTATTTCAACACGCTCGCGATCGACTATGTGTCATGTTCACCATACCGTGTACCGGGTGCACGTCTGGCAGCGGCTCAGAGTAAATAGGGGGCGGTTGCTTGGACGACTTAAAAATATATGTTATTTCCGATTCTATCGGAGAGACTGCGCAGCGTATGATACAGGCGACGCTGACGCAGTTTCCGACAATCGAGACGATTGAAATCAAGAAGTTCTCCTTTATCCATGACAAAGAGAGCCTGACGAATATCCTGAATCTGGCGAAGAAGAATAATGCCATCATTGTCACGACACTTGTTGACGAAGAGCTTAATGCGTTCGGTCAGACATTTGCTGAGCGTGAAGAGATTTCCTATATCGATTATATGACAGGACTTATTCATGTCATTCAGCGGCATACCGGTATGGACCCCCTTATGGAGCGAGGCGCTTTTCGCAAGCTGGATGAAAATTACTTCAAGCGTATCGAAGCGATGGAGTACTCGGTTAAATACGATGACGGTAAGAACTTCACGAATCTGCAGGAAGCAGATGCCGTCATAGTGGGTGTGTCACGTACATCTAAGACACCGCTCAGTATGTATCTGGCCAATAAAGGTTATAAGATCGCTAATATTCCGCTTGTACCGGAATCACCGATACCTGAAGAAGTGTATCGTCAGAAAGGTCTGCGTGTATTCGGGCTGACAGCGAGTCCTGACTATATTGCAAACATCCGTACAGAGCGCGTAAAAGTACTTGGACTGCGTCAGGAATCAAACTATAACAACTTAAAGCGCATCAAAGAAGAGCTGAGTTATGCGGAAGAAGTATTCCAGCGTCTGAATGCGACAGTAATCAATACAGAATACAAATCTATAGAAGAATCAGCTTTTTACATCGAAAAATATTTAGGCAAATAGCAAAAACGCACTTGAAATGTCAAGTGCGTTTTTAACATTTGTGAATGTTCATAAAAACGTTAAATATACACAATTTTATCTCACTTTAACGCTTTTATTTATTATATAATGTAATTGCTTTCAAGGATCAAAGTATAAAAGGAGAGAAAGAACATGTCAGAGAAAACAGAGTTAAAAAAGAGTATCGGCTTTTTTCCGGCGCTCGCGCTCGTTATGGGGACAGTCATCGGATCAGGTGTCTTCTTCAAAGTTTCAGCAGTTACTGAAACGACTGATTCGGTCGGTTTAACGTTCCTGGTCTGGATACTCGGTGGTATCATGACTATCTGTGGTGGTTTAACAGCCTCAGAACTTGCAGCCGCTATTCCCGAGACAGGGGGAATGACAAAATATCTTGAACGGACGTTTGGTGATTTCTGGGGCTTCTTATCAGGTTGGGCGCTTGCCTTCATCTACTTCCCGGCAAACGTCGCAGCACAAGCCATTATCTTTTCAACACAGTTGATCAACTTATTCCATTTAGACAAAGGCCTTCTGTTACCCATCGCATTCTTATCAGCTTTAACTGTATTTCTCATTAACTTGATGGGCTCAAAAGCTGGCGGTATGTTACAGTCAGTCACATTAGTGGTCAAATTAATCCCGCTTGTACTGATTATTGTCTTTGGCTTAATGCAGTCGGACAAAGTTGACTTCTCATTATTCCCTCCGATGGACAGTGGAAGCGGCAGCTTATTCTCAATCATCGGTACCGGCTTACTGGCAACAATGTTCGCTTATGATGGCTGGATGCACGTAGGTAACATTGCCGGGGAAATGAAAAACCCTAAAAAAGACTTACCTCTTGCAATCTCAGTAGGTATCGGACTTGTAATGGCTGTTTACTTATTAGTTAACGCAGCATTCATGCTGACATTACCTATCTCAGCACTTGCAGGTAATGAAAACGCAGCTGCTGATACAGCAATGAGATTATTCGGTGACCAAGGTGGTAAATTAATCACAATGGGTATCATGATTTCTATCTACGGTTCAATGAACGGTTACACCATGACTGGTATGCGTGTTCCTTACGCGATGGCGGAGAACAGAATGTTACCATTCAGCAATCAGTTCCTTAAGGTTTCAAAATCAGGTGCGCCATGGTTCAGTGGTCTGATTCTTTTCATCATCGCAATGGTAATGGTTACAATGGGTGCATTCGAAACCATCACCAACATGCTGGTCTTCGTTATATGGTTCTTCTACTGTATGACATTCTTGGCTGTGATGGTCCTCAGAAAGAAAGAACCAAACCTAGAACGTCCATACAGAGTGCCGCTTTACCCGGTCATTCCCCTTATCGCGTTATTATCCGGTCTCTTCGTATTAGGTAACACACTGTTTACTCAAACGGCACTTGCCTTAATCGGTATCGGTATCACATTACTCGGTGTGCCGATCTACTACTACAAAAAGAAACAGAACAATCGCTTCGCATAATCAATAAAAAGCGAGTCATCATTCACTCAATGATGACTCGCTTTTTTACTGGGTTTGCGCCAAATCTGATAAAAATCAATGAAGCCATATTGATTGACGGAGAGGCCCTCCAAGGTGCGGTCAAATGTCAGACTGACTGGTACAGTATAAAGAGGATAGAATATAGCATACTGATCCAGCTTGCGGTCCACCAGTCTGTTCAGCTGTCCCCATCGTTCATAAGGATAGCGCTGGTAGAGCTGACGTATACTTTCAAACCACTTGTAACCCCTCATCAATCGGTGAATACTGGAAGATGCGCCGAACAGAAACTGATAGTAGGCAAGTGATTCAGGAATATCCAGGTATTCTCCGAAGAAATAATAATCTCCTGACAGATCCGTTTTTCTATCAATTGAGACAGTAAACGGATGATTGATTAATTCAAAAGGAATATCGTAGCGATCGAATATAGCCTGAAAAGCCTCTCTACTGCTCTCCTTGATCTCAATGCAGTCAATTTTTACGGGGGCATCAAACGCTGGACGTGATAGTTCCTGAGATTCGATATATCGAGAATGGTTGAGTACTTTTGGTTTAACTGCTTCTATAAGTGCATAGTACTCTTCCTTAAGTATGAATTTCAGAAACTGTTTCTGATCAGCAGTCAGTTGGCTTTCTGGATTCTGGCACATATAGAAGAAACCGATATTCTTTGTCAGAGTGGTTGAGGGCTGTTGCGGATCACCGATAACCGGCTCTTTGATATCCGGAATATAGACCATCTCGATTTCATCGATAAATGCAGTTGAGTTATAGTAGCCTTCAAACCGCTTCAGAATGGTAGTATAGTGATTGTCGCGTTTAATGAAATAAGGGCCGGTACCGATATATCTGCCGTCTATTTCTTTGAAGATACTAAGCGATACCGAGCTGAGCAGGGCTAAAATCTGAGGGCAGCGACCGAAATAAATTGTGAGCGATAACTCATCGATAAGATGGATATCATTGACTTCATCAAGCATATCTTGTGTATGAGAATGCTGCATGGCATATTCCAGCGTATGTTTGACATCATTTGAAGTCAGATAGGAGCCGTCATGGAACCTGACATGTGGACGGAGATAAATATCGATTGAATGTTCATGGAGATCATAATGATGAGCCAGCTTGAAGGTAACATGATGGTCATCAGTCACTTTGAATAACGTGTCATACACACTCATAAGAACACTTGCATTTTTTGCTTCAAGCACCTCAAAAGGGCGAGTGGATAATAGACTGTGACGTTTCGTAATAGTCAGTCTGTCCTCATTTGCCGCTGTCTTGGTAAACCCAAGCAGCTTATTGGATTTTGTGATTAACTTCTGATGAGCTAGACTGCTCCAGGGCCATGACAGATAAGGTAAAGCTTCTTCGGAATAACCATGATTCAGTAACTTTTTGACCTGCTGATAATAGTCCTCCTCAATATCAGTATGCCAGTTGATAATGGAATACTGCCCCCGACCCTTCCCACTTCTGTAAGAAAGAATCCCTTCACTTTGCCAGCGTTTTAAGTTGCGGGATAATTGCTTTTGGCTGAGGCCGATCTGTTGAGCAAGTTGGCTTTGAGGAATAGGCTGATTTTTGAACTGGTATAGGCTGAGCAGATGTTTTTCCATATTCCCTCCCATAAGTGGACATATGAAAGGATGTGTCCATTTTTTATTTGTGATGTCTGTAATAAGCTTATTACAACAAGGAGGGACTGACAATGCGTATAAGAGATTTGCCGGTTAATATTCATGTGCGGTTATGGGGGTCATTTATCAGTAGAATTGCAGCAAGCGCCGTATTCCCTTTTATGGCATTATATCTGACGGAGGAAGTCAGCAGAACATTCGCAGGATTATTTTTATCTCTCACGGTGCTCTTTTCATTTATCATTAACATTATTGCGGGGTATATTTGTGACCGGCTTCCTCGGAAAAAATTACTGGTCTTTCTCTCATATATGGATGGCTTATTTCTGAGTTTGATGGCATGGACCGTTTATTTGAATCAGATTCATTTATTCTTAATTTTTTTTATGATGAGTCTTACGGCTACTACGTTAAAACGACCAGCGTTTAGAGCCCTTGTACAGGACTCTGCAACACCGGAAAACAGGAAGTTAATCTATCAGCTGGATTACTGGCTTGTCAATTTATCGATAGCATTAGGTGCTGCCATCGGTGGAGTTCTTTATCATGAGCATAAGGTTCTGTTATTTTTTATGCTAGGGGTTATCACGTTATTCATCGCAGTGATATATCACCTTATCATTGAAGAAACATACGTATTTATCAGAGAAAAAGCACACGCGAATGTCTTCAGGGATTTACTTCATTCATATGCAGAAGTATCAAAAAATAAACCATTCGTCATACTCGTATTGGGAGGTGTGTTCATTATGTGCGCAGAGCTTTCTACAAGCAGTTATGTGGCAGTCAGATTAGCAGAAACATTCCGTACCGAAGAAATCTTCGGATTCAAACTGACAGGTGTCAGAATGTTCTCAGCGATTAATATCATTAATACATTGACAGTGGTGAGCTGTACGTTCCTCGTCTCCAGAGTGGTCGCGAAGTTACCTTTGAAGCGAGTGATGACAATAGGATTTTTGATGTACGGAATAGGATATACTGTGCTGACTTCAGCCAATGTATGGTGGCTGATTGTAATAGCCATACTGATCGCAACACTCGGTGAATTAATCTATGCACCTATAAAAAATGCAGAGGAGCTTGATCTGATACCACCTGATAAAAGGGGCGCTTATGGTGCGTTCAGCAATCTTGGATTTAACGGGGCAGATCTATTAAGTAAGTCAGGTATTATATTAGGCGCTTATCTTAATCCACTGGCTATGAGTGGTGTAATGGCAGTTATTGTGACACTCGGGGCAGTCTGTATGCTTTACAGTCTCTTTGACAGAAATAATGATCTGGAGAAAGAGGGGGTGGTCTGATGGAATTCAGAAAACTGACAGAAGCAGATGAGACCGCTTTTATGGATTATTATAACGAGTGGCCGGTTCCGGATGAAATGGTGCCGTCAGCAACGAATTATAGCCGTTATAACCGCTTTGACGATTTCCTGAGCGGCCTGAACCAACGGGAATCAGGAGAGGACTGGGTGACCAATACGACGTTCTTCTACTTTGTAGGTGGTAGAATTGTCGGCGCCGGTAATATTAGACATTATCTGAATGAAGCGCTTCTTCAGACAGGAGGGCACGTAGGTTATGGTGTAAGACCTAGTGAGCGGAACAAAGGATATGCTTTAGCCATTCTGAGGACTTCACTGGAGTATCTGAAAACGTTGAATGTTGAGCGGGCTCTCGTTACATGCGATGAAGATAATCCTGCATCAGCCAAAGTTATCATCAAAGCAGGCGGTCGGGAAGGTGAGAGGTACAGGCAGGATGATGGAATGGAAGTTCGTCGGTTCTGGATTGAACTTAAATGATTAACTGCTCAACTTAGCTTAGCACCTGAGCAGCAACACAAATAAAGACCACTCTTTTGAGCGGTCTTCTGTTGTACTTCATTATTTCTGAACACGTTTTCTTGTAAAGAGCATCAGCAGTGCGCCTGCTATTAAGGTAAGACCCACAAATATAGCAGGATAGTTTGATTGTTCTTCGCCTGTATCTGGTAATTGCATTACTTCTGTTGTCGGCTGTTCAATTGTTTTTTGAACAGGCTCCTCTGTAGTGACTACTTGTACGGGTGTGTCTGTTGTAAGGATAGGGCTGTCAGTTTGAATTTGCTCCACTTTAAGTGGGTTTTCAGTAGTCGGTACTTCTGTCATATTTGAATGCTGTTCTGATAATTGCTCATTCATGATATCTGAAACCATTTTATTGAAATCATATTGTGTCAATGAACCATTGTCCTTCTGCTGTGCGAGTTCATTAACGCGTTGCTGACGATCTTGTGTCAGCCATGAAGTGTCAAAGCCGTGTGGCAAGGTGTCATTTAAATTAATCATGCCGTCAGGTGTCTTGCCATCATTATTATGATCTTCAATCTGCTCGTTCATGATAGCTGATACTTGTGCATTATAATCATCCTGTGACAATTGGCCGGAGTCTTTCATCTGCGTTAATTGATTGACCTTGTCTAGACGTACCGGCGTTAACCAAGATGGGTCAAAGTCCGTTGGATTGTCAGAGCTTAATACGATTTTTTCAGATGGCTGCTGGTATTCAGTCCCAGATGTGTTTTGATTCTGAGACGCATAGACACTAGGATAAGACGCGGTCAGTAGAATAGCAGCTGTTAAAGCTGTTTTGCTCATCAAAGAACCTGATATAATTTTCATGATATACCTTCCTTTTCCATTATTTATGATTCTATAATATTACAAATATTACTTTTTGTCTTGATTTGTAATAATATTTACAATTTTTTTACTTTATTTATATTCCATCAATAAAAGTGGTCTGTATCGAGAGCTGTATGCATGCTGAAGCAACGTTCCGGGCTCATAGAAAGTAGCCCGGAATAATGGCACCGTTAGCCGGGAATCCCATCGTAATCTAGGGGAGATGTCTATCGCTGATGAACGATTCAGTAAGTACTATAATGCTAGAACGTCTCAGGATTCAGTTGCACTGTTAAAAGTCATCATCGATAAGTGGACAGATGAATAATCTGACCGTTTTTTGTTTCTACATGGATTGACATGGGAAGAGAATAGAGTGATTAAGATGAACAGATCTGTGAAGGAGGGATATAATGGAGGCATTGATCAGGGAGATTGAAGTGAAGGATGTACAGGCGCTGCAGACAATCAGCAGAGAGACGTTCAGGGAGACGTTTGAGGCAGATAATAGTGAGACACATCTGATGAATCACTTAAAGGCAGCTTACAATACTCAGAAATTGACAGATGAACTGGAGAATCCGGACTCATTTTTCTACTTCGCAGAGACAAAAGAAGGTATAGCAGGTTACTTGAAGCTCAACATAAGGGATGCGCAGTCAGAGGATATGGGCAATCGTGCGCTTGAAGTCGAACGTATCTATATCCGTTCTGCCTTTCACCGACAGGGAATCGGTCAGGCTCTAATGAAAAAAGCTTACGAAGTGGCAGCCGCTAAAGAAAAGTCCAGAATCTGGCTCGGTGTCTGGGAACATAATGCTCAGGCGATCGCATTCTATAAGAAAGAAGGCTTTCAGAAGACAGGAGAACATGTCTTTATGATGGGTGATGACCCACAGACGGATTTTATATATGAGAAGGAGTTAGAATGCTGACTTCGAGGGAACTTTACGACCTGCTTTATGCAGAACTAGGTCCGCTCGGCTGGTGGCCTGCGGATAGTGAGATTGAGATGATGATCGGTGCAATCCTGGTGCAGAATACGAACTGGAATAATGTTGAGAAGTCTCTTCATAATATTCAGGAGAAAAACGACTTCGACGCGGAGAAGATTCTATCGCTGACTATAGAGGAGCTGCAGGAACTTATCAGACCCAGTGGCTTCTATCATAATAAATCAAAGGCACTGATGACTTTACTGGAATGGCTGAGCGACTATGATTTCAATTATAAGCGTATCGATGAATATTTCGGTGCAGCACTTCGTACAGAACTGCTGAAATTGCGTGGCATCGGACCGGAGACGGCAGATGTGCTCCTCGTCTATCTCTTTGAACGCGTTGAATTTATTCCGGACAGCTACACGAGACGACTGTATAAGCAGCTGGGTTATACTAACACTGAGAGCTACGACAAATTCAAGAAGGAAGTCCGAATAGATGACTTCACAAATGCTGAGGCTAAAGAGTTTCATGGTTTACTGGATGAATTTGGGAAAAGATTTCTTACGACGAAGACTCGGGACAGCGAACATTTCCTGCAGACATTCTTTACTGAGGAAAAAGACGGCTGAATATTCTGTTGCGGATTGACAAGACAGAGGTCTATACAGTGTCTTTTAAATAACAAATGGAAATGAAGGTTGCACCCCTGACATTAAGATTGCTGAGCATCCCGATACCCATATAGAAATACCGCTTGGAAAGCAGTTCTGGGGCGGGATGATGGGGGCTTTGACTGATCAATGCGGTGTGTACTGGATGTTCAACGGAAACTAAAGCGTAGCAGAGGCGAGTTAATCACTCTTTTTTTTGTCTTTAAAATGGCTGATGATCTCATATCCCGGTCTTTTTGCGGCGAATGCTTCAATCACAGCATGCCAGTCTGCTCCTTCCTCATCAAAGATGGTCTGAAAGAGTTCGAGTTGAGCCTTGTTCAGCTTGTCTATCAACGCTTTACCTTCAGTAGTCGCATAGAGCTGTTTCATTCGTCTGTCGTGTTCTGCCGGCCGTTCTTCTATCAGCTTTTTTGCTTTCAGCGTCTTCAATGTCTCATGAGAACCCTGCTTGGAGATTTCCATCAGCTGAAGTAAGTCCTTGACGGTAATACCCGGTAGTTTACTGATGAAGAACAAGAAACGGTGATGCTGGCGTTTCATATCATACTGCTCAATAATATCGTCAGCGGTCTTGATAAAAGTCTGGTATCCAAAATAAAAAAGCATTAAATCCTGATCATTCGTTTTCATGGTATCACCTCATTATTATTGCCTTCATTATAGAACAATTCAGAGGATATGACGAGTTTGATAGGTCAACTATATTGACTTAAATAACTGAGAAGACTATACTTAAGTTATTAATTGGAGAAAAGGATGATGAACATGAAAAGAAGAGTAGGTCAGTATTTGATCGATCAGATCAGTGTCTATGGTGTCGACAAAATATTCGGTGTACCTGGTGATTTCAATCTGACATTCCTTGATGATATCGTCAGCCACGACAAAGTCGAGTGGGTCGGCAATACGAATGAACTGAACGGCAGCTATGCAGCAGATGGCTACGCACGCATGAAGGGTCTTGGTGCACTCGTTACAACGTTCGGTGTCGGGGAACTGAGTGCCGTCAACGGAATTGCCGGTTCGTACGCTGAACGTGTACCCGTCATTGCCATCACAGGCGCACCGACGACAGTAGTGGAGCAGGCCGGTAAGTACATCCATCACTCATTAGGTGAAGGTCGGTTCAATGACTACCGTAAGATGTTTGAGCCGATTACTTGCGGGCAGGTTTATCTGACAAAGGAAAACGCAGCAGTTGAGATTCCGCGTATCATCGCGAAAGCGGTCAGATTCAAACGTCCAGTCCATATCCATATGCCGATTGACGTGGCGATGGCTGAGATTGAAGTGGACGAAGCGGAAGTGAAGCCGCTGATCACACAGGACGTCACGAGCTATATGACACAGGTGACAGAACGCCTTGAACAGTCAGAGCGTCCCGTCTTACTCGTCGGTCACGAAATTAATTCATTCAATCTGCACAGCGAACTTGAGGAATTCGTCAATCAAACCCGGATTCCAGTGGCCCAGTTATCACTGGGTAAAGGGGCGTTCAATGAAGAGAACCCTTATTATATCGGTATTTACGATGGTAAATTCGCCCATCAGCAGGTGAATGAATATGTGGACGGCAGCGACTGCATCATCAACTTAGGTGCTAAACTGACGGACTCAGCGACAGGCGGCTTCACTTATACATTCCATCTGAAAGACGTCATCTTCATGAATGACGGTGAGTTCAGATACAGAAATACATTCGATTCGGACGTCTCTATACGTGACTTGATGAACGGTCTTTTGACCATTGACTACAGAAACGAGTCAGAATTCCCGACATTCAGCCGCGAAGGTGCGACAGACTACGTATTGAATGATGAGCCACTGAAACAGGACAATTATTTCAAACTCATCACAGACTTCCTCGAAAAAGATGATATCCTGCTTGCAGAACAAGGGACATCATTCTTCGGGGCCTATGACTTGCCCCTGTACACGGGTAATAAATTCATCGGTCAGCCGTTATGGGGTTCAATCGGTTATACATTGCCTGCACTGCTCGGAACACAGCTGGCCGATAAAGAACGTCGTAACGTCCTGCTTATCGGCGACGGCTCATTTCAGTTGACAGCACAGGAATTATCAACCATGATCCGACATCAGCTGAAACCAGTCATCTTCCTGATCAATAATGACGGTTATACAGTAGAACGTCTGATCCATGGTGAAAAAGAAGTGTATAACGATATTCAGATGTGGGATTACACAGCATTACCAGCTACATTCGGTGGAAAAGATCATGTCATAACGCAGAAAGCATCTACAGCGAACGAACTGAAAAAAGCTATGAACGCCATCAACGACAATAAAGACAAAATGCACTTTGTTGAAGTAGTGATGGACATCATGGATGCACCAGAGAAATTAGAGCAGATCAGTAAAGCATTCGCAGCACAGAATAAATAAGAGATAAGCCTTCCTCAGAGAGGCCTGATGAGTATCAGGAAGTGAATATCTGTATGGAAAACAGGAAAATAGGTCGCCTATTTTCCTGTTTTCATTTTCAATGAGAAAATAAAATGATTAAATTCCAGTTAGGTCTCTAATATCATACTTTCAGAGTTGAACAGCAGGTTATGACGAGATTATTCCGAGTCGCCGTGGTAATATATAGAAAAACTGTGGGGGCACTTATGAATCAAGAAATTAAAGAATGGTTGCTTACGATTACTATCAGTGTGCTTGCTTTTCTCATCATCAAAACGTTTTTCTTTACTCAGTATCAAGTAAGTGGTGAATCGATGTCACCCACTTTCCATAATCAGGATCGTCTGGTCGTAAGCAAAATAGCGAAGACGATGGATACGATACAAAGAGGGGATGTCATTATCTTTCATGCGACAAAAGACAAGGACTATATCAAACGTCTGATTGGTATATCCGGTGATACGGTTGAGTATAGAAATGATGAACTGCTGATCAACGGCAAGAAAGTGACTGAGCATTATCTTGATGAGAATAAACGACACAAGAAAAATAAATACTTAACAGAGAATATCTCAGTGAAAGAACTTGTTCATTCAGATGGTGAGTCTGAAATTCCGGCCGGTCGTTATCTGGTGCTTGGAGATAATAGGGACAACAGCAGTGACAGTCGTTATGAACTGGGCCTGATCCATAAAAAGGATGTGGTAGGTGAGGTAATTGTTCGTCTGTTCCCGTTTGACCATATGCAGTATAACTTCTATCCAGAGACGTTTGATGTCATCAATGAATAAAGAGCGGCCGCGGCCACTCTTTTTCTCTACACCAATTTAATTAAGATGACACCTGTAATCATCAGCAGAAATCCCACAATCTGGATGAGGGTGACGGGTACTTTAGGAGTGCTGAACCAGCCAAACTGGTCGATGGCGATACTGCAGAACAGCTGACCGAACAGACAGGCAACGACTACAAGGCCGGTACCGAGGATAGGAACAAGGGCTGCCATCGTCAGCACGAAGAACGCACCTAAGATACCACCCAGGAAAATCCACTTTGGCTTACCCTGTCCGAATCCAAGCCGGATATTCTGCACATTGCGCAAGATGAAGGTGATGCCGATCAATAACAGAATGGTCCCGACAACAAATGAGATAAAGGCTGCATGGATAGGAGAGTCAAGTGCCTGGCCTAACTGACCGTTAATAGCAGATTGAGTCGCCATCATCATACCGGCCAGTATACCGAAGAGCTGATAAGGCAGCTTGCCGGCAGAGGTGGCGTCTGGCGCATGACCATGACGTTTCCGGAAGTAATCAGGCAGTACGATGACTGCGAGAATGCCACCGATGAGCAGCACGACACCGACCGCACGGATAACTGAAAAAGGAATCTCTGGTGAACCGAACAGACCGAAATGATCGATGGCCATACTCGCGAAAATCTGACCGAGAATCGGCAGAATCACTGTCTGTACACCGCCAAGTTTCGGGAAGAGCAGGATATTTCCCGTCAGACTGATAACGCCGAGCAGACCCCCTATCCAGAGCCACCAAGGTGAATCGGTGAATACGTCACGTGGAATCAGCACAGTATGCTTCGTAAACAGCGTCACGAAGAGTAGGAAAATCGTCCCTACTAAAAATGAGACGAAAGAAGCGACGAACGGCGAAAGAACATATGAACGCAGCCTCGAGTTAATGGCTGTCTGTATAGGAACACCGATACCAATAGCTAATGCAATCAACAAATAAAACACAGACAACACTCCTTTGAATAGATAAATCCATTATAGAACTATCTGTAAGGAAATTGTGAAGTTTCATTTTCTTTTTTTCGGTAGTCCTCTAAAGCGACCTTTTTAAGATTACGCAGGAAATCACTGACGATAGTTCTATTCTTCTTCTTTGGCGTCAGAAAAACCATCAGCCTGCCGAAGAAATTCTGACCTTCTGTCGTTGTCATATAGTAGACATGCGTATGAGTCGCATCAATCCTGGTGACCGAATACAGAACCTTCATCATGTAAGTATTTCTGAGACGGGCGACTGATTCGTAATGCATCGCAGCATGTGATTTGCTGTAAGCTGTCACCTCATTATCAAACACAAATGTCCCCCCTGTGCTCATCGTAGTACTGAAGATAACGGGAACCGACCCTATCGGGGGTTTCAAAAAGCGTTTCAATCTTATTAATCTTCGGATTGACCCGTTTAATCTGATCTACCTCAAACAAAACAGATACAATATGATACGGCGCGGGAATCGTGATTTCACCATCAATTTTAATCATTGGACACCTCGGTTATAGTGATAATTTCAATATAACAGAAGAGAGGATGCAGTAATCTTACAGTTACCTTAAAAATAAAAGGAGACCCAACATGAATTCATACTGGATTAACCTGCCTGCTGCGGATATTGACAAAATGATTCATTTCTACGAAGATCTTGGAATGACGAATTCTGTTGGTGGTGCTGCACGTGTTGCTTTTAAGTGAGGCAATCAAGTTCTGATGTTCTTTCAGAAGAAAGCGGTTGCTGAAAATTTCGGACGAGAGTTACACATAACGAAATGATTATCTCTTTTGATGATTCGACAAATAAAGAAGTGGATAAGCTAGCTGCAAGATTATTGAACTTGGCAGCAAGCTGTTAAACACACCGCATGAACGCATGGGGTACTACGGCATTATGTTTCAGGATCCGGATGGACATTTTTTTAATATGATTGTTATGTGATCGTATATTCTCAAAGTGCTGAAGGTATAAGAAAAACTGTGGGTCTTAATATTTTTTGTTTTAAATATAGACAGCCATCTATATTTAGTTTATTCTATTCATAGACATTTATCTATATGAAAGAAGTGAGGTTATGAACTACGAACAAATAGCTCAGATTTTCAAAATATTATCTGACAGAAATAGAGTGGAGATTGTGGATCTCCTGTCATGCGGCCCCTTGTGTGCCTGTGATATTCTCGAGCATTTCGATGTGACACAGCCGACGCTCAGTCATCATATGAAGCAGTTGGTGGCTGCAGGACTGATTGACTCATGGAAAGAGGGCAAGAAGGTCATGTATAAACTGAATTCTGGCATGACGTCTGAATGGCTGGCTTTAAATCAGCAGCTGTTCACCGCGAACGAACGCTGTATCTGTTATCCTGCCTCTACTAGCTGTGGTGAAGTGGAATGACGATTATAGCGATTCTTATCTTCTTACTGACACTGACGCTTGTCATCTGGCAGCCCAAAAATCTGTCGATCGGCTATTCGGCAGTCGGTGGTGCGATACTGGCCTTATTATTCGGTGTTGTTGATTTCACAGATGTCATCGATGTGACGAAGATTGTCTGGAATGCGACATTCACGTTCATCGCGGTCATTCTGATTTCTCTTATTCTGGATGAGATCGGCTTCTTCGAATGGGCGGCGCTTCATATGACGCGTCTTGCTAAAGGTAATTCGTTTCTGATGTTTGTCTATATCTGTATTCTTGGGGCACTAGTTGCCGCATTTTTCGCAAACGATGGTGCGGCGCTTATTCTGACGCCGATTGTGCTTGCAATGGTCCGTCACCTGAAGTTCAGTGAGAAGGTGGTCTTTCCGTTTATTATCGCATCAGGTTTTATCGCGGATACGACGAGTCTGCCGCTTGTCGTCAGCAACCTCGTGAATATCGTATCTGCTGATTATTTCAATATCGGTTTCGGGGAGTATGCGAAGATTATGTTCATTCCGAATCTCTTCAGTCTGATCGCCAGCATCACGGTGCTCTGGCTGTACTTCAGACGACATGTTCCTGAAACATATGACCAGTCCATGCTGCGTGAACCGAAGTCAGCGATTAAGGATGTACGACTGTTCAGGATATCCTGGATTGTTCTAGGATTACTGCTTGTCGGCTATTTAATCAGTGACCTTATTCATGTGCCGGTCTCAATCATCGCCGGCGTCATCGCACTGATCTTTATACTGCTCGCTCGCACGAGTCCCGCTGTCCAGACAGAGAAAGTCATTAAAGATGCACCGTGGGCCATCGTGTTCTTCTCTATCGGGATGTATGTAGTGGTTTACGGACTTAGAAATGTCGGCTTGACCAGTCTGCTGGCAGACGTCATCAATCAGTTCAGTGCGACCGGTTTATTCGGTTCAATAATGGGAATGGGCTTTATGGCAGCGTTTCTCTCATCGGTCATGAACAATATGCCGACGGTGCTGATTGATCTGATTGCCATCGATCAGTCTCAGGCTCAAGGTGTGATTCAGCAGGGGCTGACTTATGCGAATGTGATCGGCAGTGACTTAGGGCCGAAAATCACACCGATTGGTTCCCTGGCGACGTTACTCTGGCTTCATGTACTCAGTCAGAAAGGCGTCAAGATTTCCTGGGGCACTTACTTCAAGACAGGGATTATCATTACCATCCCGGTGCTGTTCTTTACGTTGCTTGGTCTCTACTTATCAATGATGATATTTAATTAGGAGGATATAATGAAGAAAACCATTTATTTCTTATGTACAGGTAACTCATGCCGCAGTCAGATTGCAGAAGGGTTCGGTAAAAAATACCTGCCGGACTGGAATGTCTATTCAGCAGGAATTGAAACACACGGTGTGAATCCAAAGGCGATTGAAGTGATGAAGGAAGTAGGTATCGATATCATCAACCACACATCAGACAAGATCGATCCGGAAATTCTGAACAATGCTGACCTGGTCGTGACACTCTGTGACCATGCGAAGGACGTCTGTCCGGTTACACCTCCGCACGTGCGTACTGAGCACTGGGGCTTTGAAGATCCTGCAGGACAGGACTGGTCAGTATTCCAGCGCGTGCGTGATGAAATTGGTGCACGTATTAAACTATTCAGTGAAACAGGAAGATAAATCAGAAATAAACCTGTCATTTAATGGCAGGTTTATTATTTTGGGTAGGGGTATAAGGAATAGTATTTTAATTAAAGGAGTTAATACGTTTTGAAAAAGAAAAACGAAATTGTTTTTACGGGAATTGTCTTCATTGCGATGGCTTACGGCATATCCCGCTTCAGTTATGGTCTGCTACTGCCCTATTTCGCAAAGGACCTTGAACTGACCAATCAGGTTTCAGGAATTATTTCGGCGGTATCCTATCTGACATACTGCCTCGGCCTGGTCTCAATGTTCACGCTGTTCAGAAATTACCAGCCAAGAGCGATATTGATGATATCAGGTGCTTTGTCCTTATATGGTCTCTATAATATGATGGTTGCTGAACATTTCCCGTTGTTCGGTTCCGGCGTCATTATACTCGGTTATTCGGCTGGTCTTGCGACTGCGCCGTTCGGTCAGATCATCAAAGAGAAAGTAACATATGGTTACCAGGACCGCAGCAATTCCTGGATCAATACAGGTATCGGACTGGGACTGATACTGGTAGGAATAATAGTGTGGGTAGTGGGAGATCGCTGGCGTATTGGCTATGCTGTCTTTCTTATTGTCAGTCTGATTATTATGTGGTTCAGCTATAAGAAGTTGCCTGAAGTTGATATGAGCCATCTGAATTACAAGACGGATCTCAAAAATATTTTCTACGGTAAGAAATTCATTATCTCGACCATTTTGCTCGGCATCGGTACATCGGCATACTGGACGTATTTCCAGTCCTATATCTTTCAGACGCAGTATATCCAGTTCACCAATCTATTCTGGATCATGTTAGGGGCGGGTGGCATGCTCGGCGGTTTTGCGGGGCATATGAACGAAAGACTAGGGATGACTAAGATACATATTCTTACAGCCATTCTGCTTGGTGTTTCCAATATCACGCTTGTACTCAGCGAGCACTTCCTGCTGATGATGTTGTCAGTCACATTATTCGGACTTGTTTACGTCTTTGCCATGGGGGTCTATGCATTCTGGTGTGCGAGATTATATGTGGAATATCCTGCGATGGGTATTATCGTGACCTTTGTCAGTCTCGCGGCGGGTCAGTTCATTGGCACATTCTTATCAGGATTTCTGCTTGAATCCTATGGTTATCAGACCCTCTTCTATATTTATGGCGCATTCAGTCTGATGACGATATTGTTCAAACCAATGGCAGAAGAGCTTGCTGATATATAATAAAAGAGACGGATAACCGAGTGTTATCCGCCTCCTTTATGTATAAAAAAAGACATCTCAATTTGAGATGTCTTCTATCATTAAATTATAATTTAACGATGTTAGCAGCTTGTGGTCCGCGTTGACCTTCTTCGATGTCGAATTCAACTGCCTGGCCTTCTTCTAATGATTTGTAGCCTTCACCTTGAATAGCACTGAAGTGAGCGAATACATCGTCGCCGCCTTCAACTGAGATGAAACCGAAACCTTTTTCTGCGTTAAACCATTTAACTGTACCTTGTGTCATGTGTCATGACCTCCAATAAATTATTACTAAATCAGAATCCTCTTTAAAAAGAAAAATTCACACGTTACAAAAGAATCAACAAACCACGATTACTTTTGTACCATGTGAATGTGTTACCTTTTTAACGTTCGATTTAATTTCTTTTATTATAGAACAGAAAGTTTGTTTTGTCCACCCATTCTTCCATATTTTATTACAAATTTCGATATTTTTTCAGTGCTACAATATTCAAAATGATGAAGAGTGCGGCGAAGAGGAATAAGACAATCAGCTCCAGTGTGACATCTCCGAGCGGCAGCCTTTTGTACATCACCGACTTCAGTGCATTTCCGGCGTAATAAAGCGGAGACATGTAGGTAAGCCACTGAATCCAGCGGGCCAGCGGGAAGAGGCCGGACAGGAAAATCTGCGGCACAATAACGATGGAAATGAACTGCATCATCTGAAATTCTGACCGGGCGAACGTAGAGAGCAGTAAGCCGAATGATAACGCCATAAATGCGATGACGATATTGATGATGATAACGCTGCCGACGGATTCAGACGGCCCGAGCTTTAGTACGTAGACCGCATAGAGGACGATGATGATAGTCTGAATGATGGCAAGCAGACCGAAGCCGAGTACGTAACCGAGTACAATCTCATGGCGACGGATCGGTGTTGTCAGCATGCGTTCTAAAGTTCCGGTCGTCCGTTCCTTCAGAAAGCCCATCCCTGCCGGCAGAAAGGCGAACATGAAGACAAAGAAGCCGATGAGGAGAGGCGCGAATGTATGGAAGAGTGTTGTGTGCTGATCACCATAAACATAATGTGTCGTGATATCTGTTTGCTTTGGTTCATCAAACTCAATTTTCCTGGTCGGACTGAACGGGAATTGATTAAGTGTTTCCGTTAAATCCCTGAACTTGGCCTTCATATCATCGATGACGGTAATCTGCGCTTTCTTCTGATAAGTCTGATTGACGACCAGTTCTAATTTCCTGGCGATTGAGATATTATCATTCAGAAGCGTGAGTGTGACTTTATCGCCTTTTTTCTCGGCGATGCCGTCCAGCCTTTCATCTGTCAGTAGTGACGCGTCCATCGAATCCAGTTCTGTCACTGCAATAGCCTGTGTCTCAATCGTATCGATGACTGAGGGCTCGAGGTTGACTGTGCCGAGTATCGCCGCAGGTTCCTCGCTGTCAAAGGCAAAATAAAATAGTGTCAGAATGAGTATAGGGGCCAGCAGGGCCAGTGTCCATTTATCGCGTAATTGTTCACTTAAAAGCCGCTGCGTTAAGCCTATGATTCTCATCGTCTTCCTCCCCGTCCGGCACGGATGAATACTTCATCGAAGGACTGCGCATCATCATCACGCAGCAAATCATGGGGAGTGCCTGTCGCGATAATCGTCCCTTCTTTAATCAGTGAAATAGCGTCACAGCGTTCAGCTTCATCCATGACGTGCGTTGTCATCAGAATCGTCTTGCCGGTTCTTTTCATGTCACGAAGTTCCTGCCAGATTGAAGCGCGTAGTTCCGGATCGATGCCGACAGTCGGTTCATCAAGTATCAGGATATCCGGCTCATGCAGCAGGGCGATGGCCAGTGATAACCTGCGCTTCATGCCACCTGAGTAGTTCCTGACTTTCTTTTTCAGATCGACTGTCAGATTGACGAGGTCCGCGGCATAACGAATCTGTGAATCTGCATGACTGTTCTTCATATTGAAGAGCTGGGCGAAAAATCTCAGATTCTCGTAACCTGTCAGTTCAGTATAAAGCGCATCGGCCTGTGCCATATAGCCGATATCGTTCAGCAGAGTTAAATGGGGTACCCGGATATCCTTGATATAGATGGATCCCGCTGACGGTGTCTCAAGTCCAGCCAGCATACGCATCAAAGTAGTCTTGCCGGAACCGGATGGACCGATAAAGCCGTGGATGGCGCCTGTTTGAATCACCAGATCAATATCATGCAGAACAAGCTGGTCATAGGATTTAGATAGATCATTTACGATGATCGCTTCAGTCATAGAAAGTCGCCTCCTATTAAATGCCGCATTCATTATAAAAGCGGTAATGATTACTAAATCTATTATAGACTTAACCCCATCATTTAGGGGGATGTAAGACGAAATATCACGAAGTCACTTTTGATGCTATACCACTGAGTTATATGATTGAGGTATCTGCTGATCAGAAGAAGCCTGAATTTGAATCTCGGAAAATACCTGCAAGTCGCTATCTGATCTTCGAGGCGGCAGATACCGATTCTCGAGCATTATCAGGTGATATTCAAGCCGGCTATCTATCAGAAATTTGGATACCCGTTGAGTAAAAGGGTATAATAGAAGAAATAATAAAAGGAGTGAGTTTAATGGCTAATCAGACATTAGATGTAAGAGGCATGACTTGTCAGCACTGTGTAAATGCAGTGGAAACAAGCGTGGGAGCGCTTGATGGTGTGGATAACGTCAATGTTGACCTCGATAACGGTAAAGTAAAAGTCGATTATGACGACAGCAAAGCGACAGTGGAGAATATCCGCGACGCGATCGAAGAACAGGGCTATGAAGTCATTCCGCAGCAGGATCAGTAAGAGTGACAGACAAGGAATGGATGAAGGTCCGTTCTTTTTTTTATACATTTCTTTACTATTTATTTCGGATTCCGATATAATGATAAAAAAGGAGTGAACACAATGATGAAAAAGTTTGAAGAACAAATCAATAAGTATGCACAGGTTATCGCTAAAGTAGGACTGAATGTCCAGGAAGGGGAGACAGTGGTCATCTCCTCGGATATCCGTGCGCTGGAGCTGGTCCGTGCCGTGACCGCTGAATGTTATGAGCTGGGCGCTAAACAGGTCATTACAGATCTGTCAGATACAGACCTGACTAAACTGCATATCAATCATCAGTCAACGGATACTCTGGAAGAGATTCTGCCCTATGTACAGGCTAAGCAGGATTACTATCTGAACGAGAAGGCGTCGATGCTCTATATCCATTCGACGTCACCTGAAGCACTGAAAGATGCAGACACAGAGAAACTGATGGCGGCAAACCGTGCTGGACGACAGGCGGCTGCTGCGCTCAGTGCGTCACGCATGCGCTACGATCAGAACTGGTGTATCATCGGTTATCCTTCACCAGAATGGGCTGCGCTTGTCTTTCCGGATTTACCGCAGGAAGAAGCGGAAGAAAAATTGATGGATTATATTCTGAAGACCGTGCGGGTCGATCAGGAGGACCCAGTGGCGGCCTGGGATGCGCATAGCAAATTCCTGAAATCACGCGCGAAGTGGCTGTCAGACTATAACTTTGACCGCCTGAAATATACAGCGCCTGGCACCGACCTTGAAATCGGCCTGATCGACGGTGCACGCTTTACAGGAGGCGGTCATAAGAACCGCAAAGGTCTGGATATCCGTGTCAATATGCCGACTGAAGAAGTTTTCACATCACCCGATTACCGCCGAGTGAACGGGACTGTCAGCAATACATTGCCGCTCAGCTATAACGGTCAGATTGTAGACCGCTTCAAGCTGACGTTCAAAAACGGTGTGGTCACTGATTTTGAAGCGGAACAAGGCTATGATGTTCTACGTGAGCTGCTGGAATCAGATGAAGGTGCCTGCAGACTCGGTGAAGCAGCCCTTGTGCCGGTCGATTCACCGATTTCTAATTCAGGCATTCTCTACTACAATACACTTTTTGATGAGAACGCATCATGCCATATCGCCATCGGTAAAGCTTATCCGGGACCCGTTCCTGGCGCAAATGAGATGACTGACGAGGAGCAGGATGCAATCGGACTTAACCATTCCCTGATTCACGTCGATTTTATGATCGGCAGCAAAGATCTCGATATCGACGGTATCACGCGTGATGGTGAAATCGTCCCTGTTTTCAGACAAGGGAACTGGGTAGAATAAATATGTTATACTAAGGAAAAATACCAGGAGGCCTTTGGAATGAATAAATGGGTTAAAATCGGAATCGGTGCTGGCGCGGGATACTTCGCTTACAGAACAGCCTGTATGTCGCTGAAGAAATATAATAGCGTGAACACGCTGATGAATGATCTGTTAGGTCATCGCAACTATCATGAAGTCAGAGAGTTGATTTTCAGCGTTCTCGATAGTTTCACAGCGGACAAGAAAATCGAAAGCAGGACAGAGGCGCCTCATGCTGAGAAAATCAATACAGAATCGGAACCAAGGGTGTCACCACAGGACGAGACGCTTACAGGGGCTGTAAAAGCCGTCTTCGATCTTCCGGTCGTGAGTGAACTGATTCCTGATAACAAGGATGTCAAGATGATTAAAGAAGTGATTGACGAAGCAGCAGAAGTCGAAAAACTGATTCGTGGCTGGTTCAAATAAAAATAGCAGCTGAAGTTGAAAAACTCAGCTGCTATTTTTCTGTCCGGAATATTTTTCGATTGAACTGAAATTACTGATGCCAAATGGAAAGACATCATCCGCTATATTATTCTTCAGCTCCTGCAGGGAGACGACCGCGAAATTAGTGAGCTGTATCGGATAATGATAGGTGCGGCTGTTGTCGATATAGACATCACTGTTCTTGATGAACCATTCTCCGGCGCTGCTCTTCACATAATCGATATCGATATCTGTATAGGTTATAAAGCCATCTTGATAAGTACAGGGCGTTGAAATATTGCAGAATGTGCTGACGGGTTCCATCCTGTCATTGATCGCAATGGAGACCGTATAACCGTGATACTTGGAGAAGAAATGAAGCGACGCGTACTCATAGACGATTTCTTTATTTTTGATATAGTGTTTCAGAACTGTGTTCTCTGGACATTTCACAAACCAGTAATGACTGGTCTCCTCGAGTAATTCACCTGAATATTCGATGTAAGGCACATTCGGATATTTGCAGGACTTGATAGTGATGGTGTTCGTCATGTGTTCACATCCTCTATGTCGTAGTCTCCTCATTATTATATACCTGAAAAATACGAGATGTATACGTTTTCACAAAATCTTAATAAAGCTGATAACTTTACGAACTTTTAATATTCTATTTGTTTTAATTCATAGTACGATTGAAGAAATACATAGTAGAGGTGACATATGAAACAATTGATAGAGATTTTCATGGTGGCGTTGAAGCTTGGGGTGACCTCTTTCGGCGGACCGACTGCCCATCTCGGTTATTTCAGAAATGAGTACGTAGAAAGGCGGAAGTGGCTGTCTGATAAGGTCTATCAGGATCTTGTAGCGCTCTGCCAGTTCCTGCCGGGACCGGCAAGCAGTCAGGTCGGTATGGCCATCGGTATGATGCGCGGTGGATTGCTGGGGGGCATAGCTGCCTTTCTAGGCTTTACTTTACCTTCAGTTCTGCTACTTATTCTGGCCGTTCGGCTCATGCCTGAATCCATCGACTGGATACAGGGGCTGAAACTTGTAGCGGTCGCTGTTGTGCTTCATGCCATTATCGGTATGGCGAAGAACAGCCTGAAGTCCTGGCAGACCTTGCTGATTGCCCTTGCCGCCCTTGCCGCCTCTCTATTTCTGCCGACTTCACTCACACAGATTCTGATTATGATCGCGTCAGGATTGACGGGTATGATGGTTTTCAGGAATAGCAGCATGCCATTCGGTGAATCACTGAAATTACCGATATCTAAGACAACGGGGTTAGTGAGTCTCGGTATTCTGGTGCTTCTCCTCATAGTTCTGCCTATTTTATCAGGCATCATCCACAATGACTGGCTCACCGCCTTTGATAAATTCTACCGGTCAGGTCTGCTCGTATTCGGCGGCGGACATGTCATACTGCCGCTCTTGGAACGCGAATTCGTGCCTTATTTTCTGGACGCTGATGATTTTATCGCAGGCTACGGTCTTGCACAGGCAGTCCCAGGACCGCTCTTTACATTTGCTTCCTATATCGGTGCTGTCATCAGCGGTGTGGGTGGCGGATTGTTTGCCATGATCGCTATTTTTCTGCCGGCATTTCTGCTGGTTACAGGCTGTCTGCCTTTCTGGCAGCAGCTCCGGGAAAAGCGTGAGATGAAGCAGGCCCTTATCGGTATCAATGCAGGTGTCATCGGCATTCTGACTGCCGCATGGATTCATCCGATTATCACTCATACAATAGCAGATGTGTGGGATATCCTGTTTGCGGTGCTGCTCTTCTGCGGGCTGCACTACTTCAAGCTCGCACCGTGGATGATAGTAGCAGCGGGTCTTGTCATCGGTATTTTCTTTTACAGATAAGAAACTATATGCAGGTTCAATTCTTTTCTCTATGTAAAAGTACTTTTTTCGTTATAATGGAGAGATAAGGAGTGAACGTATGAAACGACTGAGCTGGGCAGATAGTCATCCTTTGACGGCTGATTACTATGATAACGAATGGGGCAGACGGTCAGGAGAGCAGTACCTGTTTGAAATGCTTGTGCTTGAAAGCTTTCAGGCGGGCTTATCCTGGCTGACCGTTCTGAAAAAGCGCTCGGTGATTGCAGCGTCATTCGATCAGTTTGATATTGATAAGATTGCACACTATTCAGATGAAGATATTGAGCGCATCATGAAGACACCCGACATGATCCGACATCGTCTGAAGATCACGAGTACGATTCGGAATGCTCAAGTCTTCCGTGAAGTCCAGCAGTCGTTCGGCTCTTTTAAAGACTATCTCCTGTCATTTACAGCAGGGCAGACAGTCATCAAGGCTTACAGTCATGAATCTGACATTCCTGTTCAGAGTGAGTTGTCCAGGACAGTCAGTCAAGATATGAAAAAACGAGGGTTTAAATTTATAGGTCCTGTTATTATCTACACGTATTTGAGTGCAGTGGGTATCATACAGGACCTTATAGAAGAGGATGAGGATGATGAGGTATCCTGAACTGAAAGAACATAGTACGATCGGCATTACACCTGTTTCAAACGGCATATTTGCTTCTGCAGAAGAGATGTTTGAAGTTGCGTTTAATCGTATGGAAGAACGTGGATTCAAGCTGATCAAGAACAATGATATATGGGGGCAGGAAAAAGCGCGGGCGGCTACGGCAGAAGAGCGTGCAGAAGGTCTGATGGCGATGATGTTAGATGACGCTATTGATATCATCATGCCACCGTGGGGCGGACATCTGGCAGTTGAAGTGCTGGAGCATATTGATTTTGACCGGCTGCAGCTGAAATGGTTGACGGGCTACTCTGATATCTCTACATTGCTTCTTGCCATTACACTGCGTACCGGTATAGCGACAGCTCATATGGGTAACATCGTTGACTTACGCGGTGAGCGCATGGACAGCGTGACTGCACGCTGGATCGATGTACTGAAGACGAAGCAGGACGGGTCGGTCACTCAGCATTCCTCAGAGAAATATCAGGAGGAGTGGGATCATGAGCATCCGACAGAGATTGTCTTCAATCTGACAGGACAGACGAAATGGAAGGCGATCGATGCAGAAGCTGAACCGATGGCTGACGTTCATTTTGAAGGGCGCATTCTCGGCGGCTGTATTGATACGTTCCGTCATCTGATCGGTACGCCGTATGGAGACGTGCAGACTTTCAGGGAGAAGTATACCAATGGTGAAAAGGTCGTGTGGTATATCGATGACAGCGAGCTGGATACAGTGGATCTGAAACGTTCACTGATGCAGATGAAATATGCGGGTTGGTTCAAGGATACAGCAGGGATCTTATTCAGTCGTGTCGGTAAGCCGTCAGTCAAGGAGAATTATCTGTATAAGAATGTCTACGAAGACATGGCCCGTGAGCTCGGTGTTCCTGTTATATATGATGTCGATTTTGGTCATAAACCTCCGCAGATGACGATTATTAATGGAGCATATGGTATGATAGAACTATTGGAAGATAAAGGGCGACTGACGCAGTATTTTAAATAATCCCATGACGGGAGGAACATATGTGGATCATACAGAGATTTTTACAACTAAAGCTGCTCTCTATGAAAAAAGCAAACCATCCTATCCGGATGAATTACTCACTTTTCTGAAGCAGAAGTTCAATATAAAAGAAGATACATTGATTGCAGATATGGGAGCAGGGACAGGGAGATTCACAGAGAAGATTCTTGATCTCGGCTGCCGCGTTATCGCTGTTGAACCTAATCAGACGATGGCAGACCGGTTGCGGGATAGTCTGTTATGTGATCAGCTTGAAGTCAGTGAACGACCGGCGGAGCATACAGATATCGAGGAGAAATCAGTCGACCTGGTAGTGGCTGCACAAAGCTTTCACTGGTTCCACTGGCAGAATTTCAGAGAAGAGTGCCGCCGCATACTGAAACCTCATGGCCACGTCTGTCTGATCTGGAATATCAAAGACGAAGATGCAATGATCAACCGTCGCACGGACGATATCTGCAAGGTATATTGTCCTGACTATAAGGGTCAAAGCGAGGGTCCGACGAATGATCATTCATCTATCATACAGTTTTTTGACGGAGAGTTTGAACTGTATGAGGCACAGAATGACAGCTGTTATGATCAGCAGCGCTTTATTGAACGCTGTCTTTCCTCCAGTTACGCACTTGAGAAAGCTGATGATAATTATGACGCTTTTAAGACTGCACTGTATACCATCTTTGAGACGTTTGCTGTTGAAGGGAAGGTCATCGTTCCTCATACAACCCGCTGTTACTACGGTAAAATATAGAAAAAGGATATCGCAGCATGCTGCGATATCCTTTTTTAACGCTTGATGGAGTAAGCAATTATGATACAGAAGAAGGTCAGCACGGCGCCGATATAAGGGCTGTTGATCAGCGAGAAGTTTTCAAGCAGAATGCCGCCGAGCAGTGCCCCGAAACCGATACCTGCATTAAGAGCGGACATGTTCCATGCCATAATGCTGCTTGTATCCCCTTTGACCTGATTGATGATGCCCATCTGGATGGCAGGATTGGTGCTCCACTCTGAGAAGTTCCAGATCAGAATCACCAGCAGCAGGAGGACAAAGGACGACAGAACGAAGTTGAAGATCAGCAATGTTATCATGAAGGCTGTCAGACTGATCAGCAGCCATTTCCTGCTGCCGAAGCGGTCGGTCATCGCACCGCCGAAGCTTGTTCCTGCCATACTGCCGATCCCTGCCACAAAGAGTGCGATCGAGACATCGGTCAGATTATAGCCGTGATGAATCATAATAGGGCTGATATAAGTGAAGACAGCTGCATTGGCCGCAAGCAAGGTAAAGGTGATGGTGATATATTTGCCCGCTTCCGCCGGATAGAGCAGCTTGTTCTCTGCAGGACCACCTGCCTTACTCTTGATTCTGTTCGGCAGCTGAAACACCAGAAGTACAGCTGCCAGGAAACTGAAGACCACAATCAGCCAGAACGTTGCGCGCCAGCCGAGCATTTCGCCGAGCTTCGTTCCGATCGGCACCCCGAAGACATTGGCGCCGCTGAAACCGACATAGACAAGACCGAGCATCTTGCCGCGCATGTCCGGTCTGCTGAGGACGACGGTAAGTGCCAGTATCTTGATAACGATGAGGGAAGCGGCGGCAGAAGCGATGACACGGCCGACAACAATCAGCGTGAATGTCGTTCCAGCTGCGTTCAGTGCATTGCCTAGCATGAAAACAGCAAGACTGATGAGCAGGACAAATTTCGGATTGAAACGTTCAGTCAGTCTGACCAGAACGGGGCCTGATAGAGCGAAGGTCAGTGCATATATCGTGACGAGCTGGCCGGCGAGTGCAGGCGAGATATTCAGGTCAGCACTGATCAGGGTTAGGACCCCTGCCACAACCATTTCAACCATGCCGACAACAAAGATACTGAGAATAAAGGTGAATAGTTTAAAATAAGACATATTATTCCTCTTTCAATGATAGTTATCTCTGATTATAGCATGTACTTCATTAGACTTTAGCGGCTGCGCACTTTACAATGAACGCAAAGGGGGAATTTAAATGATCGAAGAGAAAATTGAAACCGCATTTGACGCTTTTGAAAATGGTGAAGTCCAGCAGGCCTATCGTTTATTTGACGAAATGAAAAGTGAACTGGAGACCGGTCATGATGATTACTCGACTTATCAGCATGCGTTAGGTTACTTGTATATCGCTGACCAGAAGTTTGATGAAGCGAGAGAGCATTACCTGGCTATGCTGGAGGATGCTGAAGCTGACGAACGACCAAGCATCCTGCATCAGCTCGGCACAGTGGAACAGCTGGACAGTGAGTTCAGTCAGGCAGAGGATTACTTCAGACAGGAAGCGGCTTGCTTAAGTGATGATGATCATGCGGCCATGGCGGCAAACTATTACGCACATGGCTATACGATGATGCTGAGCGGTGACTATAGGACTGCACTTCGTCTCCTGCAGCAGTCACTGGAAAAAGCGGACGACGATATAAGAGCACATGCGGAGCGCGCACTCGGTGAACTGTTTGCCGCACAGAATGATATGACCCAGGCACGCGATCATTTTACGGCTGCCAAGAAACACTTTCGTGCATCCGGAGATCATTTAGGCGCTGAAGAGATCGAGATGCTGGAATCTATTATCTTTGAATAACAGGAGAAGCTGCGGCTTCTCTTTTTTGATTATTTAAAGGGGATCAGGGAATATATAGGCGTTACAAAATGATTCTGGAGGTTTTTATGAAAAAATATACACCTGTTTTTATTATTTCCGCATTGATCTGCAGCCTGTTTGCTGCGTGGGGAGTCATGCTGCCCGCCGACATGAAGCAGGTGACACAGGATATGACATCTTTTATTACCACAAACTTCGGCTGGTATTATTTGATTACCATCGCGCTTATTCTTCTTTTCTGTGTCTATATCCTTGTTTCTCCGTTCGGCCATATCAAACTAGGGGCTGATGACGAGGCAGCAGAATTTTCACTGCCCTCCTGGTTTGCTATGCTCTTCAGTGCCGGCATGGGGATGGGCCTCGTCTTCTGGACGACAGCAGAACCCATCAGTCATGCCTTTAAAGCGACACCGGGCGCTGCACCCGGCTCGAAACAAGCGATAGATGAAGCTTTTCAATATGTCTTTTTCCACTGGGGTATTCATGCCTGGGCTGTATACGGTGTCGTGGCACTCGTACTGGCTTACTTCAGTTTCTATAAGGGATATCCGGGTTTAATCAGTGCTACTTTAGTACCGATATTCGGTAAGAACCGGATGGGTGGGCCTATCGGCAGGACAATCGATATTTTAGCGGTCATCGCCACGGTAATGGGGGTGGCTGCGACGCTTGGCTTCGGTACCGCTCAGATCAATGAAGGTCTTAACTATTTATTCAGGATTCCGACGAGCTTCTTCGTCCAGGCGATAATTCTGATTGTCTCGACTATTCTCTTTACATGGTCAGCATGGTCAGGTATCGACAAAGGCATCAAATCACTCAGCAATATCAATATGCTCCTCGGCTTCCTGCTCTTGATTCTATTATTTATTGTCGGGCCGACTATTTATATTCTGAATACATTTACGGATGCACTCGGTAACTATATCTCACACTTCCTTGATATGACATTACGTCTGGAGCCTCTTGAGGAAGGTAAACGGGCATGGATCAATAGCTGGACGATCTTCTACTGGGCATGGTGGATTGCCTGGGCGCCGTTTGTCGGCATATTCATTGCCCGTGTATCACGTGGACGGACCATCAAGGAATTCGTCATCGGCGTCTTGTTTGTACCGGCACTTGTCTGCTTCATCTTCTTTTCTGTATTCGGGGCATCAGCTATGCACCTGCAGATGAATGGCATCGATTTATCACAGTATCCGATTGAAACAACCACTTTTGCCATGCTTCAGCACTATCCGTTAGGCAAAATCATGAGTTTCATCACCTTGTTTGTCATCGCGTTGTTCTTCATCACATCCGCCGATTCAGCAACTTATGTGCTGGGCATGCTGAGCAGTGACGGTGATATCAATCCGACACCGCTCGTCAAAGTGACATGGAGTCTTCTGTTATCGGTGATCGCAGGTATTGTCATGTATGCGGGCGGTACCCAGGGGCTGCAGAATGTGCTGATCATCGCAGCACTGCCATTTTCAGTCGTGATCTTCCTGATGATGGCCTCTCTTATCAAAGCTCTGCGTAAGGACCATCTATAAAGTCATTGAAAACCGATAAAATGTTGTGTATAATTTTTCGTAAGCATGTATAAAAAATAACTATTTATTGACATATCTGCTTATAAGATAAAAATAATACATAACGTTTTATTTTTATGCAGTTTCAGTATTATTGGAGGATGACTATGGAAAAGCTAACACCACGGCAGCATAAAATAGGAATGTGGAAGTTTATACTGACTTCTTTATTAGGGGTCTTCCTTTTTATTACGCCGCTCAAAGTAAACGGCGAAACAACATTGCCTATCGCGCTTCTTGCCGGCTGGCTCAGAGATACATTAGGAAAGACGATGCCGACGCTGCTTGTGCTGATTATTGTTCTTTCGACCCTGCTGTCTTTATATTTTTCGATCACAAGAAATGCGAAGACCTCATTTCTGAAGAACCTGTTCCAGGTCAATAATATCTGGCTGGCCATAAGACTGATTGGAACCTGCTTCGCGCTTGCCATCTATTTCAATATGGACATTCCTTATGTGAATACAGATGCAACAGGAAAACTGATCTATAACGATCTGCTGCCGACGCTTGTCACGGTCTTTCTATTTGCCGGTTTATTCTTACCTCTGCTGATGGATTACGGCCTCTTCGAATTCATCGGACCGATGTTCTCACGAGTGATGCGACCCTTATTCACACTGCCGGGACGTTCAGCGGTAGAAAACCTGGCATCATTTGTAGGAGACGGCACAGTCGGCGTCATGATGGCATCAAAACAATATGACGAAGGGTTCTATACAAGACGGGAAGCGACCATCATTGCGACGAGTTTCTCAGTTGTATCGATCACTTTCGCCATTGTGATCGCAAAACAAGTCCACGTCATGAATCACTTTTTCTATTTTTATCTGACTGTCATTATGTCGTGTCTGATTGCAGCAGCCATCACACCTCGTATCTGGCCGCTGTCATCGGTACCTGATACTTATTCAGACGGTTCAGCAGAACGACTGACAGAAGATATCCCGAGCGGACACAACGCGATTACTTATGGTTTTGAGAATGCAGTACGGCGAGGTTACAGAGGACGTAACTTCAGCGACTTCCTCGGTCTCGGTTTCCGTACCGTCATGGATATGTGGTTTGCCGTCTTACCTGTCGTGATGGCGATCGGGACAACCGCGACTATGCTTGCTGAATTCACGCCGTTATTCAAGATACTCGGTGCACCTTTTGTGCCGATTTTGAATGTGATGCAGGTGCCCTATGCAGTAGAAGCCTCTCAGACTATTCTGATCGGATTCGCAGATATGTTCCTGCCAGCCATCCTGATTCAGGACGTGCCGAGTGAGATGACCCGCTTTGTCATCGGTGCACTCAGTATCTCTCAGCTGATTTATCTGTCAGAAGTCGGGGGTGTGATATTAGGATCTAAAATACCCGTCAGTCTGCCGAAACTGTTCGCGATTTTCCTGATCAGAACAGCGATTATTCTGCCGATCATCATCCTGATGGCACACTTTATCTATTAACCGAAAATGCACGCACTTCTGATGAGAGTCAGGAGTGCTTTTTATATGGTGAAGAGGAGTGGCCGTTGTAGCTAGAACACGCAAAAAAATCTCCAGCCTTTACCGGCTGGAGAAAGGATATCTATTTTTCAAGAGATGTTTCCAGTTTGCAGATAACCAGTTCAGATCCAAGCATCGGCGAGTCGCCCTTAGATTCACCTGATGGTCTCTGGTGCGCTTTCTTGAAGACATCTGACGTTTTCCAGGCTTCAAAATCCTCTAACGTCTCCCAGTAAGTGTTCACATGAAGCTCATCATATTCTTCGTTTCCCTGTACTGACCATGTCTCGATTTTCACAAAGCCTTTCAGTTCTTCGATGCCGCCCCCTTGCGTGAAGCGGGGCGCCATTTTCTCTGCAAAGCCTGGTTTCATTTTGATGCGGTTCGTTACGATAAACACATGAATTCCTCCTTATTTCTGAACGGGATTAGTGGCCCAGATCTGGTTTGTCTTAATGAATGTGCGACGGTTCAGTTTCAGCTGACTGACAATGACGTCAGCGATATCTTCCGGATGAATCATTGTTTCAGGATCGAGCGATGTTTCGCCGATTAAATCAGTCAGAACGGCTGACGGATTGATGGTGAATGTACGGATATTATGCTGACGCATTTCGCGCATCATGCCCTCAGTAAGGCCGGTGACCGCAAATTTGGTCGCTGAATAAGCAGCGGTCTGTGGTGACGAGTTGACAGCTGACATGGACGCGATGTTCACGACATCTCCTGATTGCCGGTCGATCATGTGCGGAATCACTTGCTGCATCATCTGGAACATGCCGAAGACATTGGTCTCGAACATCTCGCGTAAGTCTTCAAGTGATGTCTCCATAAACGATGCAGTCTTCATGATGCCTGCATTGTTGACCAGAATATCAATCTGGCCGAATGTCTCGATGGTATGCGCTACGGCTGCTTCAATATCTTCCGCCTGCTGCATATCACAGACGACAGCTGTCGCTTCTGTCTCCAGCAGTTCAATCGTCTCTTGCAGTGAATCGAAGTGGCGTCCCGTAATGGCGACTTTCACGCCTTCTGCAGCCAGTGCGATGGCCGTTGCACGACCGATGCCTCTTGAACCCCCTGTCACTAAAGCAACCTTGTCAGTTAAGTGTTCCATGTATGACCCTCCATTATGATAGAAAAAAGGCCGCACAGACATGCGACCGATTGAATTATTTATTTAATTCATCAAGGATTTTTTTATCGTTGTGTGTGTAGATGATATAATGTTTATCTTTAGTTTCTAAAAGAATACGATTTGTTTTACCGAATGTAGAACCGATACGTACGACATTTTCCTGATTTTCTTCAGTTGCAGCGTAGATGTTTGTATCTTCTTTGACACTGATGATATCTTCATTAGGAATTGTGATGTCTGCGACGCGCCATTTGATATTAACCTCTTTATCGTTCTTTGTCACTTGCATTGCCATTGATAAACACATCCTTTTCATGTTTGTATATCTATAATATAACGTTTTTTTAATACGCTTACAAATATTGCGGCTATCTGGCGGTAAAATAATCGTGATAATAAATTATTCCATTTTCCCGGATTAACAGTATAATATATGAATACTAATTGTAAGGAGAGAGAAGATGAAACAGCTAATGATCCTGATTCTTAGCTTAGCTCTTGCGCTTACAGCATGTCAGCAGGAAGAAGTCATAGAGGTCGACAGAAAACCTGAGATTGAAGTGAAGGTCAAGACGACCGAAACGACTGAAACAACGACCAGTGAAGAGACATTCGACACTGAAACTTATAATGCCGCGAGAGAATGTCTGTTAGCAGGCACCTGTCAGCGTTATACAGATACACCGGAATATAACCGGGCGTGGAATAATCTTGCGAAGGAAGGCTATCTCTGCCAGAACGGGCACTGTGTAGTACCTGATCAGTCATCGGAGCAGACGACGGAGACACCATCGACAGAGACACCGACATTAGAGGTGACGGAAGAAGCTTCCCGTGAACACAGTACGACAGAAGTGAGGTCACAGCCAATCAAACCGAGTGGACTGACAACAGAGATGCAGCCGGATGTGCAGCCATGATGGTTAATCTGGAGGAGATTAAAGTACTCTATGAGCCACTTGCCGATGAAGGGGATGCCCATATAATGAGCAGATATATGAAGAATCAGTTCTCGTTTTTCGGCATTAAAAAGAAGGGTTCAGCGTCTGTGAACCGTCAGCTGTTCAAGGAATTCGGACTGTCTGAAGGGTACGAACTGAATTGCCTTGTGCAGTCGCACTTTCAGGAGGATGAACGGAAATATCATTGCTGGTGGTATTCTCTCGATGACCTCAGTCCGAATAGGGCAGGCTTTATTGTCGGGCAGGGAAATGACGGAGAGCGCGCGCGCATGATAAAATGGGTGCATGCAGATAATTTCTGGCTGCAAAGAGCAGGACTCCTGCACCCGCTGAAGTTCAAGGAGAAGAGCACTGAACTTTCACCTCTCAGCAGCCGTGAAGCGTTGAAATGGCTGACAGCAAGGGGGGCGGACAGATGACGGGAAAAACACATTTGGCATTCGGTATTTTGCTGGGAACAAGTTACGCTCTTAAAACAACAACAGATCTTGGTGCGTCTATCGCAATGATTGCAACGACAGCAGGATTCAGTCTGCTGCCTGACATCTGTCATGCAGGAAGTAAAATCGGCCGTCACGTCAAGCTGCTGAGTCATATGATCAGCTTTTTCTTCGGTCATCGCACACTGACACACTCGTTCTTTTTTATGGGACTGGTGGCGGTGCTTCTCACAATGCTTAATATTGATTTCGTCTATATCGTCTGCGGACTGATTGGTATTGCGAGTCATATCATTCTGGATATGCTGACACCAAGAGGGGTCGCGCTTTTCTTTCCGCTTGGTGTCAAGGTGGCCTCTCCAATCAACTTTAAGACGGGAGGCGTGGTTGACTTGTCACTTGCAACGACATTCTCGTTTCTGACCGCCTATTTAATTTACGTGGAAATGTTTCACCGTACACTCAGTTGGATAAATTGATAATAAATAATGGCAATTAAAGGAGAAATTATGGCTACTTTGCAGGATTTAACAAAACACAATCAGACTGCGCTGGCAGATATGCTGACTATGATGTCTGAAGATGAGAAGAATCAACTGGCTCAGGATCTTGATAACCTCGACCTAGAAGAAATTGAGGCGTTATACCACGATGTCTATGTCAATCGTCACGTGGAGGCGCCGGCAGGGGAACTGACTGATGTGGCAGTTGAAGTGAAAGCAGCAATGGCCAAGGAGCGCCTCACTGAACTGGCACAGCTGGGTCAAACGGCGATTAAGGAAGGCAGATTTGCCGCTCTTCTGATGGCAGGGGGTCAAGGTACGCGTCTTGCGCATCCGGGACCAAAAGGGACATTCAGTTTTGATGATGTCAGTCTATTTGAACTGCAGGCAAGACAGCTGCTTAAAATCGCTGCCGAATGCAATACAGCCATCCCGTGGTATATCATGACGAGTGATATCAACCACGATGAAACCATTGCATTCTTTAAAGAACATCAGTTCTTCAATTATCCTGAGAAGGATATCACGTTCTTCAAACAACCTAATATCGTCGCTTTATCTCCGGCTGGTCAGCTGCTGCTGAATCCGAAAGGTCAGCTTCTGACTGCGCCGAACGGTAATGGGGGTATTTACGAGGCGCTCGCTGCGACGGGTCTCTATCAGGCGATGAAAAAACGTGGCGTGGAATTCATCTATCTTAATAATATCGATAATGTTCTCGTCAAAGTGCTTGATCCTGTGTTCTGCGGTCTCGCTGTGGAATCCGGCGCAGATGTCACGACGAAGACCATCAGACCGCTGAACGGCGAAAGCGTCGGCCGCGTGATTATGGTAGACGATAAGAAACAGGTGATGGAATACACTGAATTGCCTGAAGGACTTGAAAATCAGTTCAACAACGGTAACATCGGCATTCATATTTTCAGACGAGATTTTCTTGAGGAAGCATCGACTCAGGGCCTGCCTTATCACCTGGCGATTAAGAATCTGGAGCAGCTCGATGAGGATTTTGCCGTCGAGAAAAAAGAGACCCTTAAGTTCGAAAAGTTCTACTTTGATATCTTCCGCTATGCAGAGACATTTAAAACGCTGCAGGTTGACCGGGAATCTGAGTTCAGTCCGCTGAAGAATAAGGAAGGTAAGGACAGTATAACGACTGCAAGACAGTCGCTGATTGATAATCATATTATCTAGGAGGCACTATGTTACCCTATATCGGTTTTGGTGCACTGGCGCTGATCAACTTATACTTCGCTTATTATTATCTGCTGGCAGATGGTCGCGGTGAACTGTCATGGATGGGCATTCCGTCACTTGCCGTCTCCATTCTGTTCTTCTACATTCTATGGCGTTATCATCAGTCCGTGCAGCGTGAGAAAGTGAAGAACTTCAATGCACATATCAAATCGGATGATGACCGTCTGATCAAATGATTTACAAAACTTTAATCTCATCAGAGATTTAAACTGGTAGAATGAAAGTAAGACGAAATGAATGAGGGAAGACATGAAAAGAAAATGGCTCTGGCCCCTGTTACTGTCATTGCTGATTCTCGCAATTATAGCAGGCAGTGGCGTTTACATGACCTACAAGACCAATCAGGCGAAAAATACGATTTATGTGGACGACTATATCAAGCATCAGACAATCGAAATTAAAGGCAGAGTGGCGCAGCATCATGCAGTGTATTATCTGAAACCCGGCAATAAACAGCCGGTGAAACTGCACGTTAAAGAGGGAGAAACGGTATCGGCCGGCAATCCGCTCTTTACCTATACAGAAAGCAGTATGGCAGATGATCATACAGAACTGAGCCTCCAGCTCGACAATAAACGAGTGGAGAAAGAACAGATTGAAGGGCAGATTGCCGCATACGAGGAACGACTGCGTACGGCTGACCTTGAAGAGACCCCGACTATCCAGGCACAGATCAACTGGCTGGAATCGGAACAGACGAAAGCTGAGAATAATATCGGTATTCTCGAGCAGAAACAAAAAGAGATGGAAAGCAAAATCAGTGAACAGACTATCAAGGCGGGTGCTGCCGGCATTGTGCTTGATATCGATGACAATCAGCTTCAGACATTCACGGCGAACCGCCAGGATAAACCGATTATGACACTCAGTACGGGTGAACAGTACTTCGAAGGCTATGCAGACCGGACGGAAGTGGAGCTGTTAGCACCGGCCATGACATTCCAGACGACTGATGAAGAGATCAAGGGTGGACTCACTAAAGTGGCCCTGACACCGAGCAGTGTATTATCAAAAAAAGAGAAGCCTGAAAAGAGTTTTCTCATAGAAGGAAAGCTGAATCAGTTGGATGGTCTGTATGTGGGTGATGACCTGACTATTGAAGTTCATCCGTCAACGAAAGACCGCATCTGGTTGCCAAGGAAATACGTCAAAGAGGTAGAGAAAAACAAGAAGACACAGTACGTCGTGCAGAAAATCTATGGCAATGACAAGAAAGAGGAAGCTATCACCGTTGAACGTAAAGCAAAAGCCTATTATCTTGTCACAAAAGGGTTGTCAGCAATCGATAAATTAGAGGCCTTTGAGAAATAAGTCGTTAAAAGCGGCTTATTTTTTTATGATATGATATTTCAGCATTTTTATGGGTATTTAATAATTAAATTTATAATTAGACGAATGCGGAGGTACGCGTATGGATTGGCAAGGTAGACAGGGTAGTTCAAATGTACAGGATATAAGAGGCGGCGGTGGCGGTTTCCCTGGCGGCGGTATGGCTGCAGGTGGCGGTGGACTTGGTTGTCTAGGTATTATCGTTGCCATCATCTATATGATGATGGGCGGTAACCCGGGCGATATACTGGGCGGCGCTACAGGCCAGCAGCAACAGACACAGCAGCAATCATCAGAGACAAGTCAGAGCGTTGACGAACGCAAACAGTTCGCCTCTGTCGTACTGAAAGATACAGAAGATGTCTGGAACAGTATCTTTGAGAAGCATGGCCGAACTTATCACGAGCCGACACTTGTCCTGTTCTCCGATGGGGTCAATACAGCATGTGGTAGTGCAAGCTCATCTATGGGACCTTTCTACTGTCCGGGAGACCAGAAGCTATACATCGATCTTACCTTTATGGATCAGCTTGAACAGCAGTTCAATGCACCGGGTGACTTTGCAATGGCATATGTCATCGCCCATGAGGTCGGCCATCATGTTCAATATGAGCTGGGTATTTCGGATCGTGTCAATCAGCTGAGACAGCAATTAAGTGAAAGTGAATTCAATAAATATTCGGTCGCACTTGAACTGCAGGCTGACTACTTTGCTGGTGTCTATGCCCACTACGAACAAGAAGCGGGTGTCACAGATGAAGGCGACTTCGAAGAGGCGATCAAAGCCGCGCACGCAGTCGGTGACGATACACTGCAGAGAAATGCGACAGGCCGTGTCAATCCTGAAAGCTTCACGCATGGTACAAGTGAACAGCGTATGAAATGGTTCAAAAAAGGATTTGAATCAGGTGACATCAATGGCGGCGACACATTCAGTGCGTTAGGCCTGCAATTATAATTGCCTAGAGAAGAGGGGAGAAGATATACTGAAATAGGTATATCTTCTTTTTTGGAGGGCAGCTATGAAATTATTTTATAACGGCACGATTTATACAATGCAGCATGAGGGTCATCAGGTGCAGGCAGTATTAGTAGAGGGTAACCGCATCAAAAAACTGTACGACCACGTCCCTAAGGTGGCAGCGGAATATATTGATCTGGCGGGTGGCGTAATGTTTCCCGGCTTTGTGGATACACATATCCACCTTGTCGGGACAGGTATGGCAATCAGCAGCGTGAATTTCAAGGATGATGTCTCAGTTGATGTCGTCAAGGAGAAGCTTGCTGCTGCGGCGCGTGATTTGTCTCCTGATAACTGGCTCGTCTGTGAAGGCTATAATGACAATCAGCTGAACTACCGTCTGACCCGGGACGAAATCGATGCACTTACAGATTGCAAGGTCATTATCAAACGAGTCTGCAGGCATGCGGCAATCGTGAACAGCAGGGCACTTGATGCGCTTGAAATTGATGATGCCGTTCAAGATATGGACGGGGGGCATTTTGAGAAGGTGGGCGGCAGGCTGACTGGCTGGGTTCATGACCAGGCGATGGATTTATTTGTTAATGCGAGCCTGAGCGAGACGACTGACTCTCTTGCGCGACATATGAAGCGTGCAGCAGACGAGATGCACGCGGTCGGTCTGACGGGCATCCACACAGAGGATCTTGGTTATTACAACAGTCATGATAACGTCTTTCGTGCCTACGCAGATGTATTTGGACCGGATAAAGTCAGATTACGTCTGAATCTCCTCAGACATTACACTGTATTTGAGGCGCTGGACGGTTATCCGTTCAATGACTGGCTCAAATCTGATGCGATGAAGTTTTATGCGGATGGTGCATTAGGTGGCAGGACCGCTCTTTTCAGGCAGCCTTATCACGACGACCCGTCAACAAAGGGTCTCGCCATATTGACGCAGTCAGAACTGGAGGAGCAGGTCAGACTTGCCCGCCGCTATGATTCGACAGTCGCTGTTCATATAATCGGTGACAAGGCCTGCGAAATGGTGCTGGATGCGATTGAGAAATATCCGCCCGCGAAAGGTCGTGATCGGCTGATCCATGTGAGCTTTCTCGCACCGGATCTGATTGAACGTATGACGAAGCTGCCGGTCATCTGTGATGTGCAGCCGTTATTTGCCACGTCGGATTTCCCGTGGGCCATCGACAGGGTCGGGGAAGAGAGAAGTCAGTATGCATACGCCTGGAAATCCTTGCTTGAAGCGGGCATCATGATAGGCGGGGGATCTGATTCGCCGATTGAGAGCTTCAATCCGCTCAGGAGTATCGATGCGGCTGTTAATCGTCGGCCATTTAATGATGGCATACAGTACCATAAGGCACAGTGTCTGTCAGTATATGATGCCATCAGACTGTTCACGGTAAATGCGGCCGATATCGGCGGGCGACCTGATAATGGGTTGATCAAGGAAGGCTATCTTGCTGACTTCACGATCCTTGAAGAAAATCCGTTCAAGTCAGAGTCTATTCACAGCATTAACAATAAAATGACTGTTGTAGATGGAGAGATAGTGTTTGCAGAATAGAGGGAGGAGCAGGATGAAACGTTTTAAAATAGATCTCAATCAAATCATCACGCTCATCATCATCAGTGGTATCTTTCTATTGTCAGGTTTTATCTTTCTTGTGCTGATGTCATTCGGTTTATTTGGTCTCAGCCGCATACTGATTGCCCTGCATCTGGCGGAGTTCACCTATAATCAGAGTTTCGCTGACAATCTGTTTTACTACGGCTCTTATATTGCAGGAGGGTTCTTTCTGCTCAGATTCATCGAGTTCATCTTTGATAATCTGAAACGGCTTTACCCGGATAACCTGTATTTTCAGCCGCCGATTGTCCATGGCATCATTACTCTTGTGTCAACACTGGTCTTCTATCTTTTCATTCATCTCAACTATCAGTATATCAGGATTAACTTCCTGGTCATCCTGCTTATTATTTCGGTTCTCTATGCACTGACTGAAATCTTCTATCCGAATAGTGAAGACCTGAATCAGCAGGATAATGACTGACCGCAAAAAAGTGTCGTGAATTCAAAGGGATTCACGACACTTTTCTTATATATCTTTCTGACAGTAGACGGATACGCTGCCGGGATTAACCTTGAAGATGCCGTTACCTTCATCATCAATGATGACTTCTTCTTCGCGGACATTGTTGTAATCAAGCCAGACTTGGCCTCGTCTCTCTTTACCGACGAACATCTGTTTCTTTGCTTCTTCTGTGCTGCTGTTGATAATGACAGCGCAGCCTGAATTTTCAACTTCCTTCGCGCCGCGCCGTACCCAGCCGATGACATGTTCATGGTCGAAGTAATCATCCTGCAGTCCGTAGGCTTTATTTTTACGGATGAAAAGAAGCGTATCAATCATATCCTTCTTGCCGTCAATCGGTATCTCACCGCCAATACCGAAATAGTCACCGTAGAAGACGACAGGGAAACCGTCGTATCTCAGGAGTATCGCAGCATAAGCAATCGGTTTGAACCAGTCTTTGACGAATGATTCGAGCGCCTCGCCTGGCTGTGAGTCATGATTGTCGACGAACGTCACCGCGTTTAACGGGTTCTCCTGCACCAGCGTCTTATCGAATAGCTTCCGCAGGTCATAGCCCTGCCCTTTTTCTGAGGCTTCCTTGAAGTTATAATGGAGCTTCACATCAAACAAGTCGAGAGAGTAATCCGCATCCAAAAGGAAGTTCTCGTTAGTCTCAAGGTCCGGCAGCCAGAATTCTCCGACAAAATAAAAAGGACCGTCGACATGGTCACACATCGCTTTGACGAAATCACGGATGAAATAGGACTCGATGTGTTTGATGGCATCAAGACGCATGCCGTCGATATTCAGCTCATCAATCAGCCATTTGCCCCATTCAATCATTTCATTTCTGACATCAGGATGACGATAATCGATATTGGAGAACATCAGATAATCAAAGTTTCCTTTCTCATCATCAACAAATTCATTCCAGTCTTTATTTTCACCTAGAATTTTGTAAATACCGGTTTTTCCTGTTTTGTGGTCATAGTCAACGCCGTTGAAGTGAGTATAGTTCCAATTGAAATTGCTGTATTTATTATCACGGCCCGGAAAAGTGAATTTCGTGAATCCTTCGATATTAAAAGGTTCACTGATGACTTTCGTCCGGTTCTCAGCGTCTACTTCAACAACCTTGAAGACTTCTGTTTCGTCCGCGCCTGCCTTATGGTTCATGACAATATCAACATAAACTTTGATATCGTGATCATGACAGGCCTGAATGGCCGCCTGCAGTTCTTCTTTCGTGCCGTATTTTGTACGGACTTCACCCTTCTGATCAAACTCACCCAGATCATAGACATCATAGACGCTGTACCCGGGATTTGTGACGCTATCCGCTTTAGTGACGGGCGGAATCCAGACAGCATCAATTCCTCTTTCTTTTAGATGGGGTGCATCTTCTTTCAGACGGTTCCAGTGGTTGCCGTCTCCATTCGTATGCCACTCGAAATACTGCATGATCGTATGATTCTGTATCATTATCCATCATTCCTCTGCTCTAGTTATTCTGTGAATAATATTAGTATACCACCGTACGCAGAAAGTAAGACAAAAGAGACGAATAATACTGCGATTATTTCATTTTTTGTTATACTAGTGCTAATAGAAGAAGAAGGGGCGTTTAATTTGTTAACTAAAGAACTCATGATTGAACTAGTGGGACAGCTTAATGATCCAGTACTTGATATACCTTTGAAGGAGACGGGCGGCGTAAAAGAACTGACAGTCAAAGAAGAGAAAGAACATGTCAGTGTGAAGGTTGCCATCGCAAAACTCGGAGGACAGCCGCAGCTTGACCTGCAACAGCAGATCGTTGATACATTAAAAACGAACGGTGCAAAAACAGTCGGACTCCGGTTCGAGGAACTCGAATCTGAGAAGCTGGACCAGTACCGAGGAGAGGCGGCTTCACCGGTAGAACGCAAACTGGAAGATGTCCAGTTCATCTCTATCGCTTCAGGTAAAGGCGGTGTCGGTAAATCGACTGTATCAGTGAACCTTGCTGTGGCACTGGCCCGTCTCGGTAAGAGAGTCGGTCTGGTCGATGCAGATATCTACGGCTTCAGTGTGCCGGACATGATGGGCATCACAGAACGACCAGGTATCAATGGGCAGATGATTGTGCCGGTTGAGCGTTTCGGTGTCAAAGTCATTTCAATGGCTTTCTTTGTAGAAGAGAATGCACCTGTTATCTGGCGTGGTCCGATGCTCGGTAAGATGATCAACAATTTCTTTGAGGAAGTGGAGTGGGGCAGACTCGACTATATCCTGCTCGATCTACCACCTGGTACAGGAGATGTCGCGCTTGATGTGCATACGATTCTGCCGAAAAGCAAGGAAATCATCGTTACGACACCGCATCCGACAGCAGCTTTCGTCGCAGCTCGGGCCGGTGCCATGGCTCTGCAGACAGACCATGAGATTCTAGGTGTGGTTGAAAACATGTCTTATTTTGAAAGTCAGGAAACAGGCAACAAGGAGTACGTATTCGGTAAAGGCGGCGGCGAGAAACTCGCGCAGGAACTGCATACAGATTTACTCGGCCAGTTACCTCTTGCACAGCCTGAGTGGGATGAAGAGGATTTCGCCCCGTCCATTTACGGAGAAGACCATCAGCTCGGTCATATTTATCAGGCGATGGCAGAAAAAATCATCAGCAAAACTAATAGATAGTGAGGCAGCAATGTGACAATCAGAAATTTACTTAAGTTTTACGGCACTACACTGCTGATCGGACTGGTGACAACTGTTCTGGTCAGCCTCCTATTTGCCTATGACAAGCTGACCGTTTTCCTGGCCGAAGGCGATGTCGGTGATTTTTTTGCAGCGCTGGTCTGGTTTATGGGTTACGGGCTGCTTATCGCTTCGATCAGTCAGCTTGCCTATTTCAGTTATCTCTTTATTCATCAGCTGGGTCTTGGCATATTCCGCACCGCCTGGAAACCCATTCAAATTGTGATCACATTATTTGCATTCTTTGATCTGGTCTATTTCAGGTTTTTGCGCTTCGGCCAGCAGGAGGGTGACGTTGCAAGATTTATCTGGATACCCGTCCTGGTTCTGATCAGTGCGGTTTTCGTGAGTTATTATAAGAAGAAGATGACAGGAAGTAATGTTATTATCCCTGCCATGTTCTTTATGATTGTCATGACGACAGTGGAGCTGATTCCATTCCTGAAAGTGGAGGATACAACGTGGCTGTACTGTACAATTTTTCCGTTACTTCTATGTAATGCATTCCAGCTGCTGATGATGCCGAAATATAAAGAAGCATCGGCAGCAGAGAGAGCGGCAAGACGAGCAGCACGCGGGGAGACAGCGACTGCACCAGTCCGAAACCTCCAGGTGAAGTCTAAAAAGAAGAAACGCTGATTAATACTGTAAAAGAGTCCTTTTTGAAGAGGGCTCTTTTTCTTTGAAAAAATTAAACGAAAGTGTTGACAGTGCATATGTATCTTGTTATGATATTAAAGTCGCTGAAAACGACAGTTACTTGAAACGCTTTGAAAATTAAATACTTGCAAGTGTAAAATTAATGCTTGCAAAGTTATTGAAAAGCCTTTATAGTATATAAAGTAGTCTTCATTACTTGCCGAACGAAATGATAAATGGTATAGTAAATAGTGAATACTTAAAAATGAACATTGAAAACTGAATGACAATATGTCAACGTTAATTCCAATAATTTGAGCGAATCTGATTCGCTCGGAAAGAGTGATTGGCTCAACCAATCAGAGAGCTTTATCAAACACTTTTATGGAGAGTTTGATCCTGGCTCAGGATGAACGCTGGCGGCGTGCCTAATACATGCAAGTCGAGCGGACAGACAGGAGTGCTTGCACTCCTTGAAGTCAGCGGCGGACGGGTGAGTAACACGTGGGTAACCTACCTATAAGACTGGGATAACTTCGGGAAACCGGAGCTAATACCGGATAATATTTTCCACCTCATGGTGGAATAGTGAAAGACGGTTCTGCTGT
>NZ_SCWD01000030.1 GCF_004359515.1 Macrococcus carouselicus
GATCATGGCTGGATTCCAACGGATGAACACATGCGAACCAAGGTGCCTGGCATCTTTGCGATTGGCGATGTTCGCGCTAAAGACTTGCGGCAGATTACCACTGCTGTCGGAGAAGGCGGCACCGCTGGTCAAGGCGTCTTCAATTATATTCAAAGTCTGAATGACACCAGTGTTGAAGTAAAAGCCTAAGTTTTGACGAGTCTTTTAAGATTATCCACCAATTGAATTTGATCAAGGAACGGTTCTAGCAGACACGAAAATCTGTTAGAACCGTTTTTGCTTTTAAAAATACCACACTATTGCGAATATGATGGCAAAAATCGTAAAAGAATTTTCTTATTTGAGCGCGTTTTCAACCCAGCGTTGGTCACTTATAGTATGATTGGAC
>NZ_SCWD01000031.1 GCF_004359515.1 Macrococcus carouselicus
GTAGTTACAAAACTATAGAATGAATTTTTGATATCCGACTGTGACGGTTTCATTTCCATTGCTTCAAAGGTACCACTCAGGTTATACATTCCTACGAAAATAGCATCTCCTTGTCTGAACTGGTCAACATCAGCATAATTTGATATGTCTTTTTTCAAATTTCCCAGTTGCTTAACTGCCTGGCTTTTAGACATTGTTACCTCATAATCATGCTTCATTACACTCTTTATCTGCATCTCTATCCCTCTATACGTCGTAAGCGACATACCGAGTGTGACCATCAGAAATGTGCAGAGAACAGCAATACTTGCTAGACCCACTGCATTTGCTCTCATTCTAGAAAGTAAGCCTGAGATTGAAATGAAATTTTGAGGTTTATAAT
>NZ_SCWD01000032.1 GCF_004359515.1 Macrococcus carouselicus
ATGTTATATTACAAGACTTATATAAAGGATGAAATCGCACCTTGGGTCACGTTCATTCATGGTGCAGGTGGAAGCTCAACAATCTGGTACAAACAAATCCGCTATTTCAAACGTGATTTTAATATACTGCTTGTGGACTTACGGGGTCACGGCAAATCAAAGGAAGATAAGTGGAAAAAAGGTGATACGTTTGGGCATTTGGCAGAAGAAGTGATTGAAGTATGTGATCATCTCGGGATTGAGAAGATGCATTTAATCGGCATGAGTCTAGGTACTATCGTTTCGCAGACCGTTGCAGTTCGTTATCCGACACGGGTGCAATCTCTCGTTCTGGGTGGGGCCATTATCGCTCTTGATATTCGTACTAAATTATTATTATGG
>NZ_SCWD01000033.1 GCF_004359515.1 Macrococcus carouselicus
TTAATAATGTGATGTCTGTATCAATACAGACGCGCGATTTTTTTGAGAATTCAATCAATGAACTCACTCGGTTTTGCTTGGTAAAATCTTTTTCTTCTTACTTTATCTAGTTTTCAAAGTACAATTTTCAAAAATGGTGGGCCTAAATGGACTCGAACCATCGACCTCACGCTTATCAGGCGTGCGCTCTAACCAGCTGAGCTATAGGCCCATTTAGAATGTATGAACCATAAGGTTCTATAAACATTCAAAACTGAATACAATATGTCAATGTCAATTCCGAAGGAATATCAAGTATCCCTTTTCCGTAATATCCTTAGAAAGGAGGTGATCCAGCCGCACCTTCCGATACGGCTACCTTGTTACGAC
>NZ_SCWD01000034.1 GCF_004359515.1 Macrococcus carouselicus
TATTAATAATGTGATGTCTGTATCAATACAGACGCGCGATTTTTTTGAGAATTCAATCAATGAACTCACTCGGTTTTGCTTGGTAAAATCTTTTTCTTCTTACTTTATCTAGTTTTCAAAGTACAATCTGAATGAACTGAACCATCAGGTTCATATGAACATTCAAAACTGAATACAATATGTCAATGTCAATTCCGAAGGAATATCAAGTATCCCTTTTCCGTAATATCCTTAGAAAGGAGGTGATCCAGCCGCACCTTCCGATACGGCTACCTTGTTACGACTTCACCCCAATCATCTGTCCCACCTTCGACGGCTAGCTCCTAAAAGGTTACTCCACC
>NZ_SCWD01000003.1 GCF_004359515.1 Macrococcus carouselicus
GTCTTATATCCTCCCGGACCATTGATATATTCATTTACTACTTTCATCTTGAATTCCAGATCATATTTAGCCAAATAAAAGCACCCCAAACGTTAGATTTTAGGTCTAACTTTTGGGGTGCAGTACACGCTGCCTCTCTTTTAATTTCGATTAATCTTGATTAAATTGTGCGAATGCCTGGTCATGTGCTTCAACATCTTCTTTTTCACCATGCCAGATGCCTACAAATCTTGACGGAATCCCTTCTTCTGTAAAGTAGTCTCCGTCATAATAAGCAAGTGGAAACAGCCGACCGGCCCGGACTTCTTCCATCAGGCGATTATAGAAAGCGTCATTGCTCACCTTAGCGAAAGTACCGAAGAATTTCTCATAATCGCCTGCCAGCAGTTCATCCATAATCAGCATGGACGTTGAACCATTCTGTCTGAAGTTAAGATCTATCGCATAAACTTCTCCTTGATCGTCGACCAGCAGATCGAATCCAGCAATACCGCGGTATCCTGCTGCTACACCATTCTCCATAATCTCCCGGCCAGCTGCAATGACCTGCTCAGGTACATGATGAGCTGTGATGTTGCCGTGATACTTACCATATTCATTGGTGTTCTGAATAGAAGCACCGATGTACTGCAGGCCAGTTGCCTCACTATAGGCATACTGTACACAGTAATTCTGCTCAGTTCTGATGTAATCCTCGATGACAAAATCTGCATCTGTCTCCGCTTCCTGTATACGGCTGAGCGCTTTATCCCGGTCCTGACTATTATAACAGATCATGACGCCGTATCCGCCAGCAGTAGGATGATCATCACCTGGTTTGATGACGTATGGATAGTCCCATTTCTGCAGCTCCTCTGATAGTTGACGCACTGGCACAACTTTGCGCTTCGGCAGAAACTTGCCTTTTGTCCATTTAGCAAGTTTCATTTTATTATTGAGTGCTACAAATAATTCTTTGTCAATATAATAGGTCGAGGGCTCAACAAACTCTTCACCATGTGTATACTGGAAGAAAATCTTTTCACCCGCTGCCTCTGCTTCCCGAAGGCGTTCCGCATAGCTCTCTGCATCTTTGAAAGTACGATAAGAAGACGGAAATTCCATTCCTGCCGCCTGCATCAGCGCTCTGGATTTCTCGCCAACAGTTGCCTCGTGGATGATGACCGGCATATCAGCAATGAGCAGTTCTCTTGCTGTCAGCATATTGGCCTGATGCTCTTCTGTTGTCAGCCATGGATTTTTTTCGAATGATGGACGTGACGTAAATATAACATGATCGCCGTACAGCTGATGCATAGTCAGTGGGCGTCTAGATAAGAAATTATTCATTTGTTACTCCTTCAAATGTATATGTAATTGCTGAATGCTGTTTAACTGGTCCGGCTGAGTAATCAGCTCAACTGCCATTGTTGCCATTATGCGTGCACCCTGAATCAAAGCTCGGTCGCCGCCCGGACTGGCCGCTGCTTCTCTGAATTCAGGCGTATGTCCTACAAGCGTGGATGGCCCCATCTTCAGATGAGGATGGATAGTCGGAATAACATGACTGACATTGCCAGTATCCGTGGAACCGAAGCCAAAATCGTCATGTTCGATCGGCTCATTATGCTTCTTCGCGTGTCGTTCAAATAAATCATCAAGTCGGTCATTCAGAATAAACTCATCTACCCCGTTCTGGATATGCGTCAGTTTAGCTGTTCCACCGGCCATCTGTGCAGCACCGTGCGCAATTTCCTCTACTCTGGTTGTCAGCTGATTCAGTGAAGAACGGCTGAGCGACCGCGTATAAAGACGGGCTTTCGTATAGTCAGGAATGATATTGGCACTTGCTCCACCATCCAGGATGACGCCATGAACTTTATCTTTCGGTTTGATGTGCTGTCTGAGCTGAGCGATACCATTGAAGAAGCTGATCATCATATCCAGTGCATTGATACCGTTATAGGCACTTTCAGAAGCATGTGCACTCTTGCCGAAGAACTCAACTTCAAAGACATCTACTGCCAGTGTCGGCACTGTGCGGTAGGATTCATGTCCGGGGTGAATCATCAGTGCGATATCGCTGTCATCAAATAGGCCTGCCTTAACATAACTCGCTTTAGCACTGCCGTTGACACCGCCTTCTTCCGCCGGCGAACCGAATACTTTAATGGTGCCCCCAATATCATCCAGCACAGTCTTCAGACTCAGTGCAGCTAGAATGCTGCTGGTGCCGATGATATTATGCCCACAGGCATGACCAAGACCTGGCAGTGCGTCATATTCTGCAAGAAAGGCGATGACCGGACCTTCCTTCTTGCTTTGATAAGTTGCTATAAAACCTGTTGCATGTCCTGCAATGTCACGTTCAACATGAAAGTCGTTCTTCTCAAGCAGTGATGATAGTTCTGCTGAAGCAAAGAATTCCTCATTGCCGAGTTCTGGTCTTGCATGTATCGCATGACTCAGTGCAATTATACCTTGTTCATGTGTATTAATATATGCTAAAACTCTATTTTCAATATGATCCATCAAATTTGCTCCTTCACTTCCTTACACTTAACAAAAAAGACATTCCAAGATAAGGAATGTCTGTACAGTCTTATCTTCCAGCGCATGCTGTAGGACTTAGCACCTTGCCAAAACGGTAGGTTGCTGGATGTCATCGGGCCTATCCCTCGATCCTTCTTGATAAGTATGGAATTATTTAAAACTAACTATATAATTTCCTGACCGTTTCGTCAACAGTTTAATCTTTCGGTAATCGAATCAGAAACTTTGTACCTGCAATCGAACTGTTTACCTCGATCTTACCGTCATGATTCTCGACAATCTGTTTTGCTACTGCAAGACCCAGTCCAGATCCTTCATGATTGGAGGAAGTATTGGTGCCACGATAATATCGGTCGAATATGTAGGGGATTTCGCTTTCAGGAATCCCTTTGCCATTATCAGCTATTTCGATGACGATATATCCGTCTTCCATAAACGCATTGATCCAGACTTCTATATCGTCATTATAGATAAATGCATTCGATACGATATTCATGAGAACACGGTTCATCCGCTCTTTATCAAGCTTAATAGACTCGTTCAGCTGATTCACTCCGTGCAGATTAGGATGATTGAATGATTCAATAAAGGTCTGCACGTAATCCCCTACATTGATCATCTGCTTATTGAATTCAAAAACATCATTTTTCATCTGATAAGTCATATTAAGGTCTTTCAGCAATGAATCAATATACATGGCCTTGTCTTCAATGATTTCAGCGAAACGTTTACGGTCCTCGCAACTGATATCAATCGGACTGTTCAACAGCTTGCTATAACCGTATATTGAACTGAGTGGTGTCTTGAGGTCATGTGTAATACCCGCAATCCATTCCTCGCGTAATGCTGTGATCCTCTTCTGGTAAGTTTTATCGCTCTCCAGCTTCTCTGTCAGTTCACGGATGGATTCATCAACCGTTGTATACATACGATATTTTCTGCGCATCCGTCCACGTCGATAGATCGCCTGATTGTCAGGAACTTTATAAATTCCCTGGCGAAGCTGATTCAACCAGTTAACAAAATGAATAAGCGGTCGTGCGAAATTGCGGCTGACAAAGTAGGCAAGAGCAAGAATGATAAAGAAAATAGTAAGTGAGAAAATGAAATACCACATCAGAAAACTTAAAATATCCTTAACAAAATCCTTATCCATGAATAGGCCGTTTTCGTCCACAATGATCCGTTTGTCCCTGGCATGCTGATTTTCAGCCACGAAGAGGAAATATTCATCATCGCGCATCGTTTCTCTGAGTACATACTTATTGAAGTTATCGTTGTTCAGATCCATGAACCAGTATTTTTCAACATCTGCTGTTCTGAAATTACCATATACTTTCTCAAGCTTATCATTCTTCATATCCTGCTTAAAAAGTGACAGATTATGTTCATCCATATAATGCTGCAGTTCAGTATTCTGCCGGAGGTCAAAGAGCTCTGCCGCTTTGACGAGGGGCTGTCTATCGATAAAAATCGCCTGATAGCGCTCACTTAACGTCCACGTTGTGACACCGGGAAGATAATACCAGCTGAGCGTGTGAAGGGTCTCTTCATTATTGAAGACTTTGATGATCTGACCCTTGTTATCACGGATCAGCAGCATGCCCTCCTGCTCTTTCAGTGCTTTCTCCAGTTCCGGTGTGATACTCATATTTTCTTCATCACTGAAGTCAATAAGTGTCTGGATGGTCTCTGTGCTCTGCGCTGACAGATTGCCACTTGTCAGTCTATCTGAATAACGCATCATCGAATAAGCGAACAGCATCAGGAGGAGCAGATTGATAAGTGCATAGAACAATGAGAAGTAACCGATGAACTTCCATGTGAATTTACGTGCCGTCGTCTTCAATTCCGGTCCACTTTCAGGATGTAACCGACACTTCTCACAGTCAGAAGTCTGACAGGATCGCTCGGTACTTCTTCTATTTTTTCGCGGAGCTTACGGATATGGACCATCACTGTATTTTCATCGATGAACTGGTTATCCCAGACTGCCTCGTAGATCTCTTCTTTCGTCAGTACTTTGTTCTGATTCTCAAACAAGTACTGCATCAGAAGGTACTGTTTGCCGGACAGATGATGAATCCGGTCGTTGACGGTCAGTTCCGCAGTCCGTTCATTGAAAAAGAAGTCAAGTGGCTGCTTGGACCTTATATAGCGGTCGGTATTCGCTTTCACACGTGCTGCCAGAATAAGAGGATTGAACGGCTTCGTGATATAATCATCTGCTCCTGTCGCAAATCCAGCCAATTTATCCTCATCCGTCACGTTAGCCGATACGTAGAGAATCGGTGCATCGGATTTTCTTCGAATCTTCTCAGCAATGGTATAGCCATTACCGTCCGGCAGATTGATGTCCAGAATATAGGCATCATAATCATGAGCCATGTCACAGCCCTGCTGAAAAGTATGGGCTATATCAATCGGTGCATAGCCATCTCTTTCCAGGATGAATTTTATCATTTCCGCAATCTCCACTTCATCTTCAACAATCAGCACGCTTACCATCAAATCACCTCTTTACGTTTTTATAGCACGATAAGTCTGCTCCTACAATAGCTGACCGCTAAATTTAAGGAAACTTTAAGGTTAGCCGCTCAGCTTCTCTGTTTTTTTTCTGTTTTTTCCCCGCTCTTTCTGTCATACCAGTTGATAGCTTTTACTTCCACCACCCGAACGAAGATATCTTTACCAGCAATATAAGAATCAATATCGAATGGATAAAGTTTCGCAAGTTCCATCTTCAGCTGGCCATAACGCTCCGCTTCACCACTGAAATTCCGGAGATAATCCCGGAAGGCCAGATGACGTCTGATATGATCATTATTTTCCTGATAGACATGAAGATGATGTGTTCTATTCATTCCCCCTTTTTCAAAATAGCGTCGTCCCTTAATGCCATTCTCACCTTTTGTCTTATAACCTATAGCTTCAAGCTGCCCGTTAAGAATATCTACATGATCAATCTTCTTAACGACAAGCAGTATATCTATAATGGGTTTTGCTGCAAGGCCAGGGACGGCAGTGGATCCTATATGATGAATTTCGATTAACTCATCTTCAAAAAGACCTTTCAGCAGCTGCACCTCTCCTAAATAGAGGTGCTGCCAGATGCTATCATAAGGTATGACATTGACTCGGCGCATAGGACTCCCTCCTCTCGTATCTTCCGGTTAATGATAAACTTGCACACATTATAATACTTTGTTTGAATATTCACAAAGCATTTTATTGTAATAAAGTGTCATTCGTGTTAATATAAATTCCGAGTTAAAAGGTATGTTTAATATACTTTAGGAGTGAACGGAATGACACCAGCTTTTATGGATATATTCAAGGAATGGGCAGACCGCTATGATTTTGCGGTAAATGGGAATGACCTGGAATATAAAGATGTATTTGTGAATTACCCTTTTATGTTGAATGAAGCCGCGAAACGAGCGACAGGAAAAACTATTGAATTTGGTCCCGGAACAGGTAATCTGACATTGCTGCTCCTGGCACGGAGTATTGAGGTAATTGCTGTAGAGCCTAGTCCGGATATGGCTGCGATCGGTGAAGCCAAAACAGGTATTGAGTTTGAACAGGGCGATTTCCTGAATTTTGATGCAGAGACAGCCGATACCATTATTAGTTCCTTCGCTTTTCATCATCTGACAGATGAAGAGAAAGAACAGGCTCTTAAACAGTATGCCGACATACTGACTGCTGATGGTCAGGTCATTATACTTGATACCATGTTCAATAGTGAGAAAGAAAAAAAAGAAATGATTCATGATTACACAGAAGCAGGATCTCACAATCTGGTTGCCGATTTGAACCGGGAATATTATCCTCTGAAAGAAGTCATGTCGAAGATTGCGAAACGTCAAGGTTTTACTTATGAATCTGTTCAGCTCAACAAATTTGCTCATCTGCAGATTCTGAAAAAGAAAAAGTTCAAGCAGCCGACAGATTTAATCGGCCATACGCCGCTTGTTGAACTGACACACTTCGATTTGCCGGCAGATGTCCGGTTATTCGCCAAACTAGAAATGTACAATCTAGGTGGCTCTGTGAAAGACAGATTGGGTATCAATCTGATTGAATCTGCTATAAAGCGTGGTGAAATCAGAAACGAAGTAGTAGAAGCGACGGCCGGTAACACTGGCATCGGACTTGCCCTCGCCTGCCAGCAGCACAACCTGGCCTTAAAAGTCTTCCTCCCTGAGAAGTTCAGCATCGAAAAACAGGCGATCATGCAGGCACTGGGTGCTGCAATCGTCCATACTGATGCTTCGCTTGGTATGGTGGAGGCAAGACGGCAGGCGAAAGCTTACGCCGATGAGACAGGTGCTTACTATGCCAACCAGTTTGAAACAGAAGACAACCCAGCCAGCTATGAGGGGCTCTATCAGGAACTGAAAGAAGAACTCGGTACTATCGATATGATGGTAGCTGGTGCAGGAAGTGCCGGTACCTTTACAGGCCTTGCTGAACGGATGAAACCTGATGGTGCCCGTGCAGTGATTGTTGAACCGGAAGGCTCCATCCTGAACGGCGGACCAAGTGGCTCCCATCGTACAGAAGGTATCGGTGTTGAAGTATGGCCTACCTTTCTGAAACGTGATTTAATTGATGCTGTCGAAACCATTTCTGATGACGATGCATTCAGAATGGTACAGGAACTTGCACAGAAGGAAGGTCTCCTTGTCGGCAGTTCATCAGGCGCCGCTATGGTCGCCGCATTAAAGCAGGCTGAAAACGTGCAGGGCAATATCGTCGTTATTTTCCCTGATGCAAGTGATCGTTATATCTCACAGAAAATCTTTAAATCTAAAGGAGAATTATGATGCATAAAAAAACAATGATGATTCACGGCGGAAAAACAGTCGATGAATTTACAGGTTCAGTCAATGCCCCGATCTACCAGACAAGCACTTATAAACAGGATGGCATCGGAAACCTGCGCCAAGGTTATGAGTATTCCCGGACAAAGAACCCGACACGTTCAGCACTCGAAACATTGATTGCTGATATCGAACATGGGACGCACGGATTTGCGTTCGGTTCAGGTATGGCTGCTGTGTCATCAGTCATTATGCTGCTGAATGCAGGTGATCATATTGTGGTCGGTTCAGATGTCTACGGTGGTACTTACCGTGTCTTCACTAAAGTCTTTGACCGTATCGGTATCGAATCCTCTTTTGTAGATACGACGGACGAAGAGGCAGTTAAAGCAGCCATCACCGACAAAACGAAGATGCTCTATATTGAAACCCCGACTAATCCGCTTCTCAACGTGACTGATATTAAGCAAATGGCTGCCATCGCCAAAGAACATCATCTGCTCGCAGTGGTTGATAACACATTTATGACCCCTTATTACCAGAATCCACTAGATTTAGGCGCAGATATCGTCCTTCATTCAGCCACTAAATACATCGGTGGCCATAGTGATGTTGTCGCCGGCCTACTCGTCACGAAAGATGAAGAGATCGCTGAAAATCTGGGTTTTATCCAGAACTCAGTCGGCGGTATTTTAGGGCCGCAGGACAGTTTCCTGCTCGTGCGCGGCATTAAAACACTTGCGCTCCGTATGGAACAGACCGAAAAAACAACGATGCAGATTGTTGATTACTTAGTAAACAATGAAGCCGTCACGAAAGTCTTCCATCCAAGCCTGCTGGAAGGCAAACCGCTCGAAGCACAGAAACGTCAGGCAAGCGGCTTCGGGGGCATGATTTCATTCGACGTCGGTTCTAAAGAACGTGCGGAGGGACTGGTGAAATCTCTTCAATATTTCACGCTTGCTGAATCACTCGGTGCGGTGGAAAGTCTGATCTCTGTTCCGAGTCAGATGACCCATGCCTCTATTCCACGCGAACGTCGTCTGGAACTCGGTATCACTGATGGATTAGTCCGTATCTCTGTGGGTATTGAAGATAGTGAGGATTTACTTGAAGACCTGAAAAATGGCTTCAACGCAATCAAAACCATTAACTAAGGAGAGAGAACTATGGAAAAAATGAATGTTGAAAGCTTCAACTTAGACCATACAAAAGTCGTGGCCCCTTTCGTCCGACTTGCCGGCATTAAAGAAGGACAGAACGGCGATGTCATCCATAAATATGATATCCGCTTCAAGCAACCCAACAAAGAACATATGGAAATGCCATCGCTTCATTCACTTGAACACTTGATGGCTGAAAATATTCGTAATCATACAGACAAAGTCGTCGACGTCTCACCGATGGGCTGTCAGACCGGCTTCTACTTGAGCCTGATCAACCACGATAACTATGATGATGTTCTCGTTATTTTAGAGAAGACATTGAATGACGTGAAAAATGCATCTGAAGTACCTGCCTGCAACGAAGTTCAGTGTGGCTGGGCAGCAAGCCATTCATTACAAGGCGCACAGCAGTTGGCAGAGGAAATGCTGGCGAAGAAAGACGGGTGGAAAGTCATCTATCAGGATGACAAAAAATAATCAATAAAACGACGCTGAAAATTTTTCAGCGTCGTTTTTGTCTGTCTATTTATCTGCGGATGTCTGACCGGTGATGCTGGATCCTTCAATGAAGTAGCCCGGGAACGAGAAGAACAGGATAATGACGGCAAGTGAGCCGGCCTTCTACTGCGTTGAGCTGCGCTCCTTAAAGACCTGCAGACCAATCAGCTGCTTTCTGACTTAATATCTGATAATATTTGCCGCATTATAAACATCCGGAAAATCATTCAGAACGTTGTCCTTCTCATCCAGAATCGTCATCTGGATTTTATCCGATACTTTGATTGCTTTAATGTCTGCAGCTGTTGTTGATGGTTTAGCTTCGAACTGGAACGTCGCTGTATAATCCGGACGTGTGCTACCAGCAGGTATCTCTTCCCCTTTGATTACTCTCACAGGTTCTTCAAAGAGAGACTGATATTTTTCGGGCAATATCAGCTTGAAGAAATAAGTAGGACGGTTGTTGATCAAGTAGTCATTCAGCACTTTATTGATACGATAATCAACATGAATGGTCAGCGCATTATCAGCCGCTTCTGTACGAACATTTTTAATCATAAAATGCGGCATATAAAATTCATGACCCATCTGCTTATTAAAGATATTCATATCATCTGTTCCCTCTTGTTCTCCCGCAGTTTGCGGGAGAGGATTATTTTTCATCACCGTATAGCCGATGGATAATGCGCCGATTGCCAGTCCTGCAAGCAAAGGGAGATTCGATTTTTTCTTTCTCTTCTGTGGTTCTTCAAAATGATAAGGACAACCCATATAGATACCTCTTTTCGTTTTCTTTTTTATATACCCCGTTCGTCTGCTTCCACTCATCAATTAGTTACATAACATTCATGCGACATTAAATCTCCTGCTATGATATGTCCAAGTGGCGTTAAGGATATGTTCAATCAAAATGAGCGCATCATATTAATGAAGAAGTGCGGCAAAGAGGAAGCAATGGAACTGCATCATAAATATCAACAGCTGATCAGTCAATCCTCACTTGCTGAATACAGACTGACCCTTAAAAATGACTTATCGTCTGACCCTGGTCCTATTAATGATGCTCTTATTTCCCCTGGATTACTGCTACACGTATCATAAGAGTAATTATGAAGTCATTGCTGACTGGCTCTGTACTTTAAAAGCTATTGAGAGACAGCTTGAAAAACAGTAGAACCCTGGACCAGGTCCAAGGCTCTATTCTACAGTTTATCCATTTCTTTGATCAAAAACCACTGCAGCGGCAGTCTGCCCCATAAGACTGCAGGGGGGAGCTGTTTGTCTCTCAAGCTGATTTTCTTTACGGCCATATAGACATTCGCCGGGAAAACAGCGACAAGAAAAAGTTTAATCATTAATTTAAATAAAGAGCCCGGCTTTTTGAAAATCATTAAAAGCCCAAAACCTACTTCCATGACGCCTGTGATATACACCAGAGCTTTCTTGAAAGGAAACATCGGTGGCACAATATTCGTAAATGAAGGCTCTCGCAAGAAATGCAAGACACCGGCCGTCATATAGATAACCCCGTAAAATAATCGTCTAATCATGTAAGTCACTTAAGTAGCTTTCTCCGAATTTCGGCATCGTCACGCCGAAGTTCTCAGCAACGGTCGCACCGATTGATGCGAAAGTAGTGTGGCTCTCGAGCTGATGCCCTTCTTTGAACTGCGGGCTGAATAACAGCAGCGGCACATATTCACGTGTATGGTCTGTACCAGGCGCCGTCGGATCATTACCATGGTCTGCTGTAATGATGAGCAGATCATCCTTGTGTAAAGCGGGCAGCAGCTCACCTAATCGCTCATCGAACGCCTTGATTGCATCCGCATAACCCTCTTTGTTACGACGGTGACCGAATAATGCATCAAAATCAACTAAATTCAGGAAGCTTAAACCTTCGAAATCCTTTTTCACGACTTTCATCAGCTGGTCCATGCCGTCCATGTTATCTTTCGTGCGGATTGTTTCAGTCACACCTTCACCATCATAGATATCGTTGATTTTACCGATAGCGATGACTTCTTTTCCGGCATCTTTCAGTTCATTCATCACTGTACGGTCAAATGGTTTCAGCGCATAATCGTGCCGGTTTGATGTACGGGTGAAATTTCCCGGTTCTCCGACATAAGGACGTGCAATGATGCGACCAATCAGATATTTGGGATCCTTTGTCAGTTCGCGGACTTTTTCACAGATATCGTATAACTCTTCAAGCGGAATAACCTCTTCGTGTGCCGCAATCTGCAGCACCGGGTCGGCTGAGGTATAGACAATCAGATCACCCGTCTTCATCTGATGTTCACCGTATTCATCAATGACAGCTGTCCCTGATGCGGGTTTATTCGCGACTACTTTACGCCCTGATAGCTTTTCGATTTCTTCTACCAATTCATCAGGGAAACCGTCAGGATAGACTTTAAATGGCTGGTCAATATTAAGACCCATAATCTCCCAGTGTCCTGTCATCGTATCTTTACCGACAGACGCCTCACTCAGTTTCGTATAGAAGGCTTGAGGATGATCGACTGCTTTAACGACTGGCAGTTCCGCAATGTTACCGAGACCCAGTTTTTCCAGGTTCGGCAGTTCACCGTTAAACCCTTCTAATGTGTGTGCTAATGTATGGCTGCCTATATCTCCGAATTTCTCTGCGTCAGGGGCTTCCCCAATACCGACAGAGTCCATGACGATGAGATGAATACGTTTAAACATATAATCCCCTCCTATTCTGTGATGATTGTATGAATCAGTTTCGGTGCTTCAGCTTTATCAGCGATTTCGATATTGCTGTAGATCTTTTCTTTGACTTCCTCTACCTCTTCACGGTTCGCATAGATGGTAACGAGGGATTCGCCTTCTTCTACTCTATCGCCGACTTTTTTACGTAACATCAGTCCGACTGCAAGGTCAATCTGGTCATCCTTCGTCGCACGGCCCGCACCAAGAAGCATGGAAGCGATACCGATTTCGTCAGCCACTATTCTGCTGACCACGCCGGCGTATTTAGCAGGGACTTCAATCTTATAACTCGCCTGTGGCAGCAATGAGACATCATCTATAACGTCACCATTGCCTCCCTGGTTCTCAAGGAACGTACGGAACTTCTCGAGTGCCTGACCATTCTGAATGACTTCCTGCAGTTTCCCGCGCGCTTCATCTAATGTCTCAGCACCGCCGCCAAGTACCACCATCTGACTGCCGAGCGTCAGTACGAGTTCGGTCAAGTCCTCCGGTCCTTCGCCGCGCAGTGTTTCAATCGCTTCCTGCACTTCAAGCGCATTACCGATAGCATAGCCAAGCGGCTGGCTCATGTCAGAGATAATCGCCATCGTACGGCGCCCGACATTATTACCGATTTTCACCATAGCATGTGCAAGCTTCTCAGCATCTTCATCAGTCTTCATGAAGGCACCCGCACCTGTTTTGACATCGAGTACGATGGCGTCTGAGCCTGCTGCGATCTTCTTGCTCATAATACTTGAGGCAATCAATGGAATGCTGTTCACTGTCCCGGTCACATCACGCAGTGCATATAACTTCTTATCAGCAGGTGTCAAGTTCCCTGTCTGACCGATCACGGCCACTTTATCTTCATTAACAAGACGCACGAATTCCTCGTCAGAGATCTCAACGTGGAAACCTTCCACCGATTCCAGTTTATCGATTGTCCCGCCTGTATGACCGAGTCCACGTCCACTCATCTTCGCAACAGGGATATCCAGAGCTGCTACCAGCGGGGCAAGAACAAGTGTCGTCGTATCCCCGACACCGCCTGTTGAATGCTTATCGACTTTAATACCCTCGATTTCGCTTAAATCAATCTGATCACCGCTCTCAACCATGGCCATCGTCAAGTCAGCGCGTTCCTGGTCGTCCATATCCTGGAAATAAATGGCCATCGCTAAACTTGAAGCCTGATAGTCAGGTATTTCTCCACTGGTGTAACCTTGAATAAAGAAATTGATCTCTTCGGTTGTCAATTGACCGCCGTCGCGTTTCTTCGCGATAATATCTACCATTCTCATGATGAAATCCTCCTTATTAGTAGTCTTGTTCTGATTCCTGTCCGTTCAGAATCTCGACACCTGCGCTGGCACCGATTCGAGTAGCGCCTGCTTCAATCATCTTGTTCACATCTTCAAGAGAGCGTACACCGCCTGAAGCTTTAACGCCCATATCAGGACCAACCGTCTCGCGCATTAATTTTACATCTTCATAAGTCGCACCACCTGTTGAGAAGCCAGTTGAGGTCTTCACGAACGTAGCCCCCGCTTTCTTAGCAAGTTCAGAAGCACGGCGTTTCTCCTCGTCGTTCAGCAGACTTGTCTCGATAATAACTTTAGTCGTCACGCCTGCCGCTGCATCTACAACTGCCTTGATATCTTCATAGACTAAATCATCATTACCCCCTTTTAATGCGCCGATATTAATGACCATATCGATTTCACCTGCACCATTCTCTATAGCATCCTTCGTTTCAAAGGCTTTCACCGCTGACGTTGTCGCACCAAGCGGGAAACCAATAACTGTACATACCAGTACGTCTGTCCCTTGTAATTGCTCCGCACAGTGTTTAACATGAGTGGGGTTGACACAAACACTCATAAAGCGGTATTCCTTCGCTTCTGCGACAATCTTATCAATCTGTGTGACCGTTGCATCTGCCTTCAGTAAAGTGTGATCGATGTATTTTGAGAGTTTCATGTTAAATCCTCCTATGTTTTGGTTACTTTCATTATAGCACCACATCACCTATAAACAAAGAAAGCACACGGCTTAGCCGTGTGCAATCATTTATCACTTTATTATCCTAAATAAGATTTAAGCATCCAGTTGTGTTTCTCAAGTTCAGTGATCATGCCAAGCAACATATCAGCAGTCATTTCATCGCCGGCTTTTTCAGCTGTTTCCTGGCTTTCCTTCAGTTGAGCAATCTCTTTATCAAAGTCAGCTGATAAGTCTGCGACCATCTCTTCTGCTGATAAATTTTTCTTCGCTTCCTTGACCACCGATAAATCAAGCGATTCTTTCAGTGTTGCGACCGGATTGCCTCCTATCGCAAGGATACGTTCTGCAAGTTCGTCTACATAGGCACCTGCTTGAGTATAAAGCTCTTCAAATTTAGTGTGAAGGGCAAAGAATGTAGGCCCTTTGACGTACCAGTGAAAATTATGAAGCTTCGTATAAAGCACAGTAAAATCGGCTACGTGCTGATTTAATGCTGCAACCACCTTATCATCTTGAGTCTGAGCTTGTGTTTTTGTAGTTTTTGCCAATTTAATCATCCTCCGTTATGGTTATTAATATGACTTTACCCATTTTTATCGGGTATACTACATTTAAAAGGAGAAATTTATGTCGAAAAAATATGTGCTACCTGTTATATGTGTTATTCTTGCTTCAATTCTGATCTTTACCATGCGTTTCTGGAAAATTCCTGCTAATGATATACTGCATTCTGATTCATTTGTTCTTATTCTGATTGGCCTTGCTCTTATTGCAGGTATAATCGGCTATCTCTATAGTGCTGCAGCTTATAAAGTAGATAACGATCCAACTCTTGAACACTATGAACAGGATCGCCAGTCATTCAAGAGATTCTCCTTGATGAATATCGCTCTTATCATTTCGTTTTATGTCGCACTCGCTTCATTCTTAATGGTAACGCTTAATCAGGTTCCTCTCTGGCTCGGTATCGTCAGTGTTATTGTCTTTATCATCGCCATTCTGCTGCGTTACTATGGTTACGGTATGATCAATAAGCTCTATCCGGAACGAGAGCTTCCGCAAAGCTTTGAGAGTGATTTTGATGACAAGCTCATTGATACACTCAGCAAAAATGAAATGCTTGTTATTTTTACGGGTCTTTATAACGCCTTCAAACTAACTAATATTCTATTACCCGCTGCTATGCTGCTTATCACCTTATATGGTCTTGAGACAGGTCAACCTCAGCACTTTGCGCTGATTGTCATCGTCTGCTGCGCGGTAGCCATCAATATCATCTATCAGCTGACTGTACGAAAAATGATATGAAAAAACGGGACTCGTCATGAGTCTCGTTTTCTATTTCAGGTTTTCCTTATAAAGCTCAGATATGTTCTGTTTCTTCGTTTCGTCAGCGAGGAAGTACCAGAGTCCATCATCCATAATCTGTCCTGTTCCTTCAAGTTGATATTTCTCAACATTGTTCAGTGTTTCAGAATAAGCTGACTGCAGTGAAGTCAGATCTGAGAATGTCATATCCGTCACTACATTGTTCTTTGCAGCCTTTAGAATGCCGTCGAATTTAGTGACAGATTCTGCTGACAATAACTTATGAGCTAACCCTTGGATGACAATCTGCTGACGCTCCTGTCGACCGAAGTCATTCCCCGCGCCGTCTTCCTTACGGCTTCTAATGAAGACAAGTGCTTTTTTGCCGTCAAGATGAACCTCCCGCCCCTTAACAAAGCTTTCTCCTTGTGCACTGAAAGTCGCATTGCTCACGACATCGACACCACCAACCGTATCAATAAGTTCCTGCATTCCATCCATATTGATTGCCGCATAATAGTCAACCGGTACATTCATGAGTTTCTCCACAGAATCGACAGCCATTTTGGCGCCGCCGTATGCATAAGCATGGGCAATCTTCTCTTTAGTGCCGTGTCCAACCATATCGCTGTAAGTATCGCGGGGGATGGATACCATGACCGTCTTCTTATTATCAGGATTGATACTGAGCAGGATGATGGTATCAGTTCGTCCCTGATCACCTTCAGATAGACGTTTTGAGTTAGCGTCTACGCCGAAAAGTGCTACTGATATAGCATCCTTATTCTCAACGTCGACCGCTTTTTCTCTTAACTCCGACTTGTCGCGCCCTGAAATTGGTGAATGTATAGAATCTGCCGTGCCCTTTACTTTGAAATAGGCATAGCCTACCAATCCACCAGCTACGAGTAGAACAATCAATGCTATCATCACTAACCAGCTGAAACACCCTTTTTTCTTCATTTTTCCACCTCTTCTAATTTCAATCAAACTATTTAATTATACTTTATCATAATAGCATGAAAATAAAATGAAAATTTATTATAGGGGTATAGAATAAAAAAGGAGGGCTGATAATGGAACACTTGACCTCAGATGAAATCGCACATATGACGCAAGACATGTCTATAAAAGAGAAAGATTACTGTTCTCATAAGCATGTCGTTGATCAGCAAGGTATCTATATCTGTCTCGACTGCGGTATGGCGTCAAGACACCTAAAAGACTTCAAATAAAAAAGATGCGGAGACCCGCATCTTATCCTGCTGCTTTCTGTGTATAATAATCTTTTTCCTCATCCGTCATTTTCACAATCTTAAAACCGATGTAGCCGTAAAGAATAGAGATAAACGGGATTACATAGTTCAGGATGGCGAATGGACCATACTCGTACGCATGTACACCAAGCGTCGCAAAAATGAAGACCCCGCATGTATTCCAAGGAATGAACACACTTGTCAGCGTGCCCCCGTCTTCAAGGGCGCGTGATAAATTCTTCGGATGCAGCCCTTTATCAAGATAAGCCTTAATATACATACGGCTTGGTACTACGATACTGATGTACTGCTCAGAACAAGTCGCGTTAGTAGCAAAGCAGCTCGCAATCGTTGCAGCAATCAGACTGCCGGTATTCCTTGCGAACTTCAGAATGATAGTGATAATCGCTGTAAGCATCCCGCTGTATTCTAAAATACCACCGAAAGTCATGGCAACAATCGTCATTGAAATCGTAAAAAACATGGACTCTAACCCGCCTTTATTGAAGAGTTCCGATAATAATTCATTTTTAGATTCCATGACATAACCTGACTGAAGTGTTGTTGCTGCATTCAAAATAGAATCTCCCTGCACCCAGATCTGAGCACCGAATCCCAGCAGAATGCCTGCAACAAGAGCCGGCACAGCTGGCACTTTAAAGGCAACCAGCAGGATAACCGCAGCAGGAATCATGAGCAGCCAAGGAGACAGAATGAAATTCTGCTCCATTCCTGCATTGATTGCATTGATTTTATCCATATCAAGGTGAGCCCCACTGAAACGATGACCGATAAAGAAATAAGCAATCAATGCAATGATCAGACCTGGAATCGTTGTATAGAACATATGCTTGATATGATCAAATAAATTAGTACCAGTAAGTCCCGCAGCCAGATTGGTAGTATCTGATAACGGACTCATCTTATCGCCAAAATATGAACCTGAAATAACAGCACCAGCAATCATGCCGGCAGGAATATCCATGCTCAGTCCGATCCCCATACCTGCTACACCAACCGTCGCCATCGTAGACCAGGACGAACCAATTGCAAGCGACACAATGCCGCAGATAATACAGATAGTCACCAGAAACATAGAAGGCGTTATAATCTTAAGACCATAATAAATCATTGTCGCCACTACACCGCCACCGATCCAGGCACCAATGACAAGTCCTACCAAAATAATGATGATAATCGCAGGAAGTGCAAGTTTGATCCCCTTATACATCATCTCCTCAATCTCTTCCCAGCTGAAACCATGATAATATGCAACTAGCGCGGCAATCGCTGTACCGATCATCAGCGGAATATGTGGTGCGAGTTCCAAGAAGTATACTGCTCCGAACATACTGACAATCATAAATACTAGCGGAAGTAACGCCCACCAGATATTGATTTCTCTCTTTTTACTACTCTCCATCTAGAAAACACCCCTTAATGAAATCGCTTTCAAATTCATTTTAAAGGAGTGTATATGGAATTACTATACTTTTATATGTGAAATGCTGAATTCATCACTCTCTGTTAACGACTAGATATCAAAAAACTATTTCAGATTAATCGTTCTCACCTTATCACTGAATCTCTCAATTAAATGCTCTACCTTATCACGACTGGATTCTCTGATAGAAAGCTGCACCGTCCGTTCATCCATCGGCAGACGCTCTTTATTGATTAATTTGAGATCGTAAAGATTTTTAACAGATTTGTTAATCTGATTCGCCTTAATCATTTCCTCCTGAATAATAGTTCTGAGCTGAATTTCACGATGCTTATAGATAATGAGCAATAATTCTAAATCAAACAGATTAAGACGATATTTCTCGGAGAATTCGTCCAAGATTGCTCTTGTACTATTAATTGCTGCAAAGAAATCAAGCGCAAGCTGAGCTGACTGTTTAGTTGACAAAGCACTTCCCTACTTTCTAAAACTATTTCGTATAGACATTTATACGTTTTACTCATATATTTTAAACTAAAATGCAGAGAGTGCGAACTAATATTTTAAAGTTTCATAATTAATACCTTTATATTTAATTACTATCTTCTGAAGTAGAGTTATTACGACAGATGTTCAATTATTTTAATTAACCTTTCTTAAAAGTGTTAAAGGCAAAACTAAAATGGAGGAAACCATTACTTTGTGTATTCCTCATCTCCTTTCTTCCCAACTAAAAAAGACATTCATAATTGAACGTCTTTTTTACTTCTTATTAGATTAGGTGTTAACTCGTTTACGCCTGTTTTCTATTTCAGCTGATAGACCTTGATATAAGGATGTATGTCCTGTGCAAAGTGCTGTTTCAATTTCTCAAGCGGCATTGAGGTGATGCCTACGAGTTTGAAATCCTCTGTCACTTTGTATGTTGCATTCTCTCCACCGATTGTTGCCTGATCATACCCGAGTTCAATCGTCTTTCCGGCTGCCGCGTAAATCAGTGGTTTCAGATAGCGGCTCTCTACATGCTCGATATCTTCGATGATCAATGATGTCTGATTGTTAAGTGCATCTGTGATCAGTCCGTTTTTGATGACTGTATCTTCACCCTCTTTGACATATTGCCCGTACAGCATGCCTTGCGTCCAGTGCTTGTCTGCGACTGCGTGAGGTGTGCTTTCATCTAATTTCAGTACCTCCAGCACTTTAGGCGTAAAGTGGCTGTTGATGAAGATATGAATCAGTTTTCCTGATTTCTTCAGTTCTATGTGCTGCACTTCTTTCGTCTTCTTTTCTCCGGCAGTATATTTCAGTATGCTGCTTTTCTTCGGTGCTGCTTTTGCCAGCTGTTCCGCGTATGAGGTGATAGGGGCTGCTTCTTCCTCTTCTGACGGGTGCAGCATTGCTTCATACTGAATCTTGGTGAGCTCTGTCACTGATTCGTTCCAGTTCTCTTCTACAAAGTACTGAGCCCGGAGCATCGGCTCACGGTCAAGGTCATAGATAGTACGCGGTTCTTCTATATCGCCTGTATACTTAATCGTGATGGCTGTCGTATCTGTACGCCCCATCATCACTGGTTTTTTGTGTATGGATTCTTCGACGATTGCGGTACCGTAGATGCCGCGTTCCGGTGCTGTGCGGTAGATGATGACTTTGTCTCCACGCTGCATTTCTTTATAATGTCTGAAGCCGTTTCTTTCAATACCGTTCACTGTCTTTGTGAAAATGGTGTATTTCTCATCCGGCTGGAAGTTCTCCATTTCTTTTATGAGGAAATAACGGTCGATTTTCTCTTCGCCACGCCCGAGTGCCATGATGAGTTCATAGTCTTCTTTGTTAATCTGATTCAGCAGCTGTTCTTTCATCCTGAAGAGTGAGATCTTCAGCTGATCATTCCGTTCCAGGTAATCTTTCGTCAGCGGCAGCAATTTCTCTTCGTATTTAAAATGGATTTTGATCTGCCCCCGCCTTGGTTCTTCAAATTTGATCACCGTTCCGGCGCCCAGTAGTCCAAGTTTATTCTGAACTTGATAGAAAATCACTTTATCTCCAATCTGCGCCCGTTTGAATGCTGCATAGCCCTCTGACGGGTTGAAATGAACAGATGAATCAAAGATTGAGATCTGCCCTGTCAGGTCCTCAAAATGGTTAAAGCGATTATAGCCACAGTTCAACCAGAAATAATTCATTTTTTAACCTCCTTATTTATTTCGCTTCATTTTTCTGCAGAAATATTGCAATCACTGCCAGCAGGACTGCTAATATTGTTTTTTTCATTGTTTTTTCACCTACTTGATATGCAGCATGATTAAACTCATGGCCGTCACAGTAAACCAGAGCAGTGCGCCCAGCAGAACCGGTTGATAGCCGAGTCGTCTGAACTGACGGATATTGACGGATAGCCCGATGCCACTCATCGCTACTGCGATCATCAAGACAGAAAGCTGCTTAATGACGATATTCACTGCTTCTGGTATCGGAATAATTGTCGCAGCAATACTTGCCAGACAGAAATAGAGAATGAACCACGGGAAGATCCGTTTAACGGAGACCTGCTTCCGGTTCATCCAGACGATCATCAGGCAGAGCGGCACAATCATCAGCGCACGCAGCAGTTTGACGATTGTCGCTGTGTTTCCCGCCTCGTTACCATATGTATACCCTGCTGCTACGACACTGCTCGTGTCATTGATTGCAGAACCCGCCAAGTAACCGAACGTCACTTCTGACATGTGCAGCGCATGCCCCATCACCGGAAATAGAAATACGGCAATAACATTGAACAGAAAGATAGTCGAAATCGCATAAGCTACTTCTTCCTCATCCGCTTCTATGATCGGGCTGACTGCTGCTATCGCTGAACCGCCGCATATTGCTGTACCTACTGATATCAATGTTCTGATTTTACCTGACACTTTGAGCGTACGCCCGAGTACAACCCCCGCTATTAGTGCAACCGCAATAGTTGTAAGCGTAAGCGGCAGGGATGACCACCCCAGTTCTGCCACTGCTCTGAAGTTCAGTGTCAACCCCATCATTACGATGGAGGCTTGCAGCACTTTTTTCGAACAGAATTTAGCGCCTGAATCTACAGACTGTCTATCAACGAAGGGTCTCACGCACATTCCTATGATGATACTGAATACCGCCGCACCTATCAGCGGCACAAAATGTCCTGCTACTGTTGCAGCCAGCGCAATGAGCACACAGAGACTTATTCCTCGCCGTTTCATAACGTCACCTCGCTGTAATTCTATCATAATGATATAATAATGAAATATCTATTTTAAGGAGGAAACCGTGAAACATTTATTGACTTTCAGTCTGCTGATGATCATCTGTTCACAGCCAGCCCATGCAGCTGAACGTATTCCAGTGACACTTGACCGCGTAATAGACGGGGATACAATGTCCGTCAAACAGCACGGTCACAAGAAAACAATTCGTCTGCTACTGGTTGATACACCTGAATCCAAGAAACCGAATACGCCGGTACAGCCTTATAGCCTTGAAGCAGCGGATTTCACTAAGTCGCTTGTCTCAAACTGCAATCTTAGTATAGAACATGATTCAAAGGGTCGTTATGACCGTTACAAACGAGAACTGGTCTATCTTTACTGCGATGATAAAATGGTTAACGAGACGCTTGTCCGTGAAGGGTATGCACGTGTCGGCTATGTGTACCAGCAGAAAGATTATCTGACCGAGCTGCAGGAAGCTGAGCGTCAGGCAAAGAGCAAGAAATTACGCATCTGGTCAATGGATGGATTTGTCAATGAAGACGGTGAGGGCTTCAACTCCACCGAAGAAGAGCGTAAGAAAGAAGTAGATATCATCGAACAGCTGCGTCAGATTCTGTATGATTTAGTAGATGAACTGCTGGATAGTGTGCTCAAAAAAATGGGTCTATAAAAAGGCGCTGTTTCAATTTGAAACAGCGCCTTGTTAAATGGTTCTAATGGATAAAACTGTACTGGCTCATCTGATATTTGTTAAGCGTTCTATAGCCGACAACTGTAGGGACTGTAAGATAGTTCATTTCAGAAACCAGAATGGTTCCATCCGGGTTGACACGCTCTACAAACGCCACATGTCCTAAAGGCCCCATCGTTGTCTGAGCGATGGCTCCGACTGCCGGTGTATCATTGACCACATAACCATCATTACGAGCACCATTTGCCCAGTTATTTGCATGCCACCAGTAAGTTGAAATACCTTTACCGATAGTAGCCCGGCGGTTGAAAACGTGCCACGTACATTGGCCATAATCGTATAAGTTCTGATGATTAAAAACAGGAGTTGTCATTGGTGTGCGTTGAACAGGTGGATTATAAGGCGCTGAAGTGACCGGTACAGTAGCAGTTGCACTGGTGCTGCCGGAGACGATCAATTGCTGGTCCGGGAAAATCAGGTAAGAGTTCAGACCGTTCCAGCGCTGTAAGTCAGCAATCGTGACATTGAACATATCTGCAATGAGTGACAGACTGTCACCCGCTTTGACAGTATATTTACCGGCTGGTGCTGAAGCAACAACTGGTGCAGGTGAAGCAGGTGTCGTTGTCGTACCGCTGACTTTCAACCTCTGTCCCGGGAAGATCAGATATGAATTCAGATTATTAAGGCTCATAATTCTGGTGTATGTTGTTCCATATTTAGCAGCGATCAGTGATAAGCTATCACCTGCCTGCACTGTATAGTAACTGCCTGTTGAAATTGATGTTGTGCGTGCAGCAGACGCGGTCGTTCCAGCAGAAGTGCCAGCCGAACCGTCTGGTATCTGCAGCTTCTGATAAGGGAAAATCAAATTTGAAGACAGGCCATTCAAGCTCTTCAGTTCTGAAATTGTTGTATTGTATTGATTCGCAATCGCCCATAATGAATCATTAGGCTTAACTGTGTATTCACTGGCATCTGCTGTGTATGAATAGAGTGCACATGCACCTGCTGTTGCCGTTAACGCGTAAACCTTCTTTCTCATATCATAATCCTCCAAGGTCTATTAATACTCTTATTATACCTATACAATTTACAATTCGTGTTACAGTTTCCTTTCAAGTTCTATAAGATTGGAGAGATATTGTCAAAAAAATGTAATAAAAGAGGTTTTGTAGATAGTTTTAAGGGTAAAAAAGATTATCATTTACTTTTAGAGAGGAGAAATATAATGACTGATGAACATTATGAATTATTGGATACTGAAAAAGAATATCTAAACCAAGATTCCTCTAAAGAAGACCACAAGGAAGCGGCTCTTGTCAATGACGATTTAGGGGTAGCACCTGATGCCGGTGTAGAAGAACTTGACCCTAACCCACCTATGGATAAAAAGATGATCGAAGAAGACGACGAGTAATGTCTGACTGGCTGCATATCAGCGAATTTACGTTATTTCTGCTGATATCACCTTTTATAGTGATCGTGATGCTCCTTATGGCCATCGCTTTACAACTTAATCAGCTGCTGCGGCAGCAGAAACTGATGATACAACAGCAGCAGGAACTGATCCGTCTGACAATCAAACATCAAGTTAACAGGAGGAATGTCTAATGACTGCCAATAAACAATATGATTCAAGTATAGATGGCATCGATAAAAATGAATCGCAGCAAGATACAAACATTGCTGCCAAAAACTATGATTCAAGCATCGATGGTATTGATAAGAAAGATGACTCATTATCACAACCGCAGGAAGAACGCATCGATCAGCCTGCTCAAGCAGAAGAAGCAGATGGCCGCGGAGAATAGTAAAAAAGAGACATTTTATAAATGTCTCTTTTTTGCTTACTCAACTACTATTTGTCCGTTTTTCTGATAGTACTTGTAGGAATGAATTACATTTTGAGCTGAATCTGTAGATTTAAAACGATAATAGACACCACCTGCATCTTCTTCAACTGCAGGATCTGCCTTCACAAAGCTTACTTTACTTCCCGCTTCTTTCTCATCATGAACTGCATATTTCTCCTTAACTGCTCTAAGTGCATTTTCCAGGGCTTTATCAAAATCATAAATGACCTTATCGTTAAAGTCATAAATAAGCATGGTATTTTTTGTCGGACTATAAACCATATCATAAACGGTAACAACTTTCTTCCACTGACCATCTGTCGCAGCAGAAGTCATGATTCGTGTTGCTGTAACATGGCTCTTAGACTTATCAATTTTTACTTGATCAATTGAAAAGCTTTCAATTTCATAGTTATCAAACTGACCTGCCGGCAATTTGTTCCTTAAATACTGTTCTGCTTCGGAGTCAGTTTGGACATAAGGTCTTAAAGGATTTAAATCACGATGATTAAAGGCAGTAGGCATAGTGCTAAAATAAGCTGACAACTGTTTTTTTGATATTTCCGCATACCGAGAGGACTGCACCTTGCTATTATCAGCTTCCAGGCTGGCAGGTTCAACAGTCTCACTTGAAGATTCTTTTTCAGTAGCGGATTCTTCTGATTGATCTTTATGCTTTCTTACTTTATCTGCATCTTCAGTTACAGTTGCTTCGGTAGTAGGCATCTCTGTTTCAGCCCTTTCATTTTCAGGCGTTTCAGTAGTCGGTGTCTCAGCCGATGCTTCTGTTTTCTTTTTTTCATTATATGTCGCAGCTTGTTCTGATGTTACTTTTTCCTTATCTACTTGCCTTTGACTGCTGCTTGGCTCTGCAGAGGAACAGGCTGTCAGAATTAATGCTGCTAAACCTAAACTGATTATTTTTTTCATAAGAGTCCATCCTTTACATCTCTTTACGAAAGACATCCAGATTAATAACCTTTTTTTCCCTTTCCTCTTCTTCAACCTGTTCCTGTTCTTCAATCTCGCCCCTGATTTCATCAAGTTTTTTCCCGCCGTAAATCCAGAGACGCGTTTCTTCAAGCGCCGCGATAAATAAATGTTCAAATATTTCAAAATCCGGCTCCGACAGATTTTTAGCGAACAGATTGATAAGTTCCTTCATCGTCAAGTTAGCATCATTGCTTGCGATAATCAGAAAGCGAACAGTATCCGCCAGCTCTTCAGACTCTTGCTCCTCGACAAACGCAAGTAAAGCATTCAAAGCCTGCTCATTTCGATGGTGCTCGGCCCCTGCGTATTGCTTGAGTTCATCAAATGTTGCTGGCACGTAGTAGTGCTTCTCATCGTATGCAGGCAGTCTCTGTCCGGTGAATCCCTCACGGATAACGGGCAGCATAATCATATCCCCCACTGGTTCGATCCCCAGAGGCATCAGCATATTTTCCAGTTTTTCGCTGCTCAGTTCTTCATTGAAATACAGACGGTATAATTTCTCAATGTGCTCTCTATGCGCGTAACCATAAAGGAAAAGGACGCCTGTAATAAAGTTCAGATCTTGTTCAAGCTGAGTGCGCGCCGCTTCGATTTCCCTGATATTCAGTTCTTTGATCTCTCGTGCCAGGTCAAAAGGGATAATCATGCCTTTCTTTGTTTCAAACATCAGCAATGATTGCAGAGCGAATAAAACGCGTTCACCCGGCACTGGCATAAACTCATGTTCTGCCTCAATCGCCTGCATCAGGAGCTCGTATTCACCTGCGGGCATAGCCTGCAACGTTCGCTCGAGATATCGATGGTCAAAGACTTCCTGACGGATTGACTCTATTAATTCAATGGAATGCAGCTCAACAGCACTCTCATGGAACAGTTGTTCATAAATATATCTTAAATCTACTTCATTTAAATTAAGCAGTGCTTCTCTGTAATCCATATTCATCACCCTAAGTCTTTTTCTTTATTATAAAGTGAGCAAGGACAGAATACAAAGAAGAATTGCAGCTCTCTATTCTACAGAAAAATAATAAGTTGTTGCAGACTGGAATGTCTCCGTCTTCATCAGACGGATATCACCCAGCTCGGGATGATGAACTGCATCCGGTATATTCTGGGTTTCAAGCGCAATGCCAGCACCTGCGCTGTAATGCCGTCCGTTCTGCGCTGTATAATCCAGTCCGCCCGCTGAATAGGCAATCACATACGGTGCGTCCGTTTTTATAGCGACTTTTCTTCCTGATGCTGTATGCTTCAGTTCGATGCGACTACCACACGGGTCACCAGTCAGATGATAGGAATCGTCCAGACCGATTTTGACTGGTTTCTCTTGTCTATAATCCATCTCACCTGTGACATCAATCAGTTCACCTGTCGGTATCTGTTCTTTGTCTGTCTCCACCCGCTCATCACTCAGAATGGTCAGCAGGTGATCAGTGACATCGTTTTGTCCTCCATTTAAATTGAAGTACGTATGATTAGTCGGATTGAAGATTGTATCCTGATCTGGCGCGGCGAAGTAGTGAACCGTCCAGCTGTTATCCGCCCTGATGGTATGCGTAATCTGAACTTTCAAGTTCCCAGGATAGTGATCCTCACTTGCCAGCAAAGATGCTGTCATCTTAACAGCAATTTCCTGGCCATTAGGATTTTCAATAACCTCTGTCTCAAATACTTTGTAACTGAGACCGTTTGATCCACCGTGTATATGATGAGGAGGCATATTTGCTTCCAGTTGAAAGACTTCATTATTCAGTTCAAACTTCGCTTCAGCTATGCGCCCCCCTACGCGGCCGACACACATCCCGAAATAGTTCGGGTTCAATATATAGTCATCAATTGTCTCAAAACCGATGACCACATTTTCCTGCTCTCCGTCTCTGTCCGGCATCTGAATACTCTGCAGTGCTGCCCCGTAATTAATAAACGTGAAAGACATCTCATCAGTCGATATCTTGTATCTCTGTACTGTTTCTTCATTCACTTCGCCGAACGGTAACGTTTCTATTTTCACCATTATCACCTCATCTTAGTTTAATATTCTTTACCCTTCTTATATTATTTTAGACTCACTAGAGCGCTCACAATTGTTACACGTAAATTTATATATGAAAACTACAGCTTTCATGGTACGCTCTTAACAACAACGTGCGGAGGTGATTTTATCAATAATATCGAACGGAAATATGAAATCTATGATTACCTTGGCCAAAGATGGACGTGTTCCATTTTCAAGAATGGTCAGTACAGAGAAGCACCTTCATTTATGAGGATTCGCTGCCGGGCGGTCAAATTCGATAAAATCTTAGACAGCGCGAATAATCAGGGAACATTGCTGAAAGTACTCCATTTCATTACATTTTTCAATCATACGGCGACAACTGATGAAAAGAATCAGTATTATATTAAAGCCGATTATGTGATGAATATTAATGCTGATTAGCAAAACATCTCCCTTAGCTAAAAAAACTTTGCCCATAATAATTGGACAAAGTTTTTTTAGATATAGGTCAGTACTGTATAAAACACGAGTATGACGGCATCAAAAAGATGACGTCCTTTATTCTCCTTAAAGCGGTGATGGTCAATACTATCCAGCAACCCTAAGATGAGAAGCGCTGCAAGTGATAAAATAATATAGAGAGATAAATGGTAACTCGTCACAAACTGAGCGATTATCAATATAATGACGAAATAGTTCATCACCCGGTAAAGTGTATTCCATTTAAACTCTGCTTTTTTTCTGTTTTCCATTCAATACTCCTTCATTCCTTTGATTGTGAGAGCCTGCATCCAGGAATGACACTTCTACTGTCTACAGATATTTCTCAATAGCCTTTGTCATTTTTTCCGGTTCTTTCTGTGGACCAAAACGTTCCACAACGTTACCTTCTCTGTCGACAAGAAATTTAGTGAAATTCCATTTTACTGCACTACCTAAAAGACCTGAAGTCTCTTTTTTCAGATAGCCGAATAAAGGATGCGTATCGTTGCCGTTGACATCTACTTTCTCATGCATCGGAAATGTAACCCCGTAGTTCAGACGGCACTCATTCGTTGCTTCCTCCGCTGTACCCGGTTCCTGGTTACCGAACTGATTACAAGGGAAGCCAAGTACGACAAAGCCCTGATCTTGGTACTGCTGATAGATTTTTTCCAGGCCGTCAAATTGTTTAGTGAAACCACATTTGCTTGCTGTATTGACAATCAGTATAACCTCACCCTTATATTTATCGAGTTTGTATGATTCGCCACCACTTGTTTTAACTTCGTAATTATAGACTGTCACTTAAAACACTCCTTTAATTTGTCTAATGTCATTATATCAATAATCGTGCATAGCCTCTATTGGGTTGCTTAAGATTGAAAAAATATGGAATTTAACTGATTTATCCATCCCTTTCCTCTCACAATGCAGTGCCACCATGGGTTCTCTCCGTAAGATTACTGAGGTTCTCGCCGTTCATCCCAGTGCATTCTTTAATTATAATGAAGTAACAACGAACAAGTCTCAAAATCAGTCGCACATAACGGTTCAGAGTTCGTCTTCTGTCTGAACGGCACACTGACAGTCGTCATCGGAGATGAGAACTATCATCTCGAACCTGATGTATGATGCGACCAGACCTCATTACTGGTACAATTATTCACAGGAAGCTGCCACTTTTGTTGTCATCAATGAAACATAAATAAGCTGCCCTCCCGGGCAGCTTATTTTTTAATGCGGCTGATATTTTTCTTTTTACGTTTCTTGCTTTTCTTTTCAACACGCTTATTGACAATGCGTGGTTCAGGTTCCATCAGTTCAGCCATTTTATGGCCGCCGAGAAGCCAGCTGCGAACTGTTCTGTAGGCACCCAGCATATAGCGGCCTGCTTCCTGTTCATTCATCGGCGTCAGCACATTTTCATTGACCATGTCCGTAAGGATGGACATCAGGTTATCAGGATTATCCATCATCTTCATCATCACGATAAGGGTATCTTTTATATCCTGTCTTTGACTGCTGTTCACTATATAGGGCTGCAGGAAACGTATAAGCGCTTCAATTTCTGCGGATTCCTCTTGATATTCAAAAGCAAAGTACCGCTGAAACACTTCCCATGAGGTCGGCACATAGTACTGCCGCTTGGATTCAATGCCTGCTCCGTGAAACTGTGCCGCATCAATCAGCGGGTTCAGCACAAAGCCATCTTTGACCGTTGCGATCCCCTGCAGTTCTTCTTCCAGCTGTTGTTCAGTCTTCCTACTGTTCAGGAATCTTTCAGCAATGAGCCTGTACTGTGCCAGCGAGAAGTAGCCATAGAGATTGACCGCGCTCACCAGGAGTTTCACTTCATCACTCTGCTCCTGCGACTGACTTTTCTCAATGACATAGCGTCTCAGATAGTCTTTAATATCTTCCGGAATAAAGACGTGATCGCCATATACAAATAAGAAATTCTGTACAGGAATCGTACCCTTACATTCAGTGGCGTATGTATCAGCAATCAGCAGGTGATTTAAAATATTGTAATCTTCAACAGACATCACTTCAAACATCTGATCTGCCGCCGTGAAGTCAGCGAATATATGGGATGTGATTAAATCAATCAAGTCCTCCTTCTTCTTACCTGAATAACCTTTAATCTGATAGAAACGGCAGATGTCTTTCAGTGTATCTATTTTCTTCTGCCGCAGATAGTATGAAAGAGGTTGTTTAAACTTTCTGATTTCATCCTCTGTCATTGTCATAACATTTAACTTACCTGCCATAGTACACCTCAATCATCTTTTTTCACATCCCTTATTATAACGAAAGATGATCACTTTTGTATAGGACCTATCTTTTTAACCATATAAAAAACCTCGCCTTAAGCGAGGCTTTATTTCCTTCCGGCTGAGATGATCAGCATCACCTGGCATCTCAGTCCATTCTTCATATGAGGATTCTCATCCATCATCTTATCTGACGGCACTGGTTCAGCTACCCCTTTAATCACAAGGCGCTGTTCTATCAGCACGCTTAAATCATGACTTAACGTCCGATGATATTTGATGATCGGTGTCTCAAGAAAATCGACCTGTCTTTCTCCTTCACGGTGATAGGTATCTATCGGCCAGTGCGCAATATCACCGTTCTCAGTCTATATCCAGTCCTGTGAACCATATGCCGTATAAACAGGATGTTCGATACTGAAGATAAAGGTGCCGCTAATGGTCAGAATCTCTTTCACTTCTTCCCCTATACCTTCAGAGTCCGGCAGATAATGAAAGGCGAATGAACTCATGAGCACATCAAATTCATGATGCTTAAAGTTGAGAGGTTCCAGATCCTCAATAGAGCCTTGCATAAATATTACCTGCTCTGCATGCGAGCTCGTTCAAGCATCTTCTGCGAAATATCGCCGCCTGCTACTGACGGTCTAGAAATAGTTGAATCTCCTCAGCAAAACGTTTCGGCTCCTCAGCAAGCGGTGCATGTCCTGAGTACTCAAACTCAATAAACTTGCTGTTCGGTATCAGTTCCGCCATATACTGACTCTCGATCGGTGGATTCAACTGATCATGTCGTCCTGCGATAAGCAAGGTCTGATGAGGCAGCTTAGTCAAAGAATTCCGGTAATCAAACCCTATGATTCCTCTTGCTGCAACCGCTTCTTCATTCGCATCCATTTCACTATAGTCATCAATAGTCTTCTGCCAGCCATCGACTTTTTCCTTATTATAAAAAATATATCGGCTTAATAATTGGGTCACTTCTTTTTTCGGCTTATCTTTAACTTCATCACGATGCTGCATCATGAGACGTGCAAAGGAACTTACAGTCGTATGAGCCTTTCCGCCGACTAATATTAATCTGTCGACTTTTCTTGGGTATCTTACGGCGAGACCAAGAGCGATATAGGCGCCCATCGAATACCCAAGTAAATGAGCCTTATCAAGTTCAAGATATGAAATAAGATCAAGACAATCATCAATATGATCATCGATTGTAAAGTTGAGGGGTCGATCAGATTGGCCGTGTCCTCTGACATCATATGTAATAATCTGATACTTATCAGCAAGTTGTTCTTTTACTATATCGAACATTCTCATATTACCGTTTATACCGTGAATCATGATGAGTGGTTCGCCGGAGCCTGATACTTCATAATTGATTGTGGTGCCATCTGTAGATTTAAATACACTCATCGCAAGCTCCTCCTTTTTAATCTTTTACCCGATTTTCAATGTTCTAACGGTATTAAGCTAAATAAAAAAAGAAACGCTTCATAGCGATTCTTTAAAATTGGGTCTCTGTTGACAGGAATTTCTGAACATCCTCAAGAAAGCGTTCCTTCTCTTCTATCATAGGGGCATGCCCGCTATTCTCATATACGAGATGATAACCATTAGGGATTTTCTGACTTAATTGATAACCGTTATCCGGTTTGATCAGTTCATCGTGTGCACCGTTAATAATTAAAGTGGGGGCCGTCACCTGATGGGCAGTGATCATCAGATCAATATCATCAGCGGAATGATCAATGGCATGTCGTTCAAGCTTAGTGGTACCCTTTTCAGTATCTCTCAGCGCTTTCTTCCATTTCTTCACCTTTTTGACGTCGCAGTACATATACTGCTCCATCATCTTATCACGTTTATCCGGTTTCATTGTGCGGAGTATATTGGAATACTGACCATAAAACTTTTCCTGCGAAACGTTGAAAGGTTCACTTCCCACACAGATGAGTACGAGCCGCTGTATCATCTCAGGATAATTTGCTGCAATGAGTTCTGCAACAATACCCCCAAGCCCGTATCCTAGAAAATGGGCCTGTTTAATCATCAGTTCATCCATGACTGACAGCACATCCTGCATATAGTCTTCGATCGTAATCTTAAATGGCTTATCAGAATAGCCATGGCCGCGAAGATCAATTTTAACCAGCTGATAGTCCTCTTTAAGTGTCGTCTCAAAATCATCAAACATCGTCGTATTCATATACTGACCATGCAGCATAATCAGTGGATAACCTCTCCCTGATACTTCATAATGGATGGCAATATCATTGTCAGTCACTATAATATTCATATTATTCTCCTAGTCTCTCGTAATTTTTCCAAGCTCAAGGACATCTGATTGATCGTCCAGCGTATAATTTTCCGTATATTCCACTACTTTTACCGTACAGTTCGGACCGATCACCACTTCATCTCCCCGGACAAGCTCAGCAATAACATTCTCAATATAGACCCTTCCTCCGTCAATTTCATTTACTTTAAGTGAATGATCTTTATCTTTAAACAGCAGGTTCTCCCGCTTGGCATTGATTGTAATCTGATTGGCCGTTAGATAATCAGCCACACAGTCAGCGGTTAACGTCAATTCAATGTGCTCCGCACGGATTTCCCGCACCTTGACCGGTCCTTCCAGAATAACGGTCTCTCCTTCAATGACGCCCTCGCTTATCAGTCGGCCTGTCGATTTGAGGTGCTCAGCTTTTAAGTGACCACCCAGTTCAAGCATGCCGGCATTGTCGATGGATTGACCGACAACATGGTCAGAGATCCTAAGAATCGCATCCCTTTTATTTTTAAGCGTATGTGTTTCCAGCGTTGAAGTCACTTCAAGAGAACCTGAATTCGTCACATAAGGCGCATTCAGTCGGCCTTCTATGACAGCACTTTCCTCGCTGACATTGAATTCATTCGCTTCTATACTTGAGGTGTAAATTGTTGCTTTGTCTATATCAATCACTTCGAAAATACCGCCTTGCCGGGTGGTCATATCCACAGTCACCGCTCCCTATAAAATTTGTTTTTTATGTTATACCCTTTCTGCTACAATTGTAACGACTGAACTGTACGGAGGCATCCAATGAAAAAATTAATCGCTCAGCATGACTATAAAATATTTACAGTGAATACTATCCAGATGACACTCAATCAGAAGGCAGGCTGCTTCTACCAGATTGTCCCTCCGGACTGGGTGAATATCATCGCCTTCTATAAGGGCAGACTGATTATGGAGAGACAGTTCCGTATCGGAGTGGAGGAAAGTATCCTTGAACTGCCTGGTGGTGTCATCGACAAGGGTGAGGTGTGATTTTACTTGTTAAATAAGAAACTTTTTATATGATGAATGAGAATTACATATGCAGTTCTCATTCATCATAAAAGGTCATATGTGGTTTTGTTTCTTTATAATAATTTAATCTATCTTTAAGTGTTCCAGTATGCAATTCTAATTTATGTCCATCAGGATCAGTAAAGTAAATAGACATTTTATCTCTTACATCTCTATTACGCCCCTCTAAAATGTTTACGTTATTTTCTTTTAATCTTTGATACCATTCGTAAAATTCATCTTCTTCAATACTAAATGCAATATGTGTATATGAAAACTGAATTTCATCTCTAGGAATATCTGTTTCTTCATTTAAAGCTATCCATAAGCCACCCACAATTAAATAAGCAGTTGTTTTTCCACTTACTAATAATTCTCCACGTAGTATATTTTTATAGAAATGTATTGAATCATTTAAGTTACTCACTGAAAAGCAAATATGATTAATTGATTTTAGCATGGTGTTGAGTCTCCTAACTTTAAATTGTTCTAACCAAAAATAGTATTACAAATACTTATACTAAGTTTAACAAAATTCTAATCGAATTATTATATTGTTCATAAACTCCTCTATTTATGAACACTCTTAAACTAATGCTATTTTTATTGAATTAAGTATCTCTAATGTGTTCATAAACTCATATTAAAATCTATGTTCAACAACAATATTAATTTTAAGATATGGTACAATGTTATTTGTATGGAGGGTTATAAAAATGAAAATTGGTTATGCGAGAGTTTCAACAGGATTACAAAATTTAGATTTACAAAAAGACAGTCTTGAAAGCTATGGATGTGAAAAAATATTTACAGATAAAGTTAGTGGTGCGAAGAGTAATCGCCCTGGATTAGAAAGTACAATTGAGTTTGCTCGATCAGGAGATGTTGTGGTCGTTTGGAGGTTAGATCGCCTTGGAAGGAATATGGAAGATCTAATTTCAATTGTTAATGCTTTAAATAATAGAGGGATTAGCTTCCATAGCATTCAAGAAAATATTACGATGGATAAGTCAAGTTCAACTGGCCAACTTTTATTTCACCTTTTCGCAGCATTTGCTGAATTTGAACGTAATTTAATCTTAGAACGATCTGCTGCAGGAAGAGTGGCTGCAAGAGCAAGAGGAAGATTAGGTGGACGTCCTGAAAAATTAAATGACAGCGATATAAAATTACTTAAAACATTAGTTGAAAATGGTACCCCTATCAAAACCATTGCTGAAAAATGGAATGTTTCTAGGACAACTGTTTATCGATACTTAGATAAAATAGAAAATTAAGATATTAAAAATGAGAGCTAGAAGTTTCTAGTTCTCATTTAATGTTCATATTGTATCTAATTCATTTAATAATTACACATATAAAATATTTGTATAATTAACAGTCGTTTGGTGCACTGGCACTCATTGCGAAAATAGCTCCGATAATCGGTCCATTGCACGGCGTCCATCCGGCACCAAAAGCCATACCTATTAAAGTTGAACCTAAACATGCATTTTTGGTTGGCTTTGAAAGATAATTTTTGTTAAAAATAAAAGTTCATTCTCACACCAATCTAAGTACAAACTTTAACTGTTAAGAAAAATTCACTCCTAATTATTTAGCTTAAGCTAAACTTTTAAAGAAACTGTGCAGTTTCTTAAGTATTTAATGTGACATTTCATATCATTAAGAGATTTTATTGGAACTCGAGAATTAGACTAATAAAATTAGCAGTTATAAGAAGTTCTCTTTACTCTTCAAATAAAACAATATTAGTCTTTAACTCGCATCAGTCTTATGTCATTCAATGTTATTAGTAATCTTTCACCTATGCTAGGATGTATAGCAATACACAATACCACATTAACTGAGAATTTGATTATAATAATCAAATTCTCAGTTAATGTGGTATGCAAAAAAATCTATAAATATATTTTTAATAATGTATGTTTTGAGCAGACCCTAAATAGACATTATATATGTATTGATATGCTTAGCTTGTCACTTTAGGAGTTATTTTGCACCTATTTTAATCGTTATTTTGCATTACAAGTTAATAAGGTTAGAGTCAGGAGGTATATAGAAGTCCAATTTCTCAGTTCTAAAATTAAGAAATTGGACTTCTATCGTGACTCCCAAAAGGCGGTCTTATATGTCAAACGAGCGCTGATTCTTATTAGAGAAAGCGTTCCGATTGTTAAAAAAATGAGAATAAAGCGTTAAATGTACCATTTTCAAACAATATATAAATACCTAACCCAATGAATACAATAGGTACAATCCAACGTTCATATTTCTCAATTGTTTCCGATATAAAATCGAAGGAAGCTAGACGGTAACTGACATAGCACAAAACTCCAACCATAATTAGAAAGACAATAGTGACAATAAAGATTTCAGACATATTTAAGGTCGTGAAGTACGGTATATAAATGGAAAAGTCATCCGCACTGGAAGCCAATACGATGAAAGTCATCGTCAAAAATAACTGATTAAATTTTCCAGAGGAGAATAAGGATAAAATGCTACTTTCATCTTCATCCTCTTCTCCTTTAATCCATATTTTCACGCCTAGGTAAAGTGGTAAAAGCCCAAGTAGTCCGATAACCCATTGCTGAGGAATTAAATTTACAACCCCCTGTGCAACTAAAAGACTTGCTCCTATCACAATTGCAGTCCCTATATATTGTCCTATCCAAATATGTTTTACCTGACCTTTTTTTACTTGCGAAAACAAAAGAATTAATATGACGAGATAATCAATTCCTGTTGCTACATATACCGCAGTAGCCGTCAGTATGGTCGCGATCATTTTATCATCTCCAATATTTTAGGGATAGGACTTTTCTTCAAAATGAAAAGTCCTTCCGTAAATTGCACACATATAGTACCTATTTATCCTTCACTCTCATCAGTCGCAAACTATTTAATGCTACCAAAATAGTGGCTCCCATATCGGAAAGAATCGCAATCCAAAGGGTTAGCCAGCCTGGAATAACCAATAGTAAGGCAATTATCTTAATTCCGATGGCAAACGTGATGTTCGCTTTGATGATATTTAGCGTTTTCCTGCTAAGTCTTACTGCAAATGGAAGCTTACTTAAATCATCTCCCATTAATGCAATATCAGCTGTCTCGATGGCAGTATCTGTTCCAGCACCGCCCATTGCAATGCCAACAGTGGATGCAGCAAGTGCAGGAGCATCATTGACGCCATCGCCAATCATAGCTACATTACCATGCTCGGCTTTCATTTTTTTAATATAGTCCAACTTATCCTGTGGCATCAATTCGGACTGAATATCAGAAACGCCTACATGAGCACCGATTGCTTCTGCGGTACCTTGATTATCACCTGTCAGCATAATTGTTTGCTTGATTCCTAACTGATGAAGTTTTTGAATCACATTTTTACTTGTTTCGCGGACCTCATCTGCTACAGCAATCACGCCGAGGATTGTTTGGTCCGTTCCAATAATCATGGCCGTTTTCCCTTGGTTTTGTAAAACTTTCACTTTATTTTCAAACTCAAGGCTAAAATCGGAAACATTTAATTCTTTAAAAAGCCTTGGACTGCCAATGTAATAGGTTGTTCCATCTATATTCCCTTGAATGCCCCGACCTGTAATAGAAGTGAAGTCCTCCACTCTAACATCGGAATAAGTAATATTATCTTGCTCTGCTTTCTTCATTATTGCTGAAGCAAGTGGATGTTGTGATCGATATTCTAAAGCTGTAATAATGGAAAACAGCTCTTTTTCTTCCACTTGATCATTTAACACTTTAAAATCTGTTACCACTGGTACACCTTTTGTCAGTGTTCCTGTTTTATCAAATGCGATTGCCTTAATGGCTCCTAATTCCTCTAGATAGACACCGCCTTTAATCAACACACCTTTTTTAGCCGCATTCCCAATTGCCGAGACAATCGAGATTGGAGTAGAAATAACTAATGCACAAGGACATCCAACTACAAGAACTGCTAATCCTTGATAAACCCATGTATCCCAACTTCCACCAAAGAATAAAGGTGGAACGACCGCAACCAGGGCTGCAATAACCATAATGATCGGAGTGTAATATTTAGCAAATTTATCTACGAATGCTTGGGCTGGAGCACGCTCTCCTTGTGCTTCTTCAACAAGATGAATAATCTTAGCAATCGTTGTATCTTCTACATATTTGGTGATTTTTACTTCAAGTAGTCCCTCTTCGTTAAGCGTACCTGCAAATACTTCGTCATCTACCGTTTTGGCAACAGGGACAGATTCTCCTGTTATGGCTGCCTGATTGACAGCCGACAAGCCATTCACAATGATTCCATCCATGGCAATCTTTTCTCCTGGTTTAACAATCATAATATCACCGACAGCGATATCGTCCACATGGATCATTATTTCCTGACCATTCCGTCTGACAAGTGCTTCTTTTGGAGCAATATCCATTAATGAACGAATGGACTGTCTTGCTCTGTCCATCGAGAAGCGTTCAAGTGCTTCACTGATTGCAAAGAGAATAACAACAATAGATGCCTCTGCCCATTCACCAATAATGGCAGCTCCAATAACGGCAACGGTCATCAGGGTTTTCATGTCGAAATCAAAGCGTATCAAATTTTGAAAACCGACTTTAAATAATGAATATCCGCCAATTACAATAGCACCTACAAATAACATGGAAGTTACGAGGTTATCTTCTCCATTTACAAAGTGAGAAAGGTAACCAAAAGCAATTAGTAGTGTGGCAAACAGCAATGTACTATGTTTTTTATAAAATGGTGTTTTCTCTTCTTTATGAGCCTTAGTGTCATCTTTAACCCTTTGTATCGTTTGATTCGCTAGTTTTTCAGGAGATACTTTTAGATTCTCAAAAGCACCTGCTTTTTCAAGTTCTTCAACCGATGCATTTCCATATACATCAATTTTAGAAGCGCCAAAGTTTACTTTTGCATCCTCAACTCCAGCTATTTGTTTTACATTTTTTTCAAACTTCCCCGCACAATTTGCGCAGGAAAATCCTTCCACACGGTAAACGTTTTTATCTTTAATTACCACAGGTTCTACCCGTCTTTTAGGTTTCTCTGGTGCCACTTTAAGATTTTCAAAAGCACCAGCCTTTTCTAGTTCTTCAACAGTTGCACTGCCGAAGACATCAATTTTTGAAGCTCCAAAATTTACTTTTGCGTCCTGAACGCCTGGAATCTTTTTAACATTTTTCTCAAACTTTCCTGCACAATTTGCACATGAAAATCCTTGGACCCGATAGACGTTCATTTCTTCTTCCATTAGTTTAATCTTTTGTTTAGACATTGACCTTCACTTCTTTCTTATGTGCTAGGGCGATCATCATTATCTGCCTGATATGTTCATCATCTAAAGAATAGAAAGCTAGTTTTCCTTCTTTTCTAAAGTTGACCACCCCTTGCTTATAAAGCGTACGTAAATGATGAGATGCATTTGCTATCGTAACACCTAAGATATTTGCTATATCACAAACACACAACTCTTCATCCTGACACAGAGCGTAAGTAATTTTTGCTCTATTTTCATCGGCAATAGCCTTTAACATTTGGCTAACACCAGAAATATCAACTGTTTGTAAATCCCCTTGTATTCGATTAACCTTTTCTTCGTCATAACAAAAAATTTCACAAGTATCTTTCTTGTTCATATTATCATCCCTTCTTCATTCAAATATTTATTTGAATATATTATAACCATTTTCGACTCATCATGCAAGCAAATATTTGAATGAAAATAAAAGAAGTAAGTAGGGCATAAAATTCTAGTCTCAAAAACGAATATTTTTGAGACTTATTTCTTTCACGATTAAACGGCTTATAATTATAGAGAATTCAGTCTTTAAAGATTGCTCAAAATCTATGTATCATATCCCTACATTTATGATATATAGTAACAACTTTAACTGTATATTATAAGCAGACCCTAAATAGACATAATTATATTGCTAATATATTGCATGTCATTTTTGACGATAAATTGCATATATTTTAAGTGTTATTTTGCATAACCAACTTTAAAGCCTAGCTGTCTTTGTGAAAAGATTAGCTGGGTTTCTTAACTATAGTACAAATTATCGCCTAAATCAGTGCAAAATAACATCGAAAGTGACAGTTGGAACATAAAAGGCTGTGTTCTACCTTTTTTCAAATGTGTTATAGTGCAAAATAGCACATAAAACAGGTGCAAAATAACTCCTAAAGTGACAGACATTCTTTTACCGTATGCACTATTTTGTGTGTAAAACGGTCGTTTTTTAAACTTAATTTTACATGTAGTTTTTGTCATATTAAATACTCATTTTATGCACGGATTCTCGAAAATTATAATCTAGTCTAATACATAAAGGAATGACAAGTTCTTTATTAAAAGTAGAAAGAAGGGATTGTAAAGTATGAGAAAAAAGAAACTATTGATAAGCTTGTTTTCTCTAATGATGGTCATTGTTTTATCAGCTTGTACAAGCAATGACGAAGAAGCATCTGTAGAAGATACTAACCATGGAAAGCATTTAAATGAAGAGATGAATATGAATGAGGACAATGAAGGTTCTATGGAAGAAAATATGAATGGCTCCTCCAGTGAAGGAGAAATGAATAATGGTTCCATGGGTAATGGTCATATGGATCATGATGATGTGGTAAGTCTAATTGATTCGACAGGAGAGAATGAACTGAATATCCCCCCTGTACTCAAAAGCGACAGCAACAAAGGTATTGAATATACAATACGCGCGCAAAAAGGAGAAACAGAAATATTTGATGGCGTTCAAACAAAAACATATGGTTATAATGGCTCGTTTCTAGGTCCCATGCTTCAATTTGAAAAAGGAGATACTGTGAAGATAAACTTAATCAATGAACTCGATGAAAACACCACTTTTCACTGGCATGGATTGGAAGTGCCGGGGAATGACGATGGCGGTCCACATAATGTATTAGAGCCAGGCAAAGAGAGTACTATTGAATTTGAAGTGACACAGGAAGCTGCCACATTATGGTTTCATCCCCACCCGGAAGGAAAAACCTCTGAACAAGTGTACAACGGACTTGCTGGGTTAATTTATATCAAGGACCAAAATTCAAAAAAACTCGAATTGCCAAGCGAATATGGAGAAAATGATATTCCTCTCATTTTTCAGGACAGAGTCTTTGATGACGAAAAACAGTTGAATTATAAAGCAACAGCAAATGAAGATGGCACAGTCGGGGATACATCATTAATTAACGGCACATTGAATCCAAAATTAACTGTAGATAAAGAAAAAGTAAGACTTCGACTTTTAAATGGATCAAATGCAAGAAATTACACCTTTAAACTAAATACAGGGGATTCTTTTGTACAAGTCGCAACGGACGGCGGGTTTTTAAATGAACCGGTCTCAATGGAAGAAATCACACTCACGCCTTCAGAACGGGCCGAAATAATTATTGACTTCTCACAAGTTAAAACTAATGAAGAGATTGCTCTAGTAAACGAAGATGGTACCACGCTCTTACCTTTTGAAATCACAGGTCAAACAGGTAAGAACATGGATATACCTGATGAAATGAATGACTTTTCAGTTACGGAAGAAGAAAAGAACCTGCCAGTGACAAAAGAAATTGAACTTTTCGGCATGATGGATCATGTAACGATAAACGGAAAAAAATTTGATCCTGAAAGAATTGATTTTACGCAGGAACAAGGTGTTACAGAAGTATGGGAAATCTATAATAAACCTGACATGATGGGCGGCATGATTCATCCGTTCCACATCCATGGTGCTCAGTTTAAGATCCTTTCCAGGAATGGAGAAGCACCACCTGAGAACGAAAGAGGCTGGAAAGATAGTTTTTCCGTTGCCCCGGATGAGACTGTAAAAATTGCCATTCAGTTTAAAAATAAGGGCATATATATGTTCCACTGTCACATACTTGAACATGAGGACAATGGGATGATGGGACAGGTTAAAGTAGAGTAAGCTCCAAAGCTTCAATCTAATAACAAAAAAGGAACTATTTCTTGATTTTTTCTAGACGAATTACAATATTGAGTAAGTTGGAGAAGGGCAATCATCATTAAAATTATGTGCAGTTTCTATGGAGTTTTACCATATCGGTTTATATGCGAAATAGATGGGAATTCAATTAATGTAAGTGCATTCAATTCTATAGGAGGGATTTATAATGGTTCATGAACAACATCAACAACTGATTCAGACGTTACATGAATGTATGGAAGCCTGTAACCACTGCTACGATGCGTGTTTGAGAGAAGAGGACGTAAGTATGATGGCGGATTGCATCCGTCTGGACCGTGAATGTGCAGATATCTGTGCATTTCTGGAACAAGCATTAATGAGAGGTACACCATTTGCTTCTGATTTAGCAGTGGTATGCGCCAAGATTTGCGAAGCTTGCGGCAACGAGTGTCAAAAACATGACCACGATCACTGCCAGAAATGTGCAGATGCGTGCTTCAAATGTGCAGAGGCTTGTAAAGAAATCGCCTAAGCACAACACTTAGAAAGAAGTGGTATGTCGAAACTTATTCTGGACATACCACTTCTTTTATTTCCGGTTAAGATTGTACCCAGCATTTTAACGAAAATATACATTAAAGTGTATTTGCATTATTAATTAAGAGCGCCCTTGATTTTGACAATACTTATAAGAGACGCCTTAGTTTAGACAAGGTTATAAAAAAACAGTTGAGTTCGCTTAGAACCATCGTTGCAAGGAGGAGTAAACCGAATTCCCTTCAAAACAGTCATTAATGTATCTGTTAATTCATATAATAAAAAGAGCTTATCCATGCAGATTATCCATTTGAGATAGATAATCCAGTAAAGATAAGCTGTCTTTTTTATATTCGCTCATTAGCATCACCTCAGAAATAATAGTCTCTAAAACATATGCCCATGGTTTGTGCAGTTTTTAAAATGTTTCAAATTAATTTTAGCAATGTGCTCAAAATCTACATTTTTAAGCAATCGATAATATGAGAAAGCTACTTTCTAATCCACTTGTAGCCCACGCCCCATACTGTGTGAAAATAATCATCGATGGGAAAACCCACTTTCCTGATTTTTTCCCGCATGTTTCTAACATGTGAATCCACAGTCCGGCCTTCAGTTTCTGAATGAATACCCCACACTAAATCAATCAATTGATTTCTAGAAAATACCCTTCCTGGATTTTTCATGAGTAATCCAATGATTGCAAATTCTTTTGGTGTTAATTTTACAAGCTGTTTTTTATAGGATAGTTCAAATTGATCTTCGTCCCATAACAGTCTTTCGACTTCAATCCGGTTGACAGGTCTTGTTCTTCTTAGTAATGCATCCATTCTTGCAACCAATTCTTCTTCATTAAAAGGTTTTGTTATATAGTCATCTGCACCCAGCTTGAGTCCTTTTACAATATCTTCTTTCTGCTCACGTGCAGTTACCATGATAATAGGTACATCTGAGTATTGCCGTATTTCTCTGCATACTTCCCATCCATTCATTTCAGGCATCATGATATCCAGTAGAATAAGATCAAACTTCTCTTCTTTAACAAACTTAAGCCCTGCTTTTGCACCTACTGCTTTTCGACAAAAATAAGGGTAAGGTTTCAAGTATAATGTCAACAGTTCGAGCATTCTCTCTTCATCATCGATTAACAGCACTTTATTCATTTACATTCTCCTTCTTTAAAGATATGACGAAAACAGTCCCCTTGCCGAGTGTACTTTCTACTCCAATCTCGCCACCATGCAACTCCACAATTTCTTTAGCGATTGTCAGCCCGAGACCAGACCCTCCGCTTACCCGGGATCTAGACTTTTCAGAACGATACAGTCGATCGAATATAAAGGGTATATCTTCTTCTGGGATTCCTTCTCCTGTATCTGAAATAGTTGTTAAAATTTCATTTTTATTTTGAATAACTTCCATTGTGATATGGCCTTTCTCGGGAGTATACTTTATTGCATTATCTAATATATTCAATATAACTTGTTGAATTCTTTCGGGATCTGCCAGAACAACCAAGTTGTCCGGACAATGAAAGAAAAGCTCTATCTTTTTTTCATTGAGCGCTGGACGGATTCGTGCTAAAACCGTCTCAATCAAAGCGCTAAATACTACCCTCTCTTTTATAATGGCAAATTCATTATGATCGATTTTAGCTAATTCAAACAGATTTTTTATCAGGTCTGCTAAATGCTCTGTTTCTTCCTGAATGATTTTAATGTATCTATTCCTGTCCGTCGTGGATATTTCATTTCTGCTAATAATATCCGTATACCCTTTCATATAGGTTAAAGGTGTTCGTAGCTCATGCGATATACTCCCTAAAAATTCATTTCTCTCGTTTTTTAAACGTTCCAGATCTTGCGACAGCAAAGTAATCGAAGTCGCCAAATCTCCAAGCTCATCTTTTCGATGTGTATACAATTCCACGTTATGATTGCCTCTACTTAATTGTTCTGTCGCTTTTTTCATCCTCAATACCGGTTGGGTAATAACTTTGGAAAGAATAAACACCGTTATAACAGTCAGAAGCAAAGTCAATAGGCCGACAAGCCAAAACTTATGGCTGAGATGATCAATAATCCCTTCGATGCTATCACTTTCAGCGAACATGAAAACATGCCCGCTATGTGTTTCGTTAAAAGTAAGTGGGCTGTCTGTCGATACATATTTTTCTTCCGACCAATTTGATTTCAGAATGGCTCCTTCTTGTGGTATTTCATCATAATCAGTATGTTCAATGACAGTTTTCATTTCTGGTTCAACTGGATCAGAACTGATGATTACTTTTCCATTCTCATCTGTTATCACCGCAATAAAATCTGATTCTGACTCCATAATAGCAACATGCTCCAGTGTCGTGGTTGTATAGTTTTCTTCTAATACGTCTCTGTGTGTATTCCCCCGAGCCAATAAATCCCCCATCACTTCCTCCACACGATCAGCGACCAGATTTGTATATAGGATATAGAATAATATGATTTCAATAATAAGAATCACCAGAAAAAACAAAAGTCCGATTTTTAAAGCTAATTTATTGAACATAAAAGCCTCCTCAGTTTTCTGCAACAGTATAAATCGTAATAGATCATCTTATCATTTTGTTCATTAGTCATATTATATAGAAAAGTAGTATTTTTATTATGAATAATTCAGCTTATTTTACTTTGCCCACAACTAAAATTTTCTTCCACTATTCTTATGAGCCGTCATTAGACACATAACTATTTCTGTTTATAGTCTAGATTGCTAACTCATCTTCATTCTGTAGATTGATTGCAACATACAAAATACCATCATCTTTCATCTCCGCTATCTTTCGATAAAATAATCTAGCAGAGGTAGCAGCTGCAACGAAGTTTTAGTCTGAAAAATGTATGACTAAGTATAACACCTGACCGTCAAGACTTTTTAAATTTAAAGGGTAACTCGAAGTTACATGAGTGATTTTACCACATCCCGCTAAAAATATAGATGATAATATTATATTATTAATTTTCTTGGTATCATGATTATATTCGCTACTCTCTTTATAGATTTTATTATTTAAATATCGATTTTTCGTGCAGATTTGAAGGAAGCGCTGAGATATCATCCACGGTTAATAAACCTTTAAATTGAAATCCAATATGTCGAGTCAGTAATATTATTCTTGATTAAATACATTTATTTTTCATTGAATCTGCACGTAAACTGCAAAATTTATGGGTAAAGTTCTCAGTATAACTAATAAAATGGAGGGTATATACATGGTAAAAAACAAAATATTATTAGGGCTTCTTTCCATATTCGCTGTATTTTTAATGGCTGCCTGTGGTAATGGGGAAACTCAGCCTAATGAAGAAAGCCAAAGCACTGAAACAGAGTCCAACTCTGAGGAGGAAATGGACATGGAATCAGATTCCGGAGGTCATATGGAACATTCAGCCGATGAGATGTCCAGTTCGGGTGAAGTGCCTGAAGGTTTGAAAGAAGCAGAAAATCCAACTTATGAAGTCGGAAGTCGGACAATTATTGAAGCAGAGCACATGCAAGGTATGGATGGTGCTGAAGCAACAATTTCCGGTGCTTTTGACACGACTGTCTATACTGTCTCATACACACCTACGAATGGTGGAGATCCTGTCGAAGATCATAAATGGGTCATCCATGAAGAATTGGAAGGTCCAGGAGAAGCACCACTGGAGCCCGGCACTGAAGTGACCTTGGATGCGGATCACATGAAAGGCATGGATGGTGCAACAGCCACGATTGACTCAGCTGAAGAAACGACTGTCTATATGATAGATTTTGTTACAACAGATACTGAAGAAGAAGTGCAGAATCATAAGTGGGTTACAGAAAGTGAACTGGCACCTGTGGAATAAATTAGTGAATAGTAATATAGGATAAAAGCATGGATTCCTGATTACAAAGAAAAAATCCGGCAAATCTTGAATTAAGATTTGCCGGATTTTTTATCTTGGTCTCTTTCTACAATTATTATATAGAATCAATATGACATAAAAAGATGATACTCTAAATTCTTAAAATCTTTTGTCATTAACTAGCTGCAGCATGAACACGCAGAACCATCTTCTTTATCAATATCCTCTTTAATCTCGTAGCCGGTATTTTGAATAGCACCTTTGATGTCTGCCAAATTAATTGTACTGTCATTAAATGTTACATCTACTTTACCTTCAGGAATTTGAGCTTTGACTGATTCAACGCCATTTAATTGACTGACACTTCCCTCAACTTTATTAACGCAAGCCCCACATGACATTCCTTCTACATTAAGTGTTACTTTTGACATATAAATTCCTCCTTAAAATTTAATTAGATTACGCTATACAATAATTTCATCATACCCCAGGCAGGTATTTTATATTTTCTCTATTTTTTTATTTAACCAATCAATTATCTTACTTAATTCATTGTATCTACTGCTGATTAACAGTTACATTGACCTGGAACACAATTACATTGCACTTCGTCAACTGCATTCTTTTTTTTCATTTCTAATACTTCTTCTAATTCTTCTATGTCTCTAAAACTTAATGTTGATTTTGAAATTAAATCTGCAATTATTTTTCCAACGTCTTTACTACATATATTATTGAAAGTTTGTTCAAGCGTACTTTTAAGAAAATCACTTTCCTTTAAATCAGTTGAATAAATGTATTTATTGCCGTCCTTTTCTGTGTTTAATACACCTTTATCAACAAGTCTGCCAATAAGTGTTTTGGTCGTGGCCGGTTTCCAATTCTTTTTATTTTCTATAATATCTCTAATGTCTTTACTCGTAGTTTTGTTTTGTGCCCAAACGACCCGCATGACTTCCCACTCGGAGTCTGTGATATTTGAATCAATTGCTTTGGTCATATTTTCACCTCTAAATTTTTCAAGTATTTTTAAGATGTCTTTCATATTTCATACAGTAAAGAATTAAAATACCGACTATCCTTAAGTAAGGATTTGTCGGCATTTATTTTATTCTACTTCAAATCTATGAAGTAACTGCGCATTGATTGCAACGATGATTGTACTGAGACTCATCAAAATCGCACCTACAGCCGGACTGAGTATTATCCCCCAAGGCGCCAGCACCCCTGCTGCCAATGGGAGGGCAATCACGTTATATCCGGTTGCCCAGATCAGATTCTGTACCAATTTATTATATGTTCTTTTGGACAGGCTGAATATTGCAAGAATATCTTTCGGATTACTATCAACGAGAACGATGTCTGCACTATCCATCGCGATATCTGTGCCTGCACCCACTGCGATACCAACATCTGCTTTAGTCAATGCCGGTGCGTCATTGATTCCGTCACCTGTCATTGCAACAACCAAACCACGTTCTTGGATTTCTGTCACTTTATCTGCTTTCTCATCGGGCATTACTTCAGCATAGACTTCATCAATTCCAATTTGTTCTGCGACATAATTTGCGACTTTTTGGTTATCTCCGGTCAACATTATAGCTTTAATATTTCTCTTATGCAGCTGTTCTATTGTCTGCTTAGAACTTTCCTTAATCTTATCTGCCAGTGCAATGGCACCTGCTAATTCTTCGTTTACCAAAAGAAAAACTACCGTCTTACCTTGTTCTGACCATTTATTAAAGTTCTTATCGTCAAAATCTATTTTTTGTTTACGTACATATCCCGGACTCACTACTTTGACTTGTTTATCATCAATCGTCCCTTCAATTCCTACACCAGTAATTGAATTGAAATTTGACATTTCAAACAATTCAAGTTCTTTTAACTTGGCTTCATTGAGTATACCTCTCGCAATAGGGTGTTCCGAGTCATTTTCTATTGTTGCTGCATAACTTAAAAGGATATTTTCGTCAATATTATTGAAAGTCTGTATATCTGTAACACCAAATTTACCCTCAGTCAAAGTACCCGTCTTATCGAAGATCACAGCGTTAATTTTACGAGCCTTTTCAAACTGTGGACGTTTTCGAATTAACAAACCGTGCTTTGCAGCAAGTGATGTAGATACTGAAATAACCAACGGCGCTGCCAGACCTAAAGCATGAGGACAAGCAATAACCAAAACTGTTACCAATCTTATGATAGCAGTATCTATAGTTGCTCCAATACTTATCCAAGCGATAAATGTGATAATACCGGCAGCTAAAGCGATATAGAATAACCATTTAGCTGCTTTATTAGTTACATCCTGAGTTTTCGATTTAGTACGTTGTGATTCTCTAACCATATCTATAACTTGTGTCAGATAAGATTCATTCATCAGTTTCTCTACTTCAATAGTGAGAGAACCTTCTCTGTTTATTGAACCTCCAATGACCTCGTCATCAACGGATTTTTCAACTGGAACAGATTCACCCGTTAACATTGATTCATCAACTTGCGACTTTCCTTTAACGATTTTACCATCCAGCGGCATTTTTTCTCCGGGTTTTACTAATAGTAAATCACCCGCTTTAATATCATCAATCTGAACTTCTTCTGTTTCACCATTTTCAGTGATACGGTTTGCCGTATCAGGCATTAATGATGCGAGGGATTCCAGAGCCTTGGAAGCATTGTTAATAGCTCGCATTTCAATCCAATGTCCCAGAAGCATGATTAATACAAGAGTTGCCAGCTCCCAGAACATTTCTTCCCCATTGAATCCAAAAACAACTGCCATACTATAGAGGTAAGCGACAGAAATCGCCATTGCTATTAATGTCATCATGCCTGGTTCTTTGTTTTTCAATTCATCGTAAGCGCCCTTAATGAATGGCCAACCCCCGTAGAAATAAACGAACGTGGCCAACGCTGCCACAATATAAATATCTCCAGTAAATTGCCAATCCACACCTATGAAATTTTGAATCATCGGAGATAGAAGTACAATTGGAATTGTGAATATCAGGATAATGAAGAATTTATTTCGAAAATCTGTTACCATATGCGCATGATGATCGTGTCCGCTATGATTATGGGATTCGTGGCTCTCCTCATGGTTATGATGACTTTCTTCGTGCTCAGCATGATTATGATTATCTTCTTTATTCATTTCTTTCCCCTCCTATATTATAATAAGATTACAACTGTAATCGATTTATTAACTTGAGTTTACATTTGTAATCGTTATTTGTCAAGCTGTTAATTTACTAAGTTTATTATAAAAAATATATGTGCAGAAACTATCCACTACGTGTATTTAAAAACTAAATAAAAATAAATTAACTGCTACTCTGTGATTTAACATTGAATTAAAAATGCAGATTCCACAACACTTAATAGCATTGGGTAATCTGCATTCAATAATATTATTTAAGCTGTAAATCTGTCAGACAGGTGCTGTCATTCTCAAAAGTTGAAAAATTAGATTCAACTTTTTTTCCATCATAATTAATTTCTAAAGAGTAATTTTTATCTCTTGGCAGCCAAAAATCCAAAAAACCATTCTTAAGGGTAGTCAACTTCTCATCAACGTGAACTTCTCCATCTTCATCTGTAATTTTTACATCCATCTCTTCATTCATCAGCTCTCCCTGACAACCTGTTAAGCTATGAAATTCACAAGGATGTGTATCTGAGATGTATGGTGCAATAGATACAAAAAATTCATCGTCTGGCAAAGTATAGACATTCTCATCTCCACTATCTTTAACAATAAGTGTTTTATCATTTATAGATGCTGATTCTACAATATTACTAGCGCTTAATTCCGAAACCATTTCTTTAATATTTGATTCGTTCGATGCTGAGTCATCACTACAACCTGTTAAAATAAAGATTACGCCCATCAAAACTGGCATTAAATATTTTTTCATCCAGATTCCTCCTTGATTTTTAATTTTAACAATAATTTTTAAACAAATTTTATAATAATATGTCATTTCTATGAAAGTTATATAAACAAGTCATTTAATGTATTCATAATTAGAATCCTTGAAAATCTCCAAAGTACGGCTGCAGCCAAATGATAATCTGAGTCAATCCATCCAAATACAGAAGTACACCCATTAATATCATGATGACCCCACCTACTTTCATAATCGTATTCGAGTATTTCAGCATCCAGTGTGTACGAGATACCAAAAAGCTCAATATAAAGAATGGAATTGCAAAGCCCAGACAGTAAATAACCATTAACATTAAAGCATCGTTTGGTGCACTGGCACTCATTGCGAAAATAGCTCCGATAATCGGTCCATTGCACGGCGTCCATCCGGCACCAAAAGCCATACCTATTAAAGTTGAACCTAAAAATCCTGACGGTCTGTTTTTAAATTTTAATTTCCTCTCTTTCATCAAGAAATTAAAATTAAGCACGCCGGTAATGATAAGCCCGAAGAAAATAATCAAGATTGAACCCAGTTGTCTGATTAGAGTCGCATGTTCAATCAATATTCCGCCTAAAAAGGACGTGCCAAACCCCAGGGCTATATAGAATAAGCTGAATCCCACAAGAAAGAAAAGTGTGTGGAATATTGCGCGTGCATTGAATTTTTGATTTTCTACTTCATTATAACTCATTCCTGTTATGTAAGAGATAAAAGCAGGAAATACTGGAAGAACTGTTGCAGAAGAAATAGCTTTATCAAAGCAAAAAGATTTCGAGAACCAGTCGAATAAATCTGATTCTAAAAAGTCAAAACTCAAGAGGTATTTCAATGAATAAATCAAAGAAGTTTATTGAAACAAAAGAATATAAAAGATTTGCAGAGTTTTGTGATGCGTGTATCAAATATAAATATATAGGTATTTGTTATGGTCTGCCAGGTGTAGGAAAAACATTATCCTCAAGGTATTATTCAAATTGGGACTCTATCCAAAAACAAATAGCCTATAAAAACGCAAAGGAAATCGGTGCGAATGCAGATGAAAAGATTCTTGATGCTAGAACGATTTTTTATACAGCCCCAGCAGTACGGGCTACTAAAATGACAGATGAAATTCATAGTATTGGAACTAGAATGGGTATGGTTAGAACTATGTATAAAGTACTTAACAGAGGTGAAGAAGAAGAGTATTCTACTAGTTCGTTTGAAGAAATTGACCTGATTATTGTTGATGAGATAGATCGACTAAAAGTGCAAAACTTAGAGCAACTAAGGGATATATATGATCGAAATGATATAGCAATGATATTAATCGGAATGCCTGGAATTGAAAAGAGATTGGCTCGATATCCCCAACTCTATTCTAGAATTGGATTTGCTCATGAATTTGATAAACTCAGTAAAGATGAAACCCATCATATCTTGGAGTTTAAATGGGAAGAACTAGAACTTTCTATAAAACTTGAGGACTTTTCCGATTATGAGGCAATAACTAGCATCATAAAGATTACTGGAGGAAATTTTAGACTTATACAAAGATTGTTCACTCAAATTGAAAGGATACTTGAAATTAATAATCTTGAAACCATAACAACAGAGGTTGTTGAAGCTGCACGAGACAGTTTAGTAATCGGAATCAAGTAAGCATTAAAAAGCTATCTTTTAAAAGGAGATAGCTTTTAATAATTTATAGTGCAAAATAGCGCTTAAAAACAGGCGTAAAATAGCGTCTTAAGTGACATCCTTTTACCGTATGCACTATTTTGTGTGTAAAACGGTCGTTTATTATACTTTAATAAACCTATCTGATAATACAATATTTAGAAATTAAACAAGCCATGGTTATCTAATTCAGATATATAATCATCTATTAATTTTTCATGTCCTAATAATTTCGCATTTTTATAATTTCTAATATCAGCTTTTTTATATGTTTTATAATCTTTGAACTCTACTAAATATAAAATTCCTGTATATCCATATTCATTTCTAAATATTTCATATTTATTTATAGCTTCTTTAAATTGGTCTATATAACATAATAAAAAATACTTATATATTTTACTTAATGAAATCATATGTTCTTCTATTAAGTTTAAAACATCTAAATCTTTAGTTTGCTGCTTTAAATCTTTCAAAACTACAAGTTTCCATTTAAATGAACCATTAATTAAAATGTCTGGACATATATATATTTTTGAATGATGTTTTTCTTCTTCATCTATAAATTGTTTATATTTGTGTATAGGTAAAGCATAATGCTGTGTATAATTCCGTAAATCCCACAAAAGTCTATATGTAAAACTAGAGTCATATTCATTAGATGTTAACTTTTTAAAGTTTATATATTCAACAGAATTTTTAGTGTAATTTTCTGCAATATTTTCCTCTACCCTATCTATAAATAGCCTTGCCATTGCTAAATAATTTAAAAGGTAACGATTAGATTGATAATTAACTTCTGATTGTTCTTGGTCATTCAACTTTCCAATATATTCTAAGAGTTCTTTTGCATTTTCTTTTACCATAGAATAAACAATCTTCGTATTATTGATCTTACTAAAAGTCTTGTAAACTTTAGATAGCATATCTTCGTCTTGTGTACTTAAAAAATTACGTCCTATCATATTTTTATCACCATTTTTATCTATAATATATTCTATAATTTGTTTTATCATGAAACTTCTCCTCTGAGTTATTTATAATATAATATTAGCTAATACATTGATATTATAGAAATTAATAATCTGGATAAAATAAGTGTTGGAATGGTTGAAGCTGCAAGAGATAGTCTTGTAATAGGAATTAATTAAACAGATGAGAGCTAGTGTATATTCTAGCTCTCATTTATTATGTAAATATATTCTCATTTATCAAATAAAATCACAAGGGTGAGGATATCGTACTGGCCGCTGAAAGAGAGCTGCTGGAGGAAACGGGTTACACAGGGCAAGGCAGACTCATCGGCACCATGATGCCGAATCCTGCCATCCAGACTAATCGCTGCTATACCGTATTGATAGAAGAGACTGTTAATACGGGTCAGGATTCACCAGATGATTTTGAAGAGATTGAGACTATTCTGCTGTCTTCAGAAGAAGTGAAGCATGCTATTCGGTGCGGCGAAATGCAGAATGCACTTCATATCACTTCACTCTATCAGTACGAGCTGCAACTTTAGAAAAACTTATTTCTCCGGTCTGCTTTTGTATTCAGAAGGTCTCCTATCCAGCCCTTACTCTTCAAGTAGATATAAATACCATATGTCACTGCAAGCATCGACAATAAAGCCATCAAGTAACCGAACTTCCAGTCGAGTTCCGGCATATGTTTGAAATTCATTCCCCATATCGCGCCGAGCAATGTAGCAGGTGCGAAGAGTGCAGTAAATATCGTCAATGTCTTTGTAATTTCGTTCCCCCGGTAGGACGATACCAGGTTTTCAAAATCAAGGAGTGCATCGATTTCCTCTTCATAAGCGTTGATCAGGAAGCGGGCGCGCTCAACCCGTGATTCCATCTGATGGTAGTATTTGCTCTCTGTGATCTCTTTCCCGAATGCTTCTTCTGTCATCATAAAGAGTTCTTTGACAGTCACGACCTGTGATTTGCAGAGCAGCAGCTGATGATCTGCCTCAGCCACCTCATCCAGAATCTTGATGTTGTTACGGTCCTTGACTTCCCATAATATATCGTGGAGCTTATATTCAAACTCATCAATCTGTTCCATGTAAGAATTAGTTGTATTCTTGAGGATGATATAAAACGTCTCTAAGGCAGAACGCTTACTGTTATCGCTCAGCAGCTCTTCTTCTGTATAGCAGAGCATGGCTGGCACATCAATATTCATGAGGATAAGATCTTTCTCATCCAGATAGAACTGAAAATCAGTATAGTCATCTTCAGCTTCAAGGCTCTGTTCATAGATATGAGAGCCCCATAATGCTTTGTGGTTCTCCCTTGTCTCAATGTGCAGAAGATTGCCGGTCATACTGATGATTTCATTTACTCTTTCGGTCCACGTCTGATCCACGACTGGTATGTCTTCTATCCGTTCTGATTTTTTGCTCCAGCTGCCATCGTGATAATGATAGATTGTTCTCATCGTTCTCCTCCATATCCTTTTTTCAGTATAATCATCAATAATAACGGTAATCCTGCAAGCGACAGAGGTACACTGACCGGCAGCTGAATGGGCGTTATCATATTATTACCCAGGAAATCGGCCATTATGACCGAGAGCCCGCCCATCAGCCCGATTGTCAGTAATTTTTTTATACCATTGAACAACTGCGGAATAATAAGACCGACAAAGCCGATAATACCCGTCATACTGATCAGTACAGCTGTCATCACAGAAGCTATAGTCAGCGCTATGTAAGTCGTCTGTCTGTCATTTACACCGACACCTCTTGCAATGGTCTCACCATTTGCCACAATTGAGACAGCTCTCGACAGCATAAGAAGACCTATCGTTCCGAAAACTGTCACAGGCAGCAGTATTGCTATATCCTGCCATCCAGCCGTACCGATGCTGCCGAACAAGTAATTAAGCAGCTGTCTCGTTCTTCCCGGCCAAAATATCACAAGTCCATACAGAGCACTGGAACAGAAAAAGTTGATAAACATTCCGAAAAGCACCATTCCGATGCGCTGATTTGAACGAAAGCAGAGCTGAGTGAGCACGATGACAATAACCAATGTCATTAGACTGCCCGTAATACTTAGTCCAGCAGCAGAAACGCCGAGTACCACACCTATTGCACTACCGAGACTGGCACCGCCGGCAATACCCAGCGTAAAAGAATCGGCTAGCTTATTGCTGAAGATTGTCTGAAAGACAGCTCCTGTCAGCGCCAGAACAAATCCAGTCAGTAAGCCGAGCAATGTCCGAGGTAGTCTGACTTCCGTCACAATCATCCAGTCGAATGCATCAGCAGGCAGCCCCTGTCCTCTGACAATAAACAGATGACAGAAGACAGCGATAATCAGCAGGAAAGACAGCTTACTGGTCAAGTGCTTCTGCAAGCTGTTCCAGTCCTTTCGCAATTCTTGGGCCAGGACGCGTAATCCAGTCGTCATTCAGCGATACTGCCTCCACTTTGCTGGAACCTGGTCTACTGTGAACAAGTTTTGTATAGTCTTCAGTCGGCATTCCAGTCATCGATACCATGACGTCAGGTTTACGTCTGAGCATAGTTTCGAGTGCGACCGGTTGCCAGCCGCTAAGATCATGGAACACGTTCGTCGATCCGAGACGTGTCAGCATATCATCAAAAAGCGTACCCTGTCCGGCAGTGTATAAGTCAGGTTCTGACGACACCTCTACAAATACGTCCCGGTTCGGCAGATACTGATATTTATGGATAACATCTTCTATCTCCTGATTCAGCTTGTCAGCAACTTTTTTTCCCTCTTTCTGATGACCGACTGCTTCAGCCAGCTGCATCACTGTCTCATCAATTTCGTCAAGTTTCTTCGCCTCTTTGATATAGACCACTTTAATCCCTTTATCTTCAAGGGACTCTAATACTTTCTGCTGACTCATCTGCGCCGACTCATGTGTAACAATGATTGATGGCTTCATTCGCAGCAGCTGCTCTTTATTCAGATTGAAGCTGTCGAATTTCTCTTTCGACGCCACGTCTTCAGGGTAGTCATCGTTCGTTGTTACGCCGATGACTTCATCCCCCAGTCCCATGGCATATAAAATCTCTGTATTGCTAGGCATCAGACTGATGATTCTTTCCTCATGATTTTCATTCTGACACCCGGATAGGGCTGTCAGCAAAATGAGCAGGAATACTTTCTTCATCTTCTTCTCCTCTTTCATTATAGAAAAAAAGCGGAACTGAGCAGCAGTCCCGCTATTTCCTACATTTTTTCCGGTGCTGATACACCGATAAGCGTCAGAGCGTTCTTTAAAGTGATTCTGACCGCTTCAATCATCGCTACATGTGCCCTAGATTTCTCAAGATCATCCGTCAGCACTTTCTCTGCATTATAGAACTTATGGAAGTGGCTCGCCAGATCCTGGATATAGTTCGTGATGCGATGCGGTGCCCGGTTTTCAGCCGCTGATTCAATCGTGCTCTCAAAATCAGCCACACGTTTTAACAGTTCAAATGCCTTGTCGTGGGTGATCAGGCGGAAGTTCGCCTGTGAATCCACTTCAATTCCCTGCTCTTTCGCTGCACGGATGATGGAACAGATACGTGCATGTGCATACTGTGCATAATAGACAGGGTTATCGCTTGATTCACTCGTTGCGAGTTCCATATCGAAGTCGAAGTGTGTATCAGGGCTACGCATTGTCAGGAAGTAGCGTGCTGCATCGATACCGACTTCATCCATGATATCGCGCAATGTGATCGCATTGCCTGTACGTTTACTCATCTTCATCTCCTGACCATCCTTCATCAGGCGGACCATCTGCATAATCTGTATCTCAAGCCGGCTGGAATCAACGCCGAGTGTCTCAAGAGAGGCTTTCAGACGCGGGATATAGCCATGGTGATCGGCACCGAATAAGTTGATGAGTATATCGTTGCCGCGTTCGACCTTATCGAAGTGATACGCGATATCCGGCAGGAAATAAGTATAAGTGCCGTCGCTCTTGATCAGCACACGGTCTTTATCATCTTTGAAATCAGTTGTGCGCAGCCACATTGCATCATCCTGCTCAAATGTATAGCCATTATCCTTCATTTTAGAGAGTGCCGCATCAATCTTTCCATTTTCATAAAGAGACGATTCGCTGAACCAGTTATCGAAATGAACATTGAAGTCCGCCAAATCCTGCTTCAGCTTTTTCATTTCATATTCAAGACCTAGTTTACGGAATGTCTTAATACGCTCATCGCTCGGCATGTCTTTGTAATGTTCATCTTTCTTTGCCAGCTCTTCAGCGATACCGATGATATCTTTGCCGTGATAGCCATCAGCAGGCAGCTCTGCTTCCTCGCCAAGCGCCTGCAGATAACGGGCTTCGATTGAATAAGCTAAGTTTTCGATTTGTTTACCGGCGTCATTAATATAGTATTCACGTTCAACACGGTATCCTGCAGCATCCAGCACATTCGCCAGCGTATCACCGACTGCCGCATTACGCGCATGCCCGATATGCAAATCGCCTGTCGGGTTGGCGGAAACGTACTCAAGAAGAATCTTCTCCTCTTTCTTCTCGATCTGATGACCGAACTGATCCTGCTGCGTCAAGGCCTGAGAAATCACTGCGGTTAAATAACTGTTATCCATATAGAAGTTGATGAACCCCGGACCCGCAATCTCCACTTTATCAACATGTGCTTTAGAAGCATCAAGGTGATCAACGATAAGCTGCGCAATCTCACGCGGGTTACGCTTCGCCAGTTTCGTCAGTACCATTGCAATATTGGATGCATAGTCACCGTTCGTAGTGTCTTTCGGTGTTTCAATCTTGATTTCAGGTACTTCCTCCACTAACTCTGCTTTCTGAATGGCTATCTTGATCTCATCGATCAAGGTGCTCTTAAGCTGATTGACAATATTCATCGTTATCTCTCCTTATAATCCAGTTGATATTTAAAATGTCCATGACTCTCGCCCTGTTCACTGAGCTCATACTCGATGATGAGACGGCCACCGACCGATAGATTTTTAAATTCCAGCTTTGTCGTATAGACATCCATAACGGTACGTCCGGCCGGTGTCTGATACGTGTTCTGCGTCGTCCTGCCCTCGACAAAAAGAAAGTCCATATTGATCGTTCCTTTGCGCGAGATCCTGACGCCGGCAGAATCCAGTTTGACTCTGACCGCAATCGTCTCCTCACCTACTTCTTCAGTGTAGAAGAGATAAGGCACACGTTTCTCAGTCAGTTCCCCTGCACTTTCCTGCCTGAACTTCTGCAGCTGGTTATTCTGTTTGATTTTCTGCTCAGTTGACACCCAAATTTTCATTTTATTCACCTGCTAACAGTATAGCAAAAAATAAAGAAAGCAGGTACAAAGACCTGCTTTCTTTAGTGTCCTAGCTATTTTTATAGCTATATTTATCTTACTGCTGTACGCTTAATAATTCAAGCTGCTTCACTGTTCTGACACATTTAGCTGTGCCTTCAGTTCAGCGGGAGCATTCTGCCACATTACGGCATTATGCTGCTGCAGAAACTCAGCAAGTATCTGCTTATTGTCATCCCCGATCTGATCGATAATAAAGTGATGTTTCATCGATTTATCCATCATATTGACATGTTCATGCATCCGTTTGAACGCTCGCTTTTTCGTCTTGTTGACAAGCATGTAACAGGCAGTGACGCCCGCGTAATACGGACCTGCCGGACCTCGTTCTGTCGTGACCCAGACAAGCCAGTAGGGTTTCGCGTTCTCCCCCTCTACTTCGGCCTCATTATCAATCCATTTCACACGCTTTTCGACTTCACTTCTCGCATGCATCGCACCGATATCGATAAATGCACGTTTTTCAAGCACGTCAATGAAGACAGGTGCAATGTTCTCGAGACTGATGGAACCTGCATTGGTTCCTTTATGACCATCAAGTGGATCGTTCTTAATAATATTGAACTGGAACTGTGTCATTTTTTCACCTCTAATTAAGTTCGTTGAGTAAGTTGATGATAGCACCCTTGATTTCAGGGTTCTCTATATTGATGATCATCTCTTTCGGATAATAGAGCTTATAATCCATGCGATTGACACCTGTGATACTATTGATAATCACTGACTGGGTACTGATCTCCTTGATTGTATCCTGTCTTGTCAGCAGATGAATCGGCTGACGGTTATTTTTAGAACCTGGCCTGTCGTAGTCGTAAGGCAGATCGCTGAAGGCATCAGAAACGAAATAATACTCAGGATCAATCCCCGCCTGGATGAACAGTTCAGTCAATTCGCCAATCGTAATAACAGAACCATCGAACGGCAGATACTTGAACAGGTCCCGGTTGACAAAACGACTTGACAGATCACTTAATATCGCATCTTCTTCCTCCATCCATTCCTGCAGATAAAAGAACAGAATCGTTTCATCCAGCTTCAGGTAATCCTTGACAGAGACTTCACCTTTGAAGAAAGGCAATAGATAAGCCGGTTCCGACTTAAATTGATAGCCTGCCTCGTACAGGACTTTTACCCGTTTGAAACAGCGGTTAAGTAATACTTCTCCACCGCGGCTGACCGGATGAAAATAAATCTGCCAGTACATCTGATAGCGGCTCATGAGATAATCCTCGACCGCATGCATGCCGCTCTCCTTGATGACGACCTCATCCTCAGTTGGCCGCATCAGTCTTAAAATACGCTCCATATCGAAACTGCCGTAACTGACGCCTGTATGATAAGCATCACGCTGCAGATAATCCATACGATCCGCATCAATCTGCGAGGAAATCATCGAGATAACCAGCTTATTCTGGTGGGTCTTATTGATGACATCCGCGACTTCCTGCGGGAATCCCGGATGAACACGCGACAGCACCGCATTGACTTCTGTATCTCCGGTAATAATAGCCCGCGTGTAGGCCTCATGGTCTGTATGAAAGATCTTCTCGAAACAATGAGAGAACGGACCATGTCCTAAATCGTGAAGAAGAGCTGCACATAATGCGAGCGGTCTGTCCTCGTCATGCCAGGCAGAGCGGTTGTGAAAAATTTCATCAATCATTCTTCTGACAATCTCGTAGACACCGAGTGAATGAGTGAACCTTGAATGTTCCGCCGATGGGAACGATAAATAAAGCGTACCAAGCTGCTTAATACGTCTCAGCCGCTGAAACTCTTTCGTTTTAATCAGGTCCCATATCAGCTGGTCTCTGACATGAATATAACGATGCACAGGATCTTTAAAAACCTTTTCTTCAGGCATTTTCTGAAATTGATAGCTCATTCGTTTCCTCCGACATAGTATATGTTAATTTTACCATAAAAAAAAGAAACGCTCTCTTATAGCGTTTCCTCTGATTATTTCAAACTTTTCTTCAGCAGACCTGTCGTCACCATTTCACCGAATAAATTCTCTTCGTATTCACGAACGAGTTCAAAACCATATTTGTGATAGAACTGACACGCTATCTGATTATCGGTTGCGACTTCAACAAACAGCTCATTATAATCACTGCAGATCTTCAAGCCTTCATCAATCAGCCGTCCACCGATATTCTGTCGCTGAAAGCCTGGGATTACATAAATAGCGGATAAATAAAGCTCTGTTCCGTTGATCAGATTAGTAAAGCCGACGACCTGTCCGTCTGCTTCAGCCACTAAGAAAAGTGAGCTCTCAAGACGTTTTTCAAGTCGCTCATCACTATAGGCTGCAGCGAGGAACTGGACAATAGTACTCGCCGCCAGGATATTCTGATACGTGTCATGCCATGCCATCGTCGCGACACGGCGGATAGCAGAAATATCTTCTGTCGTTGCTTGTCTAATATTTACCATGCATTACACCTCTCAGCAAAAAAGAAAAGGCGGACCCAGGTCCGACTCGTCAATGTTGTAGTTCAATTATACATCAAAATTATCAGAATAATAACTAAACATTTATTTGAACTGTAATTTTTTCAGTAAGATTTCACCTATAGGCGTTGCACATCTCATAAAAAGATCATAGAAGATCCGCTGCTCAACAGGCAGATGTTTTGTATAGACCAGATGATACTCAAGATGCGGCCGCGACCCACGAGCGAGCTTATAAGCCTTTGCGCCTGCGCTATTGTTGATTTTAAGGTTATAATCCTTTGCATACTGATAGAGCAGGCCGCTCGTCATAAAGTACAGCCCTTTATAAGACTGGTCCATACCGAAATAAACCGGAAACAGCATATCTCCTTTCTGCTGGACCGCCATAAAGGAAACGATAACTTCTCCTTTTTTAAGAACAAACCATTTAAACGGCATGTGCTGATACATAAACCGGAAAAAGTCAGCCGTATAATGCGGGTTATGTCTAGAATATTTATCCAGATAAACCTGGTTGTAAAGAGGAATCAGTTGTTCGAATTCAGTGTCATTCAATTGATCCGTGACAGTCAGCCCACTTTTTTCAAGCCTTTTGATATCTTTTTTTAAATCCTTGCGCTCATTCTTATTATGGCTGTCAGCCGAATCAAAAATGTAGACTGCACGTGAAATCAGCGGCTCATAGCCTGCCTGTTCCAGCGTCGTCTTCATATGCTCATCACTGATTGTACGGAAGACAAGTGCATGACGGCGGTAACGACGTGTCAGTTCATCTGTTATCTTGCCAATATATTTCAGCTGGCCTTCAGTATATAGTGTTGTCGACATAAATGAAGGGTAGAGGGTCACCGTCTTCTCGCGTGTACCTCGTAAGAGCAGTCTGCCTGCTGCAAGCAGAAACATTGCCCCTTTTTTCAGAAAGACCGGCATTTCCATCCGTTCTACTTCACTGACCATCTCTTCGATATACTGTCCTGTAAAGGAGTGAATCCAGCTGTCCTTATAGCCACCCGTCTTCACACTATAAGGAATCAGCTGACCTTCAATCAGCAGCACCTCCACTTTAGCATGGACGTTGGTAATACCTTCTTCAACCCCCTTCATTCTGTACTTCAGATAAGCCTTCTCGACCGGCGAATCGAAGACCTGCTCAAACGGAATAGCTTCGAATCTCGTGTAAATCATCCAATCCCCCAATTCATATGCTGATCAGTTCATCATTCCATTCAATATCGTACGTTGTGATCGCATTCACCGTCACTTTCTGACGTTTAGCGGAAAACCACCACTGCGCGCCGCTGATCAGCTGTTCAAAGAAAATCACTTTCTCATTTGGATGCCAGAAAACGTCCTTGCCGTATTTCAGTTTGTCGAATGTATCTTTCTTCGGTTTCTTCATCCAGTTGAAAAGTGAAACGAATATCAGCTGCCGGGTCTCATATATCGGTGCACATGTTTCCAGATTCCATACTGCAGGCTGCATGAAAAGTGCACCGTTCGTTGCACGGGGATTACATTCGATAAAATAGAACTCACCTGTCTTATCGCACTGAATGACATCAAAGGCAATCTGATAGGACCAGTTCAGTTTCTTTATGACTGCTTCAATGACAGTCTGCAGTTCAGGGTTCTGCTGTGACCGGAAGTGTGTTGAGCAGTTATAGCTTTCATGGGTATTCGATAGATAAAGAGAAGTCGACAATGCTTTTCCGTCGTGAGACATTGAATAAGAGCACCACTCTGTCCCGTAGATCAATGACTGGATCATAAACGGGAACTCCACTTCATTCCCGAACTCAAGAGAATATCTTGATAATTTACGAACCGACTGGCCGAAACGGCCGAACGGCTGCTTGACGATATAATGTTCAGCGGGGAACCGCGTAATGAAAGCAGTTAGTTCTTTCTTAGTAGAGACATAAGCTGTATCAGGTACTCTGAAGCCCATATCATCGATCAGCTGTGTAAAGCTGAATTTGTTATGGACAGAAAGCATCTTATCGATATCTTCCACCCAGACCGGTGCTGTAAGTAAATGTTTGCAATGAGAAAGATAGAAGGACTCTTCGTTCAGCGGTAGAATATAGTCTATATCGTGTTCGCAGATAATTGCATTGATATCAGCAATATACTCCTGAGTTGAAAAACGTGGCGAAGTCGTCACGATGAACGCCTCAATAAATTTCGAATGCTTGATGCTGACCTTTGTCGTTGAATCTGTCAGATAAACTTGATTCCCTAATGCCACTTGCTGCTGAACCACTGCGTAAGAGATCGGAGCACGCGCACCTGTCATCAAAATACGTTTCATCTGAATCCACCCTTCATCTCATATTATCTTCTCTCTCACTATAGCAACGAGATGTAAAGGCCTAGTAAATTTGAGCTAAAGAATGTGTTTTGAATTGTAAAGAAAAAAGTTCCACTGACAGCTGTCAGCAGAACTTTTATTTCAGACGTTTCGCTTTGATCTTAGCTTCCTGTTCTTCCATACGACGCTTACGCTCTTCGTTACGTTTCTGAAGTCTTGCCTCTTCCTCCGGATCGCGTTTCTGTGCGAGTCGTTTCTCGACTTTCTCCATCAGCTCTTCCTCTGTATGGGCTGCACAAGGACGGTTGTTCACAAATGCGAATGTTTTCTTCCGTCCGGGACCACAGTAGGATTGACATGCGACTTCCACTTCAGCATCTGGATCGAGTTTTTCGAGTTTAGGTAACAGCGTCCGCAGGTTAACACCTTGGCAGTCATCACAGACTTGAAACTTATTGCGCATTGTTGTTCACATCCTCCATATGTTTTATCATCTTTTTGTTACGCTCAATCATTCTATCGAAGTAATCATTATACAATGACCACGTGTCATCTGTCATCTTCACCATCGATAATTCTGAACCCAGTGATTTCATGGAACCGAGCAATCTGAAGAGAACATCTTCCACCGTCAGTTCAAAGCCGAGCAGCTCACTTAAGCTTGCCATATCTCCAGGATGAATATCAGGATAAGAGAATTTCGTCTCCTCGCCCTGCAACGCAAGTCTGTAGAATTCCTGCATAAGACGCGCTCGCTCGCTGCCGCTTCCTTCAACACAGAGATAAATCTGTACAGCAACACCGCCGCGTACACGGCGCTGAGAGATGCCGGCAAATTTCCTATTATCGATACTCAGGTCATAGCTGCCCGGACAGTAAGAATGCTTGATTTCCTTGGCCTCAATCACAACACCGTAATCCTTGAACATCTCTTTGATGAGGTCATACATCAACTCATAGCCTGCATCAATCGAGAAGGTCTGTCCGCCGTCAAAGATAAGCGATATATTGAGCACCCCACTGTCCAGCACGACGCCAAGACCGCCCGAATTACGAACGATAGCGCCGTAACCATGGTCAATCAGGTAATCAATCCCGTCCTTCAGATGCGGCAGTCTGCTGTCATGAATGCCCAGAATAATGACGTGCTGATGCACCCATGTCCGCACGACACTATTCCAGTTATTCTGTCCGACCAAGTGACAAAAGGTGTCATCAAAACTGAAGGACTGCATAGGCTGCAGTCCTGTCGTGTGATCAATATATTGCCACTTGCCGTGAAACTTAGACATTAAAGCGTCTGTGCTGCTGTGATGATGGCCAGATCATAGACATCGTCAGTCGAGCAGCCGCGTGATAAATCGTTAACTGGCGCATTCAAACCTTGCAAGATAGGTCCGATTGCATCGAATCCACCTAAACGCTGCGCAATCTTATAACCGATATTACCCGCTTCAAGACTAGGAAAGACGAATACATTGGCGTCACCCTGGATAGGTGATTCAGGTGCTTTTTTAGCCGCTACAGAAGGAACAAAAGCTGCATCGAACTGGAATTCGCCGTCAATTATAACATCATCAAGTCCTGCCTCTGCTTTTTTGTCCTGCGCTAAACGAGTCGCTTCAACGATTTTTTCTGTTTCAGACGTTTTAGCAGATCCTTTAGTTGAGAAGCTGAGCATCGCAACTTTAGGTTCCATACCGAAGCTCTGCGCTGTTTTTGCACTTTCAACAGCGATTTCAGCTAAATCAGAAGCTTCCAGTGTCGGGTTGATGGCACAGTCACCGAAAACATACTGCTCATCTTCCCGTAACATGAAGAAGACGCCAGAAGTCTTTGAGACGCCTGGTTTAGTTTTGATGATCTGAAGGGCCGGACGCACTGTATCAGCTGTAGAATGAGCGGCACCTGATACAAGACCTGCTGCCTGACCTGTATGCACAAGCATTGTACCGAAGTAGTTGCCATCATTCATCATCTGTTCAGCCTGTTCTTCAGTTGCTTTACCTTTACGGCGTTCAACGAAAGAAGCGATGAGTTCTGAGCGTAACTCGCTGGTTGCAGGGTCAATCGTTTCAAGACCGTCTAAAGATAGACCTAATTTCTCGCTGACTGATTTCAGTTCATCTGCATTACCTAACACAACAGGTGCCACATAATCCGTTTTGCTGAGCTCAACCGCCGCTGCGAGCACACGCTCGTCATTCCCTTCAGGAAAAACGATACGAACATTTTTGCCTTCTAATTTGCCTTTTAGTACGTCTAATAAATTAGCCATAATAGCCTCCTAGTATTGTTTCATACAATTTACATTCTTATTATAGAGCATTTGAATACAGAATTCACGTCATCAATTTGTAAATGTCTGAATGCAGAATTTTCCGCTTATTATGGTATATTGGAGAAGAATAAACTATGAGGAGAGATATCAATGATTGAAGCAGCAAAAACATTAGATGGCTGGTACAGCCTACACTTGTTCTATGCCATCGATTTTTCAAGCCTGAAACTGGTTGAAGCAGAAGACCGCGAACAGATGGTCACCGAATTAAAAGAATATCTGTCAAAGCTTGAAGCGAACCATGAAGCAAAAGAAGGTTCATATGCGTTCTATAACATCACAGGCCAGAAAGCAGACCTGATGCTCTGGCTGCTGCGTCCTGAAATGAAACAGCTGACGATGCTTGAAACTGAATTCAATAAACTTGCAATCAGCGATTACCTGATTCCGACATATTCATACGTATCAGTCATCGAACTCAGTAATTACTTAGCAGGTGACTCTGATGAAGACCCGTATCAGAATCCACATGTACGCTCACGTCTCTACCCTGAGATCCCTCGCAGTGAATATGTCTGCTTCTATCCGATGGACAAACGCCGCGAAGGTAACGATAACTGGTATATGCTCGACATGGATCATCGCAAAGGCTTAATGCGCTCACACGGCATGATTGGCCGTGGCTATGCAGGTAAAGTCAAACAGTTCATCACAGGTTCAGTCGGCTTTGATGATCACGAATGGGGCGTCACACTGTTTGCTGATGATGTTCTTCAGTTCAAAAAACTGGTCTATGAAATGAGATTCGACGAAGTATCCGCACGCTACGGCGAGTTCGGTGAATTCTTCGTTGGCAATATCCTGACACAGGACGATCTATCCCCATTATTTGAAGTATAAAATAAGAGAAACCCGGCTGCACATAACGTGTTGCCGGGTTTTGTCATAGGATGGTCACGGTTCTTTCGCATGTCTCGCCGGAACCATGACTTTTTCGCTGCTTTATCTGGCGTTTCATCTGCTTGATTCTCTACTTGTGTTGTCGCTTCTTATGTAATAACAGATTCTGTCACTTTATTCTTCACCAAATAAAGCATACCTGATAGAATAATCACACTATCACTCACTACTACCTTTTTATTCATGTCCTCATCTCTATTTATTTACATCATATACAGTAATAATGAAAAAAGCGATCCTGCTCAGGATCGCCTCACTTCTTACTTATATGCTTTCTCAATTTCATCAATCTGCTGCATTGTTGTTTTCACACCGCCACTTGAGAAGTACCACAGGTATGGGTCCACATCGATGACTTTCTTGTTCTTGATTGCACTCACATCTTCGATGACTTTGTTTGATAACGCTTGTTTGCTTGATGATTTGCCACCGACAGCTACGCCTCTGTCCATCGCGAAGATGATGTCAGGGTTTGTTTTGTTGAAGTATTCGTAGTTCACGACCTGGCCGTGTCCTTCTGCTTTGATATTTTTGTCCGCTTCTTTCACGCCGAGAACGTCATGAATGAAGCCGAAGCGTCCGCCTTTACCGAATACTGATAGCTCGCCTTCGTTCGCTAATACAAATAAGCCGGTTTTATCAGATGCTTCAGTTTTCTTTTTAACTTCTGCGATCTTATCATCCAATGCTTTATTTAACTTTGTTGTCTCTTCTTCTTTATCGAACATTTTACCGATATTGTCTGTATTCGCTTTAACGCTGTCGATATAAGCAGTGTCTTTCGTACCCATGTAAACGATTTTCGCGTCTGGTGCTGCTTTTTTCATCTCATCCATGACTTTCGCACTTGCCTGACGTGCTGAGATCAGGATGACTTCGGGATTCAGTTCAGCTAATTTCTCGAAGTTAGGTTCTTTCAGTGAGCCGAGATTCGCATATTTATCGTCTTTGAAATCTGACAGAAATTCAGGGACTGAACGGTTTCCTTCACCTTTAGGCAGACCGATGACATGATCAGATAGACCCAGTTCCTGCATAGTTGTAAGGGTACCGTAGTCAAATACTGCTACTTTTTTAGAGTTTTTAGGAACTTCTACTTTTTCTGTAACGTCTTTAGCATCGCTACCATCTTCTTTTTCACCCATCATTTTGTATTCATTTGTGATTTCCACTGTGCTGTTGTCAGCTGTTTTCTCTTTTGTTGCTGATTCTTTCTTATCTGCCCCACATGCTGCTAAAACCATAATCAATGCAAAACTTAGTAATAAAAGTGCGTATTTCTTCATCATAATCTCCTTAGTATTTGTTTTTCCCCCGAATTTTTTGCCCAAAATTAAACACTGATGCTCTCCCGGCACCACTCCTCTCAATGACCTATCTTATACCAGCTGCACTTCTCTGACGTAGTCATCCACCGTTTTCTCGTCATCAAAATAGACACAGATCTGCTGACCGAAGATGCATTCGATATTGATATCCATATCGTAGACTTTTTTCAGCGCTTCCGGCGTGATAGCATCATCTTTAGGGCCGTCAAGCAGAATCTCGCCTTCTTTCATTGCAACGATGTAATCCGCATAGCACGAGGCGAAGTTGATGTCATGGATAACAATGACGATTGTTTTCTGTTTCTCGCGCACCAATCGGCGAAGCAGCTGCATCATCTGTACGGAATGTTTCATATCCAGATTGTTCAGCGGTTCATCCAGGAAGATATAATCCGTATCCTGTGCCAGTGTCATGGCGATAAATGCACGCTGGCGCTGGCCACCTGACAGTTCGTCGAGATAAGCATCCTGCATGCTGCCAAGTCCCATGTAATCAAGCGACTCATCGACAATTCGGTCATCTTCCTGTGACAACCGTCCTTTTGAATAAGGGAATCGACCGAAATTCACAAGGTCTCTGACCGATAATTTGAGGTTCGTATGGTTGCTCTGTTTCAGAACAGCCAGTTCACGAGCCACCTGGTCACTTTTCATTTTTGTGATTTCTGCACCGTTCAGCTCAACTGAGCCTCTTGTGACATCAATCAGACGTGTCGCAGCGTTCAGCAGCGTACTTTTCCCGGCACCATTCGGACCGATGATTGCTGTGATAGCCCCTTTTTTAATTTCAGTGGACACGTTATTCAGAATCTGTTTCTTACCGATCTCTATGCTTAAGTTACTGACTTTAATCATGTGCACCCTCCTTAAAGAGTAAATAGATGAAGTACAGACCGCCGACGAAGTTGATCATAATGGTGATTTCCGTCGTACCGTCAAAGATATACTGTGTCATCATCTGACCGACCATCAATGTAATGACCGATACCAGAATCGTACTGATGATCAGCAGTCTATGTTCGTATGTGCGGATGAACTGATAAGTGATGTTACAGACGATAATACCAAGAAATGTAATAGGTCCGACCAGCGCCGTTGAAATGCTGACCAGTATGGCGACGACCAGCAGCATGCTGCGTGTCAGCTTATCGATATCGAGACCTAGATTAAGTGCATGTATCTTGCCGAGGCTGAGGACATCCAGTTCGGCGCTCCTGCGGTAAATATAGATGAGCAGTGCGCCGATCAGTAAAGCACAGAGAATCAGCAGCTTTTCGTTCACTGTATTGAAACTTGCGAACATTCTGTCCTGCAGCATCAGGAAATCATCCGGGTTCATTACCATATGCATGAAGCTGGACAGACTCTGGAAACATGTCCCCATCACGAGTCCGAAGAGCAGAATGAAGTAGACTGATGTGTTCTTTCTGAACACCAGCTTGAACAATCCCAGTGTGAAGATGATCATCAGAGTGACTGATAAAAAGAAATTGATGTATGTATTCATCAATAGCGTGCTCACTGCACCGAACAGAAAGATGATGATCGTCTGCAGGAACAAGTAGACGGCATCCAGACCGATGACTGATGGTGTCAGCAGATGGTTCTCTGTGAGGGTCTGAAATATCAGTGATGACACACCAATCGCCGCTCCTACCAGAATGATGGCTGCGACCTTACGGAGACGTGCCGGTAATACATAACCCAGTGCGTTCATATTGAGCTGAATCACAATATATAGACCGGCCAGCAGGACAGCGACCGTAAGCAGGGTCAGGACTTTCTTAGATTTTAGCGACATAATCATTTCTCCTTTTCAAGAGCAGTAGCATGAACAGCACACTGCCGATAATACCAAGCGTCAGCCCGATAGGAATCTCATACGGAAAAATAATCAGTCGGCTGAAGATATCAGCCACCATAACAAGAATGGCGCCGAGCAGTGCAGTAAACGGTAAAGTTTTCTGCAGATGATCACCTACAAACAGATAAACGATATTCGGTACAACAAGTCCGAGGAAAGGAAGTACACCGATCGTCACAACAACTGTCGCAGAGACGATGGCACTGATAATCACCCCGATATTCATAATTTTCTCGTACTGAATACCAAGGTTACGGCTGAATGACTCACCCATGCCTACAATTGTGAAGTGGTGAGCGAATACATAGATGACGATGACCATCGGGATGATGATGAATAAAATTTCATAGCGGCCTGAGGTGATCATTGAGAAGTCTCCCACAAAGAAGTTGCCGATGCTCTGCATCGCATTGAAACGCAGTGCCATAAACGTCGCAAAACTCGAGACGATATTACCGAGCATCAGACCGACAAGTGGAATAAAGATGGCATCCTTGTATTTGATCCGGTTGACGATAAACATAAACGCCAGCGTACCGATGATTGCGGCTGCGATAGCAAAGACAAGCTTCACCAGAATATGTGTATCCGCAAAGAAAATCATCGCGACAAGTATACCGAGCTTGGCAAAATCCATCGTTCCTGCAGTGGTGGGTGATACGAACTTATTACGGGTCAGTTGCTGCATCAAGAGACCGGCAACACTCAGTGCGACCCCAGCTAAAATGATGGAGATAGTTCTAGGGAGCCGACTATTGATCAATATATTTTTTTCATTAGCTGTCAGATGAAAAAGATGTTTCGGTGCAAGATCCACAACACCTATAAAAACAGAGAGTATGGACAGTGCAGCGAGTAAAAGAACAAAATAACGCAACTTCATGATGAAACTCCTCTGCAATTGATAATCATTATCAACTATTATCATACCAAATAATCGACATAGTTCAACTGTTTTCACCCATTTTTCAGTATTAATTTCTGAAAGAAGTCATTTTATTAGTTAACAGAAAATTTAAATTAATCATCATATTTTATGTATGGGTATCCAAAAAGGGTATTTCACAACTCTTTTTCATGCTATATTTATGAGGAGTTATTTTACCAAGGGGGAATATTTATGAGTCAACAAGAGTCGCTGAAGAAATCCATCGGACTGCTGACTGCTGTAACGATTGTTGTAGGTACAATCATCGGTTCCGGTGTATTCGTCAAACCTTCAGTCGTCCTCGGTCATGCAGGATCCAGTAACCTTGCTATCTGGGCATGGGTTGTTGGGGGTATTCTAACCCTTGCAGCCGGTCTTACAATTGCTGAAGTCGGCGCACAGATTCCTAAGACAGGCGGATTATACGCTTATATCAGAGATATTTACGGTCGTTTCTGGGGCTTCCTGACCGGCTGGGTACAGACCGTCATCTATGGTCCTGCCATCATCGCTTCTCTCACATTATTTTTCGGCATTCTTATTTCCAACTTTTTTGGTTTAGATGAGAGTCTCGGTGTCTGGATCGGTATCGCTGCACTAACCTTTTTAGTCGTGCTGAATATCATGGGTACAGGCCTAGGCGGCGCGATGCAGAATATTACAACAATCGCCAAACTGATTCCCGTCTTTGCCATCATCATCTTCGGTTTATTATGGGGCAAGGCGGATATCTTCAATCAGGACGTCACACACCTGATTAAAGACCAGGGAGAAATCAACTTCGGCCGTGCCGTTCTCGCGACATTATTTGCTTATGATGGATGGATCATGCTGACGAACTTGACAGGCGAAATGAAAAATGCAAAGCGCAATCTACCGCTTGCAATGCTCATCGGTCTATCGGTTGTCACACTTGCCTATGTCTTCATCAATATCGCAGTCTTCCATGTCATCCCTGCTTCTGAGCTCATTGGTATGGGCAACACCAGTTCCGCACAGGCCGCTGCTGTTCTATTCGGTTCAGTCGGAGCTAAGATTGTCAATATAGGTGTCATCATCTCCATCTTCGGCTGTCTGAACGGCAAGATTATGACGTTTCCGCGTGTGCCCTTTGCGATGGCTGATGATCATTTACTGCCATTCTCAAAATTGATCGGTTATGTGAGTCCTAAGACGAATACACCCGTCGGTGCGCTCGGCATTGTTTATATACTTGGACTTTCACTTGTATTACTGACGCTCGCCTTCCCTAAAACTGTCAATGCGGACTACTTGTCTGAAATATGTATCTTTGTCATCTATGTCTTCTATATCATGGCATTCATCGGTTTGTTCTTACTTAGAAAACGCATTAAAGGACCTCGTGCCTACTCAGTGCCACTTTATCCGATAGTACCGATTGTCGCTATACTCGGTGGTCTCTTCATCATTGTCAGCACGCTCCAGAGTGATTTTCTGGGCGCTCTATATTCATTGATTATTGTAGCTATCGGTATTCCGTTCTATTTGATGCTGAAAAAGCATGTTTAATGGATGCCAGGAATGGATATAATTAAGAAAACCATAATACTTGAAAAGAGGACATCATAATGAAAAGACTAATTCAGTTATTGATTAAATTAAGCCCGATCATTTTACCGATTCTACAACGCCAGTTAAACAAACGTAACAACTATAATAAATAAAAAATAGACTCCCGAGGGAGTCTATTTTTTATGCTTTCCATGCGGCCAGAATGAGCAGCAGCCAGCTCGCGATGAAGAGTGCACCGCCAATTGGTGTGATGGCCCCCAGCACTTTTATCTGGGTGACTGCGAGAATATAAAGCGAACCACTGAAGAATACGATACCTGCTGACATCAACCAACCTGCTGTATTCAGATTAAGCGATGTTGTGCCATTTAATATTCCTATCATGATTAAACCTAACGCATGATACATCTGGTAGGTCGTAGCCTTATTCCAGATATCCAGATATTTCGGCGGCAGTTTGCCTTCAAGGCCATGTGCGCCAAACGCTCCGAGTGCTACTGCCATCATTGCGTTAAGCGCTCCTATAATTAAAAATGTCTTCATGTCATCCTCCTAAAAATCAAATAATGAGTCCCCATTACCAAATCCATCATCAGTTACCGCTTTCGATTGTTCAGGGCTTCCACCCATCATCTTCAGTTCAGCGGCCGTAATTCTGTTTGTCTCCTCTTGCATCGAAGACTTTACAACGTTGTCGTTCAAGTTCTGCTGACCCAGTACGGCCAGTGTCTGAATAGCATACATGTGCTTGCTGAATTCATTATCACTTGCTGTGCGTGCTTTTTCAAGTTCGGCCTGTATCTGATTAACGATCTGCGTTTTCATTCATGATAACCTCCTTACACCAGTCAATAGGGTCAAGACCATGAGCCATTAGATAATCATTGGTCTGACTGTAAGGTCTGGAGCCGAAAAACCCTCTGAACGCACTGAGCGGACTCGGATGCACACTCTTGATGATATGATGTTTAGCTGTATCAATCAGAGGAATCTTGGACTGTGCAGGTTTGCCCCAGAGAATAAAGACGATATGCTCCCGATGATCAGACAGGGCCTGAATGACTTCGTTCGTAAACGTCTCCCAACCGATGCCACGATGCGAGTTTGCCAATCCTTTCTCCACTGTCAGAACCGTGTTCAGCAGCAGGACGCCTTCCTCAGCCCATCCTGTCAGTTCACCAGTGTGACGTTCGCATCCTATGTCCTCAGCCAGTTCCTTGTAAATATTGCGAAGTGATGGCGGCAGTTTCGTCCCATTCTTCACTGAAAATGCCAGTCCGTGTGACTGTTCGGGTCCATGATAAGGATCCTGGCCAAGTATAACGACCTTCACCTGATCAAACGGTGTATATTTAAATGCATTATAGATGTTCTCTCGAGCAGGATAGATTTCCTTGGTCCGGTAGGCTTCCTCCAGAAAGGCATCCATCTCCTTGAAATCATGTTTTTCCTTTATTTCCTTGAAAATAGTTTCCCAGTTCATAACATCACCTCTCCACCTGAATTGTATCACAATTTATAAGCATTTTATTTTGTCATACCCGCATTCGTGCTATGATAATAATAATCAGAAAAAAAGAATGGGGTATGCGTAATGTCACTCAAGAAAACTTTAACCATTGCAGGATCAGATACAAGTGCCGGCGCTGGTATGCAGGCAGACTTAAAAACATTCCAGGAACTCAACACATATGGTATGGTCGCGCTGACAGCAATTGTCACCATGGACCCGGAGACATGGAGTCATGATGTAACACCATTACCGATTGAACTGCTTGATCAACAGATCAAGACAGCACTTTCCATCGGCCCTGATGCTATCAAGACAGGAATGCTCGGTACAGAAGAAATCATCGGCCGTGCAGCACAGGCCTTCAAAGAGTCCGATGCTGAAATTTTTGTGGTTGACCCGGTGATGGTATGTAAAGGTGAAGATGAAGTATTAAATCCAGGTAACACAGATGCCATGATCAAAGAGCTGCTGCCGCTCGCAACAGTGGTCACACCGAACCTCTTTGAAGCAGGTCAGTTATCCGGACTCGGCAAGCTGACTTCAATTGACGAGATGAAAGAGGCGGCGCGCATCATTCACAAACGGGGTGCTAAGCATGTTGTCATTAAAGGCGGCAAAGCACTTGAGGGGGCTGAAGCAGTAGACCTCTACTTTGACGGGAAGACTTATACATTACTGACAACTGATAAGTTCCAGTCATCCTACAACCACGGGGCAGGCTGTACATTTGCAGCAGCGACAACAGCTAACTTGGCAAATGGCCTCACACCACGTGAAGCAGTCATCGACGCTAAAGCTTTCGTTGCATCAGCTATCAAGAACGGCTGGAAGATGAATGACTTTGTCGGCCCCGTACAGCACGGCGCTTACAACAAGGTCGAGAAAATCGACGTACAGACAGAAGAAGTATAAAATAATGACAGTGAAGAGTGGACCATACGGTGCACTCTTCTTTATGAGCAAAAAGTATATAATTCAGTCATTTAATTTAGTAAACTAATAGCAGGACATTTATGAGGAGTCGTAACGATGGAATTAATCAATGAACAAGCTGTTCAGCAACATTTGAATGAATTCACCAATGAACCTGTCTATCTGCACGTCGAAACGACAAACGGTGCCTATGCATCTCATTTCGATGAACGTGTCTTCAATGCAGGAACATTTTTGCGCAATATTAAAGTCACTTATATCCAGGGTAAGATCACAGGCGGTAAAAAAGACCCTTACCGCGTCGGCCTTAAGCTTGAAGGTGGCTGGGTGTACGTCCAGGGACTCACGCATTACGAAATCGCAGAAGACGGTGCTTTTCTGATGGCAGGCCATAACTATGACGGGCAACTGGCTGCCGCTTTGGAAATCAGCAGAACACCGTTTCATTTATAAGAGGTGCACACATGACAGAATCACAAGTATTAGTTGTATTCCCCCATCCTGATGACGAGGCATTCGGTGTCTCAGGAACACTCGCAAAATTCATAGATGACGGCGTCCCTGTGACATATGCCTGTCTGACACTTGGCCAGATGGGTCGTAATTTAGGTAATCCCCCTTTTGCAACACGTGAATCATTGCCGTCCATCCGCGAGAAGGAGTTAGAACACGCAGCCGAAGCAATCGGTATCACAGATTTACGCAAGATGGGTTACCGTGATAAGACGCTTGAATTCGAAAAGACAGAGGACCTGGCAAATATGGTGGGCGCGCTGATCGATGAACTGAAGCCATCTCTCATCATCTCGTTCTATCCAGGCTATGCAGTCCACCCTGACCACGAAGCAACAGCAGATGCGGTAGTAGAAGCCGTACGCCGCCTGCCTGAAAACGAACGTCCCAAATTACATCTCGTCGCGTTCAGTCATGATACATTTGATGAACTGGGCGCTCCTGATGTAGTGATAGATATTACAGGCTACGAAGAAAGAAAAATGAGAGTACTCGAGGCCCATGCTTCACAGACCGGCCCGATGCTGAAAAACCTCGCTGCAGATTCGCAGCAAGCTGAAGAAGCACGCGATATGTGGTTGAAAACTGAGCGATTCTACAGCTACTCTTTATAAAGATATTTAGGAGATCAGTAAATGAAAGAATATAATTTAAATACAAGAGAAGGCCGCTGGAGACATTTCGGCTCAGTGGACCCGGTCAAAGGAACGAAACCAACAGAAAAAGAACGCATGACAGACCTGCAGAGTTCCAAGAAAGACTTTTTATTCGAGATCGATCACGTCGGTATCAAAAATCTGACGTACCCGGTTCGGATCGGTGACTTTCAGACAGTCGGGAACTTCAGCTTGTCCACACACCTCGCAAAAGACGAGAAGGGTATCAACATGAGCCGCATTCTGGAGTCGGTTGAATCACACTACGATGGCGGTCTGGTCCTTGATTTCGCCACACTCAAGAAAGTACTCATCACTTTACAGACAGCAATGAAGCAGAAAGAGGCATCCGTTGAAGTGGAAGGCGTCTGGTTCTTCGATCGCTTCAGCCCGGTCACGAACTTAAAAGCGGTCGGTCATGCGGATACAGTTTTTGCGATGACTGTCGCTGATGAAGAAGTCTTGAATCAGTCACTGACTATCAAAGCAGAAGTCACCACACTCTGCCCGTGCTCAAAAGAAATCAGTGAATACTCTGCACATAACCAGCGAGGTGTCGTCACAGTGCAAGCAGACCTCACAGAAGACTTACCCGCTGACTTCAAAGAACAGATGCTTGAAGCCATGGAAATCAACGCCTCAAGCATGCTTTATCCTATCTTAAAGCGTACAGATGAGAAATCTGTGACAGAACGTGCATATGAAAATCCCCGTTTCGTTGAAGATTTACTGCGCCTGATCGCTGCAGATCTAGTTGAACTTCCGTTTATCAAAGGCTTTGAAATCGAATGCCGTAATGAAGAGTCCATTCATCAGCACGATGCATTTGCTCGTCTTAAATACAGCAAATAAGGCGTACTTATGACTGAAAAAGAGAAGATGCTGAACGGCGAACTTTATGACCCTCAGGACCCAGTTCTTGCTAATGACCGTATACAGGCGAGACTGGCAGTGCGCAGTTACAATGCTATACCCGAGAATTTGGCAGATGAACGCCAGAAAAAAGTTAAAACAATTTTTGGTTCAACCGGTGAACATGTTCATGTTGAAAGTAATCTTAGAGTTGACTATGGTTACAATATTCATGTAGGTGAAAACTTTTACTCAAATTATGACTTGACGCTGCTTGACGTCGCAAGAATTGATATCGGAGACAACTGTATGATTGCACCCGGTGTCCATATCTATACGGCGACGCATCCAATCGATCCAGTTGAACGAAAGAGCGGTGCTGAATACGCGAAGCCTGTTAAAATCGGTCATAACTGCTGGATCGGCGGACACTCTGTCATTAATCCGGGCGTTACAGTCGGTGATAATGTAGTCATTGCAAGCGGCAGCGTAGTGACAAAAGACGTCCAGGACAATGTCGTAGTCGCAGGTGCCCCTGCTCGAGTGATTCAGATAATCGAGTTAGAAGAATAACAGAAAAGTTACAGTTCACGGCAGTCGCTTCATAGAACCATGACAATAAAAAATCCATCTTTCAAATTGAGAGATGGATTTTATTATTATTGATTTTCCTGTTCAAGAAACTTCATAATCGCTTTACCGACGCCGCCCTCTTCATTCGTTGCCGTGACGTATTTCGCTGCCGCCTTGGTCTCAGGTGCACCATTTTCCATCGCAACTGAAAATTCAGCGCGGGCCAACATGGAGACATCATTTAGATTATCCCCTAAGGCCATGGTCTGAGACATCGGTATATTGAGCTGTTCAGCGATGCTATCAAGCGCAATCCCTTTCTGTGCATCCGCATGAGTGATTTCAATATTGCTGCGCGCTGAGGCAGAGATTGCGATACTTGTAAAATCGTTCAGCTCTGCTTTCGCCGCTTCCAGCTTATCAGCATCACTTGAATAAGCAAGAAATTTCATAACGATTTCGCCGTCACGTTCGTAGATGGTCTGATAATCTTCTACTTCTTTCAAGGTACCCTGCTTCAGACGGCGCTCGATACCTTCCCGGATTTTTGTTACGTCCGGCTCGTTGCCTGCCTGGATAGAAATGTCAAGATAAATCTCCAGGTCCTTTTCTTTATTTTCAGTGTAAATACCGAAATTCGTATAGACCTGGTAGAAAATATCATACTTGCGTAATATTTTTGTCACTTCTCTAATCTGTCTTGGACTCAGGTGTGAGGTGTGCGTGATATTGAATTCCTCATCCCGTACTTCTGCTCCGTTCAGGCAGATATAAGGGACTCGAAGTCCTGTCGGTTTGACCGGCATATTCGCTTCGTAAAAGGCACGTCCTGTCGCAATGACGACCGTGACCCCTTTACTCTGTGCATAGCGAATGGCGTCAATATTTTCCTGAGAGATTTCGTGTGATGAATTGAGCAATGTGCCGTCCATATCCGTTGCGATAAGTCTGATCATTCTTCCAGCTCCTCTTCTGTTGTTTCCACTTCCAAGTTTACTACACCTTTATGACGTGCCACCTTATTTTTGCGTATATTTCGGAAAAATTCTGTCAGTGCCGTACTGCATTCTTCCTGACAGATTCCTTTAATCACTGTCGCCCGATGATTGAAGCGGGGTTCTGTCAGTAAATTCATCAGACTGCCGCTGCAACCGCCCTTCGGATCAGTTGCACCATAGACCACAACCGGTATACGACTCATGACAATAGCGCCTGCACACATCACGCAAGGTTCCAGCGTCACATAGATCACGCAGTCCTCAAGACGCCATGAACCCAGGTATTCAGCTGCTTCGTTAATCGCCATCATCTCAGCATGATAAGTTGGATTCTGTTCAGTCTCGCGCAGGTTATGACCCCGTCCGATAACTTCGCCGTGCTGTACGATGACAGCCCCGATTGGTACTTCACCGATCGCTTCCGCTTTACGAGCTTCCTCGAGTGCGAGTTTCATATAAGTTTCATGATTCATGTTAGACCACCTTAATTCTATTTGTGTTACAATACATATACATTTTATCGGTAGGAGAAAATTATGTCATTATATATTGCTATTGAAGGCCCGATCGGTGTCGGCAAAAGTTCACTTACGCGTCTGTTAGCAGAGTCCCTTCAGATGGAGACGCTCTATGAAATCGTTGAGGAGAACCCGTTCTTAAGCGACTTCTATGAAGATATCAGCAAATGGAGTTTCCAGACTGAGATGTTCTTTCTGTGCAATCGCTACAAGCAGATCAGCGATCTCGCTGACCGTTCTGTTGTCAGTGATTATCATATTCTGAAGAATAAGGTCTTCGCCAGAAATACGCTCAATGATGCAGAATACGGGATGTTCGAAAAAATCTACAGTGTGATGACCGAAGACCTCCGCATGCCTGACGTCACTGTTTTTCTGACAGCAGATCTCACTATATTAAAGAAACGCATCAGAAAGCGTGCCCGTGACTTCGAGACGTCCATCACAGATGATTATCTGCTCACCTTGATTGAAGATTACAATGCCATCTATCAGTCAACAGCCAATGCCCTCTTAATTGATACAACCGAGCTTGATTTCGTCCAGAAGCCAGATGATTACAAGAAAGTTCTAACACAAATCACAACATTGATCGGAGAAAACCATGTACAACATACCCAATGATGCTATTATCACGATTGCCGGTACCGTCGGCGTCGGCAAATCTTCACTGACCCAAGCGCTGGCCGAGAAACTGAATTTCAGAACGTCATTCGAGAAAGTCGATAATAATCCTTATCTTGAAAAGTTCTATCAGGACTTTGACCGCTGGAGTTTCCACTTACAGATCTATTTCCTTGCCGAACGCTTTAAAGAACAGAAGCGGATGTTTGAATATGGCGGCGGCTTCATTCAGGACCGCTCAATCTATGAGGATGTCGATATCTTTGCGAAGATGCATGAAGAAGGGGGTACGATGACACCTGAAGACTTCGCGACCTATTATCAGCTGTACGAGGCGATGGTCATGACCCCTTACTTTCCGCGTCCAGACTGTCTCATCTACCTTGAGTGTGACTATGAGGCAGTCATCAGACGCATCTCTGAACGGGGTCGTCAGATGGAGATTGAGACCGATGAAGCCTACTGGCGTGCATTATTTGCACGTTACGAGAAATGGATTGACGACTTCAATGCCTGTCCGGTCGTCAGAATTCATATAGATGAGTATGACGTCTATGATGACAGCCATTCACTGGATCCAGTGATTGAGAAAATCGGTAAAGTCATCGCAGCACACCGTGCCTCACAACAAAGATAGACCGCCATGGCGGTCTATTTTATTTTGTCTATTTGAATGTCTGCTACGCTATCCAGAATCAGGTCAGCGTGACGAAGATCCTGTCTGTTGCCTGAGCCCGTTAATACACCGATGACCTGCGCAACTTCGCCGTTTCTACCAAGCATTACATCCATCTCAGTATCACCGATCATCACGGTATCCTCGCGGCTGATATTAACTCTTGTCAGTATCTCATCCATCAGCTCTTTACGGGGTTTCTGGTGCTCTGAGTTATCACTCGTCACAATTAAGTCGAAGTACTGTCTGATATTGAATTTATCCACAAATAAATCCATTGATTCTGTATCATCTGCTGACACTATAGCAAGTGTGTAACCCGCTTCTTTCAACTGTTTGAGTGTCTCTGCTGCCCCTTCAATAATCTCAATATCATCCACCTCATTATCAGTAGATAGATGTTCCATCTGCCCGAGTGTCCAGTCTGCCATCTGATCACCATTCGGCAGAAATCGGAGTTTTTCCACTATCGTCTTCGCACTGTTCGACTGCATTAATTTATCCAGCTGATCATCCACGATACCAAAAGCATCTTTAATTTCAGATTTAGGTACATGAATATCAGAGCGCGAAGAGAATTCATTGATCAGATCATCGGCTAGTTTTACGATAACGCTGCCCAGCTGCATCAAAGTTCCATCCTTATCAAATACAATCAGCTTAGCCATAGGTCACCTCCTGTTAACTTTCAGACACCAGTCGAACGGGTCCTCAGCAGTTCCTTCCTGAATAGATATGTATACATTATAAAGTCGTTGTGTCACTGGTCCTGTCTGTCCCTGTACCGAAGATTTCAGACACATTGTCAGATTCCATGATCTCTTCAATCGAAATACGGCGCTCTTCAACCTCGTAGCCTAGATATTCAGCGAGCTGAAGAATAGATTTACGTGTGATACCCGGCAGAATGCTGCCATTCAGCTCTGGTGTCACCACCTTACCGTCAATAACAAAGAAAATATTCATACTGCCAACTTCCTCGATATAACGTCGTTCAACTCCATCAAGCCATAAAACCTGATGATAGCCAAGTTCAGACGCGCGAGTCTGTGCTGCCAGACTTGCTGCATAGTTACCTGCTACCTTCGCGAAGCCGACACCCCCGCGGACAGCACGCACATATTCATCCTCTACATAAATGCGCGTCGCCATCAGCTGATCATCGCCATAATAAGGTGACAGAATAATCATGAATCTATATTCACTTGCCGCATGTATGCCAAGATACGGTTCAGTTGCTATGATGAAAGGACGGATATAAAGAGATTCTCCTTGTCCTGCTGGAACCCAGTCCTCTTCAAGCTTAATAAGCTGCTGCAATGCTTCGAGAAGAAACTCACCATCAATTTCCGGAATATTGAGGCGCGCATTCGATTTGTTCATCCGTCTGAAGTTCTCATCCGGTCTGAACAGAATGACATCCTCACCTTGGCGATAGGCTTTCATCCCCTCAAAGACAGCCTGACCGTGGTGCAGCAGGAGAAATCTCGATATTCTGATAAGGCTGAATAGCTGCATTGTGCCAGCCCTCTTCATCGTTATAATCCATCGAGAACATATAGTCAGTGAAATGCTGGCCAAACCCTCTGGCACCTTGTGGTTTTTCTTTTAACTGTTTTCGTCTGATTACTTCAATCTTTCCGGTCATCTACAATCATCCCTTACCGCTTATTTGTACCCCCTTTATTTTATACTTCAGTTTTAATGAGTCAAACAAAAAAGGATACCCTTCTATTTATCGTAAACAGGCACCCATCCCGCTTCGTCGACAAAAATACGTACGGCAACAACTTTACGACTCGTATCAAGTGTAAAATAATGTCTTACATTTGGTGGTACTGATATTAGATCACCTGGATTTAAATGGACCTCAAAAAACTGCTCCTCTCCTTGAATGACAAAAACACCATTTCCACTTACTATCAATCTGACCTCATCATCCGTATGATGGTGTTCACGCTGGAAGTTAGTCAGCAGCTCATCAAGATTCGGAGTTGTCTCTGACAAGCTGATGACGTCACTTGCTTTATAGCCACGGCGAGCGCTGAGGTCCTGGATCTCAGCACTGAACGTTTCAAGGATCTGTGCCTTATCACGGTCAGATAAAGTGTAATTTTCTTTCAAATGATCGCCTAACCTTGACGTGTCCCATTGTTCGTAGATCACTTCATTTTTTTCCAGATATGCTCTTACTTCATCCTGACTTTCGATGCGTTCCTGTGTTGATTGTAAGATTAAATATGCCATTTTAATTCGCTCCCTTTAAATAATATTTAGCTGCATTCAGCTGCAGTTGGTATTCAAACAGAAATTCAGCTGCCTCGAACAGTTTAAGTGCCTCTGCGCTTGTTCGTCCCCAAACATTGACACCATGATTTCGAATAAGAACTATGCCGTAATCATTCTGGATATGGGGAATCAGTAGTTGTGCCAATTGATTAATATCATTCGGATTGGCGATAATAGGTACAGTCAGTACATCATCCTCACACCACAAATCAAAGGCTTTGATCAGCTCCTGCTTTCTGAATTCAATCTTGCCCATATCACCATAAATCTCTGAAATCACGTTGTTACTGATTGTATGGATATGCAGTGAAGTCCGCGCCTTTGACCGCCTGAAAATCTCAACGTGGAGAGGTGTCTCAAAAGACGGCTTCAGATTTTCCAGGGGTTTCCCTTCTGCTGTCACATGCACGAAACTCTGCTCATTGGTAATATATTTATCGACTCCACTCGTTGTGACGATTAACGTATTGTCTGCATTTCTGATTCCGAGGTTCCCGCTCGTCCCGGGAAAGAGACAGCGTGCTGCCAGTCTTTCTTTGACAATGGCCAGATTATTTCTCAGTTCTTCGGTCATGCTGTAACCTCCTTCAGCTTCTCAGCCACTTCATCAAATGTCTCAAACGGTATATGCTGGATACCTTGTTCATATGCATAATCACTTAGTTTATCCGTCGTGAACAGAATGTCTGCTATTTGCGAAAGCTTAATATCTGTCACACTATCCCCGATGGCTATCACTTTTTCATTAGACAGCTGACGTACAATCGAGGGCTTACAGGTACCACATCCACCTGACTCACAATGTTCATCACATAGATGCGTCCATTCCACTTTCATATAATGTTCTTGAAAATCCACTTCATTAGCATAGACTGCAGCGATCCCATTGAATTGTCCAAGAATCGGCTCAATAAAGAAGTGCATGCCGCCGCTGATGATATAAAAAGGAATATCAAGCCTTTCAGCGGTATCGAGCAGCTGCTGAAAGCCAGGCCTGAGCTCTACTTCATTCAGGACATAATCAATGATCGCTTCTTTTTTCGCACTTTCCAACAGCTGGAAAAGATCAGTTACTCCTTCTTGAACAGATATCTGCTGCGCAAGCACTTTCTTAAGAATCGGTTCGCTTTTATCCGGCGCAAACTTTTGCATGATAGCTACAATCGTATCCGCTGCTGTGACAGTGCCGTCAAAGTCACACGCAATTATGTAGCCCATAGACGCATCGCCTCCTGATAAGCTTCACCCGTCTGGCCACCGTTATAGAGTTCAATCGCTTCAGAAAATGCTCTTCCACCAGCGGCTGCACCTTGCGGATGTCCATGGACGCCGCCTCCTGCATTGATGACGATATCTGTACCGTAGTCTTCAATAAGTCTTGACACAAGACCCGGGTGAATCCCTGCTGAAGGGACCGGAAACGTTCTTCTGACACCTATATCATCACGAGCTGCTTTCACAATCTGCTGCGCATCCTGAGCATTCATCGGCACCGAACCATAAGGTGCCGGGAAAAGGATGAAATCAGCTCCTGCCAGACGGGTGAGTTTAGCTAGCAGAAGACTGTAACTGAGACCGTAATCCGGGCTTCCAGCCAGCGCACCTGCTAATGCAGGATGCGCCAGAATCGGCAGACCCAGATTCAGGGTACGAATTGCTTTCAGTACATCGAGTCCATAGGCATGAACATTAAAAAGAAAAGCTGTCGCACCCAATTTCTTTGCTCGAACGGCTTTGTCTTTGAGCTGGAAGACGGGCCCAGATAAATTAACTGCATAGAGCACTTCTTTACCTGTTTCCTTCTTCACTTCCGCCAGTACTTCAGCTCCTGCTCTTATACGATCTTCAAATGGTAGTTCAGGAACGTCATACAAGATTTCATCATCTTTAATAATATCAACGCCACCCTTTGCCTGCTCTCTTAACTGATCACGGAAGAACTGAATATCACGACCGATAATTCCTTTAAAAATACTCATTACCAGCGGTCGTCTCTCTACCCCTATCAACTGGCGAATGCCTTCGATTCCTAATGCAGGTCCCGGAAAGTGTTCGGTAAACCGGTCAAATTCTATATCTATCAGCTTGATTTGACCGTCAAGAGATAACTTGCCGAATACTGTTGTCAATATAGACGAGAAGTCACCAGTGATATTTTTAACGGGGTAACCGATTTTCAACTCAAACAGATCATCTGCCAGCTGTTCAGCGGTAACCACTCTGCCCTTGTAAGCCTCAAGATGCTTCTGATCCAGTTCTGTCAGATCCGTCCAGCTGCCAACTGTCAGGCCAACTGCAATATTTTCAGCTATTTGATAAATATTATCTGTTTTTTTTCTAATCTGATATGTGGCAATGATTTCAGACATGTGGGTGACCTCCTTTTTTTAACTGTGCATAATTCACCATCAGTGCAATGGCCAGCACACTTCCTTTGACAATATTCAATGTATAATAAGGTACGGACAGCATCACCAGTCCATTCTCCAGTATCGCTATAAGCAGAGCACCTAACAGCGTTCCTGGAACCGGACTGCATTTTTCTTTGAGCCAATCATATTGACGCGTCCTGGATTAGTCTGATGAAGCAGCAGATAGGCCACGATCGCCATGCCGCTGAAGATAGAAATCATATTGTTGACTGACATAAACTTAGGAGTAGCCATCCAGCAAGCACCACCCCCTGCTAAATACTTAACGCTCCTTTCATTTAGCTTCCTCTTCTCCAAATAGTTTCTTGATCGCTTCTTCTGTTGCATCCACCAGCCCGTGTTCTGTCGCAAGTGCTGTAATGAGCTCATGCGGCGTGACATCGAAGGCCGGATTATAGACCGCACTGCCTTCTACTGTGATCGCCTTATCATGAATATGCGTCACTTCATAAGGATTCCGCTCTTCTATCGGAATACCTTCACCACTGGCTACTTCCAGATCAAAGGTCGGTGTGGGTGCTGCAACATAGAATGGCACGTGATAGTAATGTGCGGCAATGGCCAGTGGCAGTGTGCCGATTTTATTGACGACATCTCCATTCGCCGCTACCCGGTCGCAGCCTACGAATATGGCTGTAATTTCACCTTGCTGCATCAGGGTCGCGGCAGTCGAATCGGTAATAATAGTGACATCTATGCCAGCTTGTGCGAGTTCATAGGCTGTCAGTGCGCCCTGCAGTCTCGGTCTTGTCTCATCACTGTAGACTTTAAAGGAAATATTCTGTTCATGTGCCAGATAGAAAGGGGCTGTTGCTGTGCCGTAAGCACTTGTTGCCAGCATTCCAGGGTTACAGTGAATAAGAAACGACGTGCCATCCTGCACAAGGTGCTGCAGAGACTGGCCGATTGCCAGATTGATCGTGGTGTCTTCCTGATCAATCAGATGTGCTTCATCTTCCAGACGCTGAATGGTTTCTGACTGGTTATCAGTAATTAAATGACTGACCCGCTTTAATGCCCAGTGCAGATTGACTGCAGTCGGTCGTGTATTCTTCAGTCGATTGATAACACGTTCCATATGAGTACTGAAATGACCACCCTTGAACTCCCTTGCGCCGATTGCTGCACCATATGCCGCTGTAATGCCGATTGCAGGAGCGCCTCTTACCACCATCTGTTCAATTGCCTGTGCTACCTCTTCAACTGTGTTGACTGTCTTGTAACTAGTTTGATGAGGTAGCTCTGTCTGATCGAGTAAGGTCAGATAACCCTCTTTATATTCAACTGCCTTCATGCGACCTGTTCCTTACTGTTCTGATAGATTGCGAATAAAGATGGATAGATTCGTATTTTATCAGGATGCTGAATCAGGTAGCGTGCAAATGACAGCAGCTGAATTTCCGTTCTGACTCTCGTCTCTTCAAGTAACGTGATGTCCGACACTTTTGCCATACCGACAATGCGGCGGATGATTTCAAGACCTGCGACCATATAAGCATCTTTCTCAATTTCCGAGATAAAGGCAGCAAATATCGATTCATCATTCAAGGCAATATCCCGTGTCTCATTCTGCAGAATAATCAGTGCAGAGGACCGGAACGTCTTCATGACTTCTTCAATTGTCTTTTCCAGCCAAGCCATCTGCTCTTTCTGTCCTTTTGTCTCCGCATATGCATAGGCAAATAAAAGATGTGCAATAACATTCCCGACATCATAGCCGGCAGGACCGAAGAAGCCGAATTCCGGATCGATCACTTTAATTCCTTCAGCGTTCACAAATACTGAGCCAGAATGGAGATCCCCATGAATGAGACTTTCTGCTTTATTCAGAAATTTCAGTTTCGCTTCTGCAGCAGAACGCTTCAATGCTGCATCATTATAGATATACTGCTCTACATATTCCGCTAGTTCAGGAGATAGTTCATTACGGCTGAAGTTATCATAGAAAGGTTCTGTATAAACCAGGCCCTCTGTAATCTCGCAAAGTTCCGGATTGATCATTTCCTTCTGCAGCATCTTCTTCTCCTTCGGTGGCAGAATGAAGTCAGAAGTACGGATAAGCGTCTCTGCCAAGTAATGCCCTAAAAGCTGACCGAGATGGGGATAGATCTGATTCTGCTGCAGGGCAGTACGTAAGATTTCATAATTGCTGAGATCCTCCATAATCACACACTTCATTGTCTCATCTATCAAATAAATAGCCGGCACAAAATCAGGCACATAACGGCCGTGCGCCTGTAATAAACGCCCTTCTCTTATCGTGCGGTCAGTTGATAGAATGAACTCGTCCGATATACGTGCCGTATGACCGGAGTGTTTAACAATAACTGACGTTTCTCCGTCCGAAATCCTGAAGACATAATTCAGATTGCCGTCACCAATTTCAGACACGGTCAGTTCTTTGTCCGTAAAGCAGTCTGTTTTTTCGAGTATGTATGCTTTAACTGCTGCTTCATCCATTAAGAAATAACGATCAAACTTCATTTTCTTCTCCCTTGAGTTCTTATCAAGAACAAAAAAAGACGTTTTTCCTTGTACAAGGAAAAACGTCGCCATCAGTATCTCTACTTATCTTTCAGTACATCAGTACTGTAGGAATTGGCACCTTTTCCATTGGATAGGTTGCTGGACGTCATAGGGCCTAATCCCTCAGTCACTCTTGATAAGAACTATTTAATTTTTTTGTTAGTATGAATATTAAATCAAGAAAGATTGAAAGTCAATTTAAATTTTCAGAAATATTTATTTATTTTCTTTTTCACGAATAGCTGACAGCATTTCTTTTGTCATTGTATCTAAATCAAACTTAGGATCGAAGCCCCATTGTCTTTTCGCTTCTGAAGCGTCGATTGAATTCGGCCAGCTTTCAGCGATTGCCTGACGCACCGGATCCACGTCATAGTCAAGTTCGAAATCCGGTATTTCTTTACGAATGCTTGCTGCAACCATTTCAGGGTCAATACTCATCGCAGTGACATTGAATGCATTTCTGTCTTCAAGTTTGTCTGCGGGTGCTTCCATTAATTTGATGATGGCATCGATTGCGTCATCCATGAACATCATATCCATGAAAGTGCCTTTGTCGATATATGAAGTGTATTTACCTTCACGGACCGCTTTGAAGTAGATTTCTACTGCATAGTCAGTTGTACCGCCACCTGGTTCTTTAACGTGTGAAATAAGACCTGGGAAACGCACGCCGCGTGTATCTACGCCGAAACGATGGAAATAGTAGTCACATAATAACTCGCCGGATACTTTGTTAACGCCGTACATCGTTGTTGGACGTTGAATAGTTGTCTGTGGCGTGTCGTCTTTTGGTGTATTTGGACCGAACGCACCAATTGATGAAGGTGTGAAGAACTGCATATTGTGCTTACGTGCAACTTCAAGTGCATTCAGTAATCCACCCATATTTAAGTTCCAGGCGAACACCGGATTTTTTTCTGCAGTTGCAGATAATAACGCAGCCATGTGCATGATTGTATCCGCTTTGAATGCTTCTGCGATTCTATCCATTTTCTCTGCATCTGTTACATCGAGTTCTTCAAATGGGCCTTCAAGTACACGGCTGCCTTCTTCCGGGCGACGTAAATCCGTTGCAAGCACATTGTCCTGTCCGTAGATTTCACGTAATTTTGCTGTTAATTCTGTACCGATCTGGCCACATGCACCCGTGATCATAATTCTTTTCATTATATGAACGCTCCTTTATGGGGTTGATATTTCCATTGATTATTGAATAATATTTAACTCTTTGCCGACTTTTTCGTAGATCTTAAGTGCATCATCGAGCATTTCTTTCGTATGAGCAGCTGTCGGCATATTTCTGACACGTCCAGTGCCTTTTGGTACTGTCGGGAAGACGATAGATTTAGCATAGACGCCTTCTTCCATTAAGCGTTTTGAGAATTGCTGTGTTATTTTTTCGTCACCGATGATACATGGTGTGATCGGTGTCTCTGAATGTCCGATATTGAAACCAAGTTCTTTCAGACCTTTTTTCAGGTAGTCACCATTTTCCCATAATTGATCATGTAATTCAGTCGATTCCATTAAGATATCGATTGCTTGAATGATGGCAGCTGAATCGCCAGGTGTTAATGAAGTGGAGAATAAAAACGGACGGCCCGCTACTTTTAACCAGTCGATGAGCTCCTGTGTTCCTGCTACATAACCACCGACAACACCGATCGCTTTAGATAATGTACCCATCTGGAAATCAATTTTGTCCTGCAGACCAAAATGTTTAACCGTACCGGCACCTTTGCCCATGACGCCTGATCCGTGTGCATCATCCACATAGGTGATCAGATTGAATTCTTCAGCAATCTTAGCGATTTCAGGTAATAAAGCGACATCGCCGTCCATTGAAAAGACGCCATCTGTGATATACATGATTTTTTTGTACTGTCCTGATTCAACCGCTTCTTTCGCTTTCGCACGTAAATCTTCCATATCTGAGTGTTTAACACGGATGATCTTTGCTTTTGACAGGCGACAGCCATCAATAATTGAAGCATGGTTCAGCTCATCTGACAGAATCGCATCTTCTTTGTTCATCACTGCACTGATAGCACCCATATTACAGTTGAAGCCTGATTGGAAAGCGATAGCTGCTTCTGTTCCTTTGAATTCGGCAATTTTTTTCTCAAGCGCCGCATGTATATCAAGTGTGCCATTGATTGTACGGACAGCACCTGCCCCTACGCCATGAGAATCGATTGTTTCTTTCGCTGCCTTTTTAAGACGGTCATGCGTCGCAAGACCTAAGTAGTTATTAGAAGATAAGTTGATAAGCTCTTTGCCGTCAATCTTAATTTTAGGACCGTTAGCCCCTTCTACTACGTTAATAACGTTGTATAATCCATTGTCCTTCAAGTAATCGAGATTCTCTGTTAAAAACTGATCTAAAACTTTAGACATTTTGCTTCCTCCTATAGGGTTCATAATGGAATGTATTAATATTCTGATATATCTGCTAGAATTTAAAGAAAACGGGAGCTGAAAAATGAATATAAACGAAGTCGTTAACCAACAATTGTCCACGTTAGTCGAACAAAGGCGTTACCTTCACCAACACCCGGAACTCTCCTTCCAGGAAAGAGAAACGTATCAATACATACTCAAACATTTACGTTCGCAACCTCATATTAACATAAAAGAACATGTGGGTGGTAGCGGTATCATCGCTGAAATTAAAGGTTTTGGTAACAAGACTGTGGCATTTCGGGCGGATTTCGATGCGCTTCCTATACAGGATCAAAAAGATGTTCCATATAAATCAACAGTTCCCGGCGTCATGCATGCCTGTGGACACGATGGCCATACCTCTATTCTACTCGCTTTATTGTCCATACTAAGTGAACACCATTCCTCTCTAAATGGAAACGTTGTCATGATTTTTCAGTTTGCTGAGGAACTTGCGCCTGGCGGTGCGAAGCCTATGATTGAAGAGGGTGCTCTTGACGATGTGGACGTCATCTATGGTCACCATCTCTGGAGCCCCTTCAATACACATGAAATTCATGTGAAGCCGGGTCCATTGATGGCCAGTCCCGATATGTTTGCTGTGACGCTTACAGGTAAGGGCGGACACGGGGCAAAGCCGCATACATCAATTGATTCAATCGTTGCTATGGCTCAGTTCATCAATAGCATTCAGACCCTGGTCTCAAGAACGATTGATCCCGTTGATTCAGCTGTAGTCACAATCGGTAAAGTAGAGGCCGGAAATGCGTTCAACATTATCAGCCACGAAGCAAGCTGTGAAGGGACGGTCCGGACATTCGATCCCGCAGTCAAGCAGCTGATCAAAGTCGGACTGGAGAATGAGCTGCAGGGTCTGGCTCTGGCAAAGGGCATCACTTATGAGCTGAACTACGTTGATGGCTATCCTTCAGTGGTTAACCACACCCGGGAATATAAAATCGTCAGACGAGCGGCTGAACGGCTGGGTCTCCCGTTTGTCGAAGCTCAACCGATGATGATCGGAGAGGATTTCGCTTATTATCTTCAGGAAAAACCGGGGGCATTCTTTTTAACGGGTGCTGGACATCCGGATGCACCGCCTCATCATCATGCGATGTTTGATTTAGATGAAGATTCACTTGCCACGGGTCTCAAAATGTTTTTATCAATCTTAATGGAAGAAGGTATATTAGATGCTGACTCAGCTAGCTGATCAATACAATGACGAACTCATCAAAATTCGCAGACACTTTCATATGCATCCTGAACTGTCATTCCAGGAGAAAAAGACACCCGCTTATATTGCAGAGTACTTACGTGACCTTGGTATAGCAGTTGAAACAGGTGTCGGCGGTCGTGGTGTAGTCGGCCGGATGATCAAGGATCCTGCACTGCCGACTCTCGCGATTCGTGCAGATTTCGATGCCCTGCCGATTCAGGACGAGAAAGAAGTTCCCTATAAATCCACCGTGCCCGGTGTGATGCATGCCTGTGGTCACGATGCCCATACAGCCGTCCTGCTGATCACTGCAAAAATCCTCAGCCAGCACCGCGATAACATCCTGGGTAATATCGTCTTCATTCATCAGCACGCAGAAGAAGTCGATCCGGGTGGTGCGATGCAGATGATTGCTGACGACTGCTTACAAGGTGTAGACGCTATTATTGGTCAGCACGTCTCAAGCAGTCTGCCGGTCGGACAGATCGGCTACAAAGTGGGAACAGTAACAGGCATTCCCGATGACTTCTGGATCACTTTACAGGGTCGCGGCGGACATGCGGCACATCCGGATACAACAATCGATCCGATTGCTGCTGCTATCCGTCTATGTAATGATCTGCAGTACATCGTCTCACGTAAGACCAAACCGACGGCCCCAGCCGTACTCTCTATTACGATGCTGCATGCCGGCGAACAGAATAATGTCATCCCGGACACTGCGACAATCGGCGGTACTATCCGTACTTTCGATGCAGAGACTCAGAACCTGATGGTCAGCGAGCTGAAGAAATGTCTGGAAGGTCTGGTGACTACGATGGCCATCACTTATGACCTCAAATATCTCAAAGGCTACCCCCCTGTCGTCAATACCGAGAAAGAAATGATGATGATTGTGGAGGCTGCAAGGAAAGTAGAGAGCGTCACAGAACTTGTGGAGCTTGAACCTTCTCTCGGAGGCGAAGATTTTTCTTATTATCTGCAGCGCGTTCCTGGTGCTTTTTTCTACACTGGTACACGCAATGAGAACTTTAAAGCTGACTTCCCGCATCACCATCCGAAGTTTGATATCGATGAACAGGGTATGATGAATGCGGTCAAAGTCTTCCTGCAGGCAACTGAAGATTATTTTAGCGAGGTGAAGTAATGGAATGGCAACTAGAAGATTATAAAGAAGAGATGATCAAGATAAGACGGCATCTGCATATGCATCCCGAGCTGTCTTTCAAAGAGGATAATACTAAGCGTTATATAGCGGACTACCTGGAACAGCTGGGCATAAAAGTGAGACGCGATGTCGGAGGCAACGGAATTCTAGGTGTCATCGAAGGAGATATGCCGGGCCCCACGGTCGCCTTCCGTGCAGACTTTGATGCACTGCCGATTCAGGATGCTAAAAAAGTGCCTTACAGATCAGCTGTTGATGGGGTGATGCATGCCTGTGGCCACGATGGACATACAGCCATGCTCCTTATCACTGCGAAGATATTGACGGCAAATCGTCATAACATCAAAGGGAATATCGTGCTCATCCATCAGCATGCTGAGGAAGTGCTGCCAGGAGGTGCGCAGTCCATGATTGAAGCCGGAGCTCTGGACCGTGTGGACTATGTCTTCGGCACGCATACAGCCACTTACCTGCCAACCGGTACCATCGCTTTCTGTCCCGGTCCCGCCTATGCCAACGCAGATAGCTTCACCATTCATATTCAAGGTAGCGGGGGACATGGTGCAGCCCCGCATGAGACACATGATGCGATTATTGCAGCAAGTAGTCTGATCAGTCAGTTCCAGACTATTATATCCCGTTCGATAGACCCGATAGCGACAGGTGTTGTGACCATCGGAGAATTCAATGCAGGTGATGCTTTCAACGTCATCGCTGAACATGCCTATTTATCAGGTACAGTGCGCACTTATACGCAGGAAGTCAAAGCGCGTATCAAGACGCGTATGAACCAGCTTATCTCAGCTGTTGAAGTCGGTTACAACGTCAAGGTAACACTGGATTATCAGGACGGTTATCCAGCCCTTATCAATCCTGTAAAAGAGACTGAATGGTTAAAAGATACAGTTGAAAATGCCGCTTATGCTGAAGAGGTGAAAATACAGCCCCCTTCGCTAGGTGGGGAAGATTTCAGCTACTTCCTGCAGGAGAGACCCGGTACTTATTTCTATACCGGCGTCAGGAACGAAGAGATAGATGCCATCCATCCGCATCACCATCCACAGTTCGATCTGGACGAAGATGGCCTCATCTATGGGATTCAGACATTCCTGACCATAGTCGAGCATATGGATGAATTAGCTTAGAATAAAACTTAAAAATTCCAGAACAAAAAAGCCGAAGAGGATGCTCTTCGGCTTTTAAAATTCACTTAATATGAATTATTTTTCGATTACTGATACAACACCTGATCCAACTGTACGTCCACCTTCACGGATTGAGAAACGAGTACCGTCTTCAATCGCGATAGGAGAGATAAGTTCAACGCTCATTTCAACGTTATCGCCAGGCATTACCATTTCAGTACCTTCTGGTAAGTTAACTACGCCAGTTACGTCAGTTGTACGGAAGTAGAACTGTGGGCGGTAGTTAGTGAAGAATGGCGTGTGACGTCCACCCTCTTCTTTTGATAATACGTAAACTTCAGCTTTGAATTTTGTATGTGGTGTGATTGTACCTGGTTTAGCTAATACTTGACCACGCTGTACGTCTTCACGAGAAACCCCACGAAGTAATGCACCGATGTTGTCACCAGCTTCAGCGTAATCTAATAATTTACGGAACATTTCAACACCTGTTACTGTTGTTTTAGATGGTTCTTCAGTTAAACCGATGATTTCGATTTCTTCACCGACTTTAACTTGTCCACGCTCAACACGACCTGTAGCAACTGTACCACGACCTGTGATTGAGAATACGTCCTCAACTGGCATCATGAATGGTTTTTCAGAGTCACGTTCTGGAGTTGGGATGTACTCATCAACTGCGTTCATCAGTTCCATGATTTTTTCTTCGTAAGCTTCGTCGCCTTCTAATGCACGTAATGCTGAACCAGCGATTACAGGTACATCGTCGCCTGGGAAGTCATATTCAGATAATAAGTCACGAACTTCCATTTCAACTAATTCTAATAACTCTTCGTCGTCTACCATGTCAACTTTGTTTAAGAATACAACAAGTGCAGGTACACCTACGTTACGAGATAAAAGGATGTGTTCACGAGTTTGTGGCATTGGGCCGTCAGCAGCAGAAACTACTAAGATACCACCGTCCATTTGTGCAGCACCAGTGATCATGTTTTTAACATAGTCAGCGTGACCTGGGCAGTCAACGTGTGCATAGTGACGTTTTTCAGTTTCGTACTCGATGTGAGAAGTGTTGATTGTGATACCACGTTCTTTTTCTTCAGGTGCGTTATCGATTTGATCGTAAGAACGAGCTTCCCCACCTAATTTTTTTGATAATACAGTTGCGATAGCAGCTGTTAATGTAGTTTTACCGTGGTCAACGTGTCCAATTGTACCAATATTGGCATGGGTTTTCGAACGGTCGAATTTTTCTTTAGCCATTTTGAAATCTCTCCTTAGATATAAGTATATTTATATCTCATGAGGGATTCTCACCCTCATGAGGTAAAGCTATAACTCAGTTATAAAGCATTTCACTGTAAAAATCAAACTAGATTACTTCAGTCTTATTGACCTTTGTTTTTCTTGATGATTTCTTCAGAAACTGACTTTGGAACTTCTTCATAGTGGTCGAATACCATTGAGTAAGTACCACGTCCTTGAGTGTTAGAACGTAAGTTAGTTGCATAACCGAACATTTCAGCAAGAGGAACGAAGGCACGAACAACTTGAGCGTTACCACGCGCTTCCATACCTTCTACACGTCCACGACGACTTGTAACGTCACCCATGATATCTCCCATGTATTCTTCAGGCATTACGATTTCAACTTTCATCATTGGTTCAAGGATAACTGGATCACATTTTTTAGCAGCTTCTTTAAGTGCAAGTGATGCAGCCACTTTGAAGGCCATCTCAGATGAATCGACATCATGGTAAGAACCATCGAATAATTTCGCTTTAACATCGATCAATGGATATCCAGCAAGTACACCGTTTTCCATTGCATCTTTAAGACCTGCTTCTACTGATGGAATGTATTCACGAGGAACAACCCCACCGACTACAGCATTTTCAAATTCGAATCCAGCACCGACTTCGTTAGGCATGAATTCGATATGAACGTCACCGTATTGACCACGACCACCAGATTGACGTGAGAATTTACCTTGAACTGCGGCAGCTGTTTTGAACGTTTCACGGTAAGATACCATTGGCGCACCAACTGTACATTCAACTTTAAATTCACGTTTCATACGGTCGACTAAGATATCAAGGTGAAGCTCACCCATACCACCGATGATGACTTGTCCTGTTTCAGGATCAGTATGCGCATGGAATGTTGGATCTTCTTCTTGTAACTTAACTAAAGCGTTTGTCATTTTGTCTTGGTCAGCTTTAGATTTTGGTTCTACAGATAAGTGGATAACTGGCTCTGGGAATTCCATAGACTCAAGGATAACCTGCGTCTTTTCATCACAGAGTGTATCACCTGTTGTTGTGTCCTTAAGACCAACAGCAGCGGCGATGTCACCCGCGTATACTGTAGAGATTTCCTGACGAGAGTTGGCGTGCATCTGCAGGATACGTCCTACACGTTCACGTTTACCTTTCGTTGCGTTCTGTACATAAGAACCTGCGTTCAATGTACCAGAATACACACGGAAGAATGTTAATTTACCAACGAATGGGTCAGTCATAACTTTGAACGCAAGTGCTGCGAATGGCGCTGCATCATCTGGTTTAGCTACGATTGCCTCTTCTTCATCATCCGCTGCATGACCCACGATTGGTTTAACATCGAGTGGTGATGGTAAGTAGTCAATTGCTGCATCAAGCATTAATTGAACACCTTTGTTTTTGAAGGCAGTACCTGCTAAAACTGGGAAGAATTCAACGTCACAAGTTGCCTGACGGATAGCAGCTTTCAGCTCTTCAGCTGTAATCTCTTCTCCACCAAGGTATTTTTCCATTAAATCTTCGTTGAAGTCTGCAACTGCTTCGATTAACGCTTCACGTTTCGCCTGTGCATCTTCTAAATATTCTTCAGGCACGTCAGTTACTTCGATGTCAGTTCCTAAGTCATTTGTATAAGTGTGAAGCTTCATTTCAACTAAATCAACGATTGCGTTGAATTCATCTTCAGCACCGATAGGCATTTGAATCGGGTGAGCATTCGCTTGTAATCTATCGTGTAAAGTACCTACAGAATAGTCAAAGTTTGCACCTGTTTTATCCATTTTGTTGATGAATACAATACGAGGTACGCCATATGTAGTCGCCTGACGCCATACAGTTTCAGTCTGTGGTTCTACACCTGATTGTGCATCAAGTACAGTAACAGCACCATCAAGTACACGAAGTGAACGTTCAACTTCAACAGTGAAGTCTACGTGTCCAGGTGTATCGATAATGTTGATACGATGACCATTCCACTGAGCTGTTGTAGCAGCTGAAGTGATTGTGATCCCACGTTCTTGTTCTTGCTCCATCCAGTCCATCTGTGAAGCACCTTCATGCGTTTCACCAATCTTGTGGATACGGCCAGTATAATAAAGAATACGTTCAGTAGTCGTCGTTTTACCAGCATCGATGTGAGCCATGATACCGATATTACGAGTGTTCTTCAAAGAGAATTCTCTTGCCATGGGTATTCTTTCTCCTTCCAGGAATTGGGTTTATATTTAGAAAGAGACCAAAAGCATGCAGGGGCCATAGCCCCAGCTGCGATTGGTTACTTTCATCTTACCAACGGTAGTGAGCAAATGCTTTGTTCGCTTCCGCCATTTTATGAGTATCTTCACGCTTTTTAACAGCACCACCAGTGTTGTTAGCAGCATCTAAGATTTCGTTAGCTAAACGCTCTTCCATCGTTTTTTCTCCACGAAGGCGAGAGTAGTTAACTAACCAGCGTAAACCTAAAGTTGTACGACGCTCAGCGCGTACTTCTACAGGTACTTGGTAGTTAGAACCACCAACACGACGAGCTTTTACTTCCAATACAGGCATGATGTTGTTGATCGCTTCCTCAAAAACTTCCATAGCGTCACGACCTGAACGTTCCTGAACTAAGTCGAATGCTGAGTAAAGAATTTTTTGAGCAGTACCACGCTTACCATCAAGCATGATTTTATTGATTAATTTAGTAACCAGTTTAGAGTTGTGAATTGGATCCGGTAATACGTCTCTTTTTGCAACAGGACCTTTACGAGGCATGTGTATGTCCTCCTTTCCAAGTATATTTATTCGCTCTTTTATTGTCTAGCGAGACATACGATATTTACATAATTGAAATAATTCAATCAGTAGCCATCAGTTATTTTTTAGCTTTAGGTTTTTTAGCACCGTATAATGAACGGCTTTGCATACGGCCGTCAACACCTGAAGTATCTAACGCACCACGAACGATATGGTAACGTACCCCTGGTAAATCTTTTACACGTCCACCACGAATAAGTACAACACTGTGTTCTTGTAAGTTATGGCCGATACCAGGAATGTAAGCATTGACTTCGATATTATTTGATAAACGCACACGTGCATATTTACGTAACGCTGAGTTAGGTTTTTTAGGTGTCATAGTACCTACACGAGTACACACACCACGTTTTTGTGGAGATGCAACATCTGTAGCTTTTTTCTTATGACTGTTATAACCTTTGTTCAGTGCAGGTGCAGTTGATTTTTTAATTTTAGAAGTACGAGGCTTCTTAACTAATTGGTTAATAGTAGGCATTCTGTATGTCCTCCTCTCTGTTCTTTAATTCCACACATCCAGGTGGTTCATTTTTAGAGTAAATAAAAATTTTGTAAGAATAATGGCTTACAAACCACTTTTCAGGTAAGTAGCGATCATCGCTTTCACCTGAATTCCAAACTGACCACCGAGCTCGAGACGAGATTCGCTGAATGCAATTGGAACTTGTTGCTCTTGCGCCTGTAACAGCACATCGGTTAATAAGTGGATATGGACATCCTGTGCGATCACAATGGATGCTGCACGATGTTCCCTCAGTGCCTTCAGCGTCTGCTTCAGACCCACTACATATTGATTAGAATGAACTTTTTCATTAGACATGGAAATCCTCCAAAGTGCTTCTTCATCAACCTTAATTATTCTAACATCTTTACTGATGAGTGTCAACAGTATATCACTAAATAATAGAGACGGATCCTGAAGGGATCCGTCATCTTTATGATGATTATTATTCAGTTACAAACGCTTCTTCCGGTTCAAATTCAGGCGCACCTTTTTCGTATTCAACGCCTGAGTAGCGTCTCATACCTGTTCCAGCTGGAATCAGTTTACCGATAATAACGTTCTCTTTAAGACCGAGTAAGTCATCACGTTTACCTTTGATGGCAGCATCCGTTAACACACGAGTTGTCTCCTGGAATGATGCGGCAGATAAGAAACTTTCTGTTTCAAGTGATGCTTTTGTGATACCCAGTAAGACTGGTTTCGCTGTTGCCGGACGTTTTCTGTTTTTAAATACTTCGCGGTTTGCATCTGTGAAGACGTGAATGTCGACAAGTGCACCCGGCAGTAATTTTGTATCGCCTGCTTCGATGATGCGGACTTTACGTAACATTTGACGTACCATCACTTCAACGTGCTTATCTGAAATTTCTACACCCTGCATACGATAAACTTTCTGTACCTCTTTAAGCAGGTAGCTTTGTGTCGCATTAAGACCTGCCACAGCCAGTAATTCCTTAGGCTCAATAGAACCTTCAGTCATGACTTCACCACGGCTGACTTTAGTGCCGACCTCAACTTTAAGACGTGCTGTTGCAGGTGCTAAGTAAGGGCGAACTTCATTTTCACCTTTAACTTTGATTTCCTGCATGCGATCTTTGACGATATTGATCTCAATGACTTCACCATTGATTTCAGAGATAATCGCCTGACCTTTCGGGTTACGCGCTTCAAATAACTCCTGAATACGCGGTAAACCTTGTGTAATATCGGCTCCGGCTACCCCACCTGTATGGAAGGTACGCATTGTAAGCTGTGTACCTGGTTCACCGATTGATTGTGCAGCGATTGTTCCGACTGCTTCACCGACTTCAACTTTTTCACCTGTTGCCAGGTTTTTACCGTAACATTTCTCACAGACACCGTGACGTGTGTTACAAGTAAATGCTGAACGGATATGCATCTCTTCGATTCCTGCATCGACGATATTTTTCGCGATTTCAGGTGTGATGAGTTCATTCGCTTTTACAAGTACTTCATGGGTCTCTGGATGACGTAATGTTTCACGAGAGTAACGACCTTCAAGACGCTCAATGAATGGTTCAATCAATTCCGAACCTTCGCGAATGGCTGATACAAGTAAGCCGCGGTCAGTTCCGCAATCTGCTTCCCGGACGATAACATCCTGCGCAACGTCAACAAGACGACGGGTCAAGTAACCTGAATCGGCTGTTTTAAGTGCTGTATCGGCAAGACCTTTACGAGCACCGTGCGTTGAGATGAAGTATTCAAGTACAGTCAGACCTTCACGGAATGAAGATTTGATCGGTAACTCGATGATACGACCTGCCGGGTTGGCCATCAGACCACGCATACCTGCAAGCTGCGTGAAGTTAGATGCGTTACCACGGGCACCTGAGTCACTCATCATGAAGATCGGGTTTAAATCGTCAAGTGAGTTCATCAGACGAGACTGAATTTCGTCTTTCGCTTTCGTCCAGATATCGATAACAGCCGCATAACGTTCACTTTCAGTAATCAGACCACGCGTGAACTGTTTCGTTACTTTATCAACCTTTTCTTCAGCTTCACCGATGATGTGCTGTTTATCAGATAATACCACGATATCAGATACACCGACAGTGATACCTGCGCGTGAGGAATATCTGAAACCTAAGTCCTTCATTCTATCCAGCATCATGGATGTATCCGTGATATGAAAACGATTGAAGACCTCCGCGATAACCTGTCCTAAGAACTTCTTGTTGAATGGTTTAACAAGCGGTGTCTCTTCTAGATATTTCAGTAATCCTTCTTCAGGAATATCCGCTGCATCAACAAAATACTGTTCAGGCGTCTTCTCTTCAAGGTTGGACAATGACGGTTCATTGATGAACGGGAATGATTCCGGCATGATTTCATTGAAGATGACTTTACCGACACTTGTGATCAGTAACTGGGTGTTCTGTTTGTCAGTGAAGGTCGGGTTATTCAATGAGCTTGCACTGATGGCGATGCGAGAATGTAAATGAACATAACCGTTTGTATAGGCTTTGATGACTTCGTTTGTATCTTTGAAGAGACGTCCTTCACCGAGTGAGCCTTTACGTTCAAGTGTCAGATAGTAGTTACCTAAGACCATATCCTGTGAAGGGGTAACAACGGGTTTACCGTCTTTAGGGTTCAGGATGTTCTGTGCAGCAAGCATCAGCATCCGTGCTTCAGCCTGTGCTTCTTTTGATAACGGTACGTGAACGGCCATCTGGTCACCATCGAAATCTGCATTGTAAGCTGTTGTTACAAGCGGATGAAGACGAATTGCACGTCCTTCAACAAGTGTGGGTTCGAAGGCCTGGATCCCTAATCTGTGAAGCGTCGGTGCACGGTTCAGCAGAACAGGATGTTCACGGATCACGTCTTCTAAAACGTCCCAGACTTCGGCATCCATACGTTCGATTTTCCCTTTGGCATTTTTGATGTTTGTTGCGATTTCACGTTCAACGAGTTCTTTCATAACGAATGGCTTAAATAATTCAAGTGCCATTTCTTTAGGAAGACCACATTGGTACATTTTAAGGTTAGGACCTACGACGATAACTGAACGACCAGAATAGTCGACACGTTTACCTAATAAGTTCTGACGGAAACGACCTTGTTTCCCTTTTAACATATGTGATAAAGATTTCAATGGACGATTACCCGGTCCAGTTACTGGACGGCCACGACGACCATTATCAATCAACGCATCTACCGCTTCCTGCAGCATACGTTTTTCATTCTGTACGATGATACCCGGTGCTCCTAAGTCAAGCAGACGTTTCAGACGGTTGTTACGGTTGATGACACGACGATATAAATCGTTTAAGTCACTGGTCGCGAAACGTCCGCCGTCAAGCTGTACCATCGGACGGATTTCCGGTGGGATAATCGGCAGTACGTCTAAAATCATCCATGATGGATCGTTACCTGAATGACGGAAAGACTCAACTACTTCAAGACGTTTAATCGCTCTAGTTAAACGTTGTCCTGTCGCTGATTCCAGTTCCTCACGTAACGCTTTAAGCTCACCATCAAGATCGATTGATGTCAACAGATCTTTGATTGCTTCAGCACCCATTTTCGCTGTGAACTGACCTGGAAATTTATCATAGTATTCACGGTATTCACGTTCAGACAATAAAGATTTCTTATCAAGACCGGTCGGACCTGGATCAATCACTGCATACGAAGCAAAGTAGATGACTTCTTCAAGTGAACGAGGTGACATATCAAGTAAAAGACCCATACGGCTCGGAATTCCTTTGAAATACCAGATGTGTGAGACAGGCGCAGCAAGTTCGATATGGCCCATACGTTCGCGACGTACTTTAGATTTCGTTACTTCAACGCCGCAACGGTCACAGACCATTCCTTTATAACGGACACGCTTGTATTTACCACAGCTACATTCCCAGTCTTTTGTCGGACCGAAAATCTTCTCACAGAATAAACCATCTCTTTCAGGTTTTAACGTACGGTAGTTAATTGTTTCTGGCTTTTTAACTTCACCAAAACTCCATGAACGGATTTTTTCAGGTGAAGCGAGACCTATCTTCATGTAATGAAAGTTATTTACATCAATCAAAGCCCTACCTCCTCAAGTTTTTATATTAAAAGCGTAACTCCTGAAAAGAGATATAACCTCGTTATATCTCAGATCAGAAGTACATCGTCAGAATTATTTTTCAGTCACTTCAGCATTTTCCTGAAGGATGTTTAGGTTGATTTTATTATCATTATAATCATCATCTTCAAGATCACGCATCTCGATTTCTTCATCCTTGTTATCCATCACTTTAACATCCAGTCCTAAACTTTGAAGCTCTTTCATCAGTACCCGGAATGATTCTGGCACACCTGGTTTCGGAATGTTCTCGCCTTTGACGATGGCTTCGTAAGTTTTCACACGGCCGACTGTATCATCTGATTTGTAAGTCAGGATTTCCTGTAAGGTGTAAGCAGCACCGTACGCTTCAAGTGCCCATACTTCCATCTCACCGAAACGCTGTCCACCGAACTGAGCTTTACCACCCAGCGGCTGTTGCGTAACGAGTGAGTAAGGACCAGTAGAACGTGCATGAAGTTTGTCATCGACCATATGCGCAAGTTTCAGCATATACATGACACCGACAGAGACGCGGTTATCGAACGGTTCGCCTGTACGACCATCGTAAAGAACGGTTTTACCGTCACGGGCCATACCTGCTTCTTCAATCGTTGACCAGACATCTTCATCGTTCGCACCATCGAATACTGGGGATGCAACGTGGAGACCTAAGTTTTTAGCAGCCATACCTAAATGTAACTCAAGTACCTGTCCAATGTTCATACGTGAAGGAACCCCGAGCGGGTTAAGCATGATATCAATCGGCGTGCCGTCTGGCATGAATGGCATATCTTCTTCAGGTAAGATACGGGAGATAACCCCTTTATTACCGTGACGACCACACATTTTGTCACCGACATGGATTTTACGTTTCTGAACGATGTAAACACGGACTAATTGATTCACACCAGGAGATAATTCATCGCCGTCTTCACGGTTGAAGACTTTGACGTCGAGAACAATACCACCGGCACCATGAGGAACACGAAGTGATGTATCACGGACTTCACGTGCTTTCTCACCGAAGATCGCATGCAGGAGACGCTCCTCAGCAGTCAGTTCAGTCACCCCTTTAGGTGTGACTTTACCTACTAAGATGTCGCCGTCTTTAACTTCTGCACCGACGTAGATAATACCGCGGTCATCTAAGTTTTTCAGGGCGTTATCTGATACATTCGGAATATCACGCGTAATCTCTTCAGGTCCAAGTTTAGTATCACGAGCTTCTGATTCATATTCTTCAATATGAATAGACGTATACACGTCATCTTTAACGAGACGTTCACTCATGATGACCGCATCCTCGTAGTTATAACCATCCCATGTCATGAAACCGACAACAACGTTACGGCCGAGTGCCATCTCACCGAGTTCCATAGAAGGACCATCTGCTAAAATTTCGCCTTTTGTCACAACGTCACCTACAGCAACAATCGGACGCTGATTGTAACATGTGCCTGAGTTAGAACGTGCAAATTTAGATAATCTGTAAGTATCTAAATCAGTCTCGATCTCTTTGCCGCCTTCTTCAACGATACGACGGACTTTGATCTGACGAGCTTCAACGTGTTCTACGCGTCCTTTAGATTTCGCAACAACTGCTGCACCCGAGTCACGGGCTGCAACGTGTTCCATACCTGTTCCGACAAACGGAGCTTCCGGATTCATAAGAGGCACTGCTTGACGCTGCATGTTCGCACCCATCAGTGCACGGTTGGAGTCATCGTTCTCTAAGAACGGAATACATGCTGTCGCGGCAGACACAACCTGTTTAGGCGATACATCCATGTAATCCATACGTTCTTTAGGCATTTTAGTGTTGTCCCCACGGAAACGACAGACGACTTCATCATTGACGAAATGACCTTGCTCATCCAATACAGAGTTTGCCTGTGCAACAACGTACGCATCTTCTTCATCAGCTGTCAGGTAATCAATCTGATCCGTCACACGGTTTTCTTCAATATCAACTTTACGGTATGGTGTTTCAATGAATCCAAATTCATTGACACGCGCGTAAGAAGATAATGAGTTGATCAGCCCGATATTTGGTCCTTCAGGCGTCTCAATCGGACACATACGACCATAGTGAGAGTAGTGAACGTCACGTACTTCCATACCTGCACGTTCACGAGTTAAACCACCGGGTCCTAAAGCAGATAAACGACGTTTGTGGGTCAGCTCTGCTAAGGGGTTGGCCTGGTCCATGAACTGTGATAACTGTGAGCTACCAAAGAATTCCTTGATAGACGCGATAACCGGCCGGATATTGATTAATTGCTGCGGTGTGATAGATTCAGTGTCTTGAATACTCATACGTTCACGGACGACACGTTCCATACGTGATAAACCGATACGGAACTGGTTCTGTAAGAGTTCACCGACAGAACGAAGACGACGGTTACCTAAGTGGTCGATATCATCAGTGAAGCCAACACCATGCAATAAATTGAAGAAGTAGCTGATTGAAGAGATGATATCAGCAGGTGTGATGCTTTTCACTTCATCGTCAGGGAATGCGTTACCGATAATAGTCGTCGTACGTTTTTCTTCATCACCTGGGATGTAGACTTTAACTGACTGAATTTCAACCGGCTCATCAAGTAATCCATTATCAAGTTCATACGTTTTAAGGTTGGCATTGTTTTCAAGTACATCGATGATCTGGTCTAAATTACGGCGATCAAGAAGTGTACCTTCTTCTGCAACGATTTCACCTGTCTCAACATCGACGACCGGCTCTGCAAGCGTCTGGTTGAAAAGACGGTGTTTCAGATGCAGTTTTTTATTCATTTTATAACGACCGACACTCGCTAAGTCATAACGTTTTGGGTCGAAGAAACGAGAATACAGTAAGCTTCTCGCATTATCTACTGTTGGTGGTTCGCCTGGGCGCAGGCGTTCATAAATCTCGAGCAATGCGGACTCAACTGAATCAGTATTATCTTTATCAAGTGCGTTACGTAAATACTCATTATCACCTAATAAATCAATGATTTCCTGATCACTTGAAAAACCTAGAGCACGTAAAAGGACAGTGATCGGTAATTTACGTGTGCGGTCTATACGAACATATACAATATCTTTCGCATCTGTTTCATATTCAAGCCATGCACCACGGTTTGGAATGACAGTTGCACCGAAACTTACCTTACCGTTCTTATCTACTTTATCATTGAAATAAACAGATGGTGAGCGGACAAGCTGAGAGACGATAACACGTTCAGCACCATTGATGACAAACGTTCCCGTATCAGTCATCAACGGGAAATCCCCCATGAAGACTTCCTGTTCTTTCACTTCGCCTGTTTCTTTAATGATGAGACGAACTTTAACGCGTAATGGCGCAGAATAAGTCGCATCACGGTTCTTTGCTTCATCTAAGTCATACTTAGGTTCGCCAAGTCTATAGTCCACGAATTCGAGTGACAGATTGCCTGTGAAGTCTTCGATCGGAGAAATGTCCCGGAACATTTCAAGAAGGCCTTCTTCAAGGAACCATTCATAAGATTTCGTTTGAATCTCGATTAAGTTCGGTAATTCTAAAATTTCGGAGATACGCGCGTAACTTCTACGCTGACGATGTCTTCCGTACTGGATAAGTTGACCTGTCAACAGATTCACCCCTCAAAGATTGTAGTGACTCACTTGCTCATAAGACAAAAAGAAAACGGAATCCATATTAACTCCATTTTCGTAATATATGACTGTCTTCACCTTGCTAATATGAGCTAGAAAAGTACATACTTATTGAATTTAAAATTTAACATTCTATTACTATAACAGACGGCAACTTTCCAGTCAACCTTTTACACTCTTTAAAATATAATAGCCTTTATCTTTCGTCAGAACTTCCACATTGCCGAATAGTTCTTTCATGCGCTTCTTAGCAGAGGGCATCCCCTGCTTTTTCTGGATGACAACGAATAGTGCTCCTTCCGGCAGCAGCTTATTATAACTCTGATCCAGAATTTTATTGACCACTTCTTTGCCTGCGCGGATCGGCGGATTAGTGAGAATCGCATTGAACTCTGCCTTGACCGCATCAAGCGCATCGCTTTTATAGATTTCAACGTTCGGGATATGATTGGCTTGTGCATTGGCCTTAGCAAGACTAAGCGCACGTTCATTGACATCAACCATATGCACGACACTCGCCGCACGTACTTTAGCGATCATGAGTCCAATCGGACCATAACCACAGCCAACATCCAGAATTTCTAAGTAAGAAGCGGCTTCTTTAAGAAAGGCATTGACAAGCACATTGGAGCCGAAGTCGATGCTGCCTTTCGAGAAGACACCACTGTCCGTCTTCAGATCAAGTCGATAATCTTCATATGTATAGGTGAACCCAACAGGATTTGAAGCAACGTCCTGCTCTTCACTGTAATAATGACTCATATAGCACCCCTTTACACAAAAATAAAACCCGTTATAATCATAACGGGTTTTTAATGGAAGTGGTAATTATTTAACTTCTACAGTTGCGCCAGCTTCTTCTAATTTAGCTTTTAATTCTTCAGCTTCGTCTTTAGAGATGCCTTCTTTAACTGCTTTAGGAGCGTTATCAACTACTTCTTTAGCTTCTTTTAAGCCAAGACCAGTTGCTTCTTTAACTGCTTTAACAACTTTGATTTTTGAAGATCCAGCAGATACTAATTCTACTGTGAATTCTGTTTGCTCTGCTTCAGCAGCGCCACCAGCTGCACCAGCTACTGCTACAGGAGCTGCTGCTGTTACACCAAATTCTTCTTCAATAGCTTTAACTAAGTCGTTTAATTCTAATACTGACATTTCTTTGATTGCATCGATGATTTGTTCTTTAGTCATGATATATTTCCTCCGTTTTTTAGGTTTTATTTTTATGCTTCTGTTGTTTCAGATGCTTCTTCTGCTGCAGGCGCTTCAGCTGGTGCTGCTGCTTCTGTACCAGTTTCTTTCTGTTCGCCTACCGCTTTAACAGCATAAGCGAAGTTTCTCATTGGTGCTTGTAATACTGAAAGTACCATAGAGATAAGACCTTCTTTTGATGGTAAAGATGCGATTGCTTTAACTTCTTCAACAGAAGTCACTTTACCTTCGATGATGCCGGCTTTGATTTCTAATTTATCGTTGTCTTTAGCGAATTCAGCAATGATTTTTGCTGGCGCTACAACTTCTTCATTAGAGAATGCGATTGCGTTAGGGCCTGTTAAGAATTCTTCAATTCCTTCAACACCTGCTGCTTCAGCTGCACGACGAACTAAAGTATTTTTGTATACTCGGAACTCGATGCCTGCTTCGCGAAGTTGTTTACGTAGTTCAGTTACTTGCGCAACTGTTAAACCACGATAGTCAACGATGATTGTAGATACTGAATTTTTAAATTGTTCAGTGATCAAATCAGCTTTTTGTTGTTTGATTTCAACTGTTTTAGACATTCTGACACCTCCATTAAGATTTTCGTGCTTTTCTAATTATGAATTAAAAAAGCACTTTTCACCCATGGTAAAAAGTGCTTGAAGATTCAAGTCAATTTTCACCTCGGCAGGATGATTAAGCCGCAGCCCCTGCTGTCTTAGGTTGTAAATACAAATTACACTATAACGCGCAATCTGATATTTGTCAATTATAAATTAGTTACGGATTTCCGCTGGGTCGATTTTGATACCAGGGCCCATTGTTGTAGAAACCGCTACAGATTTGAAGTAAACACCTTTAGATGATGCTGGTTTAGCTTTTGCTAAAACGTCTTTAAGAACGTTGAAGTTTTCAACTAATTTAGCTTCGTCGAATGATACTTTACCGATTGCAGCATGAACGATACCTGCTTTTTCAGCGCGGTATTCAACTTTACCGGCTTTAATTTCATTGACCGCTTTCGTTACGTCCATGGTTACTGTACCAGTTTTAGGGTTTGGCATTAAACCTTTAGGTCCTAAGACACGTCCAAGTTTACCAACTTCACCCATCATGTCAGGTGTTGCAACGATGACGTCGAAATCGAACCAGCCTTGGTTGATTTTGTTGATGTATTCAGTATCGCCCGCATAGTCAGCACCCGCTGCTTCTGCTTCTTTAAGTTTTTCACCTTTAGCGAATACTAATACACGTTGCGTTTTACCAGTACCGTTTGGCAGTACAACTGCACCACGGATCTGCTGATCATTTTTACGAGTATCGATTCCTAAACGGAATGCAACTTCAACTGAAGCGTCAAAGTTAACTGTGCTTGTTTCTTTAGCAAGTTTGATTGCTTCTTCTACTGAGTAGAAGTTCTGAGCATCAACTTTTTGCACGGCTTCTTGATATTTTTTACCTTTTTTAGCCATTGTTCATTTCCTCCTTTAGTGGTTTTAGCGGAATTTCCTCCCACGTTAATGCAAGAGCAGACGTCAGACGTCTGCCATAAACCTGTTTATTATTTGATTTCAAATCCCATGCTGCGAGCAGTACCTGCGATAATACGCATTGCTGCTTCAACGCTTGCTGCGTTCAAGTCTTCCATTTTTTCTTCAGCAATTTGGCGTACTTGGTCTTCAGTTACTGTTGCAACTTTGTTTTTATTCGGTTCGCCTGAACCTTTTTCAACTTTAGCTGCTTTTTTCAGTAATACTGCTGCAGGTGGTGTTTTAGTGATGAATGTAAATGAACGATCTTCAAATACAGAAATTTCAACCGGAATGATTAAACCTGCTTGTTCTTGTGTACGTGCGTTAAATTCTTTACAGAATCCCATGATGTTTACACCCGCTTGACCTAATGCTGGACCAACTGGTGGTGCCGGATTCGCTTTCCCTGCAGGGATTTGTAATTTAACAACTTTGATTACTTTTTTAGCCACGATGTGCACCTCCTATAATATCGTGATGTGGTCACAGGGTATGATATTTACCCTCCCACTCAACAATCGTGCTTGGCACGACCCTAAAATAATATCATTTTTCAAAACTTATTGCAAGTGTATTTTTAAATGTTTTGTTATAGTTTTTCAACTTGATCGAATTCAACCTCAACCGGTGTCTCACGACCGAACAATTCAACCAGTACAGTCAGCTTGTACTTCTCAGCATCCATCTCTTTGATCTCGCCGACCTGATTGGTGAATGGCCCTGATGTGATACGAACTTGTTCGCCTACTTCCAGCTCAACATCAATTGTTTTTTCGGCCATACCCATCGACTTGAGGATAAAGCGCGCTTCGTCCGGTAATAACGGATTCGGTTTTGAACCTGCACCTGCTGAGCCGACGAAACCAGTGACACCCGGTGTATTACGCACGACATACCATGACTCATCTGTCATGACAAGTTCAACCAGCACATAACCTGGGAATGTCTTTTTAAGGGATGTCTTACGTTTACCATCTTTAATCGTTGTTTCTTCTTCTTCAGGAATCACAACGCGGAAGATTTGATCCTGCATGTTCATGGATTCAAGACGTTTTTCCAAGTTATCTTTAACCTTATTTTCGTACCCGGAATACGTATGAACCGCATACCAATGCTTTTTACTTTCTTCTGACATGATGTGCCTCCTTAATTAATTAACTTGATCAGTTCTGTAATACCTAAATCGACTGCGTAAAAGAATAAAATGAAAAATAAAACCGTGAGTACAACGATTGCTGTATCCCGTCCAACTTCTTTACCTGTCGGCCAAGAGGTCTTTTTCATTTCTGAGATAACGCCTTGGAAGAAATTTTCCTTTTGCATGATGTGGCCTCCTAAATTGATTCTCTATGAATAGTGTGCGCATCACATGTCTTACAGTACTTTTTCAGTTCCAGCCGGTTCGCCGAATCATTTTTGGACACTGTATAATTTCGGCTTCCGCACTTCGAACAGCTCATCGCTACTTTTTTCACTATAACTCACCTTAATCTTATTTAATATAAAACCTAAAGAAATAATTGTCAACGCATCAACTGAGAGAGAATCTTATTTTTCAGGCGTGTATATGCATTTCTGACCATGCGTTCTGTCTTCTTCTCTTTCTCCATCACTTCCAGTAGTCCGTCCCCCGCAATCAAATGTTTCAGCAGCTGATTTTCAAACGGACTGAGTCCAAGAGTGACCGGATTGATAGACAGCCACAGCTCCTTGTAGATACTGATATTCTCCGGTGTCGGCTTACAGTCACTAAGAATCTCTTCCAGTGACTGATCTGATACTTCCTGATGAAGGGGCTGCTGCAGACTCATCGTATAGCGATACTGCCGGTCTTTCCTCGCCCAGTCAACGAGCCTGTAGTGCAGCATCTTCAGGTAATATGGCTGAAATTTGCCGCATTTCTCTTCATCGAACTGCAGGGCAGAATGATACAGCAGAATGAGTGCATCCTGGTGAATTTCTTGTATTTCGAGCGAGGGATAGCGCAGGCCATAATGATAAATCAAGGGCTTCATTCTAACTGACAGACACTCAAATGCAGAATCATTCCCCGTTTTGACTTTTGACACAAGAAGTTCGTCACTTTCCGTATAATAGTCGGCAGACAGCTCAAAAATATAAGACAGCAGAATGTTCAATGCACACCTCTTCTGTTTTTAATTCTATTTTAACCTGTCCAGGAAACACATACAATTGCTGCCATTAAGATAAATTATTTACTTATGTCCTCGTCTTAGCTGCTCCAGCCGGTTCTTTGTTTCGTCATCGATCGCAATACGCATTCTAGGTTTGTCATGCTTCATTTCTTCAAGATCTCGTTCAAGCAGCTCTTTGTCTTCTTCAAGCTCCAGCAGAAACTCGCGGGATGATAATCGAAGGGCGCCTGCACCGAAGATAGTGTGCTGTTCAGACAGGTCACTTGTGATAACCATGATGCGCGTGATGTGTTTATCATACAGTTCATAGACAAGACGTTCAATGACGGCATCAGCTGTCTCATCTTTTTTGGAATAGATGACATTGATACCATGAAAGTACTCACGCGCCTCGTTACTCCCAGTCATGTACGCGTCAAATACACAGATCAGTTCCGTCTGCTGCCTGGCATTATAATTGACCAGAGTCAGGAGGAGGGTCTTACGCGCTTCCTCAAGAGATTCTTCTGCTATTCTCTTCAGTTCAGCGCTCTGACCGATGACATTATAGCCATCCACTATTGTATAATGTGTCTTCATCAGTCAAGCGGTATGCGCTTTCTATAAACTTCATACATCAGCAGACCAGCTGCAACAGAAGCATTCAGACTATTGACATGACCGATCATCGGCAGATGGATCAGGAAATCGCATTTCTCTTTGACAAGGCGACTCATGCCTTCTCCTTCAGAGCCGATGACAATCGCGAGCGGCATGCCAGCATCCATCTTGCGGTAATCCACTGATTTCTTTGCATCGGTTCCGCATACCCAGAAACCTGCTTCCTTCAGCTTGTCGATGGTTTGTGCCAGATTCGTCACACGCATCACCGGTACATGTTCAATCGCACCCGTTGATGCTTTTACAACTGTGGAGTTCAAGGTAACCGACCGACGTTTCGGTATGATTATACCATCCACGCCTATCGCATCAGCTGTCCGGATGATGGAACCCAGGTTATGCGGATCTTCCAGTCCGTCAAGAATCATGACAGTAGACAGTTTGTCTTTGACGGTTTCCAGGAAGTCTTCCACTTCCGTATATTCATAGGGAGAGATCTGCGCTGCGATACCTTGATGGGGTACATCACTCATCTGGTCCAGCTTGTTTTTCGGAACCTGCTGCACTACGATTTTGCGGTCCCGCAGCATATCCAGAATTGGCTTGATCTGCTGTTTATTGATCCCTTCCTGTATATAGACCTTGTTGATTTCACGGTCCGACTCTGCAGCACTTCTGACTGCGTGACGACCTACGATAATATCTTCGTTCATTTAGATTCCCTCTCCTCGCAGAGTTCAATGATTTTGACCAGCAGCGCCTGCAGTCTCTCGTCTTCACCTGACAGTTTCAGGTAGCCGATGACCGCTTCAAGGCCGGTACTTTTCTTGTACGTCAGAACATCTGTATTTTTGGCTTTCGTATGACTCTTCGCATTGCGCCCACGCATCAGAACGTCGTATTCAGCTGCAGTGAAATAGGACTCTGCAACCAAGGCATCAAACGTCTGGGCCTGACTCTTTGCTGATACATAGAATGTTGCTGCACGGTGCAGCGCATTCGGTTTCGCCTGCAGTTTTCTGATGACATGCATTCTGATATGAAGGTCCAGCAGCGCGTCACCGAGATAAGCAAGCGTCAGCGGGTTATATAAGTGCGCCTGCTCAGCCACGGCGGAACCTCACACCTTGTGCAGTGTCTTCAAGGATGATATTTTTGTCTTTCAGCATGTCACGGATTTCATCTGCACGAGTGAAGTCTTTATTTTCACGTGCCTGCTGACGTTCTTCTATCAGTGTTTCGATTTCTTCATCCAGCAATTCCTCTTTCCTGTCCAGACTGACACCCAGTACACCGCTGATGCTGTCAAACACTTCGATAAAGCGGCTGATGACTGTCTGATTTGTCGTTGTGCGCTGGTTATAGACATTCGCAAGTTTCGTCAGTTCATACCAGCTTGTCACTGCATTGGCTGTGTTGAAGTCGTCATCCATCGCCGTTTCAAAACGACCGAGAATCTGATTGATTTCATCAATCACTTCCTTATCATCTGCGATATCTACCGACATCTCCCGACGTTCCTTCAGTGCGTGATAAGCATTCTGGATGCGTTCAAGGCCCGCTTTTGCACTTGCCACCAGTTCCCTGTTATAGTTGATCGGGTTGCGGTAATGTACGCTGATCATAAAGAAGCGCAGGACATCAGGGTCCACTTCCTTGATGATGTCATGAACGAGGATAAAGTTACCGAGTGATTTACTCATTTTCTCGTTATCGATATTGATGAAGCCGTTATGCATCCAGTAGCGCGCAAATGTTTGGTCATTATGTGCTTCTGACTGAGCGATCTCGTTCTCGTGATGCGGGAACGCAAGGTCACTGCCACCGGCATGGATATCAATCGTATCACCTAGCAGCTTACGGGCCATTACGGAACACTCTATGTGCCAGCCTGGCCGACCTTCTCCCCACGGACTGTCCCATTTGATTTCACCCGGTTTTGCTGCTTTCCAGAGCGCAAAATCAAGTGCATCATCTTTCAGTTCACCTTGCTGAATACGGGCTCCCACCTTTAACTCATCAATCGACTGCTGGCTGAGTTTGCCGTAGCCATCAAATTTACGGGTACGGAAGTAGACGTCTCCACCGCTTGCATATGCATAGTCTTTCTCAATCAGCACTTTAATGAATTCAATGATATCATCCATATGTTCCATCACACGAGGATGGGCAGTTGCCGGCTTGCAGTTCAATGCCTGTGTGTCCTCGAAATAAGCTTCGATAAAACGGTCAGCTACTTCTGGGACCGTTGAGCCCAATTCATTGGCCGCTTTGATCAGTTTATCATCGACATCTGTAAAGTTTGATACATAGTTCACATCATACCCTTTATATTCAAAGTAACGGCGAACGACATCAAAACTGATGGCAGGACGCGCATTTCCGATATGGATATAGTTATAGACAGTCGGTCCGCAGACATACATCTTCACTTTACCTTCTTCAAGCGGTACGAACGGTTCCTTCTTTCTAGTCAGTGTATTATATAACGTAATCATCTGTAATCTCTCCATTCTTCGCTTTATCGATATGACACTCAAGCTCTTTTAGTTTTTCATAAATCGGATCCGGCAGCTTCGTATGATCAAAGCTCTTACCGACACGTCTGCCGTGCTGTTTGACAATATGTCCTGGAATACCGACCACTGTAGAGTAATCCGGGACATTTCTCAGCACCACTGAATTAGCCCCGATATTGACATTGTTACCCACCTGTATATTACCGAGGACTTTAGCACCGGCAGCAATCAGTACATTATCCCCGATATCCGGATGGCGCTTTCCTGATTCCTTACCTGTCCCACCGAGTGTCACACCTTGATAAATGGTGACATTGTCACCAATTGTACATGTCTCGCCGATAACAATTCCCATGCCGTGGTCAATAAACAGTCGTCTACCTATTTTTGCGCCTGGATGAATCTCAATGCCTGTCATAAATCGTGACATCTGACTGATTACGCGTGCCAGGAAAAATCGGTTATGTCTGAAAAGCCAGTGGGCCACCAGATGCCACCAGATAGCATGAAGGCCGGAATACGTTAAAAATACTTCTACACCACTTCTCGCAGCTGGATCCTGTTCGAACACCATCGCGATATCCTCTTTGATACGATTAAACATGGTTAACCCTCCCCTCTACATAAAAAAGCACCTCAGACGTCTATACGTCAGAGGTGCCTATTCAAACACGGTTCCACTCTTCATCAAATGGCAGAGCCATTCACTCATTGATTATTCATTTCTTACTCAAGAAGGCGCATTCGATTAATCATGCCACGTCTTTTCACCAGCCAGACGCTCTCTACCAGACATTCATAATGTACTAATTCTTCCTGTCACTTATTATACTGTGTAGGGCTCAAGTCGTTCAAGTACTTTATCTTTTCCGAGCAGTTCCATTGTATTCGGAAGCTCCGGTCCATGTGTCTGTCCTGATACAACGACACGAATCGGCATGAATAAGTTTTTACCCTTGATGCCCGTTTCCTTCTGTACTGCTTTGATCGCCGCTTTAATCGAAACTGCGTCAAAGGTCTCAAGTTCGCTCAGTTTAGCTTTTAAGGTACGCATCAGTTCGGGCACCTGTTCACCGTTCACAACTTCTGTCGCTTCTTCACTCAGCTGCAGTTCATCCTTGAAGAATAGTTCTGATAGTTCAACAATTTCGCCTGCATAGCTCATCTGCTGCTGGTAAAGTTCAACCAGACTCTTCGCCCACTGCAGTTCTTCATCAGACGGGTTCTCAGAAACCAGGTCCGCTTGCTTCATATGCGGCAATGTCATGTCAAAGACAGTATCTAAATCTTTTTCTTTCATGTACTGATTGTTGATCCATGCCAGTTTCACTTTATCGAAGAAGGCAGGCGACTTGCTCAGACGTTTTTCGTCGAACATCTCGATGAACTGTTCCTTAGAGAAGATCTCATCTTCGCCGACGGGTGACCAGCCGAGCAGACCGATGAAGTTGAAAAGTGCTTCCGGTAAGTAACCCAGGTCATGATACTGCTCGATGAACTGGATAATTGAACCATCACGTTTTGAAAGTTTCTTGCGGTCTTCATTGACGATTAATGTCATATGGCCGAATGTCGGAATCTCATAACCCAGCGCTTCGTAGATCATCATCTGCTTCGGTGTGTTTGAAATATGGTCATCACCGCGGATAACGTGAGAGATTTTCATGAAGTGGTCATCAATCGTGACCGCAAAGTTATAAGTCGGAATCCCGTCTTTTTTAACGATAACCCAGTCACCGATGCCATCAGATTCAAATGATACTTCGCCTTTGACCATATCATTGAATGAATAGGTTTTACCTTTTGGCACCCGGAAACGGATACTTGGTTCGCGTCCTTCAGCCAGAAAGGCCTCTTCCTGCTCTTTCGTTAAATGCGCATGCTGACCGCCGTAACGAGGCATCTCACCGCGCGCCTGCTGTTCCTCACGCTCTGCTTCAAGTTCTTCTGATGTCATATAGCAGCGGTAGGCCTTATCTTCAGCGAGCAACTGCTCAACAATCGGATTGTAGATATCAGCACGTTCAGATTGACGGTAAGGACCGTAACCGCCGTCTTTATCTACTGATTCGTCCCATTCAAGACCAAGCCATTTTAAGTAACGCAGCTGAGACTCCTCTCCACCTTCAACGTTGCGCGCTGTATCTGTATCCTCAATACGAACGATGAAATCACCCTGATAGTGTTTCGCAAACAAATAGTTGAATAATGCCGTACGGGCATTCCCGATATGCAGGAATCCAGTTGGAGATGGTGCATATCTTACTCTTACCTTATCCATTTTTGTCACTCCAATTAATTAGTTTGATTCAATAATACCACAGCCTGGGCGGCAATTCCCTCTTCTCTGCCCAGGTAACCCATCTTCTCATTCGTCGTTGCCTTGATATTGATCTGATCAATATCTACTTCAAGCAGGTCGGCGATTATCTGTCGCATCGTATCAATATGCGGCCGGAATTTCGGTTTCTCCGCGATGATAGTGGCATCCACATTACCAATTACATAGCCTTTACCTTTGACCGACTGATAGGATTCAGTCAGCAGAACTTTGGAGTCTGCACCTTTAAATGCCATATCCGTGTCAGGAAATAATTTGCCGATATCACCGAGCGCTGCTGCACCGAGCATCGCATCTGTCAGCGCATGTAGCAGTACGTCTGCATCACTATGGCCGAGCAGTCCTGTGCGATGAGGAATCTCGAAGCCACCGATAATAAGCTTTCGCCCTTCAACTAATTGATGGACATCATAACCAAATCCAATTCTGAACATCATATCCCTCTTTTCTTCATGATGGCTTCAGCAAAATACAGATCCTCAGGAGTCGTCAGTTTGATATTATCATAATCGCTGACAACCACTGACACCGGCACACCTAACCGTTCTACGAGCGATGCATCATCTGTCCCGAGAAAACGGCTTTCTGCTGCCTGCTGATAAGCTTCCAGCAACAATTCATACTTAAAAGCCTGAGGGGTCTGAACCTGCCATAATACATTTCTGTCGGGTGTATGGTCAATCACCCCATTATTGATAACTTTAATCGTATCTTTAACCGGTACAGCTGCAATAACAGCGTTCTTAGCGCATGCTGCGTCATACAGCTCCGTCAATGTTTCCTGTGAAACGAATGGTCGTGCTGCATCATGAACCATCACCACTTCACAGGGCGGAATCACTTTAAGTGCATTATAGATGCTGTACTGGCGCTCACTGCCTCCGATAACGAGACCCTTCACTTTATGAAAACCCTTCAGCAGCTCCGTCAGCAAGGCCACCTCATCCTGTCTTGCTGACAGATAAATAGCCTGGCAGCTGGCATCTTCATCAAACTTCGACACCGTATGATAGATGACCGGTCTGCCGTCCAGTTCAAGAAAAACCTTGTTTCTGTCGCTGCCCATTCTCTTCCCTTGTCCGGCGGCCGGAATGATGACTGTATACATTATTTATCTGCTACTTTCTTCGTAAAAATAATTCGTCCGGATGCTGTCTGCAGAACAGACTGAACCTCAACCTGACGTTCCTCACCGACATTCTGTTTCGCGTTGTCCACAACGACCATCGTACCGTCTTCCAGATAACCGACACCCTGATTCTCTTCCTTACCTGTTTTTGTGATCAGCAGCTTGAATCGGTCACCCTGCTGGACAACCGGCTTAATGGCTTCTGACAGGTCATTGACATTCAGCACTTTGATTCCCTGCACCCGACAGACTTTGTTCAGATTATAATCGGTTGTGATGACACTCGCATTCGACTCACCTGCCATCTTCACGAGCAGCTGGTCTACTTCCCGAACTTCTTTATGGCCGGGCACAATCTTGACCGGGTGTCCGGACTGACGCAGCTGCTCTAAAATATCAAGGCCGCGCTGACCTTTGTCGCGTTTCAGACCATCAGTGGAATCTGCGATAAGCTGAAGCTCATCCAGTACACCTTGAGGAACAATAAGGGTTCCGTCGATAAACCCGCATTTCACGATTTCAAGAATACGACCATCAATAATAGCTGATGTATCGAGCAGCTTGGCTGCATCATTCACTTTTCGCGTCTTCCCCTGAAAACGTTCAGGCAATAGATTCAATATCTCCTCACGCTTTTTGAGACCGACCTGAAAGCCCAGATAGCCGAGTATAACCGCTAATGCAACCGGGATGATATTGCGTAACAGAGAAAACCCGATTGACACAAGAATGAGGCTGATCATCGAAGCAATCGCCAGTCCGACCATCATACCAAGGGTGGCAAAGCTGATCTCCATGAAGTTTCTTTTCAGAATCAGCCCTTCACTTTTTTCAATCATCGCGACCACTTTATCAATCAACCAGTAAAATAACAATATAAAGACAATAATACCGATAATGCCGTCTACATAAGTGTTCATCAGTAAAGAAGGTACCTTAACATTGAACAGACGAATGATTTCCGGCACAAGAAAAATTCCAAGTGATGCACCTATAATAATAAAAACAAGTGTCACTAATCGTTTTAACATTGTTTCACCTCCATCTAATTAAAAGCAATTCTGATTGCTTCTGCAATATTACTTATACCCATAATTTCAATGTTCGGCGGAAATTCCCAGCCACCGATATTATTTTTCGGGATAATCACTCTTTTAAAGCCCAGCTTTGCTGCTTCCTGTACCCGCTGTTCGATACGTGCAACCCGTCTGACTTCGCCTGTCAGTCCTACTTCGCCGATATAACAGTCATCACCCCGTGTCGCTTTATCACTGAAGCTGGATGCGATGCTGATGACGATACTTAAATCGACTGCCGGTTCATCTAGTTTGACGCCACCTGCAACCTTTATATAAGCGTCCTGCTGCTGCAGAAGTAATCCCTGTTTCTTTTCAAGAACCGCCATGAGCAGGCTCAGACGGTTCTGATCGATACCGGTCGATGTTCGGCGTGGATTATGGAAAGAAGTCGGGGTTACGAGTGCCTGCACTTCGACAAGCAACGGCCTCGTTCCTTCCATCGTGGCAACGATGGTCGACCCTGCTACATTCTTTGTCCGCTCTTCCAGAAACATCTCTGATGGATTGAGTACTTCCTGCAGACCGGTCTGACGCATCTCAAAGATACCCATCTCATTTGTAGAACCGAAACGATTTTTGACAGCCCGCAGAATACGATAACTATGATGCGTATCGCCCTCGAAATAAAGAACAGTATCGACCATATGTTCAAGAAGACGTGGTCCTGCAATCTGACCTTCCTTTGTCACATGCCCAACGATAAATGTTGCAATGTTCATGGATTTCGCCATACGAAGAAGTTCCTGTGTACATTCACGTACTTGTGAGACTGAGCCAGGAGCAGATGTCACTTCCGGATGGAATATCGTTTGAATGGAGTCGATGACCAGAAACCTCGGTTCAATCTTCTTCACTGTTTCGTGGATGATCTGCAGATTGGTTTCAGCATAGACACTCAGTTCACCTGCATCTTCACTGAGACGATCAGCCCGCAGCTTAGTCTGTCTGACGGACTCCTCACCGGAGATATAGAGAACGTTATCATGTTGAGACAGTAATGCGCATACCTGCAGTAACAATGTGGATTTACCGATACCTGGATCTCCTCCGATAAGAATAAGAGAACCAGGCACGATGCCGCCGCCGAGTACGCGGTCAAATTCCTTGATGTATGTAGTGGCACGAGGCGTCGTTTCTTTCGTTACATTTTTCAGTTTTTCTACTTTCTGATTGGACGAAGACGTATCAGTGATAGCGGTCTTCGGTCCTTTAGCTTTATGTTCAATGACTTCTTCCATCTGGTTCCACGCACCGCAGTTTGGACATTTGCCCATCCATTTCGGCGACTGATAACCACAAGCCATACATTCAAATGTCACTTTCGTTTTTGCCAATGGATTTCCTCCCGTTTCTTTATCCTCTCATTTTAAACTCTTTTGGCCGTCAATACAATTAAACCCCTGATACTATTAGCATCAGGGGTTTAAAATTATTCTGCAGCCGGTCTTTCAACTGTCTGAATATCAAATTTATCATCGATATAATCGATTTTGACGTCTTGCCCGGCAAGTGTCTGACCTTTCAGAAGTTCCTCAGATAATTTATCCTCAATATTTTTCTGAATTGAACGTGCAAGCGGTCGTGCACCGTATTCAGGATCATAACCTTCGTCTGCAATCTTTTCTTTCGCAGCTTCAGTTAATGTGATATGAATATCCTGTTCTTCAAGTCGTTTCGCAAGACTTGCGACCATGAGTGAGACGATTTCTTTCAGCTGTTCCTTCTCGAGTTTGTGGAAGACAATGATATCATCCACACGGTTCAGGAACTCAGGACGGAACTGTTTCTTCAGCTCATCCATCATCGTTTTACGGACAGTCTCGTAATCAGGACCTGTTGTACTGGCTCCGAACCCGACAAATTTATTATCTTTCAGCTCCTGAGCCCCGACGTTAGAAGTCATGATGATGACCGTATTACGGAAGTCGACTGTACGACCCTGCGCGTCTGTCAGACGACCGTCATCCAGTACTTGGAGCAGCATGTTGAAGACGTCAGGATGCGCTTTTTCGATCTCATCGAAGAGAATGACTGAGTAAGGTTTACGACGGACTTTCTCAGTTAACTGTCCGCCTTCATCGAAGCCGACGTAACCCGGAGGAGAACCGACAAGACGTGACACACTATGTTTTTCCATGAATTCACTCATGTCAACCCGGATCATCGCATCTTCTTCTCCGAACATTGCTTCTGCCAGTGCTTTCGCAAGCTCAGTCTTACCGACACCTGTAGGTCCAAGGAAGATAAAGCTGCCGATCGGACGTTTTGGATCTTTTAGACCCGCACGCGCACGACGCACTGCTTTAGAGATAGATTCAACGGCATCCTGCTGACCGATCACGCGGTCATGCAGGATTTCTTCGAGATTCAGTAATTTTGCAGATTCAGTCTCAGCAATCTTATTGATCGGAATACCTGTCCATTGTGCGACCACCTGTGCGATATCATCTTCAGTAACCGCAGATTCAGACTGACCTTGATCTTTCTTCCATTCTTTCTTCGTCTCATCCAGCTGTTTTTCAAGTTTGGACTGGCGGTCACGAAGTGCTGCTGCCTGTTCAAATTCCTGTGAATGAACGGCTGCGTCTTTTTCTTTTTTGATCTGTTCCAGCTCAGCCTCCATCTCTTTTAAACTCGGGGGTGTTGTATGATTTCTGAGACGGACTTTAGAACCCGCTTCATCAATCAGATCAATCGCTTTATCCGGCAGGAAACGGTCTGAGATATAGCGGTCACTCATCTTCACTGCTGCAACCAGTGCCGCGTCAGTGATCTTGATGCGGTGATGCGCTTCGTAGCGGTCACGAAGCCCTTTTAAGATTTCAATCGCATCCTCTACGTTCGGCTCATTGACGGTGACCGGCTGGAAGCGACGTTCCAGTGCTGCATCTTTTTCGATATACTTACGGTACTCTTCAAGCGTCGTCGCCCCGATACATTGCAGTTCGCCGCGTGCAAGTGCAGGTTTCAGTATATTCGAAGCATCAATCGCACCTTCAGCTCCACCTGCACCGATCAATGTGTGCAGCTCATCGATGAACAGGATGATATTGCCTGCCTGATGGATTTCATCCATAACTTTTTTCAGGCGTTCCTCAAATTCACCGCGGTATTTCGTACCCGCGACGACTGTACCCATATCAAGGCTCATCACACGCTTGTCTTTCAGCGTCTCCGGTACTTCATTATTAACGATGGCTTGCGCCAGACCTTCAACGATAGCAGTTTTACCGACTCCGGGTTCACCGATCAGAACCGGGTTGTTCTTCGTACGACGGCTCAGTACCTCAATCACACGGATGATTTCCTGGCTGCGCCCGATAACAGGATCAAGTGTCCCTTCTTTAGCGATGACCGTTAAGTCACGTGCTAACCCATCAAGTGTCGGTGTCCCTTGTGCTTTAGAGCCTTGTGCATTTTTTGCGCTCATTTCAGGACTGCCGAGTAATTTAACGACTTGTGCACGCGCTTTTGTGATATTCAAATCAAGATTCGCTAACACACGTGCTGCGACCCCTTCATTTTCACGGATCAGACCAAGCAGAATGTGCTCTGTCCCGACGAATGAATGATTCAGACGTCTCGCTTCATCGAGTGATAGCTCGATGACTTTCTTTGCTCTCGGTGTGTACTGGATAGTACCGCCAAGACCTGTACCGTGACCAATCAGCTGTTCAACTTCATTGATGATTTTTTCTTCAGTGATATCGAATTCAGCAAGCACTTTCGCAGCGATTCCTTCCGGCTCTTTCACAAGACCGAGCAGCAGATGCTCTGTTCCGATATTGTTATGCTGCAGACGGATTGCTTCTTCCTGGGCATGTGCCAATACGCGCTGAGCACGTTCAGTTAATTTTCCAAACATAATATTTCCTCCTTTTATAGATGTTCCCTTAATATCTTCGCTCTTTTTTCATTGATAGATAACGTCTCATTGATTGTATTCAGGAACGGCGGCTGAATAGCCACCATCAGCTCATTAAATCTGAAAGGCTGAGAGGGAATGATCCCCATATCGATACCCATTTTCACTTCACTTAGTCGTAAACTGGCTTCTTCTGCACTGATAAGTCGGGCGTATTTCAGAATACCGAGACTCCGGTTGATCCGGTCAACTGTTTCAATGTAATCATAATCCAGCAGACGCTGACGCATGCCTTCCTCTTCAGTAATAATCTGTTCAACAATCTGCTTCAGATCATTGATAATCGCTTCCTCGCTCTTGCCGAGCGTCAGCTGATTCGACACCTGGTAAATATGACCGAGACCTTGGCTCCCTTCACCATAAATCCCTCGAATCGTATAGCCGAAGCGATTGATAGCCTGCGCGATGCGTCCCATTCTTTTCATGATGGAAAGGCCGGGCAGATGCAGCATCACGCTCGCTCTGAGTCCTGTCCCGATATTCGTCGGACATGTCGTCAAATAGCCCAATGTTTCATCAAAAGAAACTGTCAGCTTCTTATCAAGCAGCTGATCGATTTCTTTCGCCTTTTCATAGAGACGATCAAGCGATAAATCACGACCTAAAACCTGGATACGGATATGATCCTCTTCATTGATCATAATACTGACAGATTCATCGTCATTTAAAAAGGTTGCGCCTGACTGATGACTGAGCAGTTCCTTACTGACCAGATGCTTGATGACCAACATCTGTCTGTCGTTCACCTCTAAATCCCTGAGCACAATCGCTTTGAATTGTTCTGACAGAACATCTGATACTTCCTGCAGGACCTTTTCACTTGTTTCATCGTCAGACATCAGCGGGTGAACGAAGTTTTCCAGATTGCGGGCAAGACGGATACGCGAGCTTAAAATAATCGGCTGGTCTTCCTGCTGCATCCAGTCACTGAGCTGTAAATTCAAATGTTTATCCAGCATCTGATTCACCTCTTTCTTTCAGTGCCTTGATTTCATCCCGGACAATGACTGCTTCTTCAAATGCCTGTTCTTCAACAAGCTCCTGCAGCTTCACCCCTAGCTCCTCGATGCGTTTCTTACGCTGAATCTTTTCAGCAGATTTAAGCGGTGCCTGTCCTACATGCTTATGGTTGCCTGCCTGAACCCGCTCAACAATCTGCGGGACATACTCACTGAACGTCGAATAACAGGTATGACAGCCGAATTTACCGATATGCAGGGCTTCTCTTAATGTCAGTCCACAGTCAGGACACACCGGCTCAGTCTGCTCTTCTCTCAGCAGATGCTTCAGCAGCTGATTCATAGTAAACTCATCATCGTTATATTTCATAGAGCACCTCTCTAATGATAGCGAATAACCGTCAGTACACTCTGCAGAATATTCGCCCGGATATAATCTCTGTACGGCACATCCACGTAAAGGATATCACGATGGATGGTAGCAAGAAGCAGACGCTTCTCCCGGTCTGTGATCAGCTTGTTCTGTGACAACGCCTCTATGACATGCTCCGCTTTCTGCTGACTGACGTGCTGACCGACCATCGCACTCAGATGTTCAATAAATGCACCTTGATTATTCGATTCTATTTTAGTGATACGGATATAGCCACCGCCACCCCGTTTACTTTCTATTTCATAGCCATGTTCGTTCGTAAATCTGGTCTTGATGACATAGTTCAGCTGGGAAGGGACACAGTCAAACTTCTCAGCAATCTTAGACCGTTTGATCTCAACAGTCTCGCCGCTTTGTTCAAGAAGCTGCTTTAAATACTGTTCAATAATATCAGACATATTTTTCATGACTTCACCTCTTTTTGACCATCTTTGACTTTATTATAAGGACATTACCGGATGAGTGCAAACAATATGTTCTTCATCCAGACAATATATATCAATCACACAGAAAGTGTAGTATGATAGTCAATGAATGCTTAATATCGCTAACGAAAGAGAGGAATAACATGAATTATATTATCGGTATCATCGGTATCATTATTTTCTTACTTCTGGCCTGGCTTGTCAGTTCAGATAAAAAAAACGTCCGCTGGCCATATATCGGCCTCATGCTGGTCATTCAGTTCTTACTGGCCTTCCTGTTACTCAAAACACCATGGGGCATCACTTTTGTCGGCTGGCTTGCGAAAGGCTTCCAGTATCTATTAGGTTATGCAGCGGAAGGGGTTAACTTTGTTTTCCCGAACATGGTGAACTTAAATGATAAAGGCGAGCCGCTGAACAACTTCTTCACACAAGTTTTATTGCCTATCACTTTTATCTCAGCCTTGATCGGTATCTTACAGTATTTAAAAATCTTACCGTTCATCATCAAATATCTAGGACTTGCCATCTCAAAAATCAATGGCATGGGCAAACTTGAATCTTATAACGCAGTAGCTTCAGCTATTTTAGGTCAATCTGAAGTATTCATTTCACTTAAAAAACAGCTGCCTTATATTCCTAAACATCGACTTTATACATTGACGGCATCAGCCATGTCTACTGTTTCACTGTCGATTGTCGGTGCTTACTTCTCAATGATTAAACCCGAATATGTCGTCACTGCCATTGTGCTGAACTTATTCGGAGGCTTCATCATCGCTTCCATCATTAATCCTTATCGTGTCACTGCTGAAGAGGAGAACGAAGTCATTATGGCTGACGAAACAGAGAAACAATCCTTCTTCGAGATGCTCGGGGAATACATTCTTGATGGTTTCAAGGTGGCGATTATCGTCGGTGCGATGCTGGTTGGTTATATCGCTCTGATTGCCATGTTAAATGGTATTGTTGATGGCATCACACCAGGCAAGATGAACTTCCAGGATATCCTCGGTTTCATCTTTGCACCACTCGCATTCCTGACAGGTATCAGCTGGGATGATGCAGTCCGTGCCGGTTCAATTATGGCTACCAAACTTGTTTCAAACGAATTCGTTGCCATGCTTGATGTACAGAATATCGTCAAGCATAAAACAGGGGAACTGTCAGAACGTGCAATCGGTATTGTCTCTGTCTTTCTTGTCTCATTTGCGAACTTCTCATCTATCGGCATCATCGCCGGTGCCATCAAGTCCCTGAACGATAGACAAGGAGATGTCGTTGCCCGTTTCGGTCTTAAATTACTTTACGGTGCCACACTCGTCTCCTTTATCTCAGCGACAATCGCTGGATTCTTCTTATAAACAAATAAAAGATGGAATGGCTATTAGCCATTCCATTTTTTATTAGTAGTCTTCTACTATGATATAGGTCGCTTTGATCGGGCCATGGACGCCGACCACGAGTTTCATCTCGATATCAGCAGAGTTAGACGGCCCTGTGATCATGTTGATACAAGTCGGAAAGTCCGCATCCTGATTCATGAGGTTCATCTGTTCAGCTGCCTGAGTGAATCTCGGGACAATAGTGGACTTAGGAATAATCGCTACATAGGCAGCAGGTAGCAGACTGACACTTCTACCTTTCCCTTTGTCAGCATAGAGCACGACTGTAGCACTTTCTGCTAACGTCGCATCGCTGAAGGTGATACCGATATTCGCCCGTTCTGCGACTTCAATATTCTCTGCACCTTTCGCTTCATCCCAGATAAATGTATCGAAGCGCTTTAAATCAATGCCCAGTTCATCAAAACGTGAATCATTCCAGGCAATCACTTCCCCGCCCCCGTAGTTTTCAACAACTTGTGCAAGTGCTGTATTAAGGTCCGCAGCTGTCGTCTGTACCACATCAGTATGGATGTTCACACTGTGCTGCTTCATCACTTCCACTAATTCATCCTGTGATAAACCGCTCAGTGTCTTATCCTGTGGTCTGAAGTGCCAGTCAGGTTTTGTGACTGACGAAGGGACAGGGCGGTTTAAGTGCTGAGTAATATTCTTCAGAAAACGATCTTTGTTATAGATTTTTCCAGTCATTAGTCTTTACCTCTTTTCAGGCGGTTTTTCATCCAGTCCCTGAAGTTCTCTTCATCCGGCATCGGAAAATCCCTTGTATCCGTCCAGGCATGAAGAGGCTTCGGCCCTTTTGTAAGCATATGTGCTTCTTTATTTTCAAAAGGAGCCATTAAGGAAGGAGCCATCTTCGTGCCATATTTAAACAGCGTAGGTTGGCCCGCTCCTATGCCGAATCCTTTCATAACGAGTCGCTCTGCTACCGGTGTCATCTTTTTCTCTTCGACGATCACCTGACGATGTTTCAATAGTAGATCATGTAACGGGATTTTGACGGGACAGGCTTCTGTGCAGGCACCGCATAAGGTTGAGGCATAAGGCAGTTCACTGTAGTCCTCATAGCCACCGAGTAACGGTGACAGGACGGCACCGACCGGGCCAGGATAGATCGAACCATATGAATGGCCACCGACCTGGCGATAGACCGGACAGACATTGACACAGGCTGCACATCTGATGCACTGCAGAATAGACTGGAACTGGGTGCCGAGAATCTTCGACCGGCCATTATCGACAATGACGAGATGGAATTCTTCCGGTCCATCGATTTCGTCTTCTGCCCGCGGCCCTGTCAAGGTGGTTACATAACTCGTCAGACGCTGACCGACGGCACTTCTTGTCAGCATCGAAACGAGGACCTCCAGTTCTGTATGAGAGGGCACAATTCGTTCCATCCCCATCACGGTGATCTGTGTCTTCGGTAATGTCGTCACCATTCGGGCATTTCCTTCGTTTGTCACAAGCGTGAAAGAACCACTTTCAGCTACCGCAAAGTTACAGCCTGTTATTCCCACATCCGCACTCAGGAATTCTTCTCTGAGTTTCTGACGGGCAAATAATGCCAGATCTTCAGGCTGTGACGTCCGCTCGTAACCCAGCTTGTCATGGAACACAGCACGAATCTGCTCTTTGTTTTTATGAAGGGCCGGTGCCACAATATGTGACGGCGGATCATGGTCATCCACCTGCAGTATATATTCTCCTAGATCTGTTTCAACTACTGAGCAGCCTACCGCTTCCATCGCCTGATTCAGTCCAATTTCCTCTGTGACCATCGACTTCGATTTTGCTATCTTTTTTGCCTTCTTATCTTTCAGCACCTGCTGAACATACTGATTTGCTTCTTCAGCGGTTTCCGCAAAGAAGACGTGTCCGCCGCGCTTACTGACATTTTCAGCCAGCATATCCAGATAATAATCCAAGTTCTCAAGCGTGTGCTGTCTGATTTCCTCGGAATGACTGCGCCATTCTTCCCAGTTGCCGAGTTCAACCTGTGATTTCAGCTTACGCTCACGCAGACGGTCCTGCGCACTTGAGACAGCACTACGCATAAATGTATCCTTAAGTTCCGTTTTCACCGCTTTTTTGAATGTTTCTTCGCCTATTTTCATACTCATGATGTCACAGCCTCCACTTGATTATTGAGGATCTCAACAATATGCACGACTTTGACATCAGCACCCCGACGTTTCAGCCGACCTTCGATGTTCATCAGACAGCTCGAATCGCCGCCTACCAGATAATCTGCGCCGCTTGCCAGGATACAGTCTACTTTTTCATCCACCATCTCACCTGATACATCATTCATTTTAACGGCGAATGTCCCTCCAAAACCGCAGCAGTTATAGTAATGCGGCAGCTCTATTACTTCTAGACCTTCGACTTCTGCCAGTAAAGCGCCCGGTGCAGTGACATTCCCCAGTAAACGCGTCATATGGCAGGATGGATGAATCGTTGCCTTACCTGTCAGCTTTGCACCTACATCCGTCACACCTAATACATCTACAATAAACTGCGTGATTTCATATGATTTATCTGCCAGTTTCTGTGCGCGTTCATGCCATGCTGCATCATCTTCAAAAAGTGCAGGATAATGCTTGAACATGGTGATACACGAACCCGAGGGTCCCACCACCACTTCCGATTTTTCAAATGCTTTGATCATATTTTTAGCTGCTTTTTTCGATTCCTGTACATAACCTGAGTTATAGGCAGGCTGACCACAACAGACTTGTGCAGCCGGAAAATCGATTTCACACCCCAGTTTTTCTAATAGCTCAACGCTTGCGATTCCTACTTTTTTCTCAAAAACATCAACAAGACATGTACTGAATAGACTGACTTTCATCCTCTTCACCCTTTCTTCACTCTATGCCCAGTAGAGTACTCGGTAGTCATCCGATGACTGTATGAGTATAGATACAAGTTTAGGTTAAGCCAGACAATTTTGCAACCGCTTAATCAATACTCAGATGGCTGACTAATACATCCTCTACCTCATCCAGATGTGCCGTCATATGGCTGATTGCTGCATCCGGATTCTTATCTGCGATCGCTTCGTAGATTTCAAGATGCTCATGATAGAGCTTCTCAATAGTCTTCGCTTTATTGTAAAGCCATATTTTACGCGTTTCTTTCATAGCCGTCTTCATCACATCTGAGACATCGGAGAGGAGCTTCTTCAGAAGATTATTGTTTGCCGCTTCAGCGATCGCCATATGAAAGTCGAGATCACTTTTCTCACCCAGCTCATTCTCTTCAATAGCCAGTCGCATACTTTCAAGCGCTGACTCAATAGTTTTAAGTTGTTCAGGTGTTCGTTTGACTGCCGCTATTCTCACGGCGCCTACTTCAATGATTTTACGGACTTCCAGCAGTTCAACGATGTCCTGTCGTTTAAATACAGCCATTTCAGCCGTGAATGCCTTGGGCTGATTTGATTTGATAAAGGTACCTTCACCATGCCTGATATCGACTAGACCCATTACCCTCAGTGCATTCATCGCTTCGCGAATGGAAGCCTGGCCCACACCATATTCAGCTGCAAGACTTTGAATAGACGGCAGTCTTTCTCCTTCTTTCAGCTGTCCTTTTCTAATATTGTCGCTGATAACATCAGCAATCTCTTCATACAGTTTCTTTTTTTCGATACGTGCCAAGTGTACGACCTCCGGTTTTTTATATGCATTCATTATAACAATGCCCTCTCTTAAAAAGATAAAGTATGTGCTGAAAACTGGAAGAATTTTATTATTGAATATTCGGAAAATAAATGATTGAAAGCGCTTTTTCGTTATGATAATATTGAGAGGCAACTCACTTGGTCATCAGATGACTATATGATTATGGAGGGTATATGACTACAAAACCAACTAAAATTCGCTGGTATTTTATGATTGCATTTTTTATTATTGGGGTCATCGCTTACATGGACCGGTCAAACATCTCAATTATTGCGGGTCCGATGATGGAAGATCTGAATATGAACAAGACTCAGTTCGGTCTCCTCGCTTCATTTTTCTCGCTCGGCTATGCACTGATGCAGGTGCCGGCCGGTATAATGGCTGAAAGATTCGGTCCTAAGAAGATGCTGACTATCGCGTTGGTCTGGTGGAGCGCATTCACCATCCTGACCGGACTTGTCAAAAATCATGGCCTGCTCTATGCTGTCAGATTTTTATTCGGTGTAGGTGAAGGTCCGATGTATCCATCTAATGCTGTCTTCAATACATATTGGTTCCGTAAGACTGAAAAAGGCCGTGCATCCAGCGCACTTCTTGCCGGCAGTTATTTCGGACCGGTTCTTGCCCCGTTCGTGACCATCGCTATCACGCAGGCGTTCGGCTGGCAAGCTGTCTTTATTATCTTCGGTCTTATCGGGATATTAATCGCTTTACTATGGGCGGTTATCGCTAAAGATCTGCCAGAACACCATAAATGGGTGAATGAGGCCGAGAGAGAACTCATTATGGCTGAACGTGACACAGTGTCAACGACGAAGACATCTGCACCTTGGCGTCAGTTCTTCGGTCAGTTCAGTTTCTATGCAATTGCTGCACAATATTTCGTTGTTCAGTTCGTCATTTCATTATTTCTGATCTGGCTGCCCACTTACCTGGCAGAAGAACATCATGTTCAACTGAAAGATATGGGAACATTCGCTGCTATCCCTTGGCTTGCGATGTTTATCCTCATTCTTTCCGGTGGTACAATCTCAGATAAGATCATCTCCAGCGGCTATTCTAAATTTGCCGGTCGGGGTATTATTGCAATCACCGGTTTCATTATTTTCTGTGTGGCACTCTATCTGTCACTTATGGCAAAAGATGTTCACGTGGCCATCGTCTGGTTCTCATTATGTCTCGGCGGTATCGGACTATCCATGGGTATGAGCTGGGCAGCGGCAACTGACCTCGGTCGTAACTTCTCTGGAACTGTCTCCGGCTGGATGAATTTATGGGGGAATATCGGTGCCTTACTTAGCCCTATTCTCTGTGGTTACCTCGCTGATAGAATCGGCTGGAACAATACGTTGATGCTGACTATCATACCGGTTATAATCGCCATTATCATGTGGTTCTTTGTGAAGCCGGATAAACCATTAGTCACTGAAGAGAAAATAGTATAAAATAAAAAACTCAAGCAGATGTGCAGTGACCCTAAAAATTCCAACTCTCTGGGTTCACTACACTGCCTGAGTTTTTTTCTATTTTCCGATATTTCCTTCTGCATCACCATGATTATAAGCAACAATCTCTTCAACTTCATGACGACTGCTGTCATGCGGTTCTTTTACGCCTTTACCGATAGCGATGAACATGACAGGTACATAGCGTTCTTTGTTGAGGGATAAAGCATCCATGACTTCATCTCGTTCGAAGCCACCGATCGGATTCGTATCATAGCCTCGGTCTTTAGCAATCAGCATCAGCTGCATGGCCGCCAGGTTCGCATCCATCATACCCTGTACTTTAATATAGCTGTCCGTTGCACTGGACAGCGCTCCTTTAAGCGCTGCGACATTCGTTGTCATCACTTCCTGCGGCATGTAGCCAAGGTCAACACTCTTAGCATATATACGTTCTATATCCTGAACATGAGTATTATCAGACAGCACGAGTATAAAGGCTGCGCTCGATTCAAGCTGCCGGGTATTGAAACGGACCAGGTCCTTGATAGCTGCCTTCGCTTCGTCTGATTCCACTATAACAAAACGCCACGGCTGTAGATTGACTGATGAAGGTGCTTCTGCTGCCAGTTTAATTATTTCCATCATTTCTTCACGCGGAATTTTGATATTCGGATCAAATTCTTTGACTGATTTTCTCGTTTTTATTGCCTCTATAAGTGAAAGACTCATTCTTAAAAACCCCCTTTAATATAATGATGAATTATAGCAGAATAGCTATCTTGCTACCATTAACCCGCTCATCAAAAAAACGCCGACATCAGTCGACGTTTCTATTTATTTTTCGCAACCATCTCTTCGATGAAATACTTCATAATCTTATGGTCAGCTGTGAGTTCAGGATGGAATGAAACACCTAGATATTTATCTTGTTTTACCGCGACCATCTTATCTTCCACTTCACTCAGCACTTCTACATTGCTCTCAACTGACGTAATATGCGGCGCACGGATGAAGACGGCATTCACCTGTTCTTCTATTCCCTTCACATCTAAGTCAGCTTCAAAGCTGTCGACTTGACGTCCGAAAGAGTTACGTTCTACTTTAATATTCATCTTCTTCAGATGCCCGTCATCGTAACCTTCTATTTCGTCTGCCAGTAGAATCAGGCCAGCACAAGTCCCGTACATCGGCAGTTCACTCTGGCGTAGTGCCTCCGTAAACCCGTAAAGGTCCATCAGACGACGCATCGTCGTTGATTCGCCGCCCGGCAGCACTAAGCCATCAATTTCTGACAGCTCTTCTACACGCTTCACGGCAATCCCCGTATGACCGCTCTGCTCAATCTGCTTTAAGTGCTCACGGACCGCGCCCTGCAGTGCGAGTACACCGATTTTCATCCTACCAGCCACGTTCCTGCATTCTTTCTTCAAGAGAAAGTGTATTGATATCGAGACCTTTCATTGCTGCGCCGAGTTCTTTAGAGAGTTCTCCGATTAATTGATAGTCCTGATAATGCGTTGTCGCCTGTACGATTGCTTTCGCAAACTTCTCAGGTGACTCTGATTTGAAGATACCTGAACCAACGAAGACTCCGTCAGCACCGAGTTCCATCATTAACGCCGCATCAGCTGGCGTTGCTACGCCGCCTGCTGCAAAGTTGACAACTGGTAATTTACCCAGCGCTTTGATTTCTTTTAATACTTCGTAAGGTGCACCGAGTAATTTCGCTTCAGTCATGATTTCATCATCATTCATAACAGAGAGTTTACGTACCTGTGCATTAACTTTACGTAAGTGACGGACCGCTTCCACGATATTACCTGTGCCTGGTTCACCTTTCGTACGTAACATGGCAGCCCCTTCACCGATACGACGCGCTGCCTCACCTAAGTCGCGGCAGCCGCAGACGAAAGGAACTGTGAACTCATCTTTCTTTAAGTGGAACTCTTCATCAGCCGGTGTCAGAACTTCTGATTCATCGATATAATCCACGCCCATCGCTTCTAAGACACGCGCTTCAGTGATGTGTCCGATACGGCCTTTTGCCATAACAGGAATAGACACTGCATTCATTACTTCTTCAACGATACGTGGATCCGCCATACGCGCAACTCCACCTGCTTTACGGATGTCACTTGGTACACGTTCTAAGGCCATAACTGCGACAGCTCCTGCTGCCTCAGCCAGTTTCGCCTGTTCCGCATTGACAACGTCCATGATGACGCCGCCCTTCTGCATTTCTGCCATACCACGCTTAACTTTATCTGAACCAATGATTTTAGACATACTATACACTCCTTTAAATTCGCTTCACCTATAAATCTAACGAATAAACTGGTATTATAAAAGTATCAGTTTTAATAAAAATTAAGAGGTCAGTGATTGAGATGGAAACCCTTACATATAAATTCACAGAAGATAGTTTTCTCTACCAGCAGCTCTACCAGTTCATTAAGGATGATATTCTGACAGGCCGGCTATCACACGATGAGAAACTTCCTTCAAAAAGAAAACTGAGCCAGCACTTAAATCTCAGTCAGACTACAATAGAGATCGCTTATCAGCAGCTGCAGGACGAAGGCTTCATTTATTCAAAACCAAAAGTAGGTTATTTTGTTGAAACGATTGAAACATTGAATAAGGCACCTGAAAATACCATCAGCCTTATCTCTCCTAAAGAGGAAACAGCTAGACCGACATTTAAAATAGAGGATAGTCATCAGACAAGTTTTCCTTATCACCTGTTCAGAAAGTATGCGAAAGAAGCATTCGAATCTGAAATGAGTGAACTGCTGGACCGGGGACATCCGCAGGGTGAAGATGCTCTAAGAGAACAGATACGGCGCTATCTTTATCATTCACGCGGTGTCAGCTGCACTAATGAGCAGATTATCGTGGGCAGTTCCACTGAGCAGCTTTTTACTCTGGTGACCCGCTTGTTACCCGGTGCTGTTTATCAGATTGAAGACCCGGGATATCCTCTTATCCGTAAAGTCCTTCACTACGAACAGAAGTCTTATATTCCGATAGAAGTAGATGAAGAAGGTATTATCGTCAAGTCACTTCATAAAAAAGCAAATGTCGTTCATGTCACACCGAGTCATCAGTTTCCGACCGGTGCTGTCCTGTCAGCTAAAAGGAGAACCGAACTTCTCAAATGGACCTTGAAAAAAGACCGCTATATTATCGAAGACGATTATGACAGTGAATTCAGATATAAAGGCCGCCCCTTAAAAGCTCTACAGGGACTGGACTCTCATCAGAAAGTCATCTATATGAGCACTTTCTCCAAATCCATCTTTCCAAGTATACGTGTCGCTTATCTTGTGCTGCCGGAACCCTTAATGCTGAAATATCACGAACTTGCTCATAAGCCGAATATCACTGTACCCAGACATATTCAGTACATAATAGCTCAATTCATGCAGTCCGGGGAGTTTGAACGAAATATTAACCGGACCCGTAAAATCTATAAAAAGAAACTCGATATTGTCGTGGAAACCTTGAAACCATTCGAAGATTATCTGACCATCAGCGGTGAACAGGCAGGTATGCACTGTGTGCTTGAATTCAAGCAGCCCATCGCTAAACCAGATGGAATCAATATCAGTCTTATCAGTGATTATGCAGAAAAAAATCATAAGAAATACCGTCAACAGCTTATCTTAGGCTATGGCGGTATAGAAGATTGTTCGATTAAACATGAAATTCAGCATCTGATGAATAAAATCATACAAAAAAAAGAGACCTGACAGGTCTCTTTCTATTTGCCCGGCAACGTCCTACTCTCGCGGAACGTAAGTCCAACTACCATCGGCGCTAGAGAGCTTAACTTCTGTGTTCGGTATGGGAACAGGTGTGACCTCTCTGCCATCGTCACCAGACAAATTGAGAATATACTCTCAAAACTAGATAAGTAAGAAGAAGTGATTGACAAGCGAGACCGATAAAAAATCTTTTTTGATTAAGTCTTCGATCGATTAGTATTCGTCAGCTCCACACATTACTGTGCTTCCACCTCGAACCTATTGACCTCATCATCTCTGAGGGATCTTATAACCGAAGTTGGGAAATCTCATCTTGAG
>NZ_SCWD01000004.1 GCF_004359515.1 Macrococcus carouselicus
CTCAAGATGAGATTTCCCAACTTCGGTTATAAGATCCCTCAGAGATGATGAGGTCAATAGGTTCGAGGTGGAAGCACAGTAATGTGTGGAGCTGACGAATACTAATCGATCGAAGACTTAATCAAAAAAGATTTTTTATCGGTCTCGCTTGGCAATCACTTCTTCTTACTTATCTAGTTTTGAGAGTATATTCTCAATCTGTCTGGTGACGATGGCAGAGAGGTCACACCTGTTCCCATACCGAACACAGAAGTTAAGCTCTCTAGCGCCGATGGTAGTTGGACTTACGTTCCGCGAGAGTAGGACGTTGCCGGGCAATTTATAAATGGATGCGATGAGCCGCACGCGAGACCTGTTAGGTCTCTTTTTTTATGCATTTTTTAGTATAATAGCAGTAATCTGTTACAATAGAAGTTATTAAAGAGGGTGATAAAATGAAGTTGACCATAAATTCTTTGGATGAAATAGAACAGTTCGCAAAAAAAATAGCAGAGCAGGCAGAGGAAAACGATGTCTACCTGTTAAAAGGGAATCTTGGTGTAGGTAAGACGACATTCAGTCAGTTTTTTGGTAAGCATCTAGGCGTCAAAAGATTGATCAATTCTCCTACTTTCAATATCATTAAAAGTTATCAAGGACGTCTGCCATTTCATCATATGGACTGTTATCGTTTAGAAGGCAGTGAGGATTTAGGATTTGATGATTATTTTTATGGAGACGGTGTAACATTGATTGAATGGCCACAGATGATAGAAGATTTTCTGCCTGATCAATATATGACGATTGAAATCAGTCGTCTGAGTGATACGAGCAGGCAAGTGGAATTGATCCCATTCGGCAGACGTTACAAACGATTACTGGAGGAAATGACATGATATTACTCAACATCGATACAGCCAATCAGCCGCTATCAGTCAGTGTGACAGATGGAATTGAAGTACTTGCGGAATTTAATAGTGCCAGGAAAATCAATCATTCCATTATGTTGATACCAAAAATCGAGATGGTGATTGAGCATGCTGGTATTGGAATGAAGGATCTTGAAGGCATTGTAGTAAGTGCCGGGCCCGGTTCTTATACGGGCCTTAGAATCGGCGTAACTGCGGCAAAGACGCTCGCCTATACACTGAATATACCGCTCTATAGTGTCTCTTCATTAAAGGCACTGGCGGCTACTGTCAGAATGCATGAGTTCCTGCTTGTACCTGTGATTGATGCCAGACGAAATGCGGTCTACAGTGGTATTTACCGGTTCAAAGGAATATCTGTTGAGCCGGTGGAAGAGGATCGTTACATGATGATTGAGGAGCTGAACGAGTATCTCAAGAATCAGCATATGCCTTATCTCTTCATCGGCATGGATGCTGTCAGGCTTCAGGATGAGCTGCAGGGCCCGGTATTCTACTGTATTCCTCGTAGTGCTGAGATGAGACGAATGATAGACCTCGATAAACCTGAAGATGTTCATAGTTTCGAACCGATGTATTTAAGAATGACGGAGGCGGAGCGCAATTGGCTGAACAATCAGGTTTAACAATCAGAAAAATGACAGTGGAAGATGTGCCAGCTGTCCATGCCATTGAACAGCGTAGTTTTCCGTCGGGTTCCTGGACGATAGATGCTTTCTACCATGAGCTTGAGAAGAATGAGTTCGGTCATTATTTTATTATGGAAGCTGATGACGAGATCATCGGATATCTGGGTATGTGGCTAGTGATCGATCAAGCTCAGATCACGACTGTGGCGATCCGGGAAGATAGACGAGGTCTCGGCCTCTCAAAAATACTGATGGAGTATATCATGAATTATGCGCGTCTGACCTGTGAGATGATGAGTCTTGAAGTCAGGGAAGAAAATACAGCTGCCCGACGTCTGTATGAACAGATGGGGTTCTCTTACGGAGGAATCCGGCGTGATTACTACGGCGCAGGGCAGGATGCGAAAGTGATGTGGGTGAGGTTGAGAGATGAATGATATAACAATTCTAGCAGTGGAGACAAGCTGTGATGAAACAGCTGTCAGTATCGTAAGAAATGGGCGTGAAGTGCTCAGTAATAGCGTGAACAGCCAGATAGAATCACATAAACGGTTCGGTGGTGTTGTACCTGAAGTGGCAAGTCGTCATCACGTTGAGAATATTACGACCGTGATTGATGATGCTTTGACAGAAGCAGAAATGACTATGGAAGATATCGATGCGGTGGCTGTGACGGAAGGTCCCGGGCTGATCGGTGCACTTCTGGTCGGAATCAATGCAGCGAAAGCGTTGGCGCTCAGTCACCAGAAGCCACTGATTCCTGTCCATCATATCGCAGGTCATATTTATGCCAATCATATTGTAGCACCCCTTCAGTTCCCGCTTCTTGCACTCATTGTGTCAGGAGGGCATACAGAACTTGTTGTCATGAAAAATCACCTTGAGTTCGAAGTCATCGGCGAAACAAGAGATGATGCGGTAGGAGAAGCGTATGATAAAGTGGCACGTACTATCAATCTGCCTTACCCAGGCGGACCGCATGTTGACAGATTGGCGGCGGAGGGAGAGGATACATTGAAATTTCCGCGTCCTATTCTTGAGGGCTATGATTTCAGTTTCAGTGGTCTTAAAAGTGCTGTGATCAATACACTGCATAATAAGCAGCAGAAGGGAGAGACAGTACCGCCGGAAGAGGTAGCTGCAAGTTTTCAGGCGAGTGTAGTAGATGTTCTTTCCCTGAAGACTTTTGGAGCGCTGAATGATTATCATATCAGTGAACTGATCGTCTGTGGGGGTGTTGCTGCTAATAGAGGCTTACGCACGAGACTGTCAGAAATGGCAGCAGAGGCAGACATCAATCTCCATATTCCGCCTCTTCAGCTCTGTACAGACAATGCAGCAATGATAGGTGCCGCCGCTTATTACTATTATACGAAGAATATTAGAGCTGAACTTGATTTAAACGGAAAAAGTACGCTTGATCTTTAAGATCAGGCGTACTTTTTCAGTGCGAACATATGTACTTGTACACAAGTTGTTAACTTTTTGTGGATAACTTTTTGTCTATATGCGATATTACACAGAAATAAACAATGGAAATGATTATTTTACTGTGGATAAGTCTAATAACTTTGTGGATTACTGTTAAACTGCCTTTTTTCATGTGTATAACTCTGTGAATAGCAAAAAGAAGCAGATTACTCTGCTTCTTCAAGTTCCGCCCATTCATTCATCGCTTCTTCAAGGCGAGTCTGATAGCCGACCATCTCCTGATGAAGCGCATAACTTTTCTGAGAATCGTTGAAAACATCAGGGTGTGTCAGTTCAAGCTCAATGGTCTGTATACGTGCCTCGTATTTTTCGATTTTCTCTTCTAGCTGCACGAGAGCCCGTTCAATTTTACGACGTTCTTTTCTCTGGGCTTTATTTTCTTCGTAACCCGTCGTCTTCGGTTTCTCTTCTGCAACCTCTATTTTTTCAAATGCTTCGTATGCCAGACGTTCCTCCTCTTTCTCGATGAAGTACGTATAATCGCCGAGGAAGAGACTGGCGCCTTCAGCTGTGACGTTTAGAACTTTTGTCGCAATCTGATTGATGAAGAAACGGTCATGGGAGACGAAGAGAATTGTGCCCGGATAGGTCATCAGCGCCTGTTCCAGTATTTCCTTCGCATCGATGTCCAGATGGTTGGTCGGCTCATCCAGAATGAGAAGGTTATTATTTTCAAGGCTCAGCTTCGCCAGCTGCAGACGTGCCTTTTCACCGCCTGACAGATCATTGATGATTTTTCTGACATCATCCTGTACAAAGAGAAAACGTCCGAGCACAGCACGTATATCTTTCTCAGGCATCTCCGGATAATACTGCCATAATTCTTCAAGAACTGTATTGGACGATGTGAACTCTGCCTGCTTCTGATCGTAGTAACCGATTGAGATATTTGCACCGTATTTGATCTCACCGCTGAGCGCCGGCAGTTTTTTAGCGATAGTCCTGATCAGTGTCGTCTTGCCGATACCGTTGGGACCGATGACGGCGATTGCATCCTGTTTCTTGACATCGAATGTAATCGGTGAGGTGATAGGGGACTTGTAGCCCACTTCGAGTGCTCTGACGTCCAGCACGTCATGACCTGATTCACGGTCGATATGAAACTGCAGATTGACGGAATGGTTATCCAGTTTCGGTGCTTCAATCCGCGTCATCTTCTCAAGAATCTTCCGGCGACTCTTTGCCATGCCGGATGTTGAAGCCCGAGTGATGTTCTTCTGGACGAATGTCTCGAGACGCTCAATCTCTGCCTGCTGTCGTTCGTATTCAGCAGTCATCTTGTCATAAAAGGCGTCTCTCAGTGCCAGGAATTTAGAATAGTTACCGACGTAACGGCTCACACGGCCGAGCGCCACATCATAGACTGTGTTCACGACTTTGTCCAGGAAGTAACGGTCATGGGAAATGACGACGATGGCACCCTGATAAGTGGTCAAGTAGTTCTCGAGCCATGCTGTCGTGTCCATATCGAGGTGGTTGGTCGGCTCATCCAGCATGAGAAGATCCGGTTCGCGGATCAGCATCTCCGCAAGAGCAAGCCGTGTCTTCTGACCTCCGGAGAAGTAATCAATCTTCTGATTGAAATCGTCTGGAGTGAAATTCAGACCGGTCAGGATGGTCTTGATTTTATGCTCATACTGATAACCGCCTGTCGTTTCAAACTGAAGCTGCAGTTTCTCGAAATCAGCTAGTTTCTGATCATACGCCGGCGTCCCTGCCTGAGCACTTTCTTCAGCAAGGTAAGTTGTGATATCTGCCAGTTTTTTCTCCATCTCAATCAGATGACTGAAGGGTTTCAGCATGGCCTCATAGACAGTACCTTCAGCATCGAGTGTCATCTGCTGCGTCAGATAACCGATGTTGATGTTCTTAGCCCGCATGAAATGGCCGCTATCATAACTCTCAGCGCCAGCAAGAATCTTCATCAATGTGGTCTTGCCGGCACCATTTCGACCGACAATCGCTATACGGTCATTCGTCTTTATTTCTATTTTTACGTCAGTGAAGATATCTTCTCCACCGAAGGATTTATTCAGCTGACTAGCCTGTAGTAAAATCAATTTCTTCACCTCAAGTCTATTCTACATGATTAATGACACACATGGTACTTAACGACAAAATTTCACATAGTCAGTCCGGTGGTAACATGTTATAATTTATATACTGTGAAAAAGGTCACAATTATTTTAAGAAGGTGAACAGCGTGTCAAAGACGGAAGCAAAGATTCCTAAAGCGACTTTAAAACGCCTGCCTCTTTATTATCGTTTCGTCAATACATTGCACGGGGCAAACGTGGATCGTATCTCTTCAAAGGAGCTGAGTGAAGGTCTTAAGATTGATTCAGCGACTATCAGAAGAGACTTCTCCTATTTTGGCGAATTAGGTAAAAAAGGTTATGGCTATAATGTTGAGTATTTACTCAATTTCTTCAAGACAACTCTGCAGCAGGATGCTATCACTAAAGTTGCGATTATCGGTATCGGTCATTTAGGACATGCACTGGTCAATTATAATTTCTCTATTAGTGATCGTATGCAGATAGAAGCGGCTTTCGATGTTGAACCCAAGATTGTCGGTGAAAAAATCGGTGATATCTATGTTGAACATATGGATCAGTTTGAGAAGACTGTGGAAGACATCGGTATAGAAGTGGCCATTCTGACGGTACCCGGAAAAATCGCCCAGGATATAGCAAATAGAGTGACAAAAGCCGGAATAAAAGGTATATTAAACTTTACACCGGAACGCTTAAATGTTCCCTCAGATGTTCAGGTACACCATATTGATTTAGGAGTAGAACTCCAGTCCCTTATATTCTTTATGAAAAATCACTAGGAGGTATAACATGCAATTTATTAGTACACTTGGCTTTGCATCACCTACTATTTTAATCTTCCTTGGCGTGGTAGCGCTGATTATATTCGGTCCTAAGAAATTACCTGAATTCGGACGTGCGATGGGCTCATCACTTAAAGAATTCAAGGATGCTACTGATGGCATCATGAAAGACCACGACAGAGACGATAACGTACGTAAATAAGGATTGAATGAAGCGACAGGCCCTGTCGCTTTTGTTATGAGGAGGGAAATACCTTCAGATGAATAAAGATGAATTAACAGTTGTTGAGCATCTTGATGAACTGAGAAAACGTTTAATGATCATCGCTTATTTTCTGATGGGCGGGATATTTGTTGGATTCTACTTCGGGAAACCAGTGACGCGCTATCTCACGAAAGATGATGTGCCGGCAGAAATCACTCTGCATTATTTCAAAGTGACAGACCCACTTTCCATCTATATCTCTGTTATCATGATCATCGCGGTGCTCCTGATATCACCCGTCATACTGTATCAGTTATGGGCGTTCATATCCCCGGGGTTACATCCTCAGGAAAGACGCGCAACGCTGAGCTATATTCCGATCAGCTTTATCTTATTTATCACAGGCCTGACGTTCAGTTATTTCGTCATCTTCCCGTACATGATTCATTTCACGATCGGACTGGCAGATGAGATGGGCGTCGAACAGATCATCGGTGTCAGGGAATACTTCAATGAACTGCTGAAGTTCACGATTCCGTTCGGTTTTGTCTTTCAGCTGCCGATCCTGCTCCTCTTCCTGACGAGACTGGGCATTGTATCACCCGCTTTCCTGAAGAAGAACCGGAAATATGCTTACTTCTTACTGATGGTCATCGCAGCAATCATCGCGCCGCCTGACGTCATGACTTATGTGATATTCGTGCTGCCGATGGTTATACTGTATGAGTTCAGTATCCAGATCAGCCATATCGGTTACCGGATGTATCTGAAAGGTGAACAGAAACTGGTTGAAGAAGAACTAAAACAAGATTAAAACCATCTTTAGGAGAGATGGTTTTTTTATAGAGAAAGAAGATGAAAGGAATGTTTTTAGTGGAATGGACGAAAGAAGAACGTTATAAGAGACTAGAAGAGATACCCGCTGAACAGTATCAGGCATTGCTCGAGGAAACGACTCAGTCAAAATGGCGACAGCACTTTCATATACAACCGCCGACTGGTCTATTGAACGATCCGAATGGTTTTGTCTATCATGAGGGTCTTTATCATCTGTTCTATCAATGGTTTCCGTTAGGACCCGTTCACGGACTTAAATACTGGTATCATGTAACTTCATCTGATCTTGTCAGCTTTGAATCACACGGTCCGGTTATCATTCCCGATACGAAGTATGATTCTCACGGGGCGTACAGTGGATCAGGCATTGTACAGGATAACAGGGTCAAGCTTGTCTATACCGGTAATCATCGTGACAGTGACTGGCAGCGGATTCCTTATCAGATAGTAGCGGCGCTTGAATCAGACAAAGTCACCAAGAAAACCATTATTGAAGGGCCGGCACCAGGCTATACGTCACATTTCAGAGACCCTAAAGTCTGGTATGAAAATGGATACTATTATATAGTCATCGGCGCTCAGCGTACAAATTCAACAGGCACAATAGTAATCTATGAATCAGATGACTTCAATGACTGGAGGTTCAAAGGGGAACTGGGCACGGAATACAATGAATTTGGTTATATGTGGGAGTGTCCTGATTATTTTGAGCTGGATGGTCAGGATGTGGTTCTTTTCTGTCCACAAGGTATCGAGAAATCAGGCGATCAATTTAATAATACTTATCAGTCCGGTTATCTGATCGGTGACCTTGATAAAGAAACATTCAGAATGGAACATGGTGAATTTACTGAGCTCGATAATGGCTTTGATTTTTACGCACCTCAGACGACACTTGGCGCGAATGGTGAACGGATTCTCTTCGGCTGGATGGGACTGCCTGACACCGATTATCCGACAGATGCCGAGAACTGGGCACACTGTCTGACGATACCCCGCGTGCTGTCAGTTGAGAACGGCAGACTCAGACAGCGTCCTCTACCAGCACTGGAGAAGATGCGCGGCGCAGTAGAGACGGCAGAAGGCTATGCCATGAAGCACAATATCAAGCTACATCCTTATGAAGGCAGCTGTTACGAACTCATAGTTGATGTGCTCGAGAATGAATCAACAGAGTTCTATATTGAACTCCGTGTCTCTAAGAAAGAATCCACTAGACTGATTTATAATCGGGCTGATAAGAGATTCACACTTGACCGGTTTGATAGCGGAGCTCTTAGCGAAAAAGTGGAGGGTTTTACACGTTCAGTGGTGTTGGAAGAAGATTTAACGAAGCTGCAGATTTTTGTCGATGAATCCAGTATCGAGATTTTTCTGAACAATGGCGAAAAAGTGATGACGTCACGTATTTTCCCGAGGAAAGATGCAACAGGCATTCGTACTTCAACTGAATCAGGACAGGTCTATTTCAAGTTCACTAAATATGATTTAACGGTTAATTAAAATGCGCAGCCGCGCATTTTTTTGTTTTGCTGCTTTCTCCTCTATAATAGTATGTGAAAAGAGGGATGAAGATGCCAGTTGTGCTAAACCAGATCAAATCCATTGAACATTTACTGTCACCTGTTGAGAAGCGGATCACTGCTGTTATAATCAATCAGCCGGCGCAGTGCACTGAGCTGTCCGGAAGGGAGTTGGCTGCACTTGCAGGGGTCAGCGAATCAGCACTGATTCGTTTCAGTCAGCGGATCGGTTTCTCCGGCCTCCGTGAACTGAAAGTTGTGCTTGCTAAAGAACTGCACCTGATGGAGGAGGAAGCAACGGCACTTATTACGAAGGAAGATTCACCATGTGAAATCAGGCACAAGGTGTTCAGTCAGTCAAGACAGGCATTGTCCCGGACTGAGGCGCTGCTTAATATGAAGCAACTGGAGGAAGCCGCACATTGTCTGTCAGCTTCAAAGTGTATCCTGATATATTCTGCAGGAGAAGCGGTAGTTGCTGCAACAGATTTAAAGCTGAAGCTATTATCGCTTGGATTTATGGTAGAGCTGATTCAAAACATGCAACTATATGATAGGCTGGCTCAGCATTTTTCAGTTGTCTTTATCATCAGCGAAACTGCTCAGCTGAATGATCTGGAGAAGATATACGCATCTGAATTAAAGACCATTCTGCTCTCACAGTGGCCGGATAAGCGAACAGATATTCATCTGCTGACCTCAGCTGAGGAGAATATCAATCGTCTTTCACCTACAGCAGGACGTCTCGTTCAGCTCGCTGTGATTGATGTCTTATGGATGCTGCTGATTCGTCTGCAGCCATAAAAAAGAGACCCGGGTATTCCGGGTCTACTGATTTATTATTATTTTTTGATGATAAAGCGTTCGTTAACCGGTTGGAATTCTTTAGGACCCGCTTCAGTGCCGATTGCGCCGAACGGCATCTGAGCGATCAGTTTCCAGTCATGTGAGATATCGAAGTTCGTGTAGACAGCTTCGTCAATCACACCGTTATAGTGCTGAAGTGAAGCACCGATACCCTCAGTTGCAAATGCAGTCCATACCGCAAACTGGTGCATCGCGTTAGTGTGGTGACTCCAGATCGGGAAGTTGTCTGCATAAGCTGCGAAGTTTTTCTGTAATCCTTTAACGACTGTTTCGTCCTCGAAGAATAATACAGTACCGTAACCTGCCTTGAAGCTGTTGATTTTATTTTCAGTTTCAGTGAAGTCACGCTCTGGCCCCATCACCTTTTTTAATTCCTCTGCTGTCAGGTTCCATAATTTTTTATGTTGATCATTCAGTAATAATACCATGCGTGTTGACTGTGAGTTGAATGCTGAAGGGACGTGCTTGATGATATCTGTCAGGATACTCTCGATTTTAGCGTCCGTAAGAGGTACCGTTCCTTGAATATCATAGATTGAACGACGCTTTTCCATTGCCAGACCAAAATTCTCATAACCTTTTTTATTGAATAAACCCATCTGTAATTCCTCCATTTAAAATTAATTTTTATTTAAATACATAACGCGGATGCCGATACCATTCGGATCACGTATTATCTCTGAACCGCCATCTTTTTCTGTACGGATACCTTTTGCTGAGAATTGTTCTCTGAAATAATCAAAGTCCTCCTGATTCGGAATATTGATTTCAAACTTTCTGAGTCCTGGTGCATCAGGAGAAGGGGGTGATGCTGCCTGCTGCCATGTGTTTAATCCCAAATGGTGATGGTAACCTGCCGCACTCATGAAAGCTGCCTGTGTGCCGTAGAGCTGCATGATGTCCATGCCGAACACGTCCTTGTAAAACTCAATAGAAGCAGGCAGATTCTGAACGGACAAATGCACGTGTCCCATTATCGTATCGGGATGAAGGCCTGTAAATGGTTTACCATCCTGAGCATCAAGGACGCCTTGGTAATCCATCTCAACAGTACCCATCGTTACATAACCATTATCCTGGAAAATCCATTCTTCTGTCGGATAGTCACGGTAAATCTCGATACCGTTACCTTCAGGATCCTGCAGGTAAAGAGCTTCCGACACGTCATGGTCACTAGCTCCAGCAAGTGGATACTGAGTCTGAATGAGGTGATTAAAGATATTACCCAGTTCAGTCCGATTTGGTACAAGAAGTGCCATATGGAAAAGACCTGCCTGACCCGGTGCACGTTTAGCATCTGTCTGGTAAAGATAGATAAGTGGATGCCCTCCGAGACCAAGCGCTGTATAGTCATTGTTTTGTTTGAGAATTTCCATGCCAAGTATTTCATGATAAAAACGAATACTGTTCTCAAGGAAATTGACATTCAGATGAACAGCTCCCATATGTGTATCATTACTGAAGAATTTAGAGCCCATATCATTCCCCCTTAATATATTTATTATATCTGATATATTTAATATATTACATATCACGTGTTAATGCAAGTAATTATAAAGATTTCAGAAATATATTATTTATTAAAACTTGATAACAATATTTTACATAAACGATTATTGCCTCATCTATTCGTTATAATAATCAGTAATAGAGATCTGGAGGACTAATATGTGCAAAATGATAATAGCATCGACTGCCCTTCTTGTACTGTCAGCTGCAGGAACAAGCTATGCAGATGCCAATGAGCCGATCGACACGAGCACTGCTGATGAAACAATAGAAATTATTTCAGCTGAGATGCCCCCTGATAAAACTGAAGCACCAGTGACGACAGAAGTGCCGATGACTGACAGACCGTCGGCACCACCAATGACAGAACAACCTGTGATGGATGAACCATCGCCAGCCGTAGGCGTGACAGAAGTGCCTTCGACAGAGATACCCTTAACTGAGAGGCCTACGACAACCACTCCGTCAACAGAAAGACCGGCACCTACGACTGAACTGCCTGGTTCTGACCAGCAGCTGGAGATAGTGCCGTCACCGGTTCAGCTGTCAGAGGAGTCATCTACAGGTCAGCCGTCACCGGTTCAGTCGTCAGAGGAGCCATCTACAGGTCAGCCGTCACCGGTTCAGTCGTCAGAGGAGCCATCTATAGGTCAGCCGTCACCGGTTCGGCCGTCAGAGGAGCCATCTACAGGTCAGCCGTCAGAGGAGCGGGACATTCAGGCACCGAGCGTCGAACAGCCGTCAGCAACAGACCTCTCAAAAAATAAGGCTCAGTCAGACGAAATCAAGATAGGTAAATTTTATCCTGAGTCAGCGGAGAAGTTCTATAAGGCACTCGATAAACAAATCAGTGACATAATGACAAAAGACAGCAAGAAAAAAGAGGGCAAAGAAGTTAAGAAAAAAGTCAAAAAGAAAAATGACAATCAAACAGATAAAAAGAATCTCCATATACTTCCCGATACAGGTGAAGATAAATCATATTCAACAGCTTTCATCATGATAATCGGTGGACTTGTTCTACTGGCATTCTCAAGACTTAAAGCCTGATAAATAAGCCCCATACCACTGGTATGAGGCTTATTTCAGTTAAAAACTGCTCGTATCAATCTGCTCGATATAATTTTCAAGATACACCATAATATCCTTCAGCGTTCCCGTTCCAAACGGCGAATCAAGATGAGCTTCCTGCACCAGTGCATTAAATGGTAGTGAGCCTCCTAACTGGCAGAGATGAAGATAATCATTCCATGCTGCAGTGAAATCTTCACGGCTGCGTTTAAAGAACTGGAAGGCACATACTTGAGCAAGTGTGTAATCAATATAATAGAAGGGTGAGTTGAATATGTGACCTTGACGATGCCAGAGAGAACCCTCTGCAAGCGGCAGAATACCGTCATAATCGCGATGGGGCAGATACTTTGCTTCAATTGACTGCCAGAGTTCTCTGCGCTCATCAGCGGTCATAGCTGGATTTGCGTAAACACCATGCTGGAATTCATCTACTGCCACACCGTAAGGCAGGAACTGAATCGCATCCGTTAAATGTTTATATTTGAATTTATCAGGATTGCTGAAGAATAAATCGAGCCATGGGTATGTGAAAAACTCCATGCTCATGGAGTGAATCTCACATGCCTCATGCGTCGGCCATAAATAATCAGGGATTGTCTGATCACGTGAAGAATAGACCTGGAAGGCATGTCCCGCCTCATGTGTCAGTACAGTGATATCGTGATCTGTCGTATTGAAGTTCGCAAAGATAAAAGGTGCGCGATAACGATCAATATAGGTGCAGTAACCGCCTGCTTCCTTCCCTTTTTTGGCCAGGACATCAAAAAGTTCATGGTCCATCATATACCGGTAGAACTCATCCGTCTCGGGACTGAGTTCACTATACATTTTGCGGCCGTTCTCCAGGATGATTTCTGCAGAGTCTTTAGGGTCTTCATTACCGTTCAGGAACATGACAGATTCATCATAGAACTTCAGTCGATCGACACCGATGCGTTCTGCTTGCTGTTCGTATAGTTTAGTCGCTACAGGAACAACAAAATCTTCCACCTGTCTGCGATAATCCTTGACCATATTCTGATCATAATCGATACGCTGCATGCGCATATAACCGAGTTCAATGAAATTATCAAATCCAAGTTTCTGCGCAATCTGATGACGGATCTTAACAAGCTGGTCGTAGAGGCTATCGAAGTCCTGAAGATGTTTCCCCATGAATCTCTGGACAGCTTTCGTAGCAGCCGTACGTACATCGCGGTCCGGTGACTGTGTATAAGGTGACATCTGTGCCAGGTTCAGCTCCTGACCATCAAACTCAATCTGCGCACTGGCCATGAGCTTGGAATAGTCGCTGCTGAGTTTATTTTCCTGATTGATCAGGTCCTCGACTTCATCTGAATAAGAATGGACGACATTATACGCAAGGTCAAATAACTGCCGGCCATAATGCGCTTCCAGTTCTTCACGGAAAGGACTCGCTAAGAGTGCCTCAAAATAAGCAGCATCAAGTGCGACGATTTTCGCACCGTTGTTATCGAAATAATCGCGTTCATCCGAATAGAACTGGTCAGTTGTATCGATAGAGGCACGGACATAGGCGATATTCTGGTTTGTGTCGATATCTTTACGAATCTGGTTGATCTCAGTGATTAACTGAATCTGCTGGTCAGCACTGTCAGCATTACGGAACTGTGCCAGTAAATCATCAGCCTTTTTCCGTTCTTCGTTCAGATCTGGCCTGCTGTATTCAAAATCTTTGAATGTTGTCATAAGTCTCCTCCTTGTGTAAGCTTAAATTAATATTACAATATTCTGTCAAATTAAGATACATGATTAGCTTCAAAAAGGGGAACAGGCATTGTAATAGCAAAGGAGGAAAACAGATGACTAAGATCGATGAAACATTAGAACTGAAAGTAGCGGAGCTCGCCCGACAGACCCATGAGGCGAAGATTCCGGTCATGATTGTATTTGAAGGGGTGACGGCGTCAGGTAAATCGCGGCTGTCAAATGAGTTACTGCTGGCACTGGATGCGAAGTATACGCATTTCTATGCGACGAAATCACCCTCAGAAGAGGATCTGCGCATGCCATTTCTTTTTCCTTACTGGAAGAATATACCGAAAAAAGGGGACATCACGCTTTTCTTCCGTAGCTGGTATGCCAATCTGATTGACTACAAATATCATAACCTGAAAGCCGATATCTTCAAGGATCATCATATTCTGATGCAGGAAATCAAGGGATTTGAGCAGATGCTGCTGAACGACGGATACCGCATCATCAAATTCAATGTGGAAGTGGACGAGAAGAAGCGTCAGGAACACATTCAGCAGACGAAGGAAAATCCGCTGACCCGCTGGAAAGCACAGGAATATGAAAAAGCGATTCCGGCCGATATCTATACGGAAGAGATGGAATATCTGATGAAAGAGACAGAAGATATTGCACCTTGGCATACTATCAACTATACGGAGCGTGGTCAGGCAGTCAATGATATGTATGAGCATATTATCGAGGAGCTGGAAAAAGCACTGAAAGATAAAAAGAAAAAAGAAGAAAATAAGAAAGTGGACGGCAAATTCTCGGAGCATTTTGAAACTGATATGTTTGAGGACACGGAGGATGAGATGTCGAAGAGCGAGTATAAAGACCTGCTGCCGGAACTTCAGCAGCGTATGCGGGAACTTCAGTATGCGCTATATGACCGCAAGATTCCGCTCATTCTGGTCTACGAAGGAATGGATGCTGCAGGTAAGGGCGGCAATATCAAGCGGGTACGTGAGAGCCTGGACCCGACCGGTTATGAAGTCAACGCAATCTCTGCACCGACCGAAACGGAACTGAGCTACCATTACTTATGGCGCTTTGCGACACAGGTGCCGAGAACAGGCCATATCGAAATCTTTGACCGCAGCTGGTATGGCCGCGTGCTCGTAGAACGTGTAGAGGGATTTGCATCAACAGAAGAATGGCAGCGCGCGTATGAGGAGATCAATGACTTCGAGAAGAGTCTGGAGATTGAAGGTGCGATAGTCATCAAGTTCTTCCTTGTCCTGGATAAGGAAGAGCAGCTGGAACGCTTCAAGGAGCGTCAGAACACGCCTGAGAAACAGTATAAGATTACTGATGAAGACTGGCGTAACCGTGAGAAATGGGATATCTATTTAGAGGCAAGTAAAGACATGATCGATCAAACATCAACAGACCATGCACCGTGGATTATCGTGCCTGCCAATAATAAGAAAGCAGCGCGGATCAAGGCGCTGCGTGCTATTATTGAACGCTGTGAGGCAAGACTCTGGGGCGTGAAGCGCTACTAATAGGAATATTGAAAAAGTGTCTCAGTTTCTAAGGAACTGAGACACTTTATGATGGAATCAAACAAAAGCGTCCTGCTTAATGAGCAAAGTCAGAGAAAAAATGGTATTGCTAAAAATACGACTCTTTCTATTGGAACAGATGCCAGATCAGCTGACTGGTTGACTTCAGCTGGTCAGCTGCTTCATTCAGCTTATCACCTAAAGCAAGCTGCATGATGACAACGAATGAATTCATCGCCATATGTGCTAAGATCGGCACGATAATGCGACGTGTTGCAACGTATAGACCGGCAAATACAAATGCCATACCGAGATAGATCAGCGTATGGTCGAAATCCATATGAGCTGCGGCAAATAACAGACCGCTCAATGTTCCGGCAATGAGAAAGGCAGCCCAGCGCGGTAAGTTGAGCCATTCATAGAGTTCACCGAAGATGACTTTACGGAAGACGAACTCTTCCAGGAAAGGTCCGGCGAGTGAGATGATCACGATAAAGAATGGATACTGTTTCGCGACTGCCATGATATTATTCGTATTCTGGCTTTCAATCGGCTGATGAAGGATATAGACATTGATCATATTCATGATAGCCTGGATGATGAGTGCCATAAAGAAGCCGGCAATAACCCAGATAATAGTATAGAGCCATCTTTCTTTAGGGGAACGTTCAAGCCGGGTTTCATCCTTGATGCTTCTATTGATGAAGTAGACCAGTATACTAGCAAGCACAAAAGCGCCGATCATATAGGGAATGACTTTCGTCATCATTTCTGAAGGTGAAAGATTCTGACCATGGTAAATTGCTGCGGGTATTAAAGATGAGACCTGTGCACCTGCATAAATCAGGATAATCCAGATGTTGGCCCAAAGACGACTTAATTTCATAATTAACTCCTTTAATTCGATATAGAACCATTGTACAGGAAATCAGGCATGAGTAGAAATTTTATATAGCATATCAATTGCATTTTTGACCTTCTTTGATTAAACTAAGAGTATATTAGCACTTGAACCATCAGAGTGCTTATACATTCCACTAAGGAGGATTTCACATGTTAAGACCATTAGGGAACAACGTGATTTTAGAAATGAAAGAACAGGAACAGAAAACGGCAAGTGGTATCATTCTGACAGATTCAGCGAAAGAAAAATCCAATGAAGGTATCGTTGCTGCAGTGGGACCTGGCCGCTTACTTGAAAACGGCACTCGTGCTGAGATGCAGGTTAAAGCAGGAGACAAAATCATTTACTCACCATTTGGTGGCTCTGAAGTGAAAGTCGGAGAAGCGAAATATTTAGTGCTCTCTGAAGATGACGTACTTGCAGTAGTAGAATAGTTATACAATCAAATTCATCTAAAACTAAACTTAAAAAATAATGGAGGCATTCACACATGGCTAAAGAAATCAAATTCTCTGAAGATGCAAGACGCTCAATGCTGGAAGGTGTTGATAAGCTTGCCAATGCAGTCAAAGTAACACTTGGGCCAAAAGGGCGCAATGTCGTATTAGATAAAAAATTCGTAGCACCACTCATCACAAATGACGGTGTGACCATCGCAAAAGAAATCGAACTTGAAGATCCTTACGAGAACATGGGTGCGAAACTCGTTGCAGAAGTCGCAAACAAAACAAATGAAATCGCAGGGGACGGTACAACAACTGCAACAGTGTTAGCGCAGGCTATGATTCAGGAAGGTCTGAAGAACGTGACAAGCGGTGCGAATCCGGTCGGTATCCGCCAAGGGATCGATAAAGCAGTCGCTGTAGCGCTTGAAGAACTTGCAGCCATCTCAAAACCGGTATCCAGCAAAGAAGAAATCGCGCAGGTCGGCGCTATCTCAGCAGCTGATGAGGAAATCGGTCAGTTCATCTCTGAAGCGATGGAGAAAGTCGGTAACGACGGCGTTATCACTATTGAAGAATCAAAAGGCTTCAAAACAGAACTTGAAGTTGTGGAAGGCATGCAGTTCGACCGTGGCTACGCATCACCTTACATGGTCACAGATTCAGATAAAATGATTGCAGACCTTGAAAATCCATTCGTTTTAATCACAGACAAAAAAATCTCATCATTCCAGGATTTATTACCACTCCTTGAACAAGTCGTACAGACATCACGTCCGATCCTGATCGTCGCTGAAGATGTAGAAGGCGACGCACTGACGAACATCGTCCTGAACCGTCTCCGTGGTACATTCACAGCAGTGGCAGTCAAAGCACCAGGCTTCGGTGACCGCCGTAAAGCAATGCTTGAAGACCTTGCTATCTTAACAGGCGGACAAGTCATCACAGACGACCTTGGCCTTGAACTGAAAGAAACAACAGTCGATATGCTTGGACAAGCAGCGAAAGTGCACGTAACGAAAGACGATACAACAATCGTTGAAGGTAAAGGTGATGTGAACAACATCTCAGCACGTGTCTCACAATTAAAGGCACAGATTGAAGAAACAACATCTGAATTCGATAAAGAGAAATTACAGGAACGCTTAGCGAAATTATCAGGTGGCGTAGCGGTGATCAAAGTCGGTGCGGCAACTGAAACTGAGCTGAAAGAACGTAAACTCCGTATCGAAGATGCACTGAACTCAACACGTGCAGCAGTAGAAGAAGGTATTGTAGCAGGTGGTGGAACAGCACTTGTCTCTATCTACAATAAAGTAGCGGCAGTGGAAGCGACAGGAGATGTGGCAACAGGCATTAAAATCGTCCTGAAAGCACTCGAATCACCAATCCGTCAGATCGCTGAAAATGCAGGACTTGAAGGTTCAGTCATCGTTGAGAAAATCAAGCATGCAGAAACAGGCATCGGTTACAACGCGGCAACAGATGAGTGGGTAAACATGATCGAAGCAGGAATCGTGGATCCAACTAAAGTCACACGCTCAGCATTACAGAACGCAGCATCAGTCGCAGCGATGTTCCTGACGACAGAAGCAGTCGTCGCAGACATCCCGGAAGAAAATCCAGCACCAGATATGGGCATGGGCGGCATGCCGGGGATGATGTAAGAATAGCAATTTAACCACTTTTCAGATTGAATCCGGGAAGTGGTTTTTTTATTTAAAATAAAAAAACCTCACTGAGAATATACGGTAGTACCTGTCCGTATAAATGAAAATAAATTTGGTGCTGGAAAATTTGAAAGGTTCATATTTGAAAGGTAATTTCAGTCTTTTGGTGGTAAAATATATACATCACTTTAAAGGATGAGAGAGATGAATTATTTTATAGTGGGCGATGTCCATGGTTGTTATTACACGTTGAAGAAATTGCTGCAGAATTGGGACAGTGACCGTCAGAAACTGATTTTTGTCGGGGATTATATCAATAAAGGCAAACATTCACGCAAAGTGGTTGAATTAGTGAGAGAACTGCAGTATAGATATCCGGGTACTGTGTGTATTAAAGGTAACCATGAGTATGAGATGGTCCGTTATATTGAGGACGGGACAAAAAACAGTGACATCAAAGAGAACTTCCGCAACACTCTCATGGATTATGATCTGAGGAATAAGTACCGAGATGATGTGAAGTGGATGAAGAGGCTGCCGCTTTATTATGATGATGGCGATATTTATGTGACGCATGCAGGGGTGAACTGGTTAGGTCTCAGGAAGTTCAAGGAGAATTCAAGCTGGTGTGTCCTACGTTACCGCGGCCGGCTGAAGCGCATGTCCAGGCTGCAGGTGTTCGGTCATACACCGACTGAATCGAAACGTCCTGAGTTCAATAAGAAATCCAACGCTATTAATATCGACAGTGGAGCGGGCAACTTCGATAATATGTCTGCCGTGCTGATTGACGATGCCGGAAAGATCAGGAAAATATATACGGAACAGATACGAAAAGAGGACTATCACTAGTCCTCTTCTGCTATATCCGGATGCTTGTATTTGTATAGATAAAGATAAATCAGAAAGATAGTGACAGTCGTTATCACACAGATAATCGTCAAAGTATAGGCGTAGTTTCTGGTTAAATAAGCAATCATAAAGCCGATAATAAGAATGACGGGGATAAGGATACGCAGTTGTCGCGCACTGGTGAATTTCTCATGGGCGTATTGCAAGGTCAGCATCATACCTGAGTAGAAGGAAGCGAGAGCTGCGTACATGAGCTGAATATTGAAAGTGTCTTCCACCGGCTCTTTCGCATTAAGGACAAGTGAAGCATTCAGTAGCCCGATACCGAGAATCATCAGGAAATGAGCAATAATCATGCTGAGTCCTGATGCATAGTTCTCCTTTTGTATCAGCCTGTTTGTCTTGAGCCAGTATGTACCGAAGAGCGATATCAGAATCAGGAACAAGAGAATATAGGTGAAATGAAATTCCTTGATTTTGAATATCTCAGTCAAGCCGATAATTGCTTCGCCGAACATGATGATAATTAATAGCGAATAACGTTCTGACATGTGCGGAACGTTGATCCCTGAAAGCTGCAGTTTTTGATTGAATGGCATCGGCATAAGATTGGCTGATAGTATAGCAAGCACAAACGCCACATACATCCACGGAGCAGATATGAAAATTGCAAGAGACGCAAGTAATGCACTGACCAGCAGAGAGCTGCCGAAAACAATGGAGGCAAACCGGTCATGCGGCAGAATCTTGTCTCTCAGCGTCAGAAAGAACTGAAGACTGGTACTTGTAAAAAGAATGGCAATACAGATGTTGATAGGATCGAAGACCGATTCAATATCGGCCTTTAAGCTGATAGCCAGAAAGATGGCGATGAACATGTTGAACAACAGAAAAAAGAGATCTTTAGTTCTGATCAGTCCGAAACGATTCGTATAGCTTGTCTGATATGACCAGACCGTATAGAAGACCAGCGTCATCATCAAATATTTGGCGAAATTAATAAGCGGGATATTGCCGTGTTCGGTGGACAGGATGGTATGAGAGATCTGGGAAATCGCATAGACAAAGACTAAATCATAGAAGAGTTCGGTCGTATCCACTGCTTTCTCTTTTTCCTCATGGCGATTTGTCAAATCTTCAGGATGGTAGGATTCGTTCATGTATAGCTCCTCGTCATTGATATAAAAAAATCAGCCGCAGCTGATTTTAAAGTGTGTCGATACCTTTCGGTGTAAGTTTAAGGATTTTATTGACATTGATTGATGAATAATCATCGGTTTCTTTGACTGTCAGAAAACCGTTTGCATCGCGTCCTAATTTTGCGATAAAGTTATTGAAGGTGATAGTTTCATTTGTTGTGACGCGTTCATAATGGTAGACGACCACGTTATCTTCCATTAATACCTCGATTTTCAGATACTGATTACTTTCAGACATTAAGAAAAGCTCCTTTGTAAAAATAATTTACTATTCTTTACCCCTCTCTCTCAGTTTTACACATCATATAATAAAGAAGGAATGAAAATATGCTGCATAATGGAGATATATTCTGGCCGGAAACATTTGAAGGGAAAGCGTTCCCAGTTTTAAAGGAATCACTGCGGTGTCAGGTTGTGGTGATAGGAGGCGGTATGAGTGGTGCGATGAGTGCTTTTACCTTTGCGCAGGCAGGCTATCAGACCGTACTGATTGATCAGGGTCAGATTGCAGCCGAGAGTTCAGCCGCGAACACGGGCCTCCTGCAGTATATGAGTGACAAATCCCTGCATGAATGTGTGGAGGACTTCGGAGAGTATGACGCCTATCATTTTTACCGTCAGTCATACGAAGGGCTGTCTCGGATTGAATCATTGTGCCGGGAACTGCCGGATGACGTCCAGTTCATCAAAAGAGAAAGTGTCCTCTATGCATCAAAGAAGCGGGACGCAAGGCATCTGAAGAAGGAATATATAACGTTAAGAAAGTATGGATTTCCGTGTCAGCTGCTGGATAGGGCTGAACTGCAGACGCGTTACAGGATTGAGGCTGAAGCGGCACTCATTACCTATGAGGATGCAGAGATTAATCCATACGTCTTTATTCATCGACTGATTGAAAAAGCGGTCAATGAGTTCGGACTGCTTGTGTACGAGCAGACTGGGATGAAAAAGTGGAAATCGAAGAACGGTAAGGTTCTGTGTCAGACAGACAAGGGATACACGCTTACGGCGGAGCATGCGATTTATGCAGGTGGATATGCGGATACTCACTTTGTGAAGTGGGTCCGAAAACGGAAGCTTGTCCGTTCCTATGCACTTGTCTCAGAACCAGTAGGTCAGTTGTGGCCGAGAAATGCCATGATCTGGGAGACTGCACGTCCGTATCTCTACATCCGACATGCGGAAGGTGGTCGGGTCATTGTAGGCGGACTTGATGACAATACGAAGAGAATTCCGAACAAGCGTAAAATCAAGAAGAAGACTGACCAGCTGAAGCGGTCATTTGAACGTATTTTCCCGGATATCTCACTTGAGATTGAGGAACGCTACGGCGCACGGTTCGGTGAAACGAAAGATGGTTTACCATTCATTGGAGAAGTGCCGGGTAAAAAGAACTGTTATATGCTGCTTGGTTACGGGGGGAACGGTACTGTTTATTCTTCTTTCGGCAGTAAGATGCTACTGGATATGGTAGCAGGCAGACGAAGTGAAATCCAGCAGATTTTCAGACTGAATAGATAAGGGGTGCCGGATGATTCCTGAAAGTGCTAAGTCTCACAAAATGCTGGCTGTTGAGGGAAGAAGTATGATGACAGAAAGGAGCCTATCATGACCTCAAAACTACAAAAAGAAGTGAATCAACTCTACTACGGGGAAGGACTGTCTGCAGCCGGCTTCTTTGTACTGTGGTTCGGCACTGCTTTCTTCAGGCCCGAAACACGTCCGTTCCTGCTCAGTCCGGCTGCATCGATTTCGCTGATCAATATCTGCATCATTCTTTCAACCGGCTCTTATTTCTGGGGCATCATGAAGTGGCATGTGGATGAGCGGCGGCTGCTGAAGCTCACTTCTACTCAGATTCAGCGTTTCAGCCGCATTCATTATCTGATTATAACGATGGCAATCTTATCAACGCTTACTATTATCTTAAGTATGCCGCACTCAGCTGAGATGTGGCTGCTGATTGCACTCACCTACATCTTTATGTGGCTTGAATATATCAATTACTTTCATATCAGGCTCTCATATCTCACACCGCGAGAATTCCGCCAGCTCCTCATCAACCGCAAAGTCACACCTTCTCACTTGAATCGTGCACTGAAGAACAAATAGTTTTATAATTACCATTTATCCGCTAAACTTATCATACGTTGAAAGGAGGACGTTATGGTCTCGAAAGAACAGGAAGCGTTACATTTGGAAGGTGTCAAAAGCCTGATTGACATAATAAATAATGAACTGTCGGGTGAACTTGAGAAGACGACAGGTGAACTGATAGAAGAACGTAAATTCGCGCTGGAGGAACTCGGCTCAGTCATCACGGATGATGCACAGATAGAATATTCGCAAGTACTGCCGTCACTGAAATTCCAGGAGGAGCTGCAGGTCAGTCGTCAGGACGTGAAGAATAGTCTCGGCAAGATGAAGGACCGTCCTTATTTTGGCGCTGTGACCATCAAAGACGAAGATGAAGCGGATTCAGAGAAGCTGTATATTGGCCTTAACAGTCTGAAGGACCCATCGACGAACGACCTCATCATCTACGACTGGCGTACACCTATTGCATCGACTTACTATGCGAACCACCTCGGACGTGTAGAGTACGAAGTCCCTTCTGTCGGTCTGCAGTCTGTTGATGTCAAAGAACGGATTCAGCTAGTCATTGAAAAAGGTGAACTGCTGGATGTCTTTGACTCCGAGCTGTATATCGGTGACGATGCGCTGCAGCATTTGCTCGTTGATACTGCGAAGGACAAGATGAAGTCGATCGTCACAACGATTCAGGAGGACCAGAACCGCATTATCCGCCAGAACTCAGCGCAGGATCTGCTCGTGCTGGGTCCGCCGGGCAGTGGTAAGACGTCTGTCGCCATGCAGCGTATTGCTTATCTGCTGTATCTGCATCGTCATAAGATGAATGCGGACAACATGCTTTTCATCACACCGAATGAGATGTTTGGCGATTATATTGCAGAAGTGCTGCCGGAACTTGGCGAGGCTTCCATCAATGCGATGACATTTTACCGGCTGCATGATAAACTCAGCCGCAGATACGAGTTTGAGACGCTTTTCCAGCATATCGAACGTATGCGCCGTGCAGCTGATACGACGGCATACAGACTCAAATCCTCGCATGATATGCTGAACGCAATCAACAGACATGTAGCAAAGCTTGCGGATAGCGGCATTAAATTCAGAACGATCAAGATCAAGGACGAGCCATTCACCACTGCTGAAGAACTCTCTGAACTCTTCTATCACAAGTTCAAGGACTCGCCGATTGATTCAAGACTTAAGAAAATTCAGGTCGAGTTCTGGCCGCGTTATAAAGAAGTGCTGAATAAGGCCATTAAAGAGCGGACGAAAGCATTGAAGAGAGTAACGAATTATATCGGTACAGATGCTGAACTTGAGAAGCAGGCTGAACAGGAAAAGACTAGACAGTTCCGTGTCGTAAAAAACTATATTAAACGACTCGAGTTCATCAATATCGAAAAAATCTATCTTGATATTCTGAAACAGCTGAATCCAGCTGTCCGTGCCGCGACTCTTGAGTCTCTCAGAAACAGACAGCTGAACTATGAAGACATAGCACCTCTGTTACTCCTTACAGTCAAAGTGAAAGGCCTGCAGCGTGAACCGAAGATCCAGCATCTGATCATTGACGAAGTGCAGGATTACAGCCCCGTGCAGCTCGCGGCCATCACTGCTGTCTTTCCGAACGCGCGGAAAACGATGCTCGGGGACCGCAATCAACTTGTCCATCCGGTGCATATCGATACGATGGAGACGACGGCACTCGAACTCACGAAATCTTACCGCTCAACCATCGAAATCACAGAGTTTACGAAGTCCCTTATCGGTAATACATCAACCCAGTCCCTTGGTGTGCATGGAGACGAAGTGAAGCCTCTGTCATTCACTCATTTTAAGGAAATGCTGAGTCACCTCGATTCTGAAAGTGTCGCGATTATAGCACGGGATGCAGACCATGCTCAAATGGTAGCGGCTGAACTGCCTGACGTCACATTACTCACGCATGACCAGTACACCTTCACAAAAGGCACGATTCTGATGCCCAACTATATGTCTAAAGGCTTCGAGTTCACATATGTCTTTATACTGGACTATGATCTCTACGATAAAGATAAGGACAAATTCCTGCTCTATACAGTAGCGTCAAGGGCAACCCGACATCTTTATTTAGTGGAGACAGAATGATGAATGAAACCATGAATCAGATTGGATGGCAGATTGAAAGTCTGAAGAAACTCTTTAAACATGTCAGCTTCTTCTCGCTGCAGCAGGAGATTTACCCAGGGGGTCGAACGTGTCAGGCACTGCTGAATCATATCGTCCTGCTTCCTGAGGCAGATTACCGATTGAGTCAAGGTGCCACGGAGGAAGAAATAGAACAGTTCTATCTCTACTGGGAGAAGGAACTGACATCGACTGAAATGCTGGAGGCCCGGCTTGATCTCAGTTTCAGTATATTGAAAGATGCCTACAAAGAACTCGAACCTGAGGAACTTGCAGTGAAGACAGCAAGCTACTGGGGAACGAAATATAATCAGACGGAATGGCTGCTCGTTATTCTGACTCATTTAAGTCATCACCGTAGTCAGCTGTTTACATTTCTCAGAACGGAAGGCGAGCAGCTGGATGTTCAATTGTTTGAATGATCAACTGTGTTTTTTGACACAGAAACATGAAAAAACAGCGTGCTATAATCTGAATGAGGTGGCGCTATGGTAATAGGTGAAAGACTTGAGACAGAACGACTGATCATACGGCCGCTTGATCAGGAACTGATAACAGAGATGGGCTCGGATTACAGACACCAGCGATTTCTGGCACATGCTCGTAAACTTGCGATTGATCCTACTTTAAAGGGCTGGGACGCGTGGATAGTCCAAAAGAAAGATGGAACGTATATCCGGGATATAGGCTTTAAAGGAAAACCCAGCATAAACCGGGAGATTGAAATGGGCTACGGTTTTGAAGAAGCTTATAGAGGTCAGGGTTATGCGACTGAAAGTGTAGGTGAGCTGATGCGCTATGTATGTGGTCTTTATCCTGAACTTACAGTCAAAGCTGAATGTCTGACGGATAGCCGAGTGCTCGAAAAGCTCGGATTTAACAAGATTCATCAGGATAACCTGCTGATATACTGGCAGAAATAAAGACCTGCATCTGCAGGTCTATTTATTTTGTCAGTCGATTTAACATTGAATAATACACACCGTTCCAGAATTCAGGAGAGCTCAGAAACTTGTCATGTGCAAGCTGATACTTCTCTTTGCTTTTTGCTTCAAAGCTCGGGTCTTCTTTTGAAGGCAGATCTTTTCTTGAATCTTCAATGAAAGCCTGTACTTCTTCGGCGCGGGGTCCCCAGACAGCCTGCTCTTCAAAGTTCTCATCGATGAAGACGTATATTGGGATAGAACGTGAAGTCCCGTTAGTCAAGTACTGGTCAATTAAATCCAGATGACTGTCACGCAGGACAAATCTGACTTCCATATCTGCTTTTTCGGCAAACTTCAACAGAATGGCGTTATTCATCATCGCATCACCACACCAGTCCTCACTGATAGCTATCACTCTTAATTTTCTTTTCTTCACTTCATCAATTCGTTGGTCTTCAGGTGCTTCAAACTGATCATAAATCTGCTGCATTTCCTCTTTGTTGACCTGCATCTGCGCTTTATAATCTTCTGCAGATAACGCATTTTCAAAGTATTCTTTTAACGATAACATCATGAGCCCTCCTTCTTTTCTTCTTTCATTATACCCATATGAAAAAAATAAGCAGCTGAATACTATAAAAATGTTTCGGTTTCCGATATAATTAAGAGATATGATAAAGGGGGCCAACCAATGACTTATGAAGAGAAAGTTAAGAAATATGCAGAGCTTGTCGTTAAAGTAGGACTGAATATTCAGCAAGGACAGAAGCTGATGATCAGTGCAGATATTGATGCCATTGATTTTGTCAGAGCAGTCACAAAAGCAGCTTATGACAAAGGGGCAGTAGATGTCATCCAGAAGCTGACAGATGGACCATCCAGCCAGCTGAAATATGAATATGCACCCGTTGAGACATTCACTGAAGTACATGATTATCAGAAAGCTGAGATTGATCAGCATCTGACAGAGCGCGTTGCGCATCTGCGGATTTATTCTCAGTCTCCTGAACTTCTGAAAGATGCAGATCCGGACAAGATTGCCGCGAATGCAACAGCGATCGGTGAACTGAACAAGGATTTCGCACGTGCGGTCGGGCGGTTTGACTTCTCGTGGTGTATCGTTGCATTCCCTAATATTGCATGGGCGGAGCTTGTCTTCCCGGAACTGAAGGGAGAAGAGGCACGTATGAAGCTCCTTGATGCCATGATTGCAGCAGTCAGAGCAGATCAGCCTGACCCGATCAAAGCCTGGGAGGAACATAACAGTAATCTGAACAGCCGGGCACAGCTGCTGACAGAAAAAGGTTTTGACCGACTCCATTATAAATCAGAACGTACAGACGTCGAAATCGGGCTGAATCAGCGTCATATCTGGATGGGTGCAAGTGCAGTCAATGCGGACGGCGTGGAGATTCAGGTCAATATGCCGACGGAGGAAGTCTTTACGTCGCCTGACTTCAGACGAGTCAACGGCGTTATCGGTAATACAAGACCTCTCAGCTATAACAGTGCAATCATTGATGACTTCAAGCTGACATTCAAAGACGGTTCTGTTGTTGACTTTGAAGCAGGCAAAGGTTACGAGGTCCTGAAAAATATGCTGGCGACAGATGACGGTGCAAAGCGCCTCGGTGAGATTGCACTTGTGCCTGACGATTCGCCTATCTCAAATTCCGGTATTCTTTATTACAATACACTCTTTGATGAGAATGCATCCTGTCACGTCGCACTCGGTCGTTCATTCCCGGGTGCACTTCAGAATGGCAAAGAACTTTCAAAAGAAGAGCTGGAAGCATATGGACTCAACCAGTCACTGATACATGTTGACTTTATGATAGGAGGACCTGATCTGTCGATTGAAGGAATTCACGAAGATGGCTCGAAAGAATTCATATTTAAGGACGGCAACTGGGTCATTTAAATGTTAGGATGAAAAAAAGAAGTGTTTGTGGTGACAGATGATCTGGTCACTAAGATCAGAAGTCAGATAGAAGGATTCAGTACACAGATCATTGTCAATGCAATGCATTCACGTGATGAAGAAAAGTTTCTTCTCCATTGAAAAAAGCGCCTAGGCGCTTTTTTTACTTATCTTCAGTGACTGCTCCGCTGAATGGATCAACATTGTAATCTTTTTCAGTCGTGCCATTCAGTATCTCTGCTTTAAAGACAGGAACGTTATCCTCGGTTGTAAATGACCATTCTTTTATTTCTGCCTCAGCTCCAGCTTTATCCTGGATGTTTTTGATGATGTCGTCAAATGCCAGGGCTTTATTGTAATTGATGCCTTCTTCTTTTTCATTATCTTCTTCTGTTTTAATTAATTTGCGGTCATTCATGCCGTAAGTATACTCGACATTCTTGTCGCCTTCATTCTGTGCCACTTTATAGACCCAGCGATTATCTTCTTTTTCGAACTTCAGATCAGTGATTTCGCCTTTTTTCTTCTGTGACTCTATGATTTTAATGATATCATCCGGTGTTGAATTGATATCTTGAATAGCTAAAGCTTCTTTAGTGTCTGCATCAGTTGATGAAGGAGTCTTTTCATCATCCTTTTCAGCATCACTGGAGGCGTCCTGATCATTGTCATCAGAATTTTTTGCTGCATTATCAGCTTCGTCTTTCTTCACATCATTGGACTGATTAGTCTCAGCAGAATTTACATCTGACTGGGCATTGTCATCTGGACCTGTCTGTTTATCATTACTATTATCAGCATCACACGCGGCAAGCGCAAGACCTGCTGAAAGAATAAGACTTAGTACCTTGAACTTCATAAAGATATCCTCCTATAAATAAGTATTAATACTTATTTAACCCATTTTGTGAAGGACTAAACAAATCGTCATTGTTTTACGTTAACTTGTGATTAAATAACGATTAAGTGCATCAATTGTCCGGACAAGTGCAATATGAGGGTGAGAAGAAAGCTCCTCTTCTGAGCCATAACCGTAGAGAACCCCGATAGCGTCCATATTATTCATATCTGCACCTATCAGATCATGCTTACGGTCACCGATCATCACACAGTTCTTTGCCTGAAGATTATTCTGTTCAATGACATACTGGATGACCTCAGCTTTATGGTTGCGTGTCCCGTCCAGTTCGCTGCCTGCAATCATCTCAAAATATTGACTCAAATTGAAGTGAACAAGAATCTGACGTGCATAATCCACAGGTTTGCTTGTTGCGACATAGAGCAGCGCCCCCCGGCTTTTCAGATCCATCAGTAACTTTTCAATACCATCATAGACCCGATTTTCAAACAGACCTATGTCTGCAAAATATTCACGGTAGTAAAGGATGGCCTGAGCGTTTTTATCATCAGTTAATCCATAATCAGCTTCAAAGCTGTCTTTCAGCGGTGGGCCGATAAAATGAATGAGCGCATCATTGTCAGGTGCCTCTATATCCATCTTTGTGAGCGAATGGATGATAGCATTTGTGATACCTTCTTTTGGATCGGTCAATGTCCCATCCAGGTCAAATAGAATATGCTTATATTTCAGTGGATTTCTTGCTGCTGTCATTTAATCATCTCCTCAATCTGATTATAGAGCTCAGAAAAGACGGAAGATAATGATATGCTTTTATTCACAGGCTGCTGGAGCAGCACAAACATCCTGAAGTTCAACTTATTAGTCTGCCAGTTGAACTTTAACAAAGTAAAGCACTGCCTAATGTTAGCAATATTCTGTTTTTTTTCTATAATAGAAGAAAGCGCAGTAAGGGTGTGAAGAGATGTATCAAGTAAAGACTGAAGTGAAAATTATTCCTGACGGCTTTGAGGCAGTGAATGATTTCTTTCATGAACATGTATTCCGTAGTTATATTGAACTCGGTGCGAGACTTGTCGGACGCTGGGTTGATGAGGATCATACCCTGATTACTGAGATATGGGATTTTCAGAATCGCGAACATTATCAGCAGTTCTTTGATTTAAGAAAAGAGACATCACACTATAAGAACAGCCGGCTGCAGAAGATTGCCAATGATAAATGGATCATTTCAAAAAAAGAGACACATATGATGCCGACAGGTGACTATTTTCAGCCGCAGCACAGTGTATCAGCAAGTGTCTTCGTGCAGAATGATAAAGGTGAGACATTACTGGTCAGAAGTCTGCATAGGAGCAGCACGCTGGAAATGCCAGGCGGGGCACTTGATAAGGAAGAAAGTCTCATAGATTGTGCGATTAGAGAAACGAAGGAAGAGACAGGACTGGATGTCAGCATCATCGGACTTGTCTGTATCACTCAGAACTTATCCAGCGGGGTGATTAATTTTGCTTTCCATGGTGAAGTGACAGGAGGAGAACTGACGGATTGTCCAGGTGAGACGCAGGACGTCGGCTTCTATGATCTGACTGATCAGAAGATGCATACGCATGTCACCTATCCGCATTTCAAGGAGCGTATCCTTGAATGCAGCAAGCTGAACTATATCAATATCGATCTATATGAAGTCAGACCCTATGAACTTATACAACGACTGAACGGCGCTCATTAAGAGCGCCGTTTTCTATTCGCTGGCAAAGGTGATGTCACTGTCAATCTGGCCATGAAGTAAGGTCATATCAAGTGCATGACCGTCCAGCCATCTGCCGAAATCAAGCATAACAGGAGACTGGTCACCGCCGAGGGCAATCAGTGCTTTCAGTTCCTTCGGGAAGTAGCAGCTCGTATGAATCGTACCGCTCCAGCTGGCATATTTATCACTGAAGATGCCGGCTTTGGTGTCATTCATTATCTTGAAGGCCTGCTCGGCTGGAAGTGTGTCGGTCACCTGTTCTGTCATCGCCTGCATGCGCATCTCAGAATCCGTCAGCACACGTCTGTTCTCGTGGGTCAGCACTTCGAAGTGATTCGTACAGTAATGATGATCTCTGACAACGACGTCACGCGGTGTGATCTCAATGATCTTCGTCTCACCGGACGGGTCAAGAACAATATAGGAGAAACTGGACCGGTGGGGAATCTCGTGCAATAACTCAACGACATCTTCAACAGTTGCGCATGTCTCTAAGATCAGACGACCGACCATATAGCAGACAAAACCATCACCTGGCTTCTTACGGTGCATGAAATTATATCCCATCGCGAGCCCTTTTTCATTGATGCCATCCATGCGTCCTGTAATTCGCGACACTGGTGCCATCGTCGCAAGACCCCCATCATTTGGCTGTAAGAATGTCAGACGACCATCATAAGTAGCAGGATGATAATCATAATTTCTGACGAGATAATCCGCCGTCGTAAAGACAGAACAACCACTTTCCTTGGCGTACACACGATAATGACCGAAGTTGAGCAGCACCTGCTCAAGACTCAGCTTCAGACCATCCTGAATACCGAGCAGTTCCTCCCATATCTTCGGCGCAAAACGCTTATAGACCTCTTCTGTCTCGACAGGATCAATATCAAAACGAGGACGACGAATACGCCACTCCCGCTCACGATTCTCCATCATCAAAGTCGACTTCAGCCATTCAGCCTGATTCAATCCGAAATCATAATGACTGCCTCTGAATTCTGTAATTACACTTTTAACCTGTTGCATCTAATCACGCCTTTATCAGTAGTAATCCTAGTTTAACACAGTCACTCATGACAAATAAAATGATCATTTTGACTAATATAGTTGTCAAAATGATAAATATATTTTACAATAAGGATATATATGTTAAAGAAATAGGTGAAGCTATGAAAAATCGCTTGAAAGAATTAAGAGCACGGGACGGCTACAATCAGACGGAACTTGCTAAAAAAGCAGGTGTCTCACGTCAGACCATCTCACTGATCGAACGGGATGACTTTATGCCGTCCATCCTGACAGCAGTGAGAATCGCGAGAATATTTGATGAACCGGTGGAGAATATCTTTATATTTGAGGAGGAAGAGTTATGACGCGGAGCTGGAAAGGTTTTTTATTAGGTGGATTAGTCGGAGGTATAAGTGGATTTATATTCATGTTTGGAATAGATTTCGTTCGCTTTCTCATGAATTATTATCCTGATTAGACTAAGATGACGGTGGTGACATTTCTCTTTATCTTACTACTGACTTCATTGATTCTTTCTATAAGTAATCTGAAAAAGTCAGAGGAAAGGTTGAGTGTGAATCATTCAGATGATGAACATATTAAATTGATGAATGTTTATAACAGAAGTTCGATGTTTGCAACTATCTCTCTACCTCTCTCTTTATTGTGGTTTTCAAGTGCACTTATATTTTTTGAGAGCTATATTATAATTACTGTATTAGGATTGATTTTTCTTTTCCTTTCAACTTGGCTATGTCGAAAAAATGTTGTAATGATGCCGCGCATTTATAATGGTGATTGTGAATATGATCCAACACGTAAAAATATGAATCGTATTTGGATTAACTCTATGGATGAAGGAGAACGCTTAATCACTTTACAAAGTCTATTCGACTGCTATAGTGCTTTAATTCTATTAAGTAGCTTATCTATGTTGATACTTGCTGGTTATTCAGTACTAGGGGACAACAATCAGCTACTTGGAATCTTGTTGATCGGAATGACAATGATTATTTCAACGTTTGTCTATTACCGTACTGCTGCCAAATACAATCAGTAAGAGAATCAGGATGAAAATAACGATTACGATTCACAGATCATGCCTTATTGACTATCACTATCGCTGGTCTTGGAAGCGGCGTTGTATTCATTCTCTGTATGCTCTCGTGCACGTGCAGTATTGCCTTATCAGTATTCAGACAATCAGTGCTATCTTCAGGATATGACAGATAGCTGGACAACCTTCTTAGGAGGGTTGTTTTTTTGAATGGATATGTAAAGTAAACTTGACGTAAAGGGTGCTTTACATTTAATATAATAACGAGGTGAATATATGAAAAATAGACTCGCTGAATATAGACAGTTGAGAGGCATGTCGCAGCAACGACTAGCTGATCGACTGCATGTATCGAGACAGACAATCATTTCCATTGAAAAAGGAAAGTATAACCCATCACTGCCACTCGGACTGATTATTGCAGAGTTATTTGATGTCGAGGTCACTGAGATTTTTATTCTGGAAGAAACAGATTATTAGGAGGGATGCTTTATGAAACGGACGTTTAATCAGCAGGTTTTACTTGGATTGGGTATCATGCTTACTTTGATGGGATTAGCCATAGGTCTTATTGTAGGAATGAATAATTTGAGTCTATGGCTTACCATGTTTGTTTTAGGAATAGTATTGATTCTCAGGTCTTTTATTTTTGAAGGGGAAAAGTTTGATGAACGTGAACAGATGATTAACTGCAGAAGTTATAAGTTTACTTTTATGATGACGCTCTTTGTCAGTTTTATCTTTTATTCACTTTATTTTTTCAAGATGGTTCATCTAGCTGGTGAAGATGCGTTTATCATTTTCATGGCAACAATGATATTAACACAAGGTATTTCCAGTTTCATTTATGCGAAGTTGCTTTAATTGATGTGTTTATTACTAGTTTCTGACGTTTTCTATAACCCGTCTCTTTTGACTTTGTGTCATTTCTCCCTTAGGCTAATAGATGAGGAGTGATAGAATGCGAACGTTTGAACAGGAGAAGGATCTTTTTTTCATCGACAGTTCAGCGTATGATTTATTGCAAGATCACTTAAAAACAACTGTGGTCTGTCCTAAGGATGAATTCAAAGGGCATATTCTCTATAAAAACTTTCACGTCAGTAACTGCCATCGTACTTGGAAGATCACTGATTACGATTATGTTATCGTCGCGCGTCCAGGCTGGTATGAAGAGCTGCCGGATGAAATGCAGCAATTGATTCTCAGCGAGCAGCGACGGACGGGTTCCCGGCTCGTTCTTGGAGATTTACTGATTACGCAGCATTACTGGCGCAGTTTGTCTGAGGAAAATCAGCAGAAATTAATACGTTTGTATGATGAGCGAATTGAGGATATTGATATCAGTGGACTCCCTGAGCGTTTTCAGCGTCTTCATGGTCAGTATCCTGAAGCGCATGGCGGCAACTGCTTTGCGGCTGCGCTTTATGGTGTCGCTGATGAATCATTTCTGCTCGAGGAATGGGTGCATAGTCAGTCGTTCCTTGATATGCTTGAGCGCAATAACTTCAGACGTTTTGACCGTGCGACAAAGGACAGTGTGCTCGTCTTCGTACAGGAGGGGGTTGTTGTCCATGCATGCTATGTCATTGATGATGAATACTGCTTCAATAAATCAGGGCAGACATTCTTCAATCCGTGGCATATTGCACGTATTGATAAAGTGATAGCAGACTGGGACGACTGTAAAGTCATGTTCTTCTGCGCTCCGGATAAACTGGATCAGCTTGTCTGCTTAGGAATAGATGACAAGCAGGTGGCATAAAAATAGGCAGGAGACGTTGTCTCCTGCCGTTTTTATTTAGTAGACGCCTACTTTAGACCATGCATTTGCGATAGTATTAGCATCTGTTGAACCGTAGAGATCCTGTGCTGACTGGATAAGAGCTGCACGCGCATCTGAGAATGAAGCGTTAGGTGTTAAGTAATAGCTGAGGGCACGGTAATAGATTTTTTCTGCTTTCTGTTTACCCATCACTGTCACTGTGTTGTAGAATGCTTTGTTCGGAATCCCGCTGTTGATGTGCACACCGCCGTGATCACCATCGTTTGTGTTAGGAAGACTACGATACTGGTTCATATGTGCCGGTTGGTTATACTGTTCCGGATTTGACATGCTGCGGAGCGCATCACCGCTCACACCTGGTGTGTAGACATCTTCACCCATCAGGAAGTCAGGGTCAACGAAGTAGCCGAAAACATCTGAGAATGACTCATTTAATGCACCCGGCTGGTTCTCATAGACGAGTCCTGCTGTGTGTTCAGTCACTGCATGTGTCAGTTCGTGTGCGATAACGTCATTAGCACCGGATAATGGAGAGAATGTGCGACCGTCACCATCACCGTAGAACATCGCTTCGCCGTTCCAGAAGGCATTATTATAGTTGGAGCCGAAATGAACGACTGAATAAAGAGGCGCGCCCTTACCATCATATGAATCGCGGTTATGCGTATTTTTGTAGTAATCATAGACCTGGTCCGCATAATAGTGAGCATCTACACCTGCGCGTTGTGATGTACTGGTGAATGCTTTATCGTAATCAGACATTATTGTGAAGTTTGTTTCTGTATTCTTGGCATCATACGTTTCGATGTCACCAGTATGTGTGAGGTCAGTTAAATAATATTTTCCGTTCTCAGCAGAGAGATTAAGTGACTTATAATCACCTTTATTGCCGTAGCCATAGCCTGTCGTTGCCACTTTCTCGATCAAGTTCTGTTTCTTAACGACTTCACCTGTTTCTGCATCAATCTGGATTTTCCAGTTAGCAGGTTCAGGTGTCACGTAAATCAGCTGTACATTATAGACATATTGATTTGTATCTGCATTAATCGCAAGTTCAGCTTTTTTCACAACTTTACGATCCATATTCTTAACTTCAGATTCCTTGACGCCTGCTGCATCAAATGCTTTGCTGACTGCGTCAGCACTTGAAATCTGCTGTGTATTAGTCGGCGCAACTTCTTGTTGATTAAGATCACCATTGACGAAGACAATTTCTCCGGACTGGTTAACGTGGACCTTCACTTCCGTATTGAGGGCCGCTTTGCCGTTGACTTTTGGTTTGAGGGTGTAGTGTGTGAAACCTTCGGCATCTGTTTCAGCGGCCGTTACTTCATATTGCTTATAGTTCTTTTTTACAGCTTTTGAGCCCGGCAGATTTTTAAGTGCTTTTTTTGCATCTTGTTTACTATGGACTTTTTCCAATTTTTTGAGTTCTTTAGAAGCATCTGATTTTGCTTCAGTGACATGAGTTGGCATTAATGAAGCGAGCATCACAGTAGACAGAACAGCAGGTGCAATAATTTTTTTCATTTTCAGGTCCCCTTAGTCAATGAGTATTTTTAAAGCTTAAATTTATTATAATCAGAAAATTATAAAAAGACAACAAAAATATTTAAATAAACATTTTAAAAATGCAAATAAAATTATTTTTAGCATTATAAGTACATAAAAAGCATCTGTCTGTATTAGACAGATGCTTTTAAAAGGTAATTACTGAGCATCCAGCTCCAGTTCAAAGTGGAGACGTGACAGTTTGTTGATTCCATCCACCATACGAAATGTAAATAAACATATTGAAGGTGCATCAAGCTGATTGTAATCTTTATCTTCTCTTGAGATCTTCAAGATGACGAGTGAGTCTTCACCGCGGTCTGACTTATGAATGATGTCGAAATTCCAGTCCTGCTGGGTATTGAATCTTTGCTGAAAAATTTCGATTAATTTGTTATAGTCCCCATATGACACATGTCCATCCCTATACACAAATGTTGCAGTTACATCTTTATCAATCAGTTCTTTCAGTTCTTCCAAGTTCTGCTGCTGCCATGCAGCAAGTAGATGTACATGTGACAAATGGCTCAATCCTCCTTTAGTAGAGTTTTAGATATTATAGCACATATCAGTCTGAAATATTTCTTTAGAGTTATTTTATATGTTAAAATGAAATTACTATAAAGATAGAGGTGAAACAAATGAAGGGATTTTTTAAAGGTTTATTCTTTATCGTATTCTTGTTAGCAATCGTAGTAACTGGTGGCGCTGCTATCTTATTCACTCGCTTTAAAGCTGACTTTGAAGATATTGAGCGTCGTACAAAAGATATTGTAGCTCAAATTGAATCTCAAAATCCATAAGAACTTGCCGAATGGCAGGTTCTTTTTTATGATGCTCTTGAGCGCCGGGCTGCGTAGAGAAGAAAAGAGCCAATGAGAAAAGAGGTCAGGCTATAGAATTTTGTAAAATCATGTTCACCTGTTTCAGGCAGTTTGCTTGAGATAGGAGGAGATGATTTTTTTGGGTTTCGCTTCGAAACCGGCGACCGGGAATCAGACTGATGAGCGGATATGTGTCTGACATCCGTGTCACGTGGATCAACGGTAGGGAGCTGAGGTGGAAGCTGAGGTTTAGGGGTAAGATTTTCTGGTTTCAGGTTATTCCTTCCTGCAGTTTCAGTCTGCTTTTTATGCGATAGATTGTCCTGTTTCATGGTGGTTTGTTTTAAGACTGTTTTTTTCAGGGCTGTCTGCTGATGATTGGTTTGATGAGGAGCTGTTTTCTTATAAGGGATAGCTTTTTTTTGAAAGGTCTTTTGCTGGATGAGCGTTGCGTCTTGAGGGAGAGGTTTCGTATCTTTGAGAATGACTCTACGGGTTATCTTTGTTTGAGTCGGTTCTTTTACTTTTGTATCAACAGGCCTCCTGGTGGGTTTCTGGATGATGAGAGTGGCTTCTGTGCTTGCTTCTTCAGAGGTCGGTTCCTTCTGAAGTGTTCTCGGAGCTGTAATAGTGGATGCGGTGATTGAAGGGGGCTCCTTTACAGTCTCCGGCTGTTCAGAACTTTCGGATTCTATTTCGGGTGACTCAGACAGCGGTTCAGAATTGACCGTAAAGTATTTTTCTTCGCCCGGCTCAATTTTCATTGTCTGATTCTGCAGGCTGAGTTCATAGGAAGTATCCGGCTTAAGTGATAAGGTGAGGCGACCGTCCTGGTCGGTGATGACTTCTTCATCATTCAGCAGAAGATTTTGAGAGGGAAGCGGCTGAGCTGCTGATGTGATGACATAAATGATAGTTTCAGATGAGAGTGCTGGATCTGAGGGTGACTCAGACTCAGCATCAGATTGTGGTTCTGGGTCTATGGGGGGTGCTGGATCTGAGACTGACTCTGTCTCAGGTTCTGGTTCTATTGGATGTTCTGTTGCTGCGCCGTTGTCCGGGGATGGAACTGTCACCGTAACAACGGGAGTCTGAAGAGAGACCTTGTTATCATCTATCATGATAACATCTGACTCTATAAGACGCTGGCCATCTGAAAGTGTGGTCATCTCCAGAATCTCGCCGTTCTCCTCTACAAGACGCAGTGGATAGTGAGGGACAGGATTGTTGTTGCTATCCATCACCTTGACGAGGTGGCTGGCCTGCAGAGGGGCGCTGATGCAAAGGGTAAGGACGGTCAGTAGAAGTATCCGGAAAGTTCTCATAGTTCATCTCCTTAATGTATTCTCCTGAATTGTGACAGATATGAAACCTGACCGCTACACAATTACAGACTGTATAGAATCTCTACAGGTTTTTTTCATTGTTAATACTACTGTCTTACTGCGTTTATTATTCTGGTCAATGCCAGACATTTACTGTAATTTCTTTCTCTATATAATAGTCATTGTGAAAAAGGACTGTAATTTGCTTTACAAAAACTATCTGAGTGGCTCAGATAGTTTCAAGGGCGATATTGATGACATCCATAAATGAAATGAAGCACATCTGCTGATTTGCATGGTTAGTTCCGATGATATGGAGCGCCCACGTATCAATTCGTTCAACGGTCATTGTCAATTCATCGATATAACCATCGTGATAGAACTGAATAAGAACCGGACATTGTCGGTGAAGTGCTTCTTTAAGCTGTATGTCCAGTTCCTGCAGGCGGTCATCTGATAATTCAGGCCGTGTTATTTTGTTCTGATTCTCTATCTGCTGTCTGACATCCTGGAACTGTTCAGGCATGGTCGCAAACGGTGCCCATTTAATCATGCCACGCCCCTTAGGTATGTGCGGATTGAGCTGACTCGTATCGACTTTACGATAATCCAGCTCACCATAGACTGGATGCTGCATGCCATCACTTCTTTCATTGATGTAGCTTCATTATACGAACGTATGTTCTATATTGCAACCTATTTATTTTTTTAGACCATAGCATCTAAAAACAGCCCTATTTCCTAACGGAAAGAGGCTGTTAATTCTGCGATGACACAGGATATAGACTGAGTCTCTGATGAGCGGATATTCTGACCGGACCAGTTACTCATAAAATCTACTTGTTGCTGATTTTTCGCGGCAGCACGTATATCTTTTGTCATGATGTTCATGTAGGGATAGGGCGGAATCTCCAGATGCGATAACTTATCCATCATCTGATTACGAATGCCACGAGCGGTTTTGCCGGAAAAAGCTGACGTATAAAGGGCATCAGTTTCATAGGCCCGACTGATGGCGGCTTTATGAAGTGGATGTGCTGTGCTCTCAAAGGTATTAAGAAAACGAGTGCCTGCCTGAATGTAATCTGCACCGAGCAGAATAGCTGCCTGAACGCCACGTCTGTCACTGATGCCCCCTGCAGCAACGACAGGCAGGTCAATTGCGTCAACAACCTGAGGTACAAGTGCCATCAGACCGATGGATGGACTATCAGTGAAGCCCCCTTTATGACCACCGGCCTCGTATCCTTGAGCGATGACTATATCAATACCGAGATTCCGCATCCTCAGGGCTTCACCTACAGTGGAGATGGTGCCCATTATAGTAACACCTGCATCATGCAGTTTATCGACGAGGGATGGAGTCGGACAGCCAAATGTGAAGCTGACGACTGGCACTTTATACTGGATACAGAGATCGACGTAACTTTCAAGGGGTTCAGCTGTTGTGAAGCTGTAGCTTTCAATAACCGGAATACCCAGCCGCTGTCTGATGGTATTGAGTTCTTTATTAATCGCTGCGATAGCGTAGGGTTCAGGATAATCGTTTGCGAACAGATTGACCTGAAAAGGGGACCGCGTCAATGCATGTACGGTTCCAATCTGACTTTCCAGTTCAGTGATTGACAGACCGCCAGCCGCAATGGAACCGAGACAGCCTGCATTTGAAATGGCTGCAGCGACATCAGGCGGTATAATACCGCCGGCCATCGGGGCCTGGATAACTGGATATTTGATGTTCAACATATCATCACCCCATTAATCAGGAATTGGCTGTTTGAATATTGTTGAGTGAACAGCCAGGTAGAAGAGCAGCATGCCGATCAGTCCGAGAACGATCACATAGACAGACATCATCATGCTGTTCAGCACTGTACCGATAATCAGCCCTGAACTGGCGACAAGACCAGCTCCGCTGAAACCGAGGGAACTGAAGGCGATATAACTCGCCCGTTTATCCGCCGGCATTAACTTGGCCTGGAAGACAGAGATGATCGGTGTCTGCATCAGTTCGCCGACTGTTGCGAGGAAGATGACAAGCATCAGTAAATACCAGGTTGTCAGATGATGAGCAAGACCATAACCTGCTGTGTAAAGAAACGTACCCATCAAGAGGACATAGACCTGATTGCGATGTTCTGTCAGCTTTGCTATCAGGAAAGTGATGGTGACGACAAGCAATGTATTCTCGATCAGCAGGATACTCATCATACGTACCCCGTCAACATGGACACCGAACAGGTCAACAGGTTTAAAGACATTGTGGAGACGCACACCGATATAATTAGTCAGAGCGAATTCAGCTGAAAAAACAAAGATCATCGCTGACGTAAAGACAACAAAACGTGTATCTTTCAACGCAACCTTGTAACTGCTCAGTAAATCACGTACCCAATGAGCTTCAACAACTTTACGTGCTTTATGGACAGTCGGATCTATAAGATAACGCTGGAAGATAACCGTATTGACCAGCATGATGAGTACGATGAACATAAAGAGCAGAACCCGATGGTCCTTGTAGAACAGACCGCCGATCGCTGTACCGATAGCAGTCGCAAGATTGTTGGTCCAGTAAGACATCACATAGACAGATTTTCTCATCTCTTCAGTTGTAGAATCAATGATGAGAGCTTCAAGCGCCGGGAAAATCATAGCCCCGCTGATGGCAGATAGCATAAAGAGGATGGATACAATCCAGGGCATATTGATAGCAGGGTGAATAAAAATCGTCATCAATATCATAATCATGGCAAATAAGAGCTGACCGGCAACAAGCTGTCCTTTACGGCTGAAACGATCAGCAAAATAACCGCCGCACAAATTACATATGAGGCTAAAGACGACATTGACACTTAAAAGAATGCCGGATGTCACTTTGCCCAGTTCATCAGCAATATAAAGGACCATAAATGGCATGACACTCATACTGGCTGCATGATCAAAGAAACCGCAGATAATTCTGAGTTTGACGTTGGAGGGGAATTGTGAAAACTTCATAGTTGAATCCTCGTAGTTCTGTAGAATAACTCTATTATACCTATATTGAAGATGAAATAGTTGGATTTTTCTAACATTTATCACTCGGAGAATATGACGCGATAGAAAGAGTTATGAGCGATAAACGGCAAATATCGCTCATAACGCTGTGCCGCAATAAAAAAGGTCCTCATACATCAATATGTATGAGGACCTTTTATCTATTTTGTGATGGCAAGCATCAGTTCGCGTGCGACTTTTGCCGCGACTGCATTGGATACACCTGATGCATCGTACGGTGGAGAGAGCTCCACGATATCTGCTGCGACGACGTTCAGCTGTTCAAATACTTTGAATGCCGGCTGCAGTTCCTTGTATGTCAGTCCACCGGGTTCCGGTGTGCCGGTACCCGGGAAGATGGACGGGTCAAGACAGTCGAGATCTATTGTCACATAGACTGGTGTGTCTTTTAACAGGGCCGGCAGGTCTTTCAGTGTATCGATAGAGAATTTCTCTAAGTGCGTATGTTCAGTGCTCCAGTCGAATTCTTCTTTCGTGCCTGAACGGATGCCGTACTGATAGATACGGCCGTCGCCTGTGATGTCATGAATACGGCGCACGACTGTCGCGTGACTGAGTGGCTCACCCATATAGTCATCGCGTAAGTCCGTATGTGCATCGAGCTGCACGAGGACGACATCCGGATATTTCTCGTGGACAGCACGGAAAGGACCGAGCGTCACTAAATGCTCGCCGCCGATCATAAACGGCAGCTTGCCGGCAGTCAGAATCTCGCGTGCTGTTGCTTCCAGTTCATCCAGCACTTTCACTTTGTTGCCGATTGTAATGTCAACGTCGCCTGAATCCATGATGCTGACATCTTCTAAGTCTTTATCAAGATAAGGGCTGTAAGTCTCAAGACCGTATGACTCAGAACGGATGGCATCCGCTGCGAAACGTGTGCCCGGACGATTGGACACAGTGCCGTCAAACGGTGCGCCGTAAATAACGGTTGATGCTTCTTCAAACGATGCCTCGCAGGCCATATAGACATGCTTATTCGGCTGCATCTTCAAGCATCTCCTTGACGAATGTCGGCAGGGCGAATGCACCTGTGTGAATATCAGTATTGTAGTATTTGGTTTTAAGTCCAAGCTTGTTCCATGCATCTAAATCTGCATCTTTCAATGGATCATATTTCTTGGATGCGAAGCCGAACAGCCAGTGACCTGATGGATAAGTCGGCATATGGAACTGATACACACGTGTGATCGGGAATAAGCCTTTGATTTTTGAGTGTGCACGTTTCATTTCGTGTGCGTAGCTTGGATAATATGGTGACTCATGCTGGTTGATAAGGATACCGTCATCTGTCAGGACGCGGAAACAGTTGTTGTAGAAGTCGTGAGAGAACAGACCTTCACCAGGACCGATCGGATCTGTTGAATCTACGAGGATAAGATCATAGTAGCCCTCTTCTTTATTTTTCACGTAAGCGAGACCGTCTTCGAATAGCAACGTCACACGTGGGTCTTCAAGCTTGCCTGCTGTGATCGGTAAGTATTCCTGTGACAGACGGACGACACGTTCATCAATCTCCACCATATCAATCTGCTCAATGGACTCGTAACGTGTCAGTTCGCGCACTGTACCGCCGTCACCGCCACCGATAACGAGAACTTTCTTTATATTCGGGTTTGTTGCCATTGCGACGTGTGTGATCATATCATGATAAACGAATTCGTCCTTTTCGTTGACCATCATTAAGCCGTCCAGTGTAAAGAATGTACCGAATTCTTCAGATTCAAAGAAGTCGATCTGCTGGAAGTCAGACTGCTCAGAGTGGATATGTTTATTGGTTTTGATTGAGAAACGTACGTTATCTGTATGATTTTCTGTGTACCAAAGATCTAACATGATAATCCTCCTTATTTAACGTCTACTTCAACAGGTTTGAATGATTCTACAACAATTTCGCCTTTAGAGTATTTATGAATTTTATCAGCCATACCGCGGCCGATTTCGTATGAGTCAGAGAGCTCAGCTTTCAATGCTTTCTCAAGGTAATCTTCAGCTCTCCATGGGTCTACTGTATCACCACATGTGAAGACATCAACTGATGCGTAGCCGTATTCAGGCCATGTGTGGATGGTTAAGTGAGATTCAGAGATGATGACTGCACCTGATACGCCGTACGGATTGAATGTATGGAAGCAGCTTTCAACGATAGTCGCGCCTGCTACACGTGCAGCATCGTTCATGATTTCCTCAATTTTAGCATTATTTTTTAAGATATCTTTGTCACAGTTGTAATATTCGATTAAAACGTGTCTGCCTAAAGTCGTTAATTTCATAATGATTTTTCCTCTTTTCTATTGATAATATAAACTTGATTTGAATTTTCTGTACCGATCTTGATAATCGGCTGATTGTTGATGAACTGCCAGTAATCAATGACTGCCTGAGAGATTCGCTCTCCTGCCATCAGTATAGGGATACCCGGTGGATAGATCATCAATGATTCTGCACAGATTTCACCGAGCGCGTCCTCGATTGCGACTGCATGTTTCTCAGCGTAAAGCACTTCGCGCAGGCCCATTCCTTGTTCCGGAATTGCAAGCTGCTTCAGCACCGGTGCATGTACTTCCCGACTGGCATCATGATGTTTACGGCTGATATCAGCCAGCGCCTCCTGCAGTCGTTCTAATACGTACAGATTGTCGGCTGCTGATACAATACCCATCACGACATTCGGTTCTGCCAGTTCCATCTGAATATGATAATCGCTACGTAGTAATTTGTAAATTTCAAAGCCTGATAGGTTAATAGTTGAGTCCACATATATCGTCAGCTTCGTTTCGTCAAGATTCTGACTATACACTGATCTGAACTCGTCGCCATCCACCATATGAAAACCTGGAATCCTAGTCACTGCTTCTTTGAAGTGACGGACATGCGGCATCAGCTTTCTGAACCGTTCCTGACCGTTCAGTGCGAGGTGTCTGCGTGCGATATCAAGTGATGACATCAGCAGATACGAAGCTGATGTTGATGTCAGCATATTGATGACACTTTTGACTTTATGAGGGTCAACCCGGTTCCCCTTGACAAGCAGAACACTCGACTGAGTGAATGAACCGCCTGTCTTATGAAGACTGGTAGCAGCAAGATCTGCGCCCGCCTCCATACTGGATATCGGCAGTTCCGGCGAACATCTGAAGTGAGCCCCATGCGCCTCGTCAACTAAGACCGGCATATCGTGTGCATGGGCTAAGTCAACGATTGTCTTTAAGTCGCTGACTGCGCCGAAATAAGTAGGGTTCATAATGAAAAGCGCGCGAGCATCAGGATGCTGTTCAATCGTGTCAGTGACAGATTTCACGCTTAAGTTATGGGCGATACCGAATTCCGTGTCGAATTCCGGCAGGACGTAAATCGGTGTGACATCCGCCAGTGCCATCGCATTCAGCACTGATTTATGGACGTTACGGGGTAGAATCAGTTTATCGCCTGGCTGACAGACCGAGAAAATCATCGCCTGGATGCCTTCTGTCGTACCATTGACGAGAAAATGCGCCTCGTCAGCCAGATAGAAGTCCGCCATCAGATTCTGGGCGTCCTTGATAACGCCTTTCGGATTATCATAGTTGTCAAGCTGTGGCATCGAATTTACGTCATGACGCAAAGTGGAAGAACCGTAATAGTGAAGAGCGGTTTCCGGATCGAGCCCGCGCTTATGACCGGGTACATCAAAACTGATGACATCCTGTTCTTCATATAATTTCAATGCGTCGAACAGGGGTGTCTGCTGGTGCAGGTCATTATCGACAGGGATGAAGGTTTTGAGATCATAAGGCTTAATCATGCTGACACCTCCTGAATACAAAATTGTAAAATATAGTATGACTTAACTTGAGGTTTTATACGACTACTAATTTATTTTTACCAAACAAATTGTAATGTATTACTAAACTGATGGCAAGGAAAAATTTCTGATTTTGCATATGTTTTTTTGATAAGGGAATAGTCTGATAAAATAAAAGAAAAAGGAGGCAATAACATGATCGGCTATATTGGTTCATATACGAAAAAAGAGGGCAAGGGCATTTACCGTTTTGAATTGGATGAAAATGTGAAAGAAATCAGTACAGTAGAAACAGGATTTGAAGTCCCTGCATCCACTTACGTCGTACAACATGGTGACTTCCTTTATGGTATCAAAAAAGAGAATGATAAAGCAGGAGTCGCGGCTTATAGAATCGGTGCGGAAGGTAAACTTGAATTGATCAACGACTGTCTGGAATCAGCGGAATCAGGCTGTCATATCTCTGTGAGTGCAGATGGACAGTATTTATTTGAAGCGGTCTACGGTGCTGGAGAAGCTAGACTTTACGAACTGGATACAGCAAGTGGTGCCATCAAATATTTAATTAACGTTGTAGTGCAGGAAGGTCTGGGACCAAATGAAGACCGCCAGGATAAGGCGCATACACACTTTATCCAGCAGACACCCGACGCGAAATATGCGGTGGCAGTTGATTTAGGTGCTGATGAAATCATCACGTTCACGTATGATGAAGCAGGGTTGAAACGAAAATGTGCACTGAAAGTACCGGCAGGAACCGGCCCGAGACACTTAGTATTCAATCAGAACGGACAGTATGCGTATGTGATGACTGAATTAAGCAATGAAGTATTTGTGCTGAAGTATCAGAATGGTGAGTTTGAACTGCTTGAACAGTATCTGGCTATTCCAGCTGACTTTACGGAGAATACGCAAGGCGCAGCCATTCGTATGAGCCATGATAATCAGTTTGTCTATGCGTCAAACCGAGGTCATCAGAGTATCGCTGTATTCAAGGTTGAAGCAGACGGCGCAGCGTTATCGTTAGTTGAGATTGTAGATTGCGGTGGAGACTGGCCGCGTGACTTCAATATTTCCAATGATGACCAGTTTTTGGTCTGTGTGCATGAAGTGAGCGGTAATCTGTCATTATTTGAAAGAAATGTTGAGACAGGTCGACTGGTGATGCTTGACAATGACAAGAAAGCAGCAGAAGGTGTCTGTGTGCAGTTCCTGACATGAGATTAGCACTTTATCAGATGGAAGTCGTTCCTGGGCACCCTGGGAAGGCGATGGGGAAAGTAGAGTCGTGGATTGAAAGTCTTGAGAATACGGATATCGCCGTAATGCCGGAGATGTGGAATACCTCTTATACCCTCGACCGTCTGGAAGAACTGGCAGATGAGAACGGCAGACGTGAGGTGGAGTTTTTGCAGCGGCTCGCACGTGACCATCATATCAATATTATCGGTGGTTCAATCGCAGTGAAAAAACACGGTCGGCATTATAATGAAAGTGTGATTGTGAACAGAAAAGGCGAGGTCATCTATCAATATGATAAGATTCATCTTGTGCCGATGCTGGATGAGCCGAAGTATTTAACGGCAGGTGATCAGTTCGGGATATTTGAAATTGACTCGGAGAAGATGGGTGTCATCATCTGTTATGACCTCAGATTTCCGGAATTATCTCGTCAGCTTGCATTGGAAGGTGCAGAGATCATCTACGTTGTCGCTGAGTGGCCGGTCGAACGCATGGATCATTTTGCAGCGTTACTGAAAGCGCGGGCCATAGAGAACCAGTGTTATATCGCCGCATGTAATGCAGCAGGTGAATGCGAAGGAACGGTGTTCGGTGGTCGGTCAATGGTGATCAGTCCTTCAGGAGAAGTAATGGCTGAAGCTGGCACTGATGAAGAGACACTGATAACTGAAATTGATATTGAGGTCTCTAGAAGAATTCGCCAGTCCATTCCTGTGTTTGAATCACGAAGAACTGACTTATATTAAATAGTGATTATGGAACCGCCCTTGTGCTAAAGGGCGGTTTTTTTGATGGGACAGGTGAGTGGTGGAGTTATGGACGGTAACAGGGGAATATCGGTCATAACTATGGGAGGAAGCCGGTGAGCGGGGAGTTATGGACGGTAACAGGGGAATATCGATCATAACTATAGGATGAAGCCGGTGAGTTGGGAAGTTATGGACGATAACAGAGGAATATTGATCATAACTATATAAGTTACTTTAGAATATACTGTCGATTTTTATTTGCTCCTTTTGAATGACAAGCATTAGACATCATTCTTTTAACAGTCTGATGAGGCATACCACTCCAATTACTCACTTCTGCTGCTTGCAGTGAATCATTCTTAAGTAACGACATTTCTTTTATCAGCTGCAGTAAAGCGGTCTTATTATCTATACGATGACGGCAATTACTGCAAAAAATATACCTTTTATTATAATCAGGCGTCATAGTCAATCTCCTGCACTTTTCGCATCTTATTCCACCTTTATACTCTCTGAAGGGATAGTAATGAATACGTTCCTGAATAAGGTCATCATTATGGTAAGATATTATTTTTTCAGCAGTTGCTTGATGTTCTCGTAATGGTTCGATGGATTGAATATGTCGAACGACATTCTCAACTTGGTGAGGTAGTAGTACGTTTTGGGGGACAGTTGTGACTGCCAGATCATAATCACAATTGACAAACAATATTCTGCTAACCAGTTTGTAAGGAATATACTGCTTTTTCAAAAACATTTCTAATTTATAATGTGCTTTATTTAATTGTGAGATTACATCAGCATGTACATGGCCATTTGCTGAAACGAACTGCTGGTTCACCAACTGATAAGAACCCGTATAGTTTTTGATATCGATATGGAAAATGGTACTTTTGTCAAAAATCAAAAAATCGAACTGACACCCAGATAGATAGTCAAGGCGAAGGTCCCAGATTTTTACGCATTCAGTGTTCTTAAGCTGCTCGTGAAAATAGGTTTCTCCTTCAACACCTTTTGAATAGGTAAATAATTTATGCTGATCATAGTCATGCAGAATGGTACGATGCTCCGCAGCAAGAAGAAACTTCTGATAAGTATTAGGTTCATGTATTTTAAGGAACATGGTTTCACCTCGTTCCTAATATAGCGACCTTCTATCTAAAAATCAAAAAGCAGAAAAAGATGAAAATGTCTCGTTTGAACGACTGAAAATGATAAAAAACTATCGTTTCGTTATATTCAGTGAAAAATTCATTGAATTTGTGGAAAGTGGCTTACTTGGCAATTTTTATTTTTCTGCTTCAATATATGCTATTCTGAAAAGTTCAACAAAAAAGACTACTGATTGTTCAGCAGCCTTCTTAACACGTACTTATTTATAGATTTGTCTGATATATTTGAACTTTCCTTTATAAGGCGGGAACATCAGTCCTGTCTCCAGCTTCGTGCCTTTTGTCATATAAGCTTTCTGGTGGCTGAAGAGGTCGAATGAATATTTGCCGTGATAGTGTCCGATACCGGAAGCACCGACGCCACCGAACGGCAGGTAAGGGTTTGAGACGTGCATCAGCGTATCATTGATACATCCCCCGCCGAATGACAGACGCTTGAAGACGGTTTTCACGAAGTCTTCGTCTTCACTGAAGAGATAAAGTGCAAGCGGTTTGTCATACGATTTGACGATGCGGAAAACGTCATCACGGTCATCAAATGCAACAATCGGCAGTAAGGGACCGAAAATCTCTTCTTTCATCAGTTCGTCATCCAGTCCGACGTTATCGATGAGGGTCGGTGCGATATAGCGTGCTGCTCTATCTGTTTCACCGCCGATGACGATATCATTCTCAGCACTTTTCAGTAATTCGTTCAAGCGGTCAAAGTGTCGTTCGTTCACAATGCGGCCGTAGTCTTCCGAGTTCTGTGGATTCTTCCCGTAGAAATCCTTGATTGTTGAACGCATCGCCTTGATGAACTGATCTTTCACTTCGCGGTCGATTAAGAGGTAATCCGGTGCGACACAGGTCTGACCGGTATTCATAAATTTCCCGAATGCAATCCGTTCTGCTGCCACTTTGATGTTCGCAGTCTTGTCGATGATGGTCGGACTTTTACCGCCCAGTTCAAGCGCAACGGGCACTAAGTTCTTGCTGGCTGCTTCGTAGACAATCTGTCCGACTTTTGTGCTGCCGGTGAAGAAGATGAAGTCAAATTTCTGTTCGAGGAGTTCTGCTGTCACTTCTTTTTCACCCTGATAGACTCTGACATAATCCGGTGCAAAGACAGTGGAGATAATCTCCTCGATCACCTGACTGGTCGCAGGGGTCTGTTCAGAGGGTTTCACGACTGCACAGTTACCGGCAGCGAGTGCACCGACGAGCGGCTCCATCACGAGCTGGAACGGATAGTTGAAGGGCCCGATAATCAGCACAGTCCCAAGCGGCTCGCGCATAATGTAGCTTTTTCCCGGGAACTGCATCAGCGGAGTATTGATTGTCTCGACTTTACTGTAGTTCTTCATCTCTTTGATGAACATCGAGATTGATTTCAGGACGATACCGATCTCTGAGGCATAACCCTCTAATTTCCCTTTGCCTAGGTCATGTGCCAGTGCGGCTAATATATCTTTTTCACGTGTTTTGATTTCTTTGCGTAAGGCCTTCAGCTGTTTCTTTCTGAACTTCGGATCTTTCGTTCTATCTGTATCAAAAAACTGATTGATTTCTGCTAAGTCAGATCTAAACAAGTCGTTCACCTCTATATGTGATTTGTATTTAGTGTACAATATATCGTGGCTCGTTAAAATCAATTGAACTTAAAAGAGGTGCTCTATATGAAGTTTGGAATAGTCGGTACGAACTGGATTACAGATCGATTCATCGCGGCAGGACAGACAATAGAAGAATTCGAAGTGACTGCCGTCTACTCACGTACACAGGAGCGTGCGGATGCATTCGGAGATAAACACGATATTGCCTATCGCTTTACAGACTGGCAGAATTTTCTGGCGAGTGATACATTCGATGCACTCTATATCGCGACGCCGAATCTCCTGCATGCAAAGCAGACGATGGATGCACTGACTGCCGGCAAGCATGTGTTATGCGAGAAACCGCTGACCTTAACAGCTGAAGAAGGCAGAAAGCTGTTCGACTGTGCCCGGCATAATGAGGTCGTCCTGATGGAAGCGATGAAGTCGACAGAAGCAGCAGCTTTCAAGGAGCTTGAGAAATGGATTCATGATATCGGCACGATCAGGCGTGTGAACTTCCATTACAATCAGTATTCATCACGCTATGACAAGCTGAAAGACGGCATCGTCGAGAATGCCTTCAAACCGGAACTGGGTAATGGCTCACTGACAGATATCGGTGTCTATACAATTGCGCCGCTCGTCAGACTCTTCGGACTGCCGGAGCGAACTTATGCTGAGGGCTATCTGTTGTCGACAGGCGCAGACGGACAGGGGACAGTCATGGCGCGCTATAAGGGGATGACAGCGGTGCTCAGCTTCTCGAAAATCATTGACAGCCATCTGCCGTCTGAGATCATCGGTGAGGAAGGGATCATCACGGTCGACAAAATATCAGCGCCTGCAGTCACCCAGAAACTGAACAGGCAGGGTGACGTCATTGAGCGTTTTGAACATCATGAACCGCCGATGTCATACGAAATCAGCACGTTCATCGACTGCTGTAAAAAAGGCATAGGATCAGCTGAAAATGAACAGATGAGCATGGACACATTAATGATGCTTGAGGAGATCAAGCAGCAGATTCATCAGGAGGGTTATCTTGAATAACAGTAAAGCGTGGACACTGCTCGTTATCGGCGGCTTCCTGGAAGTCGGCTGGGCAGTCGGCCTTAAATATGCGCATGGATTTACAGATTTGAAGTGGACCTTGATCACTCTTGTCATTATGGTATTTTCATTTTACTGTTTCGGCTACAGCTTATCGAAACTTGAGATCGGCACGGCATATGCCATCTATACCGGTATCGGTGCAGTCGGAACAGTACTGTACGGGGTGTTCTTCCTGCAGGAGGATATGTCTCTCCCGAGAATACTTTTTCTGATTCTGCTGATCGGTTCAATTCTCGGCCTGAAGCTGATTGAAGGAGGGGATGAAGTGTGAACTGGATTATATTAATTCTGGCCGGTGTGATGGAAATTCTGATGGTCACAGCCCTTAAGAAAGCAGATAGCTTTAAAAATAAGAAGTGGACGATCATCTGGTTTATACTCAGCATGATGAGTTTATTTCTGCTCTCGGTCGCTATCAAAACGATTCCGCTCGGCACGGCATACGGGGTCTGGACCGGAATCGGTGCGATGGGCAGTGTCATCGTCGGCATGGTCTTCTATCACGAGAAAGTCAGTCTCCTTAAAATTGTATTTGTCACCTGTATCATCATCTCGATTGCAGGTCTTAAAATAGTATAAAAAAGCCGGTATTCAGATTTGAATACCGGCTTTACTGTTACTTCAGTACATCGTGAGTTGATGCATCACGGTCCATCACTACTTTAGCATAGGAACATAATGGCACGATGACCAGGTTGTTCTCACGTGCATAGTCGATGACTTTATCCACTAATTGTTTCGCGATACCTTGACCGCGAAGAGAAGGGTCAACAAATGTGTGATTGATCACAATCGTCTTTTCGCCTTCAGGGTAAAATGTGATTTCAGCTTTATCATCTATATAGAATCTATTACCTGCCTGCTTGATTTCCATCAGAAAAACCTCCTTACGATAAGACGTCAGTTAATTGAGGCACCACTTGTTTCTTGCGGGATACAACACCTTTAAGAAGCGCCGTGTTTTTATCTAAAGCTACATTGAATGCTTTATTCACAGCTTCCTGTTCCTGACCTAGAGCGAGAATCCTGGAATCAGAGTTGATGATATCTGTCACAACGAGAACGAATAAATCATAACCATTTTGTGCAGTTTCAGCATTGATTGCATTCTCAAGTTCTTCCTGACGTGCGAATACTTCGTCAATGTCAACAGTATTCACCTGAGCGACACGGACTTCTTTCTCGCCCATTGAGAATGATTTGGCATCAATATTCAGTAATTCTTCTGCTGTTTTGTCAGCTGTGGAAGCGCCCGCTTTCAGCATGTCAAGGCCGTATTCTTCTTTGCTGATGCCGGCGATTCTTTCAAGTTCTTCAGCTGCTTTCACATCTTCTTCAGTGCATGTCGGTGATTTGAATAATAATGTGTCAGAGATGATCGCTGATAACATCAGACCTGCGATCTCAGGTTTGATTTCAATGTTGTTCTCTTTATACATTTTATTCAAGATGGTCGCTGTACAGCCGACAGGTTCTGCACGGTAGTAGAGCGGCGCTGCTGTCTCGAAGTTGGAGATGCGGTGATGGTCGACTACCATCAGGACAGTCGCATCTTCAATGCCGGGTGCTGACTGCTGGAATTCGTTATGGTCAACAAGAATAACAGTCTGTTTCTCAACTTTGTCAATTAAGCGAGGTGCCTGCACTTTGAACTGGTCAAGTGCGTACTGAGTCTCTGCACTGACTTCGCCTAGTCTGACGGCCTCCACTTCTTTACCTGCAGCATTCTGAAGATCAGCCATTACAAGCGCTGAAGTAATAGTATCTGTATCAGGATTCTGGTGTCCGAATGTTAAAATTGTCATGAGTTCTACTCCTTTGATATGAATATCTATTATTTTATCATGATTGACTGGTAATCGTCATGCCGAGTGAATGTTCAAAGTGAGAAAGTGCAAACTCATGCCCTTCCTGACTGAATGACTGCACAGCATCTCTATCGACAAGTATCGTGTAGCCAAGGTTATAGCCATCAACGGCTGTGTGCAGGACGCAGATATCGGTACAGACACCTGTCAGTTCAATGATCTTAATCTGACGTTCTGATAAATACTGATGCAGCGGTGTACCGGCGAATGAGCTGTAGCGTCTTTTGTCAATCCAGAAGACAAGCGGATTATCCTTGTGCTGATCATAAACCTCTTTGACAGCACCGTACAGTTCCCGTCCTTCAGTGCCGCGGATATTATGCGGCGGAAATAGCTTGGATTCAGGATGAGCCATATCATTTAAATCGTGCAGATCCATCATAATGAAAACAGGGTTATCTTCAGCTAGATAGACCTCAAACTTACAGGCGATGGCCTGCTGAATAGCTTGACCCGGCTTGCCGCATGTCAGTCTGCCGTCGTCAGCCACAAAGTCATAGGAATAATCAATAATCAACAGTGCTTTATCCATAGTGAACCTCCTGATAGGGTATAATAGCTAAAATTATAAATAACAATAAGGATGAATGAAATGAGAAAAATCACGGTTAAACAATACGGTGCACGGGGCTGCAACCCATTGCTCGATACAATCAGCTTCCAGCGGGCTTTGAACCAGGCGAAAAAAGGACCGACTGAAATATATGTATCAGAAGGAACCTATTATATCGCAAAAGAACTTGTTATCTATTCTCATACTACCCTTATTCTCCATAAAGATGCAGTGATCAGAAGGATGAGCAATGGCGCGCTGTTGAAAAATGGGAAGAAACCCGGCTATCACGGTTACGAGGGTCAAGGGCATATTACAGTCAAGGGTGGGACATTCGATCAGTTCGGTCATATACTCAACTTCAACAATACAATCATGTCGCTCGGTCATGCCCGTGAAATCAAGTTAGAAGATGTGACCTTCAAGAATGTAGTAGGTGGTCATGCCATTGATGCGTGTGGCCTGGATGGATTTCACGTGAAAGACTGCCGATTTCTAGGTTTCAGAGATGACTCAGGTCGCCGGCAGTTCAGTGAAGCCATTCAGATTGACCTGCAGCTGAAGGATTCCTTTCCGAAGTTCGGCTACTACGATGGTACGCCGACAAAGAATGTCATCATTGAAGGCTGTTATTTCGGTGACTCAGGTGCCCCTCACATGAGATCCTGGAACCGCGCCATCGGGTCCCATGCGAGTCGGTACGATATTTACTATGAGAACATCTTTATCGAGAATAATATATTTGTAGGTATGAGTGACTATGCGGTGACGCTGCTGAAGGCAAAGATGGTCAGTGTTTCAGGCAATCAGTTCATCGACTGCGAAGGCGGTATCCGCTATCTCGCAGTCAATAAAGGCAAGTATTCAACGACGATAGACGGGGTCGACAAAGGGGTGCAGGGCGGTAAAGAAGTCATCATCAGAAATAATGACTTCAGGTCCATCAGAAAAGAAGATGTCATTCTGATCAAAGGCTACGCCGGCGTCAGGAATGAAAAGATCTATATCTTTGATAATGTATTCAATGACAAAGAAACATGCGCCATTAATTTGAAGGAAGCGGCAGATGTCTATTGCCGAAGCAACCAGAATCTCCACACAATTCATCAGTCCCATGTGCAAGGCTTATATAGTGATATGTAAAAAAGCTCGTTCAAGCTGAACGAGCTTTTATTGTCCAGAGAAGGGACACCTTTTTTTACGGGAGTAAAAATTCGGATCTCTGTAAGTGTTGTCGTAGCCTTTATGGAAATTATGGACGAGGGAAGGTGATATCGGCGGAATGAGCCAGGTCCAGTCGCCTGTGACTTTGCGGCCGCACTCTGCTTCCTGTTTCTCAAACTTCTCGAACTGTTTACTAGCGGTGTAATGGTCAACAATCGCAACACCTGCTGCCTTATAGGAATGATAGACGGCATAGTTCAGTTCAACCAGTGTCTTGTCACGCCAGTAAGATGATGTCCTGGAACGGTCGAAGTGGAAGCTGTCAGCAATCTCCTCGAGCAGATTATAACGGTAGCAGTCGAGCAGGTTGCGGGACGCAATCTCTGACTCCATATACCAGCCGTTGAACGGTGCGCAGGGATAGATGATGCCACCGATTCTGAGCTCCATGCCTGAAATAATCGGCACGGCATACCAGGAAAGATTCAGGTTGCTGAAGTCAGCATAATGAGGATGGCGGAGTGGAACTTCCTTGATGATCTCTTCCGGCAGCCGGAACGAGCGGATCTCATTGTGATGACGGTAGACGATCGGCAGGAAGCGGTCCTTGATACCCGGCACCAGTTTTCGGACAGGTTCCGCGAGTGTATCGCTTGTATAACGAATCAGCTGATCATTCAGTATGACAAAGGGTGCGCCGTTTCGTGTCTGTTGAGGGAATACCGTGATGCTCGGACGTATCTTGCCGTTGTTGGTCGCGTACTGGATATGTTCCGTGACCGCTGCTTCAAAGTCAGTGGCATCATCGATATGACGCTGATCGATTAAGAATAGCTTATCCCAGAACAGACGGCCGATGCAGCGGTTGCTGTTGCGCCAAGCGACACGTACGCCGTACTGCAGTTCGTCTGTAGTATGACTATAGGTTTCTGTTTCTTCAATTTCTGCCTTGATCTCAGAGAGTCGTCTGTCGGTGACGGTATGTTCGATGTTCAGTTCGGCATGCATCTGTTTGATGAAAGATTCAGCCTGTCGGTACATTTAATCACTCCTCAGTTGATTGGCGGTTAGTCATGATAAAGATAAAAGTAGCGAAACTTGTCAGCAGTATCAGTGAGCTGATAGCAATAAAAAACGATTGATGATCAGTGGCTGAAATCACAGCCCCACCGATAACAGGACCCATTATGCTGCCGATACTGAAGACAATTCCGCACATCAGATTGCCGGCTGGAAGAAGATGTCTCGGCGTCAGCTCCGTCATATAAGTCACGCCGAGGGAATACAGTGAACCGACGAAGACACCTGCAACGAAGAAAATACCCATCATTATATAGCGATGGATGATGAAGACATCACCGAGTATAAATACAGCGGCCCCTATCAAAGTCAGGACGAGCATGAGACGGCTTCTGCTGACGTGGTCAGACAGACTGCCGATCGGCACCTGGAACAGGATGGTCCCTAGGCTGAACATCGGCAGTATCCAGGTAATGTCAATCAGTGCCAGTCCATGCTTCAGAGCGAATATCGGAAAGTTACTGTTCAGAGCGCTTTCCATCACGCCGAAGACCATCGGAAATAAGAAGGCGACCCATGAAGTTTTGAACACTCGGCTGAAATTGATGAATGTGGACTTCAAGGAGACTGGCTTTTCGTCTGCTGCCGGGTAACTGTTCTTCAGTGTGAAGACGAGTGCGAATGCAATCAGCGTCATCATGGCACTGATCAGAAACGGCAGTGACTCATGTATATTGACGAGCGGCACGATGAGTGGGCCAAGCATGAAGCCGAGTGAGAAACTGAGCCCGTAATACGCGAGCGCCCGACCGAGCTGAGCGCGCGGTGTAACATGAGTGAGCCAGGACTGTGTCGCGAAGTGCAGCATATTATCACCGACTCCGACCAGGAGCCGCAGCATAAACCAGAAAGTCATTGTCTTCATTATAGGAAAGAGCAGGAAAGATAGACTGACAAGCAGACCCCCTGTGATGATCAGTGGTTTAAAGCCCCATTTCCTGAGCAGTCCTTCCAGGAAGAGGGAAGTCAGAAAGACGCCGATATAGAGGGAAGTGGCATGCATGCCGTTAACGATGCTTGGCACGTGATCACGTTCGAATATAAAAGAGATGAGTGGCAGCAGCATGCCCTGTGAAAATCCAGAAATGGAAACCACGGCCGATAGAATTAGGACGAATTGTTTATTTTTCATGACCTGACCTCATTTACTAGTTATTTGAATTGTAGCATTATTGAGTCGGTTCAGGGTATGTTAATATTAAATAAATGAACAATATCACATGGAAAATGAGGAGATTAGATGTTTCAGAAAAATGACGATAGCTTGATGCTTCATACAGACTTATATCAGATCAATATGGGGGAAACTTACTGGTTTGACGGAATCCATGAAAATATCGCTGTCTTTGATGTCTACTTCAGAAGTATGCCGTTTGACGGCGGTTATGCAGTATTTGCCGGCCTTGAGAGAATCATTGACTACGTGAAGCGCTTCAGATTCACGGACAGCGATATTGATTATCTGCGTGAGCAGGGATATCAGGAAGATTACCTCGCTTATTTAAAAGATCTGAAGTTCACGGGCAGTATCGTTGCCATGCAGGAAGGTGAAATCTGCTTCAATAATGAGCCGTTACTCAGAGTGGAAGCACCCCTTATCCAGGCCCAGCTGCTTGAGACAGCCATTCTGAACATCGTGAACTTCCAGACATTGATCGCAACGAAAGCAAGCCGCATCAAGAACATCGCGCCGGACGAGATCTTCATGGAGTTCGGGACGCGTCGTGCCCAGGAGATGGACGCAGCGATCTGGGGCGCCCGTGCCGCTTATATCGCAGGCTTTGATTCAACGAGTAATGTTCGTGCCGGTAAACTCTTCGGCATACCGATTTCAGGGACACATGCCCATGCGATGGTCCAGGCTTACGACGATGAATATACAGCATTCAAAAAATATGCTGAACGTCATAAGAACTGTGTCTTCCTGGTCGATACATTCCATACACTGAAAAGCGGTGTGCCGAATGCGATCCGGGTAGCGAAGGAACTGGGCGATAAAATCAACTTCATCGGTATCCGTCTCGATTCAGGCGACTTAAGCTATCTGTCGAAAGAAGCGCGCAAAATGCTTGACGCAGCAGGATTTCCGGATGCCATTATCTTCGCATCGAATGACCTTGACGAAGCGACTATCATCAACTTAAAACAGCAGGACTGTAAAGTGACGGCCTGGGGTATTGGTACGAAACTGATTACAGCATATGACCAGCCGGCACTTGGTGCAGTTTATAAGCTGGTGGCGATTGAAGATGATGAGGGTGTGCTGCAGGACCGCATCAAAATCTCAAATAATGCTGAAAAAGTGACCACACCGGGTAAAAAAGAACTTTATAGGATTATTAATAATAAAACAGGGAAATCTGAAGGAGACTATATCACGCTTGCACATGAAAATCCTCAGGCTGCAGAAGTGCTGAAGATGTTCCATCCGATCTACACTTACAAGCAGAAGTGGGTCAAGGATTTCACGGCGAAGAAACTGCTGCAGCCTATCTTTGAACAGGGTGAATATGTCTATGAACAGCCATCACTGGATGATAGCCGTTCATTCCATCAGGAGAATCTTGGTCTCATATGGGAAGAGACAAAACGCTATATGAACCCCGAAGAGTATCCAGTGGATTTGAGTACGGCCTGCTGGGAGAATAAAAACAATAAAATTCATGAAGTGGCAGACAGAATAAAGGAGTGGGACTAATGACATTACAACAGCAGATTATTAAAGAACTTGATGTTAAGCCATCAATTAATGTTGAAGAGGAAACGCGTGCTATCCTCGATTTTATGAAGGATTATCTTAAGAGCTATCCTTTCCTGAAATCTATGGTCTTAGGTATTTCAGGCGGACAGGACTCAACTTTAGCAGGTAAACTTGCACAGATGGCAGTGGATGAACTGAACGCTGAAGGTTCAGATTATCAGTTTATTGCCATCCGTCTGCCTTATGGTATCCAGAAAGATGAGCAGGATTGCCAGGACGCGCTTGATTTCATCAGTGCCTCAAAAGAACTGACGGTGAACATCAAGCCAAGTGTGGATGCCAGTCTCGAGTCACTGAAAGAAGCGGGTATTGAGCTGACTGATTTCCAGAAAGGAAATGAAAAAGCACGTGAACGCATGAAAGTTCAGTATTCAGTGGCAGCTGCGACCAGCGGAATTGTACTGGGTACAGATCATGCAGCGGAGAGCATTACCGGTTTCTATACGAAATATGGTGATGGCGGTGCTGATATTCTGCCGCTTGCTGGCCTCAACAAACGTCAAGGTCGTGAGATTCTGAAATATCTAGGATGTCCGGAACACTTGTACAACAAGAAACCGACTGCTGACCTGGAAGAAGACAAGCCGCAGTTACCTGATGAAGTCGCACTTGGGGTATCTTATGATGCCATTGATGATTATCTTGAAGGACGAGACATTCCTCAGCACGATAAAGACGTGATTGAAGGACATTTCCTGAAAACACAGCATAAACGCATGATGCCGATCAGTCGCTATAATCTTGATACACTGATTCGCTAGTCTTGTGCAACTTCTTAATCTCTGATAGAATTCCATTGAATTAGGAGGTGCACAATTGTTGGAGAATCCCTGGCTGATGGTTGCTGTTATATTTTTTATCAATATTATTTACGTTTCCTGTCTGACGATGAGAATGATCCTGACGCTGAAAGGCTATCGTTACCTGGCAGCTGGTGTATCTGTTGTTGAAGTGCTGGTTTATGTCGTCGGTCTTGGGCTTGTCATGAACAGTCTGGATAACATCTGGAATGTGCTGGCCTATGCTTTCGGGTTTGGTGCCGGAATCATAGTCGGTATGAAGCTTGAGGAAAAGATTGCACTTGGCTATATCGTAGTCAATGTGACAACAGCGGAGTACGAACTGGACATCCCCCATACACTGCGGGATCTGGGATATGGTGTCACCCATTATGCAGCACATGGGCGCGATGGCCAGCGCATGGTCATGCAGATTCTGACACCACGGAAATATGAAGTGAAGCTGACAGATACCATCAAGCAGCTGGATCCGAAGGCCTTCATCATTGCATATGAACCGAAGAACATCCACGGCGGGTTCTGGGTCAAAGGTGTCCGCAGCAAAAAACTGAAAGCGTATGATACAGATGAAATTTGAAGTTGCAGAAAATGAAACGATTGCTGAATGTCTGGAACGTATGAAAAAAGAAGGCTTCACGCCGGTCAGAAGAATGGAGAAACCCATTTTCCATGAAACAGAGACCGGCATAGAAGTACTACGCCAGCAGATTATATTTGTCGGCAGGAAAATCGAATAACAGGCCTATCTGATGATCAGTTAGGCTATTTTTTTGCTCCTTTTCCGTACGTTCAATTATTTTTAATATTTAATGTACGTAAATAGAAACATTTGTTATAATGGAACTGAAATCTAATCAGTTAGGAGAATACGGATGATAGAACGTTACTCAAGAAAAGAAATGACAGATATCTGGAGTGAGCAGAATCGCTTTGAAGCATGGCTCGAAGTGGAGATCTTAGCATGTGAAGCATGGAGCAAGCTGGGTGTGATTCCTGAAGAAGATGTGAAACTTATCCGTCAGAACGCTAAAGTAGACGTAGAACGTGCGAAAGAAATCGAGATGGAAACACGTCACGATGTCGTTGCATTTACAAGACAGGTCAGTGAAACACTCGGAGAGGAACGTAAATGGGTACATTATGGTTTAACGAGTACAGACGTAGTCGATACGGCCCTCAGCTTTGTCATTAAACAGGCGAATGAAATCATCGAAAAAGACCTGGAACATTTTATCGAAGTATTAAAAGAAAAGGCATTGAAATACAAAAACACGCTGATGATGGGACGTACACACGGCGTACATGCAGAACCGACAACTTTCGGTCTGAAGATGGCACTCTGGTATATGGAAATGCAGCGTAACTTAAAGCGTTTCAAAGAAGTACGTCAAGAGATTGAAGTCGGTAAGATGAGTGGTGCTGTCGGAACATTCGCCAACATCCCGCCTGAGATTGAGGCGTATGTCTGCAAGGAACTCGGCATCGGATTCGCTGAGATCTCCACACAGACGCTGCAGCGTGACCGTCATGCTTATTATGTCGCAACACTCGCATTAATCGCAACCTCACTTGAGAAATTCGCAGTTGAAGTCCGTAACCTGCAGAAGACTGAAACGCGCGAAGTGGAAGAAGCATTCGCTAAAGGCCAGAAAGGCTCATCAGCAATGCCGCATAAACGTAATCCGATCGGTTCAGAGAATATCACAGGTATCGCACGCGTCATCCGTGGTTATGTGACCACTGCATACGAGAACGTACCGTTATGGCATGAACGTGACATCTCGCACTCTTCAGCAGAGCGCATCATGCTGCCTGATGTGACGATTGCTCTTGACTACGCATTGAACCGCTTCTCCAATATCATCGAGAACTTAACTGTCTACGAAGAGAATATGAAGCGCAACATGGCTAAAACATTCGGTCTGATCTACTCACAGCGCGTGATGCTGACATTGATCGATAAAGGGATGGTGCGCGAGGAGGCGTATGACTTAGTGCAGCCTAAAGCAATGGAATCATGGCAGACAGAAACACCGTTCCGTGAACTGGTCGAAAAAGAAGAGAAAATCACTTCATTACTGTCACCGGAAGAACTTGACGAGTGCTTCAATGAGAATCACCACTTAAATCAGGTGGACACACTCTTTGAACGTGCCGGTCTAGAATAATATGACCTTAAAAATCTCTGCGCTACAACGCAGAGGTTTTTTAATGACGAAGGTCTATTTTTATCAATTATTTTGATGTAAAATACTTATACATGTTCAAAAAAAGAGAATGAGGTGACTAAGATGAACCAGGATAATGTGGAAGTCATTTTAACATCAATTGATAATAATGAAGCTCAGAGCATCAATGAACTGGAGCTTAATCGGGATGAGATGGGTGATACGCTGACTTATATCAAGAAGAATAAGCTCGCGGAAGATATATTACTTCGTAAAATTGAAAATACATATACAATGATGGATGTCAGCCAGGCTTATCTGACGCCTAAAGGAAAAGAGCAGTTACCAGATAGTGAATAATGCTGTACTTCATTCCATTAATGCGCTAAACTTAGATTATATTAGTCAAGGGGTTGAAGGCGATGCAGATTGAAAAATTAAGAGGTAAGCGTCTTGATGATTTGTTCGATGTGATTCTCGCACTCGAAAATCGTGAAGAATGCTACCAGTTTTTCGATGATTTATGTACAGTGAATGAACTTCATTCAATGTCACAACGAATGCAGGTTGCTAAAATGATCAAACAGGGTCATACATATGCAACAATTGAAAAGGAATCAGGCGCTTCGACAGCGACAATCTCTCGGGTTAAACGTTCATTGCAATGGGGAAATGATGCGTACACGATGGTGATGGAGCGTCTGGAAGAGAAATAGACAGAAAATGGTACTGAATTGATTCAGTACCATTTTTGTCTTATAATAGAGTCGAAATGAGGGGGTAACGTGAAGAAAATAATAATAGCAGCTCTGGCTCTCATCGCCTTATCAGGCTGCTCAGAACAGGTAGAATATAGCGCTTCGATTACTGACAACATCAAGAAAATCAGCCCTCTCGAGCTCTGGACTGAAAGCAAGGAGAAATCAGTTGTTGATGGCATCACTTATTACGGGGATACGCTGATTGTCAATAAAGAGATTGCCCTGCCTGAAGACTACGCCCCTGGAGAAAATGCCGCTGCAAGAAAAGCGCTGAATCAGCTGATAGCAGCAGGAGAAGAACAAGGACTTCATTTTGCAATCAGAAGTGGCTATAGAAGTTATGATGAGCAGAACGTGCTCTACAGTAATTATGTAGCGCGTGACGGCAAGGCTGCAGCCGATAAATATAGCGCTGAACCTGGTCATTCTGAGCATCAGACAGGGCTGGCCTATGATCTCGGCAGCGTGGAATCAGTGAAAGATTTCACTATTTCATTCGGCGATACGCCGGAAGGCAAATGGCTCCAGACACATGCTCAGGAATATGGGTTCATCATCAGATACCCTGAAGGTAAGACGCATGTGACCGGTTATCAGTATGAACCCTGGCATATACGCTATTTAGGCAGGGCGCTGGCACAGGATGTCTATCACAGTAAACTTACATTAGAAGAATATTTCGGCATGTATAATCCCGCTGAAAGTCAGTCGTAAAGGCTGGCTTTTTTTCGTTATCAGTTCATGAAAATGCTATAATTATAAATATGTCTTTAAAAGGAGTTTCTATATGTATGAGATAAATGACTGGCAGCATGTATTTAAACTGGATCCGGCAAAGTCGATTGATGATGATTCACTGCAGCGAATCTGTGAATCAGGAACAGATGCCATCGTCATCGGCGGAACAGACAGTGTGACGATGGATAATGTGCTGGACCTGATGTCGCGGGTACGACGATATACCGTGCCCTGCGTACTTGAAATATCTAATCTGGAGAGTGTGATTCCTGGATTTGACCGCTATCTGGTGCCGAGTGTTCTTAACAGTCCGAATGTGCAGTTCCACAATGGCTTACTGATAGAAGCGCTTAAAGAATATGGCCATATGCTGAACTTTGATGAATTCACGATGGAAGGTTATATCGTTCTGAATCATGACAGTAAGGTCGCTAAGCTGACAGCGGCGGATACGACACTTGATAAGGAAGCCCTCTATGCTTATGGTCAGATGATTGAACATTTCTATCGTTTTCCAGTCTGCTATATCGAATACAGCGGCACATATGGTGACGTTGAGATGGTGAAGGAAGTGAAATCTGCACTCCAGCATACACGTCTCGTCTACGGCGGTGGGATTGAGTCGCTGGAACAGGCACGTGAGATGTTCCAGTATGCCGATACGGTTGTCGTCGGCAACATTATCTACAGAGACTTGAAGCAGGCACTTGAGACCGTGAAAATCAAAGGAAAGAAAGGATAATTCCTGTGAATGAACTACTGAATAGAATGAATGATGAACAGCGGGCAGCTGTCAGAACAACAGAGGGACCGTTACTGATTATGGCGGGGGCTGGTTCGGGTAAGACCCGTGTTCTGACTCACCGCATCGCCTATCTTATGCAGGAGAAAGATGTGAATCCTTATAATATACTGGCGATCACTTTCACGAATAAAGCAGCTAAAGAGATGAAGGAACGTGTGCAGAAGCTGATTGGTGAAGAGGCTGAAGCGGTCTGGATTTCAACTTTCCACTCGATGTGCGTACGTATATTAAGAAGGGATATCGACAGAATCGGCATTGAACGTAACTTCACAATTCTTGACCCGACTGATCAGCGTTCCGTGATGAAAGAAGTGCTCAAACAGGAGAATATCGATCCAAAACGTTACGAACCACGCTCCCTTCTCGCACAGATTTCCAATCTGAAGAATGAACTGAAGACGCCGGATGATGCCGAGAGGGAAGCGAATGACTTTATGGCGCAGATCGTGGCAAAGGCATACAAACGTTACCAGAACATACTGCTGAAGAACCATGCACTGGATTTTGATGATCTGATCATGATGACCATCCAGCTGTTCGAACGCGTTCCAGAAGCGCTCAGTTATTATCAGAATAAATTCCAGTATATCCACGTTGATGAGTATCAGGATACAAACAGAGCGCAGTACCTGCTGGTCAAGATGCTGGCTGAGAAGTTTGAGAATATATGTGTGGTCGGTGACTCTGACCAGTCCATCTACGGCTGGCGTGGAGCTGATATTTACAATATCCTGAGCTTTGAAGAGGACTATGAGAATTCGAAAACAATTTTCCTTGAACGAAATTATCGTTCGACGAAGAACATTCTTCACGCGGCAAATGAAGTCATTCGCCACAACTCGGAACGTAAGCCGAAAGCACTGTGGACTGAAAGTAATGAAGGCAGCAAGATTAAGTATTTCAAGGCTCAGAGTGAACGTCACGAAGCGGAATATATCATCTCTGAGATTCAGAATAAACAGCGTGAAGGGTACCATCTCGATGATATGGCTGTATTGTACCGGACGAATGCGCAGTCACGTGTGCTGGAGGAAACACTGCTGAAATCTAATATCAGCTACACGATGGTCGGCGGCACGAAGTTCTATGACCGTAAAGAAATCAAAGACATCCTGAGTTATCTGCGACTTGTTGCGAACAGCAATGAAGATATCAGTTTCACACGTGTCATCAATACACCGAAGCGTGGCGTCGGTCCAGGCGCCCTGGACAAGATAGCGGCATATGCCACGATGAATGGCCTCAGCTATTTCGATGCACTGGCAGAAGTGGACTTCATCGGCCTGCCGAAGAAAACGACAGAAGCACTGGTGGCGTTCTATGATATGATGGATGGCTTTATGAAACAGCAGGAGTTTCTGTCAATCACAGAACTGACCGAACAGATCATGGAGAAGACGGGCTATATGGAGATGCTCCAGGCTGACCGCAGTCTTGAGTCCCAGTCAAGAATCGAGAACCTGGAAGAATTCCTGAGTGTGCCGAAAGATTACGAGAAGAACACGCCGATTGAAGAACAGTCACTGGTCAATTTCCTGACCGATCTGTCGCTGATCAGTGATGTGGACAGCGCTGACCTTGAAGCAGGGATCACCTTGATGACGATTCACTCAGCGAAAGGGCTTGAGTTTAAAATCGTCTTTATCGCGGGACTGGAGGAATCGATCTTCCCGCACTCCAGAAGCTTGTCAGAGGAGCGAGAAATGGAGGAGGAACGCCGGCTGATGTATGTGGCGATTACACGTGCGGAGGAACATCTCCATATGACGCATGCCGATTCCCGGACTCTGTTCGGTCGTATACAGGCCAACCGTCGCTCCAGATTCCTGGATGAGATTCCTGCTGACCTGCTTGAAGGTAAGAAGCCTGCAGTCGTGCAGAAACGTGGCTTCTCCCGCCGGACAACAGCGAATAAACCAGCACCTGGCCAGTACAAGATGGGTGATAAAGTGATGCATAAATCATGGGGTGAAGGGCTTGTCAGCAATGTGACCGATAAAGGCGGTTCTCAGGAACTCGATATTATTTTCAAGTCCGTTGGTATGAAGCGACTCTTAAGTGAGTTTGCACCAATTGAGAAGAAGGGGTAGAAGATGCAGCAGAGAGTAGATGAATTACATCGTTTATTACACCAGTATAACTACGAATATCATGTACTTGATTCACCGTCCGTTCCTGACAGTGAATATGATAAATTGCTTCATGAACTGATCGCAATCGAAGAGGAATATCCTGACCTGAAGACGAGCGACTCACCGACTGTCCGTGTAGGCGGCACTCCGCTGTCTGCGTTTGAGAAAGTCCGTCATGACACGCCAATGCTGAGCTTAGGAAATGCCTTCAATGAAGCGGACCTGCGCGCATTCGACAAACGTGTTGTGGAGGGTGTCGGGCAAGTCGACTATATGGTCGAGCTTAAAATCGATGGCCTCGCTGTATCCCTGAAATATGAAGACGGACGACTTGTTCAAGGCCTGACGCGTGGCGATGGGACGACCGGTGAGAATATCACGGAGAATATCAAGACGATTTATGCGGTGCCTCTTGTGATTAAAGAACCTTTGACGTTTGAAGTGCGCGGAGAAGCCTACATGCCGCGCCGGTCTTTCATCAATCTGAATAAAGAAAAAGAGAAAAACGGTGAGCCGTTAGCTGCTAACCCGAGAAATGCAGCAGCAGGTTCACTCAGACAGCTGGATTCCAAACTCGCAGCCAAGAGAAAGCTCGATATCTTTCTGTACAGTGTGAATGATCTGCGTGAACTGGATGTGCCGTCCCAAAGTGCCGCGCTCGATAAATTAGATGAAATCGGCTTCAAGACGAATCATGAAAGAAGACGCTGTCAGAACATGGATGAAGTACTGGATTATATCAAGTACTGGACCGAGGAGCGCAATAACCTCAGCTACGATATAGATGGCATCGTCATTAAGGTCAATGATCTGTCCAAGCAGGAGGAGCTCGGATTCACTGCGAGAACACCGCGCTGGGCCATCGCCTATAAATTCCCGGCCGAAGAAGTGATCACCAAGCTGAAGGATATTGAAATCTCCGTCGGTCGTACAGGTGCGGTGACACCGACAGCCATCCTTGAGCCTGTCAAAGTGGCAGGTACGACGGTCGGACGGGCATCTCTCCATAACGAAGATCTGATTCGTGAGAAGGATGTCCGTATCGGTGATGAAGTTGTTATCCGAAAAGCAGGCGATATCATTCCGGAAGTCGTACGTCCGGTTCTTGACAGACGTCCTGCTGATGCCGTTCCTTATTATATGCCGAAAGTGTGTCCTGCCTGTGGACATGAACTGGTCCGTATTGAAGGTGAAGTCGCACTGCGATGTATTAATCCGGCCTGCGATGCGAAGCTCGCTGAAGGTGTGATTCATTTCGTCTCACGTCAGGCGATGAATATTGACGGTCTCGGAGAACGTATCGTTGAGCAGCTGTTTCAGGCAGAACTCATTCGCGACGTCGCGGATATCTATTATCTGAAGCGGGATGATCTGCTGCCGCTTGAACGCATGGCAGATAAGAAAGTTGACAAACTGCTCCAGGCAATAGAAGCATCGAAAGATCACTCACTTGAACGTCTGCTCTTCGGACTCGGCATCCGTCACCTGGGCGCGAAAGCAAGTCGGATCATGGCTGAGGAATACGGTTCGATGGCACGACTGTCAGAAGCGACTGAAGAAGAGCTGACAGGAATACATGAAATCGGCCATAAAATCGCACAGTCAGTAGTCACCTATCTCGGTAACCAGGATATGCAGAAACTGCTCCTTAAATTGAAGGAGGCAGGCGTCAATATGACTTATACGGGCACTAAAGTTCAATCGAATATCGACACCGAATTAACGGGTAAGACCATCGTACTGACCGGTAAACTGTCTGTCATGACACGCAGCGAAGCATCTGGGAAACTGACAACCCTCGGCGCGAATGTGACAAGCAGCGTGACTAAGAAAACAGACCTGGTCATCGCCGGAGAAGAGGCTGGCAGTAAACTTGATAAAGCTGAATCTTTAGGTATTGAAGTCTGGAGTGAAGAAAAACTCATCAACAAACTTAAGGAAATAGGTTAAGGTGAAACAATGAAAAAAGCATCTATTATATTATTGTCGGTGCTGCTTCTGGCAGGTTGCAGTGACAATGGTGATACAACCCAAAAAGATGACGAAAAACAGATAACAACCGATACGCAGATTTCAAAGGACTATTACCGGACACTGCTGCCGTTCAAGGAAAGTCAAGCAAGGGGACTGACGAGCACGAATATGGCAAGTTCCTATAATGGTGAAGCATTTGAGAGCGGCCTTCTTGAGATCAGTAAGAAGGTTTATTCGCCCGAAGATTATTATTATCGTGACGGCCAGCTGCTGACGAAGGAAGCAGTGAAAAGTTACCTTGAACCTCAGTTCACTAAAAAAGAGATAGCGGCAATGGATGAGGATACCCGTATAGATCGCAATGCTTATGCCAACTTCGGACTGAATCCTTCACATAACGGTGAAACAGATCCGGAGAAGATCGCGCAGAATTCACCGGCTTATCTGTCACATATTCTGGAGCAGGATTTTTACACGGTGGAAGATGCGGAAAATAAGAAGCTGTCAGGGATGACAATCGGTCTGGCGATGAACAGCGTGTACGATTACCAGAAAGAACCATACGGTGAAGTATACAGCAAGGAGCTGAATCCGAAAGTAAGTGCTGAGAAAGGGAAGGAGATGGCGGACGAAATTCTGTCACGGCTGAGAGTGAAGCAAGAGCTCAAAGATATTCCGATCACATTTGCTATCTTCATCCAGTCATCGACTGAGAGCATCACACCAGGCCACTTCGTTGCCTACAGCACGAGTGAACAGGGAGATGCGCTGAAGAAATGGGAGGATATCAGTGAGGATTACATTCTGCTGCCTTCACCGGACACTGATAAAATTAATCAGAATCTGAACAATAACTTCAAGCAGTTTAATGAGTCGCTGAACAGTTATTTTCCTAACTTCACGCAGGCGATCGGTACAGTTCATGTGGTGGATGGTCAGGTGAAGACGGTTGCTATCAATATACCGCTCGAATATTTCGGTAAGGCTGAAGTGATAGGGGTGACCCAGCATATTGCAGACCAATCCAGAAAATACTTTGATGGCATCAGCAGCTATGAGATATCAGTGGTTGATAATGATAAGCCGCTTGCGCTGATCACTAAAGAACGTGACGGCGAACAGCATATTCATATTTATGAGCAATAGAAAAAGGCTGGTTTCTTCAGAAACCAGCCTTTTATTTTAATTTTTTACGATATGGACCATTTCATCGAATTGATCAAGAACATGCTGTTCCGGTTTCTTCGTCATCATGCTGACAAGAACTGTCGAGATCAAGCTGATCAGGAAGCCCGGAATGATTTCATAGTAATCAAAGATAGCTGCGTGCTGTTCGGGTGCCTTCATGATAATCCAGAAGATAACGGTTAATGACCCAAGAATCATACCTGTAATAGCACCTTCTTTAGTGAGCCCCTTCCAGAAGAGTGACAACAGCACGAGTGGTCCGAACGCAGCACCAAATCCTGCCCAGGCATTACCTACGAGGTTAAGGATTGTATCATTAGGATGCCAGGCAATAGCGCCTGCGACAAGGGCTACGAGCAGCACTGACAAACGACCGACAAGAACGAATTCTTTCTCGCGGGATTTATCCTGGATGCTGGTCCTGCGGAATAACATGTAGAAATCCTGTGTCAATGAACTGGATGTGACGAGCAGCTGCGAAGAAATGGTACTCATGATCGCTGCTAAGATGGCGGCCAGGAAGAACCCTGCAATTAATGGATGGAATAACACCTGACTCATCACAACAAAGATGGTTTCAGGGTTATCGAGTGGTTTACCTGTCTTATGCATAAATGCAATACCGACGAGTCCCGTCATACATGCACCAAGCAGAGACACTGCCATCCAGGAGATACCGATACGGCGTGCTGCCGGCAGTAATTGATGAGAACGGATAGACATAAATCGGACAATGATATGCGGCTGACCGAAATAACCAAGTCCCCATGCGAGTAATGAGATAATGCCGACAGTCGTCGTCCCTTTAAACCAGTCAAGGTTAGTCGGTTCGAGTGTTGCAACGTTGTTCAGTGTATCTAAACCGTTCAGTTTCAGCATCGCAACGATAGGGACGAGTACCAGGGCAATCAGCATGATGACCCCCTGGAAGAAGTCAGTGAGTGAGACCGCTAAATAGCCGCCGAATAAGGTGTAGATGATTACGATACCGGCAGTCAGAATAAGACCCCAGTGGTAGTCAAGACCAAATGCACTTTCAAATAACACGCCGCCTGAGACCATGCCGGCCTGTGTATACAGTGTGAAGAATACAATGATCACAAGACCTGAAATGATTTTCAGGATACGCGTATGGTCACTGACACGTTTCTCGAAGAAATCCGGAATCGTGATAGCGTTATCTGCAAGCTCCGTGTAGACGCGAAGACGTGGTGCAACGAGCATATAGTTGAGCCATGCGCCGATCGTTAAACCGATGGCAATCCAGGTCGCTGACAGACCTGTCGAATAGACAGAACCCGGCAGACCCATCAGCATCCAGCCGCTCATATCTGCAGCCCCTGCTGATAAGGCAGTGACGAGAGGTCCAAGGCTTCTGCCGCCCAGCATATATTCATCAAGCGTGCTTGTCGACTGTTTATATGCATAGTAACCGATGCCAAGAAGAATTAAGAAGTAAACAGCAATCATCACGTAAGTCATCCAAGTCGCTTCAATTTTCACATTTTGAAAAGTGTTTCCTAAAAGCATAAATTTTCCTCCAAACTCATAAATATTTATTTCTACTTCAATTATATAACGCATTAAAGCGTTTTCATACAACTATTTTTAGTTTTTTTAGATTTTTGTATCGAAATTTGATAAAATTTATAGATGCTATATATGCTTAGGAGGATAAAAATGACGACGATTACAAATGATCAGGTTAAGCACGTTGCCCATTTAGCACGTCTCGCCATCACTGAAGAAGAAGCAGCGAAATTCAGTGGTCAACTTGAAGCGATTCTGAATTTCGCTAACCAGCTTGAAGAAGTGGACACTGAAAATGTTGAGCCGACTTTCCATGTGCTGGACCTGCAGAATGTTCTGCGCCTGGATACAGCTGAGAACAGCTTGAGTCAGGAAGAAGTACTGAAAAATGCACCGGTTAAAGAAGATGGCCAGTTCCGTGTGCCTTCAATATTAGGAGGAGAATAGAATGTCATTAAGATATGAATCGATTGAATCGTTGTCACAGATGATTCAGAACAAAGAAATCAAACCATCTGAAATCATTAAAGACACATTCGTCAACATTGAAAAAGAAGACGGCATCATCAACTCTTTCCTTCAGCTCGATAAGGAAAATGCCATCAGCAAGGCAGAAGCACTTGATAACCAGACACCGGAAGGGCGTCTGTTCGGTATTCCGATGGGTATCAAGGATAATATCGTCACTAAAGATGTCGAGACAACCTGTGCGTCCAAGATTCTGACAGGATTCAATCCTGTATACGATGCAACGGTGATGCAGAAGCTGAACAAAGAGAATGCGATTCTGGTCGGGAAACTTAATATGGATGAGTTTGCGATGGGCGGTTCCACAGAGAACTCTCATTATAAGAAAACCGTGAATCCATTTGACCAGACGGCGGTACCAGGTGGTTCTTCAGGTGGTAGTGCAGCGGCCGTTGCTGCGAGTCTTGTACCGTTTACGCTTGGTTCAGATACAGGGGGTTCTATCCGTCAGCCTGCATCATACTGCGGCGTTGTCGGCATGAAACCTACTTATGGACGTGTATCCCGTTACGGTCTTGTGGCCTTCGCGTCATCACTCGACCAGATCGGTCCGTTAACACGCACTGTCAGAGACAATGCGACCGTGCTTGAAGTCATCGCAGGTCATGACAAGATGGATTCAACAAGCGCACCGGTTGATAATGTGGACTTCACATCCAGCCTTGAGAAAGACTTGACAGGCTTACGTGCTGCTGTACCGAAGGAGTATTTAGGTGAAGGTATCTCTGCTGAAGTAAAAGAATCAATTGAAGCTGCGATCAAACAGTTAAGCGATCTCGGTGCAACAATTGAGGAGGTCTCATTGCCGAATGCAAAATACGGTGTGGCGACTTACTATATCATCGCATCATCAGAGGCATCGGCGAACTTAGCCCGCTTTGACGGTATCCGTTATGGCTATCAGGCTGAAGGGGCGCAGAACTTAGAAGAGCTTTATAAGAAGACGCGTCAGGAAGGTTTCGGTGACGAAGTGAAACGCCGTATCATGCTCGGTACTTACGCGTTATCTTCAGGCTACTACGATGCTTACTACAAAAAAGCACAGAAGGTCCGCACACTCATCAAACAGGATTTCGAAAAGGTATTTGCTGAATATGACATTATCGTCGGACCTGTTGCGCCGACTCCTGCATTCAATATCGGCGAACAGATTAATGACCCGCTGACGATGTATGCGAATGATATTCTGACGATTCCAGTGAACTTAGCAGGATTACCTTCATTATCTGTTCCTTGTGGTGAGCATAACGGTCGCCCGATCGGTCTGCAGCTTATCGGTAAACCATTTGATGAGCAGAAGCTCTATAACGTTGCATACCAGTACGAACAGAAATTCAACTTACATGACCGTTATCAAACATTATAAGGAGACGATGATATGCATTTCGAAACAGTAATCGGACTTGAAGTCCACGTTGAACTGAAGACTGAATCCAAGATGTTTTCAAGTTCACCTGCCCATTTCGGTGCAGAACCGAATACGAATGTCAGCGTCATTGACCTGGGTTATCCAGGCGTACTGCCGGTTGTAAACCGCACAGCAGTAGACTGGGCGATGCGTGCAGCGATGGCGCTGAACATGGACATCAGAACAGAGACTAAATTCGACCGTAAGAACTATTTCTACCCGGATAATCCGAAGGCCTATCAGATTTCCCAGTTTGATGAGCCGATCGGTGAGAACGGTTATATCGATATTGAGGTGAACGGCGAAACGAAACGTATCGGTATCACACGTCTTCATATGGAGGAAGATGCCGGCAAACTTTCGCATAAAGATGGCTACTCACTGGTCGACCTGAACCGTCAGGGGACACCGCTCGTTGAGATTGTATCTGAACCTGACATCCGTACACCGGAAGAGGCTTATGCCTACCTTGAGAAGTTAAAGGCGATCATCCAGTATACAGGCGTATCTGACTGTAAGATGGAAGAGGGCTCACTCCGTTGTGATGCCAACATCTCGTTACGTCCAGTCGGCCGCGAGGAATTCGGGACGAAAGCAGAGCTTAAGAATCTTAACTCATTCAACTACGTGAAACGTGGTCTTGAGCACGAGGAGAAACGTCAGGCTGAAGTGCTGCTTGCCGGCGGAGAGATCCTGCAGGAGACACGTCGTTTTGACGAGTCAACAGGCAAGACGATTCTGATGCGTGTCAAAGAAGGCTCAGATGACTACCGCTATTTCCCTGAACCGGACTTAGTGCCCCTCTACATTGACGAAGCATGGAAACAGCGCGTACGTGAATCTATTCCTGAACTGCCGGATGCGCGTAAAGTGAAATATGTCGAACAGTACGGCTTACCTGCTTACGATGCACATGTCCTCACGCTCACTAAAGAGATGTCTGACTTCTTCGAGGAAACGCTTAAGCTCGGTGCGGACGCGAAGCTGTCCTCCAACTGGCTGATGGGTGGCGTGAATGAATACCTGAATAAAAACCAGAGGGACTTAAGCGAGACAGCATTAACACCTCAGAACTTAGCTGAGATGGTCAAACTGCTTGCGGATGGCACGATTTCAAGTAAGATTGCGAAGAAGGTCTTTGCGGACATGGTGGAATCAGGCAAAGAGCCAAAAGTCATCATGGAAGAGCAGGGACTCGTTCAGGTTTCTGATCCTGAGCAGTTACGTGCATTTGTCACGGAAGCACTTGACCAGAATCCGCAGTCTGTCGAAGACTTCAAAAACGGTAAGGGCCGCGCAATGGGCTTCCTGGTCGGACAAGTCATGAAGATTTCAAAAGGACAGGCGAACCCGCAGATGGTCAACCAGCTGCTGAAAGAAGAATTGGAAAAACGATAAAAAATAAGAAGTCTGAATCGGGACAATCGATTCAGGCTTCTTCTCTTATTAATGGTCCCACTTTTTAAATATTTCTTCATCTATCGCTTTAAACCAACGATCAAGTCCTCTACTGGTCAGCAGTTCAGTGTCTTTGTTGTAGTTATCTTTCAGTTCATCTGTCGGCCAGCTTCCAGATTGTGAAGTATAGACCGTAGAATCTGCGAAGTATTTTTCTTCACTTTGCTGATATTCATTAAATGCGTCATCAGCTGATGGCCGGGTACCGAATACGTATACTGATATTTTATGAGACTTGAGTGCCTTAACGATTTTACTGAGCTGTTTGTTATGCGCTTTTATTGAGATTTTTTCAGCGTAGTCATTCAGCGTCATCGCATCCATTATCACGGCATCTGGTTTTGTTGCTATGATTTCATCAGGATTAATCTGCTTGCTGTCTTCAGTAGCCATTATCTCGTTTATTTTCAAAGATGGATAAGTTCTTTTAAGCTCTTCTGTAACGCTGTCATTATTATCAGACACTTGGTAAGGTGCTGAGATAACTGTGACCTTCAGAGAATGATTGGTCTGATAGGCCCTCTGCAGATGATCATCTTTGAAATGAATGGTCTCCGCCTGACCTTCTTCACCGGATGTCGTCACCTTTGACTGCCAGTATGTGTAGCCGAGACCCATCAGAATAATAGCCAGTGCAACGTAGAGCCAGAATAATATGTTCTTCATTTGAATCCTCCATCATATGCATATTTTATTCTTTCACATTTCAATCATATCATTGTCAAAATGGTATATAAATGTTTAAGGTTTTATGAAAAATGGTAATGTATATTTAATATGTATCTCTAATCTGCCAGGTGTGCGGCGTTTACAGAAGATACAAGTGAGGGATCAGTTATGATAGATAATATGCCATGCAGTTACACACAGCACCGCAATCTGTTCATTGAAGAATCGAAGCAGTTGATTGAAATATTAGGGAATCACATCATTGAAATTCATCATTACGGCAGCTCAGCAGTGGAGGGAATGCCTTTTACTGGAGACATCCATATCATGCCGGTTATCAAAAGCTATCAGCGTGTGGAAGAGAGCACAGCGGAATTTGAACAACTCGGCTTTGAGTATATGGAACGGAGTCCGGACAGTATTTTGTTTCAGAAGAGAAAAGGTAGCCATCGGATTTGCATCAGATGGGTCGAACAGGAGGACATGGGTCAGGTTCATACATGGCTGCTGATCAGAAACTATCTGAGACGGAATGAAGAAGCGAGAGAAAAATATGCGCATTTACAGCTGAAGAATAGACAGCAGACAGCAGGTGCATTTGAGTTTCAGATTCATGAAACAGAATATCTGACCATGCTTCTTGAAGAGGCGGAAGAATGGGAGAAAAGATTCTGAGAGGAATCTTTTTTTGTGTTAAGAGATATAATGAGCTACATTAGTTACAGTGAGATGAAAATAAGAGAGCGACTTTCTTACTGCCATCCGTCTGCCGTCAGAGAATCAGCAGAGGCTGCGGAAGTGAATGGAGACAGGATTGAAAGGTCTATTCTGAGAAGGTGGGTAATGATGAAGAAAAGAGCAAGAATTATCTATAATCCGACGTCAGGGCGTGAACTGTTCAAAAGGACCCTGCCGGATGTGCTGATTAAGCTGGAGCAGGCTGGTTATGAGACAAGCGCTCATGCGACGACTGCTGCAGGAGATGCAACACTTGCAGCGCGTGCGGCCGTTAATGATCGCTTTGATCTGCTCATCGCAGCAGGGGGTGATGGCACGCTCAATGAAGTGGTGAACGGTATAGCAGAATTAGCACACCGGCCGAAGATCGGTATCATACCGATGGGTACAGTGAATGACTTCGGCCGAGCACTGATGATTCCGAAAGATATTATGGAAGCGGTGGATGTTATCATTGAAGGCGTGACGGTGCCGGTTGATATCGGGCGTATGAACAGTCGCTACTTCATCAATATCGCAGGTGGCGGTAAGATTACTTCAGTATCGTATGAGGCACCGAGCAAGCTGAAGACCATGGTTGGACCGCTCGCTTACTACATCAAGGGTCTTGAGATGCTGCCGGAGATCAAGCCGACAGATGTCAGAATTGAATATGACGGTGAGGTCTTCTCAGGGGAGGTCATGCTGTTCCTGGTCGGACTGACCAACTCTGTCGGTGGATTCGAGAAACTGGTGCCGGATGCCTCAATCAATGACGGCCACTTCACCCTTCTATTCCTGGAGAGAGTGAATCTGGCAGAGTTCGGTCATCTGCTGACGCTCGTTTCCAGAGGGGAACATCTGAACCACCCGAAAGTACATTATATCAAGGCGCGGGATATCAAAGTCTCCTCGTATGAGAAGATGGACTTAAATGTTGACGGTGAATTTGGCGGCGTGCTGCCCGCGCATTTCAGCAATCTGGCGAGCCATCTCGAAATCTGCAGTCCGCTTGATACCATCACACGCTCTAATAATATCGAAAAAATGCGAAAAATCGATGAACAGTACAAGATGTTTGATAAAGAATAAGAACAGCCCTGGCAGTCGCGTGACTGCCAGGGCTGTTCTGCTATTAAATCTCGTCTGTGAAATCTGCTGCAATCTCATCATATTCCCAGTTGCGGTGTGATGGATAAAGTGACAGGCCGCCGTCAGCGACGATCGTCTGTCCTGTGATATATTTGGATTCCTTACTGGCCAGGAATGCAGCGATATTCGCCATTTCCTCAGGTTCAGCAACGTAGCCCATCGGCACGAAGCCGTCTGCCTCTTTCTTCTTCTCCTCAGTTGAGAAGTTCTCGGCATTGATCGGCGTATCGATGGAACCAGGCGCAATGTTATTGACGCGAATCTGAACACGCGCATATTCCAGGGCAAGACTCTGGGTCATCAGCTTCACACCGCCTTTACTTGCACAGTACTGAGCATAATGCGGCCACGGGATGATTTCATGGACACTTGAAATATTGATAACAACGCCTTTATATTTGCGTTCCATATAGTGTCTGATGGCTTCACGTGAACCGATGAATGTCCCGCGCAAGTTGACGTCCATTACTTTGTCAAAATCCTCAGTCTTCATTTCGTGACTGACGATATCATTCTGCATGCCGGCATTATTGACCATGACGTGAAGTGCACCGTATGTATCGATCGTTTCCTTGAATAAGTTGAGAAATTCTTCTTCGTTAGTGGTATCAGCTTTGACGGCGATAGCTTCACCGCCGTCTTTCCTGATAGCTTCAACGAGTGCCTGTGCCTCTTCATCTCTTGAACGGTAATTGATGACGACTTTCATACCTTCTGCCGCGTAACGTTCAGCGATGGCTTTACCGATACCTGAGGCGCCGCCGGTAATAAGTGCAACTTTATCTTTTAAATCGTTATACATCATTGTCATCTCCTTTAAATGGTGTACTTGTCCTATACCCATATCACTTTTAAGTAATCTATGTGACAATGAATTAATAGTGGAATAAAATAGTAGGGAAAGGCGGGAGACAGATGGATTATCGATTAATGATTCTAGGTACAACGGATATACATGCCCATATCAGTCTTTATGATTATTTTATGGAAACAGAGCAACAGGCAAATGGACTCATTCTCGCAGGCAGTAAAATCCGGGAAATCAGTCAGAAGAACAAAGAAGAGGGAATTGCTACAGTCGTGCTTGATAACGGGGATATCCTGCAGGGGAGTCTGATTGCTGACTACGCCGCGGATAAACGACCGCATCCTCACCCCGTCATGCAGATGATGAACGAAATCGGCTATGACGGGATGACGCTCGGTAATCATGAATTCAATTACGGCCTGGATTACTTACGTGAGACAATGGCAGAGGCGAACTTCCCCGTTGTGAACTGCAACGTCAGAACGGCGGACGGTGAGTATCTGTTCAAGCCTTACACCATTGTCGAGAAGACATTCAGAGATGGCTCTACGGTGAAAGTAGGTGTGACAGGTGTGGTTCCTGAACAGATCATGATGTGGGATGAGAAATGGCTGAAGGATAATGTTAAGGTCGAAGATATGTATCAAGCAGCGAAATCATGCGCAGCTGAACTGACTTCATTATGTGATGTCGTCGTCTGTCTCTGTCACACAGGATTGGATCCATCGTTACCTGATGATCCGGGTCTTGAGAATCAGGTCCATCTGCTGACGACCCTCACTGACATTGATGCGGTTATTTTCGGTCATACCCATCAGCTGTTCCCGTCAGATGAGGTAACGGCTGATTATGTCGAAGGGAGTCGTATCCATCATGTCTATGCGGTGCAGCCGGCTTCATTCGGCAGCCATCTCGGCAGAATTGAACTGAATCTGAAGAAGACAGCAGACGGCTTTAAGATTGTATCCGGTCAGTCTGAGGTCATAGAACTGAAAGATAAGACCTCTATTGACGAAGGACTTGTAAGGTTGAATGAAGAGACTCATCACGCCATCTTCAGCTATATCAACGAGAAGATAGGTCACACGACGCGTTACATCGACAGCTTCTTCAGTCAGGTCGCACCGAGTGCAGCTGTAGAGATTGTGGCGAGAAGCGGCAAAAAAGCCTATATCGACAAGTACGGCGAAACTGATCATCTGATTGCTACCTCTGCCCCGCTGAAAGCAGGGCGTGACGGCGCGAACGATTATGTCATGGTGCCAAGCGGAGATGTGACGATCAAGGATGCTATCAGCATCTATCGTTTCCCGAACAAGCTGACGTCTGCAACTGTGAAGGGCAGCGTGCTGAAGGAATGGCTCGAATGGAGCGCTTCCGCTTTCAACTGTTATGACGACTATCTTCTGAAAGACAATCAGTCGATTGCACCAGGCTTTCCGAGCTATAACATGGATATCTTCTATGAGCTGGACTACTTGATCGACCTGACACAGGAAGCCCGCTATAATCATGCCGGCGTACAGGTCAGTGAGAGTGAACGGATCAAGGAAATCACATTTGAAGGTAGAGCGGTCACTGAAGATGATGTCTTCACAGTACTGACGAATGACTACCGTGTGAACTTCACACCCTTCCTGAAAAACCTGCCGGCAGTAGTGGAGGACATCGATGTCAGAGAAACTGTGATAAACTATATTAAGGACGAAGGCACTGATTTCAGACCTGTCTGGCCGTTCAGATTCACCCAGGAAGGGACTTATCGCATCAAGACGAGTGCGCACGCTGAACAGGTCATTAAGCAGTATCCAGCTAGAGTCCTGCAGAAACTGGCAGATGATTTCATTGCTGTAGAAGTAAACACGAAAGAGAGAAATGAATGAAGAAAAACGATATACTGACAGGCACTGTCATTGATTATACACACGAAGGGAACGGCGTCGTTAAAATAGACGGCTATCCGGTCTTTATTCCGCATACAGTTAAAGATGAACGCATTACCTTCAAACTGATTAAACAGAACAAAGGGTTCGGTATCGGGAAACTGGTGTCGATAGAAGAGGAAAGTGCAGACCGCACGACACCACCCTGCATTTATTACCATCAGTGCGGAGGCTGCAATATCCAGCATCTGACTTATGAAGCTCAGCTGACGATGAAGAGGAACCAGGTGAAGAACCTGGTGCATAAAATGACGAAGCTGGATATTCCAGTAAGGCCTATCATTGGCATGGATCATCCTTGGCGCTATCGCAATAAGAGTCAGCTGCCTGTGCAATACAATAATGGCATCGTGACAGGTTTCTATAAGCCTCGGTCACATGATATCGTGCCGATCGAGGAATGCCTGATTCAAAAGGAGAGTCATGACCATATCATGAATGCTATCAGAAATCTCCTGCAGAAATATGAAGTCAGCATCTATGACGAGCGGAGACACAAAGGAAATCTACGTCATATTGTGCTGCGAAGCGGAACGAAAGTAGACGAGACAATGATTGTCTTCGTGACGAAGAGTCAGAAGCTGCCAAACGCAGAACAGATGGCAGAGGAACTGATGACTCAGTTTCCTCATATCACGAGTGTCAGACAGAACATCAATCCCGATAAGACGAACGTCATTCTCGGCAGAAAGTCTCTGACTATTCTTGGTAATGACTATATTCATGATCAGCTGGATGATCTGACATTCGAGATATCAGACATGAGTTTCTATCAGGTGAATCATGAGCAGACGGAGAAGCTGTATCGCCAGGCGTTGAAGTATGCAGAACTGACAGGCACAGAGAATGTCATTGATGCATACTGCGGCATCGGTACAATCGGCTTATTTATGGCATCACATGCAGACCGTGTCTACGGGGTTGAAATTGTCGAGAAGGCGATTATGGATGCCAAGCGCAATGCAGGGAACAATCAGCTGTCAAACACTCATTTCGAGGCGGGCAAGGCCGAGGAAATCATCATCAGATGGCAGCAGGCAGGTATCAAGCCGCATGTTGTGATGGTCGACCCGCCGCGTAAAGGCTGTGACCCGGTATTCATCGAGACGCTGCTTGAACTTGAACCGGCGCGCATCGTCTATGTATCATGTAACCCGTCGACTTTGATGCGTGATATTCAGCTGCTGCAGGCGAAGTATGATATCGAGGCGCTCACACCAGTCGATATGTTCCCGCAGACGACCCATGTTGAGGTAGTCTGCAAGATGACGTTAAAGGGATGAGGCTATGGAAAAGAGAATCATTCATGTCGATATGGATGCATTCTACGCGCAGATAGAGCAGCGAGATAACCCGCGACTGAAAGACAAGCCGGTCATTGTGGGCGGTAAATCCAGTTCGCGGGGCGTCGTCGCAACGGCCAGCTATGAAGCGCGGAAGTTCGGCGTGCATTCCGCAATGCCGATGAGCCGGGCACATCAGCTCTGTCCGGACGGCTATTATGTCACGCCAAGATTCAATAGGTACCGTGACGTCTCCAACACCATTATGGAAATTTTCAGAAGCTATACAGATTACGTGCAGCCGGTGTCCCTGGACGAAGCCTATCTCGATATCACGCACCTCGTCCGCCGGGATATGCCGGCATCACGCATTGCCTCCTTCATCAAACGGGATGTACTGGAAGCGACGGGCTTGACCTGCTCAGCGGGTGTATCCTATAATCGGTTTCTCGCCAAAATGGCATCGGGTATGAATAAGCCGGACGGTCTGACTATCATCCATCACGGTAATGTCCATGATATCCTCATGCCGCTTCCTATCGGTGACTTTCCAGGCGTCGGCAAAGTGACGGAGGAACGGATGAAAGAGCGTGGCATCCATACAGGTGAGGACCTGTACAGCCATTCAGAGCGTGACCTCATCAACTGGTTCGGTAAACGCGGTCCAAAGCTGTATCATTATGCACGCGGCATCGGCGACGATACCGTGCAGTCTGAACGTATCCGTAAATCCATAGGCAAGGAGACCACCTTTGAAGTCGATAAGAATGATGACGAGGAAATCCTCGCCGTTATCAGGAAGCTCGCGCAGCAGGTCAGCACCAAGATGAATCAGTATGGCCTGGTCGGTGACACGGTGACCGTCAAGATCAAGGAATTCGACTTCAGGTCGCTGACGAAACAGCTGAAACTCCCGGAAACAATTGCTGAAGCAGACGAAATCTATAACATCAGCTATCATCTTTATACGGAACTTAAATCAGTGGAGCGTCCCATACGTTTAATCGGGGTCACTGTGGGGAATCTAAAAGAGAAGAATTTCGAGAACATGACCATATATGATTTTATACAACGGAAAGAGTGAGCACGATGAAATTTAAATTTTCTATCATTGCAATTACTGCACTGTTATTTGCAATGTTTGTCATGGATACATGGGAGCATGGATTTGACCTCTGGAAACTGCTCGGCATTATTGTGCTTGCCGCATTTCTGTTCTGGGTGGATCACAAACTGGAACGACCCGTATCGCGTACAAGCATCAAGGAGAACATACAGAGAAAAACAGGTCCAAAATAAAGAACATATCCTGGTAGCAGGATATGTTCTTTATTTATTGATAGAAGGTGATGAGCTGTTTCAGCTTATCGTCACTGATCAGCAGGACATCCTCACCGCGAGCGATACGGTTGGTCACTGCATTCTCCTTGGACGCGGGTTTATTTCCTTTCTGTCTGCCGAAGATAAAGATATCTGCTGCTTCGATATCACTTTCGTAACTACCGCCATGATCGACGATATACTGGACGACGTCTTTTCGTTTCAGATGCAGGGTACCTGAGATGGCAATCTTCTTATTGTGGAAGGGATGCGTCATATCAAAGGATTCTGTGGTCGGCCTGATATCAGCCAGTTCCTCGTTGTAACGGCTCATCTGCTGTCGCTTCGATGTCTTATATTTCATGCCGGATAGATAGGACCGGTGGCGTTTCAGATAATCATCAAGAGAATCATAGTGCTTGAGCAGACGTAGTGTAATCATCGCACTGGCTTTTGCATCATTCAGCGCATGATGGTGCCCGTGAAAATCAAGGTCGTAGAATGCCATCATATTTTTCAGGCTGTAACTATGGTTCTTAACGGTCTTCCGCGCCATATTGCATGAACAGAAGTAAGGTATTTTCGGCAGTTCAAGATCATAGCGTTCAATCGACTGATAGAGCACATTCATATCGAACCGCGCGAAATGAGCGACAATAGGCAGGTCACCGATGAAATCCATCATATGAGGGAAGACGTCCGGGAATATCGGCGCATTCGTCACATCCTCCGGTTTTATGCCGTGAACCGCAATATTGCCTTTGGAGAAATACGTCTCCGGATTGACCAGGGTATAGAAGGTCTCTGTCATCATATTACCCTGAACTTTGACCATCCCGACACTGCAGACACTGGCCGGCTGCCCGTTCGCTGTCTCGAAATCGAGCGCAATAAATTCATTCATCAGTCGTCCTCCTTTTGTATCAATTATACAAAAAAAGAGACAGAACCGATAAAGGTTTGTCTCTTATAGAAGTTTGTCGTTTGGCACCTCGCAGCCGCAGTCTTTGTTCACAGAGCAGCTGTTGCATTTACCTTCTTTTGATTTCTTGAAGAACTTCACAAGGGTATAAGTCGCATAGCCGAAGATAAGCAATGCGAGCAATAGATTGATAAGTAATGACATAAGCGTCTCCTTATATGAACCAGTTGCCGATCTGGTAGACGGCAAAGGTCAGAATATAGGCGATGGCAATAGGATAGAGCATCGCGAAGAACGTCCATTTCCATGACGAGGTCTCTTTTCTGATAGCGGCGACAGTCGACAGACATGGAATATAAAGCAGGATGAACAGCATGAAGGCATAGGCGGAAAGTGGCGTGAACTGACTATGGATGATCTGGATGAGGGCATCATCACTGACAGCATAGATAATCGCCATGGCACTGACGATAACTTCTTTCGCCAGGAACCCGGGAATCAGTGTCGCACCTGCCTGCCACGTACCGAAACCGAGCGGTGCGATCAGCGGCGCGAATATACCGCCGATCATCGCGAGATAGCTGTCACCGATACCGACACCCAGGCCGTCAGGACCGGTATAGTTCAGTAGCCAGATCAGCACAGAACCCCCGAAAATGAATGTACCTGCCTTCTTGACAAACCCTTTTCCTTTTTCCCACGTGCTGCGCCATAACGTCTTGAGTGACGGCAGCCGGTAAGGCGGAAGCTCGATGACGAAAATCGATGTATCATTCCTGAGCACTGTCTTGGACAGAATGAAGCTCATCAGTAATGCGACGACCACACCGATGACGTAGAGACTCAAGACGATCAGTGCCTGATTCTCCTTGAAGAAGATGCCGGCAAACAGAGCATAGACAGGCAACCGCGCTGAACACGACATAAAGGGTGCAATCAGAATAGTCGTCAGCCGTTCCTTTTCCTCCTCGATACTGCGAGCAGCCATAATACCAGGTACATTGCAGCCGAAGCCGATGATCATCGGAATGAAGGATTTGCCGTTCAGACCGAAGAACTCCATCAGGCGGTCCATGATGACGGCGATCCGGGCCATATAGCCTGAGTCCTCCAGCAACGAGATAAAGAAGAACAGAACGAGAATCTGCGGGACGAAGACAAGAACGCCGCCGACCCCGGCGATAATACCATCAGTGACCAGGTTCTGCAGAAAAGGGACAACACCGAGACTCGTCATCACATTATGTGCCCAGTCTGTCAGCGGGCCGCCGAAGAAGCCATCCAGTATATCGGATAAGGGTGTACCGATCCAGGTGAACGTCGTCTGGAAGATCAGCCACATCAGCAGCAGGAAGATCGGCATGCCGAAATATTTATGCGTCACAATATTATCGATGCTTTCTGTCAGATAGATTTTCTGTTCAGTCGGCCTGACAATGACACCGTCCAGCAATTCTGTTATTTGCTGCTGGCGAGCTGTTAAGATGGCTTCTTTAACAGGAAAATCAAGGCTCGCTTTAATATGTTCACGTTCCGCGTCGTGTTCGACATATTCAATGACAGCGGGATTATCCATCAGATACTGAACGGCAAGGAAGCGATGATGCCTCTTCTCGAGCTTAAGATGACTGAAAGTCGGGAGCAGTTCCTTGATTGCCGCTTCAATCCGTTCGTCGTAGCGGATGGTCATGCGCGTTGCTGACAGGTTGTTATCATTGAACGCCTCAAGCACTTCATGTGTACCTTTTCCCGTACGCGCAACGACCGGAATCACCGGGATGCGCAGACGACGCATCAACAAGTTGATGTCGATATGAAGTCCGCGTTTCGCTGATACGTCCACCATATTCAGTCCCATCAGCATCGGCGCCCCGAACTCCATCAGCTGAATGGTCAAGAGCAGATTGCGACGTAACTGCGAGGCATCGACGATATTGATCATACCGGAGAATGTTTCATTTAAAAGAAAGCGGGTGACAACTGATTCATCCTTTGAGATAGGAAGTAAATCATATGTACCCGGTAGATCGACGAGATTACCATAGTTCTTTTTGAGTTTGCCGACCTTCTTCTCAACAGTGACCCCGCTCCAGTTACCGACATATTCGTAGGAACCGGTCAATGCATTAAAAAGAGAGGTCTTACCCACATTAGGGTTGCCGAGAATGCAGAATGTATTAGTCATGGGCTGATTCCAGCAAGATTCTGCAGGCATCACAGTTACGGATGCAGATATGCTGTCCTTCTATATCAAAGACGCAAGGTCCTTTGAACAGACTTTTACGCTGCACTTTCAGCATACTGCCAACAGACAGACCGAGTGCATTCAGGCGGTGTGCGAGAACAGGATTATCGAATGACATGGATTTAACTAAATAAGTACCGCCGATTTCGGCGTTTGCAGCATGAAGCATATAGGACACCTTCTATTATGAGTTTGATAATCATTTTCAGTTACATATTAGCATGATTAAGAATGATTCTCAAGGACATAATGGAGGCGAATTCATGAAAGTTGCTTCCTTATGGATATAATTTATGACTGACAGATGGTATAATGAATTGTTAAACAAGGAGGTCATTATGAGAACTTTTTCAGCTAAATTACTCGCGAAGATGGCGAGACAGGCAAGTATCGCTGCAGGCAAAAGGGGAACTGACTTACCCGGACAGCTGGCGAGAAAAATAGATCCGGCTATCTTAAGAAAAATGGCAGCAACAGTAGACGATGTCGTCTTTATCTCCGGAACGAACGGTAAGACGACAACCTCTAACTTAATCGGTCATACACTCAAAGCAAACGATATCAATATCATTCATAATACAGAAGGCGCAAATATGGCGGCAGGTATTACCTCCAGCTTTATCGTGCAGTCAAAGAAGAATACGAAGCTTGCTATCATCGAGATCGATGAAGGCTCAATTCCACGGGTCCTAAATGAGATGACTCCGACGATGATGGTCTTCACAAACTTCTTCCGCGACCAGATGGATCGCTTCGGAGAAATTGATATCTTAGTGGACCGTATCGCTGACCATATTAAGAACAAAGGGATCAAACTGATTCTGAATGCCGATGACCCGTTTGTCTCACGACTGAAGATTGCGAGCAGGGAAGTCGTCTACTACGGCATGAAAGCAGGCATCCATCAGTTCGAGGAGAGTACGATGATTGAAAGCAAGTATTGTCCGAACTGCGGGCGCCTCCTGAACTATGAAGCGATTCATTACAATCAGATCGGTCACTATACATGTGAGTGCGGCTTCAACCGTGCTGAGCCGACGTATGAAGTGGAACAGCTGACTGAAAATCCTTACTTAGTGCCGGTTATCAATGGCGCGACCTTCCATATGAAGCTTGCCGGTGACTTCAATGTCTTCAATATCATCGCAGCCTACAGTGTACTGCGTGAACTCGGTCTGAACGATGACTCCATCAGAAAAGGATTCGAGAGCTATGCATCTGACAACGGCCGTATGCAGTACTTCACGAACGGCACAAAAGAAACGATTATCAATCTGGCGAAGAATCCGGCCGGACTGAATGCCAGCCTGTCAGTCGGTGAAAAAATCAAAGGCTCGAAATCGTATCTGATCAGCCTGAATGATAACGGTGCGGACGGTCGTGATATCTCCTGGATCTGGGATGCTGACTTCGAGAAGCTGGAGCGCCAGACCATCACTCACATCATCTGTACAGGTAACCGTGCAGAGGAACTGGCCGTGCGTCTGAAATATGCGGAAGTATCAGCAGAGGTAATAGTAGAACGCTCAATCGAGCAGGCAACATTAAAGGCAATGACATTACCGGATTATACGGTCTGCATTCCGAACTATACATCGCTTGAACCGATGCATACGACCTTGACGTCGTACTTCAAGGAGGGAGAGTAATGTCAGTTATCAATATTTATCACTTTATGCCGGACAAACTGAATCTATACGGCGATATCGGCAACATCATCGCTCTGTCAAAAAGAGCGAAATGGCGCGGTATTGATATCAAAGTCACTGACGTCAAAGAGACAGATGGACTGTCACTCGCAGACGCAGATATCCTCTTTATCGGTGGCGGCAGTGACCGCGAGCAGGCCATCGCGACGCAGGAACTCTTCAAGGTCAAGAATGAATTCAAAGCCGCGATAGAAGACGGCGTGCCCGCCTTAACCATCTGCGGCGGCTATCAGTTCCTCGGAGAGAAATATGTGACGCCGGACGGCCATGAACTGAAAGGGCTCAACATCCTTGATTTCTATACGGAATCGCGGAAAGAACGCCTGACCGGGAATATTGTCATTGAATCGGAGACATTCGGTCAGATCGTCGGTTTCGAGAACCATGGGGGCCGTACGTATCACAACTACGGCACACTCGGCAATGTCGTATCAGGTTATGGTAATAATGACACCGATAAAAAAGAGGGTATCCATTATAAGAATCTCCTTGGAACGTATCTGCATGGACCGATTTTACCGAAGAACCATGAAATTACAGACTACTTGCTTAAAGCAGCCTGTGAACGTAAGAATATCGAGTTCAGACCGCTGAATGACAACATTGCAGAAGAAAATGCGAAGAAAGTCATCATCGACCGACTGCTGTCAGATAAGTAAGCGAAGGTCAACAGCTGGGATACTGATCATGTCTATTTAGAGAATAACGTACTGCTTAAACGCTTTTAAATATAGAGTTCTACTGAAAGACCACCCGGCTTATGCCGGGTGGTCTTTCAGTAGTTTCTGTATCATTAAGAGTTCATAGATATAATGGCTTTTCAGCTGGTTATCGTCAAATTCGTTCAGGTGTTTGACGCTTGTTTTGAAGGTTGAGAGTGCGGGTCTTGGGACTGTGTTCTTTCGTTCCATTGCTTCTAGTATCGCTACGTAGGCTTCTCGTTCGTTCAATGTGAAGTCGAAGTACTGGTTTTCAGGCAGGTAGATCATATTGGAGAGGTGCAGGATAATCAGCTGGTCGATCTGCAGTCGTTTCTCGAGTTCCGTCATGGTGCGTTTACGGCTCAGGTCTTTATGATACTGATATTCCTCATGCTCGTATTTGATGAGCTGATGCGCTTTGCTGACTTTCGTGTTGATCGTTTCTATTTTGCGGGTGCTTGCTGTCGACTGGAAGTTGCCGATCAGGACTTCTTTGCTGCGCAGTATAAAGAGGTCATGTGTATCGTTCTCAATGTTGCGGATGAGTTCCTGTATCTGATGCTGGTACTTGGCAGGCAGGACAAGATAGTTCACAAGTCCGGCTGTTGTCAGTCCGATAGTGGTCGTTGCGAGCCTTGAGAAGAAGTTATAGGCAAATGCGTCGTGGATATTCGGAACCATGGCGACGGCTGTCAGGCTTGCGACCAGCATGCCGTCGAAGAGTTTCAGCTGATAGCAGACGACAATGGTCAGTGTCGCTGCGATACTGTAGGCGAGGGGGGAGTCGCCTAGAAAGTATGTGGCTGTAACAGCGATGAAGGCACCGAGAATGGAGGCAGGAAACCTGATGTAGGCTTTTCTGAGCGATGCTTTAGCGGTCGGTTCAATCGAGACGATGGCAGTGATGACAGCGAATGTGGATGGTAAGGTCAGCAGCTGACAGAACAGTGCTGTCAGAAAGGTGGCGAGTCCGGTCTTAATGATGCGCGGTCCCAGTATGTGTTTGAAGTTCATCTGAATCATCCTGTTTTTTAAATTTATTATAACATTCATTTTTTGTTATAATAAAGAGACAAACAAATGAAAGAAGAGATTAGATGATTATTAAATCAAACGAGGAACTGGAAAAATTAAAAGCAATCGGACAGATTGTCGCTGAAATCAGAGATACGTTGAAAGAGAAAACTGTAGCGGGTATCACGACGAAGGAACTGGACAACATCGCGGGTGAGATGTTTGATCGGCTGGGTGCGAAGTCAGCGCCGATCACTGAGTATGATTTCCCTGGCTATACGTGTATCAGTGTCAATGAAGAGGTGGCCCATGGTATTCCAGGCAAGCGTGTAATTGAAGAGGGCGACTTAGTCAATATCGATGTATCGGGCTGCAAGGATGGTTTCTACGCGGATACAGGTATCTCATTCGTTGTCGGTGAAAGCACTGATCCGTTGAAACAGAAAGTGGTCGATGTGGCCCTGATGGCCTTCGAAGAAGCGATGAAGAAAGTGAAGCCAGGCACAAAACTCAGTCAGATCGGTCGTGCGGTCAATGCCACGGCGCGTAAAAATGATGTAACAGTCATCAAGAACCTGACAGGCCATGGTATCGGTACGAGTCTTCACGAAGAGCCGCAGCATATCCTGAACTACTATGATCCGCATGATAAGGTCCTGCTTAAAGAAGGCATGGTTCTTGCGGTTGAGCCTTTCATCTCTTCTAAAGCGACAATGGTCGGTGATGGCAAGGATGACTGGGCTTTTGAGACGAAAGATAAAAGCTTTGTTGCGCAGATTGAACATACGATTGTTGTCACTAAAGATGGCCCGTTCCTTTTAACTGAGCGCACGTCAGACTAAAGTATGAGATTGACCTCGTTCCTCAGACGTTTTACGTTCTGAGGAACTTTTTTTATAATGATAGTGATAAGGAGATGAGGGCATGAGCAGAATAACGTCCGTATTGACCCGTACTGTCAAAAAAGCAGTGAATCATAGTTTGTTTGCTAAAATCATTGAACTGCAGCACCGGCTGACGGATCTGAATGTCCAGAAGGCTGCAAAAACAAACGAGCAGCAGATGCTGCTTGATCAATATGACCATTATCATTTTAAGCTGACAGTAATCGATTCAGAAGATGGCAGTCAGAGAGAGTTCCGTTCCAACCGCAACATGCATCTCCATAAGCTGAATCAGCTGGATAACGAACTTTATGAAGTTGAAGTCTCCCTTGCCATGATTGAATCAATGAAAGAAGAAGTACAATATGAGATAATGATGCTGCAGAAGTTGAATGAAAGAGAAGTGAGTATGTGAAGCAGCTGGTTTCCACTGAAATCTTAATTACTTTTATTATCTTATTAATCATATCTAATCTTTACTATCTGTTTTTTTTGAAGACAGGTATGATACTGGTTCTGCTGGTCGGCATGCTGCTGATCTACAGCAGTCAGTTCTACAAAAAGAAGCTAAGAGGACTCGTCCTGCTCTGGATAGGGATAGTACTGATTGCTTTTGGCATGCTGTCAAATCCCTACACACTGATTCTGCTGTTCAGCTTTCTCATTATTCTATCGCTCCGTTATCTCATCGCGAGACGACAGCCGGCTGTGATTGCCATCGAAAACAATGAACTGCAGGTATCTGAACAGAACTGGTTCAATACGAAGAAGACGCCGGATGAAGTCTATAAATTCGATGATATCCATCTGCAGCACGCAATAGGTGACATCATGATCGACTTGACGACAGCAGCGAATCTGACACAGGACAATGTCATCGTCGTCCATCAATTGCTCGGTAAGACGACCATTGTCGTCCCGCATCATTACCAGGTGAAGGTTGATTACTCCTCTTTATATGGCCAGCTGACTGTTGATGATGAGTTTACAAGACGCTCGAAGAATCAGCGGCTGACTTATATGACGCCCGGTTACGCGAACGGTGTGCTGATCAAGGTGATGGTATCCTCCATTATCGGCGATCTGGAGGTTATCCACAGATGAATAATTACACAAGACTCATTGGTGTCATGCTGATACTGATTTACAGTCTATTATTTGTCTTTTATATATTAGACCGGATTTTTACGAATATCATCTATTTCCAGGGTATGCTGCATTCCTATATTATCGGCGTACCGGCTTTTCTGTTCTTGAATGTCGTCGTTATTCTGGCTTGTGTCATCATGGGCTCACTTGTTGCGTACAAGCAGAATGAGCAGTATGCATGGCTGAAGGAACAGATTCGTGCTGTCGATGACGGCGAGACGATTCGCAGTACAGCCGGCATCGAGCTGCATCCGGAAGCAGATGAAGTATTCGAAGCCATCATCAAACTGAATGAGACATTAAGAACCATTAAGCATCAGAATCAGCTCGCGACAAGTGGCGTCAATGAACAGATTGTCAAAAAAATCGTCGAGGAGGAACGTCAGCGGCTGGCACGTGAGCTGCACGACTCAGTCAGTCAGCAGCTGTTCGCAGCAAGTATGATGCTCTCCGCTCTTAAAACAAGGGAAGTAGACGAGCGTATGAGCCGGCAGATCGAACTGTTGGAGCGCATGCTCCATGAGGCCCAGCAGGAGATGCGTGCATTGCTCCTGCATTTAAGACCGCTTGCTCTGCAGAACAAGTCGCTGATAGAGGGAATCAAAGACTTGACGACCGATCTGCAACAGAAGACACCGCTTGATATTCAGCTTGATATAAACCCGGTGCCTCTTGCCAAAGGCATCGAGGATCAGTTGTTCAGGATCACACAGGAAGCGATATCGAATACACTGCGGCATGCACAGGCGAAGCGACTGACAATAGAGCTCTTTGCGATTACAGGGGGGCTGATTCTCCGGATTGCTGATGATGGTCATGGCTTTGATATGACAATGAGAGACGAGACAAGATACGGCATCAATACCATGAAAGAACGGGCACTCGAAATCGGAGGGAGCTGTCAGATAATCTCGGCCCCTGACAGCGGGACCCGAATAGAGATCAAAGTACCTTTGACTGAGGAGGAGTAAGATGAAAGTATTATTCGTAGATGACCATGAGATGGTCAGAATAGGCATATCAAGCTTCCTGTCGACTCAGCCGGATATTGAAGTAGTGGGTGAAGCGGGGGATGGACAGGAAGGGGTGGCAAAGACGCGAGACTTAAGACCTGATGTCGTCCTGATGGATATGGTGATGGAACCAATGAACGGTATTGAGGCGACGGCAATCATCAAGAGTTCGATACCGGAGACGAAGGTCATTATGCTGACAAGCTTCATCAATGACAGGGAAGTATATGCAGCGCTTGATGCCGGCGTGGACAGCTATATCCTGAAGACATCGAGTGCAGACCGGATAGCTGAAGTGGTGCGCAGGACATATGCAGGTGAAACAGTATTTGAAGCTGAAGTGATGACGAAAATGCGCAACCGGCTGCAGCAGAAGGCAGAGCTCTATGAAATGCTGACGCAAAGAGAGATGGAGATCCTGTTACTGATTGCTAAAGGGATGTCAAATCAGGAAATTGCAGATGTGAGTCATATTACCATCAAGACGGTGAAGACACATGTGAGTAATATCCTCAGTAAACTGGAAGTTCAGGACCGAACCCAGGCAGTGATCTATGCGTTCAAGCACCACCTGATAGAACAGGCACATTAAGAGTCAGATGATCATTGATGCTGTTGAAGACAAGCGTAACCCAAAATGAAACCCAGTTTCCAAATGGAAACTGGGTTTCATTCTGCCTATTTGCTGATGACTTTCGCGTAACCATCCTGGATCAGCTCAACTTCACCTGTATGAGGGTCAATGACAAGACCATGTACAGGCACGGATTTATCGAATAAGGGATGATTATAGACTATGTCAATATTGGCACGGACATTTTCTCTGACATCTGAGAAGCCGCCAAGAAAATGATTCAGGTCAATACCTGAATGTTCAAGAATTGCGATCGTTTCTTCTTTGATACCCCGTTCCTTCATTGTGCCAAGCACAGTGTCGACATCAATACCGCCCATACCGCAGTCCTTATGGCCCATGATGATAATCTCCTCGGCACCTAACGCATAGATACCTACCAGCAGACTTCTCATAGTCGAGCCGTAAGGATGAGAGATAGTAGCACCTGCATTTTTGACGAGTTTGACATCGCCATTTTTAAATCCTAGGGCTTTAGTTGAGAGTTCAACGAGGCGTGTATCCATACAAGTCAGCATGACTGCCTTCATTGTAGGCACTTTAGAAGTTTTGTAGTTCTCGTATTCTTTGTCTTCTACAAATCTCACATTGTAATTCAGAATGTCTTCAAGTAATGTCATAACAATCTCCTATCGTTCAGTCGGTAGCTGGCCGAGCTTCTTCTGATGCAGAATCGCATTGATCTGAGAGCCGACGATAATGATGAAACCAGTTAAGTATAACCAAGTCATCAAGACGATGACTCCACCGATACTCCCGTAAGTCTTGGAGTAGTTCGCAAAGTTATTGACGTATACACCAAATAGAAAACTTGCACCCAGCCATACAATCGTTGCAAACAATGCGCCAGGTAGCACGGACTTCCAGTTCAGTCTGATATTCGGTGCAATCGCATATAGTGTTGTAAAAACAACGAATGTCAGTATCAATGGTAACACAACTTTGATTAAGTTGAACAACCAGATGAACTGATCACCCATTCCGATAGCCCCGAACAGCAGCTGACCTAACTGTTCACCGAAGACCGGCAGAGCAAGAGTGATAGCTACAACAAGTATCATCACGATAGTGAATAGAATACTGAGCAGTTTAGCTTTGAGCGGACTCCTTGCATCTTCAATTTCATAGGAGACATTGAATGCATTCATCAGTGCCGTCATCCCGTTGGAAGCAGTCCAGAGCGCTGCGATTAAACCGAATGACAGTAACCCGCCATTGGAATTCGCCATGACGTCAGTGATGATCGTATTGATTGTATCAGCAGTATCGCCAGGTGCACTTTTTGCGATGAAGTCAGTGATGGTTTCAGGTTTCAGTTTGAAGAGCGGTAGAAGTGTCAGCAGGAAAATAAGTAATGGGAAAAGAGAGAGCAGGAAATAGTAAGCAAGCTGAGCAGACAGACCTGCTGCATCATCTTTTCCGATACGATATAAAAGACGTTGAAAGAAGTTGCCTTCTTCTTTATATTTTACGGGTTTATTGATTTTTGAGACATGGAACTCCTCGTCAGGTTTCTTCGCATCCTTGGACTGGAATTGCTGTGTCTCTACATAATTTTCTTCTAAATGGCTAGACTCAGACGGATTAGCCGTCTGAGTCAGGAATTTAGAAGAGCTTTTCTGGTCTTTAGCCAAATGAATCACTCCTCCTCTATAAAATTATGAGCCGTTATTATTTTTTATTTTGCAGCATATCTTTTGTTTCCAGAAGTGCTTTTTCAAGTTCTGGGTTGTTGCGACGAATTTCTTCGATCTGGTCTTTCCAGTACATCAGTTCATCTTTAATACCACTGAATTTGTCTTTTACTTCAGATGGATTTTTACGAAGTTCATTCGCACTGCTGACTTGATTTTTTACAGAATAACGAGTGTTTTTGTCAAGCATAGCGATTGCGGCACCAACAGCGGCGCCGATAAGCATACCAGGGATTAATTTGTTGTTCATGATGATTCCTCCAATAAATTAGTGTGTTGATAATACTATTATATATCCTAATATATAATATGGTAAACTTGTTGCAGATGAGATTTTTATTTTATTGTACTATTAATGGATAACTGGAGGTTAATATGTCTAAAGAAGAAATGCTGACAGCAATCATGACAAAGTTGAAACTGATCAACAAAGGGGTCATCAATGCTGAGGATATCGATGATTCAAAGCAGGAAGATTTACAGGATCTATACGATATGGTGATGAAACGGGACAATATCTCACCGAGTGAAATTGCTGCGATTACTGATGCACTGGGACAGCTGAGAAAATAATCTAGACAACAAAGGGGATTGTATAATGATTGAAAACCAGAATGAACGACTTAAATTATATGCACAGCTGTTAGTGAACGTCGGGATGAATGTTCAGCCGAAACAACGTGTCTATATCCGTGCGACTATTGATGCTGCCGAATTTGTACATCTAGTGGTAGAGGAAGCATACAAAGCAGGCTCTGAGGACGTTAAGGTGAGCTACGGGGATGACCGTCTGACGCAGCTTAATCTTGCATATCGTCCGAAAGAATCATTTGAGACAGTACCACAGTACCTTGTCGATGAGCGCATGGATTATGCGCGGGACGGTGCGGCACAGCTTGCACTTATCTCTTCAAGTCCGGAGAATCTGAAGGATGCGGATGCTGATAAAGTGAGCACGATGATGCGTTCTTACGGTAATGCTTACCGTGAATATATGCGTATGATGCAGTCTGACCAGTTCCCGTGGACAGTGGCGGCCTATCCTTCCAGGGAATGGGCGAAGCTGGTCTACCCGGAACTGCCTGTTGATGATGCGGTTGACAAACTTCTTGAGCTGATGCTGTACACAGTGAGAGCAAACGAAAAAGATCCGGTGCAGGCATGGGAAGAACACAATAGAAATCTGCACTTAAAAGCAGAATACTTAAATAAGAAAGCATACAAAGCACTGAAATACTCAGCGCCTGGAACTGATCTGACAATCGGTCTGCCGGAAGGACATATCTGGTGCGGCGCTTCGTCCGTCAGTGCTGAAGGTATAGAGTTCATGGCCAATATGCCGACTGAAGAAGTCTTCACGGTGCCGCATCAGGACCAGGTCAACGGCACGGTGACTAACTCACTGCCACTGAGTTATGGCGGCAATATCATCGATGACTTCACTCTGACATTCAAAGAAGGTAAAGTTGTTGATTACAAAGCGGGCGTGGGTGAGGAGATCTTAAAAGGGTTGCTTGAGTCAGATGAGAATGCGGTTCAGCTCGGTGAAGTGGCACTTGTTCCGCATGATTCACCCATCTCAAACAGTCAGACACTTTTCTACAATACGTTATTTGATGAGAATGCATCCTGTCACTTAGCACTCGGCTCTGCCTATCCATTCTGCTTAGAAGGTGGCAAAGAGATGGACGATGCTGAGCTTGATGCAGCAGGCCTTAATCAGTCGATCACCCATGAAGACTTCATGATCGGCAACGCTGAGATGAACATCAGTGGTATGACCGAGAATGGTGACATGGAACCCATCTTCATAAATGGTAATTGGGCGTTTTAATTTAAGCTATATAATGATATGATTATTCTATAATGATTAAAGCAGGAGGCTGAACATGTCAGTAGCTATGATGTGGTTTGTTGTTATCGCCTTTCTTTTCTCGATGTTTGTTTTCGGTGGCATGCTAATGTTCTTCCTTAGAGCCGCTTTTGATTCCAAAGAGGCAGACATTGTTGACACTCCAGAAGAAGCACTCGAGAAGAAAGTCTTTGCAGATGACCTACACTAAATAAGAAACAGAACGGGAGATAGGAGACTATCTCCTTTATTATAGAGAAAATGAGGTGTGTAATGAGAGAGAGAAAATCAATGTCTGAATCAAGGACAGTCAAAACGCAGCAGGTCTTTCCGTCTGATACCAATCATCATCATACTTTGTTCGGCGGCAAGCTGATGGCGATGGTGGATGATGTCGCTTCTATCGCGGCCACCCGTCACTGTGGTTATTCTGTTGTGACGGCATCCACAGATTCGGTGGATTTCATCAAACCGATTCGACCGGGAGATATCGTGTCACTTGTCGCAATTGTCAGCTATACGGGTAATTCTTCAATGGAAGTTTTCACGAAGGTCATCGCTGAGAATATTCTGGAGGGCAGGAAAGAACTTGCAGCGGTGAGCTTTCTGACATTCGTGGCGCTTGACGAGAATAACCGGCCGGTTCAGGTGCCTGAGGTCTATCCGGAAAATGCGGATCAGGAGTGGCTGAACGAGTCAGGGGCGGAGCGGGCAATCAAGCGTAAAGAACGGACAGGCCATAGTAAAGAACTGCTGAAATTCTTCTCCACCAAGCTTTACACGTAATAATAACACCGGTAAATCACTTGATTTACCGGTGTTATTTTGTCTATCACGGCGATCCTTGTTATAATGACAAAGGAAAATATAGACAAAATGAGAGGCTGAATTTATGTTAAAACGTTTTATCAAGATAATGGGGATTGCGCTCGTGATGAGTGGTATATTCTATCTGCCGGATGTATACCGTTATATGGCTGACGGTGTCCTGTATGTCGGCAAAGGTGACGGAATGAAACAGATGATTCCCTTTCAGCTCTATCTCTATGAACATTTCAAGCATGCTCGCATGTGGTATGATCTGTCATTTGGCTTAGGCGGAGATTATTTCACCAGCCTCAGCTATTATTATTCAACATCACTTGTATCATACGGGACATTTGCACTGCTCCATCTCTATCAGCTGATGGACCGGCAGTCGACTGTCGAACAGCTGATTCATATGCAGTACGTGACGGCAGTACTGAAATGCAGTTTCGTCTTTTCAGCGACTTATTATGCCGCCAAGGAAATCGGTATCAGACATAAGATGGCAATGCTTGCAGCGGTACTTTACAGCTGGTCCACTATCTTCTACTATTTCACATTTACCTGGTCTTTCTTCAGTGATGTCATGATTTATCTGCCCCTGTCCGTACTCGGAATTGAACGGCTCCTAAGAAGAAAAAAGCCGCTTGTTTTTATACTTAGTATTGCAGTAACCGTCTTCTCGAACTTTTATCTCGCATATTACGAGATGATAGCAGTCGGCGTCTATTTTCTCTTTCGCATTATTCGGCAGCATGAAGAGGATAGATTCACTCGGACCCGGGCCTTAACAACCACTGTTCTCAGTGCAATCACCGGCTTTATGATCGGGAATATCGGTTTTGTCGCAGGTGTATCGTCATTTCTGAACAATGACCGCACACTGGAAAAGCTCAAAATTCCACTGCTGATCGGCTGGTCCTCTGATAATAATATTTTCTACGGGGGCTTCCACCTGGTTGTCATGTTTGTTGCAGTTATTGCGCTGTTCAGCTTTTCGCTCTATCGGTATTATTATTACCGGTTATTCGCCGTGACGACCTGGATACTGATGGCCGGCTCTCTGACACCTTTTGTCGGCAGTCTGTTCAACGGCTTTTCGATGCCGCAGCGCAGATGGGTGTATATTCTGGCCTTCTCAACTGCAATGCTTTCGGCACTCTTCATCCAGCATCTGGCGGAGCTGTCTATACGACAGCTGGTCTACGCCGCAGTGCCGGTCGTGCTGGTGATTATTATATCAGCGTTGATGCAGAGAGATTTTCATTACTGGATACTCTATATCCCTATCATTCTTCTGCTGATGATGTTATATCTGAAAGAAAAATCAACAAGGCTGCTGAATGTCATTATCTTTGCGATTGCGATGTGTCAGCTGACATTGATCCAGGATTATCATTACGGTGTGCAGCACAAATACTTCAAGACGAAGGACTATATGACTGAGAAGGTCTATAATCCGGCGATGCAAAAAGAAATCAATCAGATCAAGAAAGGGCAGGCGGATGATTTCAGACGTATCACGCTGTCAGACGATTCGTCAGTCAATGTGCCGATGTATTATCGATTTAACGGCACTATGCTGTACTCGAGTATATTTGACAAAAAAATCCTGAAGTTCTATGAGGAAGAGCTGCAGATTGCACAGCATAAGCAGAAGAACAGTTATTATGCAAATCTATCAGGACGGACGAACTTAGCGAGTCTTTATAATGTGGATTATTTTATAACTGCTGAAGACGATCATCCGACATTATTTGAGAAGGTGGATGCTTTTACAGCTAATAAGACTTATGAGCTATCGAAAAATCCTTATCCACTTCCGAGTGTCAGGGTTGCTGAGCAGACATTCGCTGCCTCCTCACTTCATACACCGCTTGCCAGAGAGCGCGCGATGCTTGAAGGCGTGGTGAAAGAAACAGGAACAGCGGGCAACTTTGAAGCGGAGAATATACTGCCCGCTGCGACCTTACGAACAGAGTATGCTGAATGGACGGACGGCTTACTGAATGTAGAAAGAGACGGCGGTGGACTCGTGATCAAATTAGATAAAGAACAGACGTCCCGCTATAAAGAGCTCTATATCACGATGAAAACAGATATTGCAGCACCGGCGGACAAAGACTTTTATGTTCAGGTCAACGAGAAGAAGCTGATGAAACCGAAGAAGGACTACAAATACAGAAGAGAAGCCAAAGATATCGTGATGAATATTAAGGCGACTGATGACATTCATATACATTTTCCTGCCGGACGGTATCACTTAAGTCTGAAGTCAGTGCAGGGGGAGGATTACACCAGTCTGAAAAAAGCATACCATCATTATCGCAAACACCCTCTGACGTTCACAAGGAAAAGAAATGCATTCGAAGTAGATCTGCAAGGTGATAAAGGGACACTCGTCTTTCCTATGCCTTATGCTGTAGGACTGAAAGCTTATGTGGACGGTGAGGCCCGGCCTGTTGAAGCGGTCAATTATCTGATGACAGGTGTACCGGTCAAAGAGGGTGATAGGAAAGTGGTTCTGACCTATACCCCGCCTTATCTTAAATGGGGCAGCGTTGTCATGCTGCTCGGTCTGGCGGGTGCTAGCCTCTTGAACAGATGGATCCGAAAAAATAACCAGCTCAGCTGAGCTGGTTATTTTATTTGATTTCATTGAACTGCTGATGCATCTGGTGTTCGCGTTCTTTAAAATCAACGTCTGGGTAGTACATGTTTTTGACGAGCAGGTTCGGACCTAGGCACTTCACAGGTGCACAGTGGCAGTTAAGCTGTTGATTCAATGCGCTTTCCTGCCATTTGTCATAGACGGACTGCAGGGAATGAGTCTGTATATTATTGATTGTCCCCGTCTCATCGCCGAAATCAGTCACAATGACGTCACCCGTGAAGACATTGACATTCAGCCTTGAGCGTCCGTCCGGATCGTTCCGGATGGTGATAGTTGGATCTGTATGTAATGCTTGCTGCAGTTCGAGATCATCTTCATTCATAGCGCACGGGAAGAACGGTAATGTGCCGAACAGCATCCAGGTCTCAGGGTCACGAAATGTCAGCAGCTGACGAATAGCCTCTTTCAACTCATCAAGCGTCAATATATTGAGGTCTGACGCAAAGTCAGAAGGGTACATCGGATGAATCTCGTGACGTGCACATCTCATATCACGTACCACTTCACGATGTATTTTCTCAAGATGAGGTACAGTGTTTTTGTTCAGCATGGTCTCTGCTGATACAAACATACCTGCTTCAGATAACTGGCGTGCGTTGCTGATCATCTGTTCATATAATTGATAGCGGGCTGCAAGCGGAGGTTTCTTGTCCATTACATGGAAGCCGACTTCAGCGAATTCGTCCAACGTGCCCCAGTTATGTGAGATGTGCATAACATCCACTAAGTCAAAGACATCCTCATAGCGGTTATAAGGCAGGGTCAGATTGGAGTTCATCTGCGTATAGATGCCACGGTCCTGAGCGTACTGCAGTAATGGCTTCACTGTCTTCTTAATGGATTTCTTAGAGAACATCGGTTCTCCGCCGGTTACACTGATAGTGGATAGATGAGGAATTTCGTCAAGCCTTCTGAGTATCAGGTCCATATCCAGGACTTCCGGGTCTTTGACCTGCAGTGTATAACCGACTGCACAGTGGGCGCAGCGCATATTGCAGAGCGTAGTCGTCGTGAATTCAATATTGGAGAGTTTGTTCGTCCCGTATTTTTCAACTTCATTGTAAGCTTCCCATGGATCGAACTGAGGGGAGATGGGTTGTTTTGCGGCTAACATAAATGTCCTTCTTTCAAGAAATAATCTTTTCCATTATCTCATCGTTACATAAATTGTCAACGACAATAGATTGAAAGTTAAAGGGTTCTCGTTCATAATAAAGGACGATATGAAGACAACATAAAAAGGAGAATCATGATGGCAAATGAATCATTGAATGAAATTAAAGAGAAATTAAGTGATTTCATCGAGAAGATAGATGCTGTAGATCCTGAAACGACGGATATGGCTGATATCGATGAGTGGCTCGCAATTTTAGATCAGCTTGAAGCAAAAGTGAAATCGATTAAATAGGAGGAATGGAATGAAAGATATAGAAGTGAAAGTCGGACAGAAATTCCCTCTGACGATTAAAAGACTGGGTATCAATGGTGAAGGAATCGGCTATTACAAGCGAAAAATCACGTTTGTACCGGATGCACTGCCTGGAGAAGTCGTACTGACTCAAGTAACGAAAGTCAACAATCGCTACCTGGAAGGTAAAGTACTTAAAGTCCGTGAGAGTGTGCCTGAGCGTGTCAGTCCACCTTGTCCGGTCTTCTTTTTGTGTGGCGGCTGTCAGCTGCAGCATATGAGCTATCCCGCCCAGCTGAACTTCAAGCGGCAGATTATCATGGATTCACTCGAAAAATACGCGGGTCATGTGAACCCTGAAACCGTCAGACCGACTATCGGTATGGATAAACCATTCCGGTATCGCAGCAGAAACCAGTTTCCAGTTGAGAAATCCGGCCGCAATATCCGGGCAGGTCTCTACAAGGAGCAGTCGAATACACTGATTGACCTTGATGAATGTATCGTGCAGGACAAACGGACGATGCAGGCGACAAATGCCATTAAAGTCATCATGAGCGAACTGAATATTGATGTCGCTAAAAATGTGAATAAAGAAGAAGGGGTCCGTTATATCATGACGCGTGCTGCGAGACATTCTGATGATATACAGGTCATTCTGGTCGCCACGACCCGTGACCTGAAGAAACTGGATTTACTGACAGAACGCATCATGCGTCTGCCGAATGTCGTCAGTTTTGGACTTAATATCAATGCTGACCGCGATCTGTTGACTGGCTCCGAGACCATTATTCTGGACGGACAGCAGGCAATCCATGAAACACTGGGAGAGACTGACTACGAAGTGACCGCTGAAAGTGCCTTTCCGATTAATGTCAGACAGGCGGATGTACTCTATGAGACCATCTTGGCAGCAGCAGGCTTAACAGGCAGCGAAAATGTAGCAGACTTATTCTGTGGTTCAGGAGGCAGCGCCCTTAAGCTTGCGCGCCACGCACGGGCGCTGCGCGGTGCTGACTTAAACGAACAGGAAGTCATCAATGCTGCTTATAGTGCAGCGGCGAACAACATGGAGAACTGTCTCTTTGAAGCAGGGGAACCGGCAGATAAACTGGAGGACTGGATTCAGGACGGCTTCTATCCGGATGTCATCACCATCAACCCGAATCGTTCAGGTCTGACAGCGGATGAGATTGATGCCGTCAATGAAATCAAACCTGCCGTCTTCATCTATATCAGCCGCAACCCGTCAACGCTCGCCAAGGACCTGGCTCATCTGACAAAGGCCTTCACGGTTGATTATATTCAGCCGATTGATATGTTCCCGCAGACGACACAGGTCGAGGCAGTCGTCAAGCTCGTCCGCAAGAGAAGACTGTAATGTTTTACTGCGTACAGGGCGGGTAAATATAACTATCACTACTTAGGAGGAATATACAATATGACTAAAAAAGTAGCAGTAATATTAGATAACTTATTCGAAGATGTTGAATATACAAGCCCTGTTGAGGCCATTCAAGAGGCAGGCCACGAAGTAACCGTCATCGGTAAAGAAGCAGGTCAGTCAGTTAAAGGGAAAAAGGAAAATACAGAAGTGAAAATTGAGAAAGCAATCGGCGATGTGAACGCAGCTGACTATGATGCACTGCTGATTCCTGGCGGATTCTCACCTGACCAGTTACGCGGTGATGAAGAAGGTCGTTTCGGTAAATTCGCGAAAGAATTTATGACAGCTGATAAACCGGTATTTGCTATCTGTCACGGACCGCAGGTATTAATCGATACGGATGAATTAAAAGGTCGGACAGTGACCAGTTATTTATCAGTCCGTAAAGACTTAGAAAATGCAGGGGCTGAAGTGGTTGATCAGTCAGTTGTTGTCGATAACAATCTGATCACTTCAAGAACACCTGATGATTTGCCGGATTTCAACAAGGAAATTGTGAATTCACTTCAATAATAAGATATTCAGGCACCGCCCAGGCGGTGTCTTTTTTGTCTCAGTCCTGAGACCGATTTATCAGGGTTACAGATCGTTTTCGTATATCCTTCTTTCTTAATTTGTTAAACTATTTTTAAGATAAGGAGAAATGCGTATGAAACGATTAGGATGCGGACTGATGCTGGTGATTCTTCTATGTGCTGCTGTAATAGGCGGCTTCTTTTACTTCACAAGCAGCGGGGCGGACTTGAATGACATCAGAGCCCTGCAATCAAACAAGTATTATGTCTCAGCTGACCAGATGCCGAAATATGTGCCGGCTGCCTTTATTGCGGTAGAAGATAAACGATTCTATCAGCATGATGGTATTGACTGGAGAGGCACAGGCCGTTCTGTCGGTGTAGCAGTCAAGAACCGCGAAGCTTCGCAAGGCGGCAGCACCATCACGCAGCAGCTCGCTAAAAATCTCTATCTGAACAGCGATAAAAAGCTCAGCCGTAAGCTGAATGAAATGATGATTGCGAAGAGAATTGAAAATAACTTCTCAAAAAATGATATAATAAGTGCATACTTGACGACGATTTATTTTGGGAACGGCATCTACAATATCGAAGAAGCAGCCAACACTTATTTCGGTACAACGACTGATGCGAGCTATAACGGCCTGCCGCAGATCACTGTGCTGCAGAGTGCGGTGCTGGCGAGTACGATCAATGCGCCGAGTACCTATCAGCCAGGAGACTTTCTGACGGACACGGCCCTGCAGGAACGGACAAAGTCCACGCTTAAAAAGATGCATGACCAGCAGCTGATCACTGATAGACAGTATCATGAGGCAGTCGCCGGTATACCTGACTCTGACTAACGCTCCGGCGTTAGTTTTTTTAAGGAGTGATCACATGAAGATAACGAAGATAGAAGTGCAGAAGAACAATAAGGACCGTTTCAATCTCTATATTGACGGGGACTTCAATATGGGCATCGACAGTGCCACCTATGTGAAGTTCAATTTGAAGAAGGATGACGTGCTGACAAAGGAAAGACTGCAGGCAATCAAGGCATATGATGACTATAGACGGGCCATCAACTCTGCAGTCATCTATCTCTCATATAAGAAGCGGACTGAGAAAGAGATCCGGGATTACCTGAAGAAGGCAGAAGTGAGTGAAGAGGTCATACAGGATGTCATCAAATACTGTTATGATAACCGTTATATCGACCATGATGACTATGCACGCAGTCTGATGAACACAATGCTGAATACAACGGATAAAGGACCGGATGTCTTCAGGCAGAAACTTTTCGACAAAGGGATAGAGCGTGCCATCATTGATGAATATTATGATAATTATACTGAGGAAATCACAGCGGAACGGATGGAAAAACTCATCCAGAAGCAGCTGAAAAGACACCAGGGTAAAACGTCAAGTTATATGGCAGCTCAGAAAACAATACAAACACTGGTCCAAAAAGGTTATAATTTGAATAATATCACGCCCTATCTGGCTGCCAGTGATATAACGGATACGGATGCACTGCAGAAGGAACTGGAGAAGCAGGTGAACCGTCTATCGAGAAAGGCGTCTGGTTATGAGCTGAGAACAAAAGTCATTACAGCATTGATGCGTAAAGGATTCAAATACGACGAAATCAATGCCTCTTTGAAGGAAAGTGGTATAGAAGATGAATGAAGAGAAGAAATTAGTAGAAATGTCTCCCGCTGAACTGAGAACCGCGATTGCGGCTTATAGAGAGAAAGCACGCAAAGCGGAAATGATGGGTATCATCAATGAATACGACGTCTATCAGCGAAAAGCGCTGATAGCAGAGAGCTACTTAGTGGATGCGTCCGAAATCGTCATCGGTAAGGTATACCGTCTGATCGGTAGTGAAGCGTCCTACTTCAAAGTCGAGAGAATCAAAGGCGTCTTTGCCTGGGGCTTTCGTCTGCAAGGTGATGCATCTGAGGAGGGCATCCCACTCTCACTGCTGCAACTTGATCAATAAAGGAGTTTGAACATGTCTGGTGATATTCTCGTAAGACTAGTTGAAGTAACAAAATATTTCCGGCACGATCAGACAGAGCAGTCTCTCCTGGCGCGATTTGTTCAGAATGAGAAGAATCGGTATGTCAGTATCAATAAAGTGACGATTCACCTCTATAAGGGTGAGACGATGGGTATCGCAGGTATTGCAGGTTCCGGTAAAACTGTTCTGGCGCAGCTGATCGCTAAAGTGATCGAGCCGAACAGCGGCCGCGTGCGTAATAATGCCAGGACGTTTCTGGCAGCTGAGAGTTCAACCACCCATTCAGTCAGTCACTTCATTGAGACGATGCTGCTCAGCTATAATATTCCGCTTGCCGATTATGCCGAACTCAAGCATGAGATTCTGATATTCGCAGAACTGGAAGACAAAGATAAGACGAAAGTCAGTGAACTGACAGTCGTAGAAAGAGCACAGCTGCTGATTGCCCTCACCCAGTTTCTGCAGCCGGAAGTGGTGGTCTACAATGACCTGACCCGTCATCTGTCTCCGGCCTTCAAGAAGAAGTTCGGTGAAGTCATCGACGAGCTGGTCAGCCGGGATAAATCGGTGGTGCTTATGGAAGAGAATCCTGACCTGATGCTGTATAAAGCTGATTATGTCAGCTGGCTCAGTCACGGTCAGCTCAGACGTTCCGGTGAGCCGGGTGATGTGCTGCCGCAGTATCTCGATTATTACAGACAGTATAAGGGGACAAAGGAGGAATTATTTGACCTCGACTACAAGATCAGACGTCAGACCTTACAATCTCGGGAATTAAAACGGGTGAATCGTCATACACGTACTTATGTGAATGAAGACTTGAGAAAATGGCTGTCACTGTCAGCTGTGCTGCTCGTACTTGGACTGGTGTTGTTCACGCTTGTCCTGAAAGATGTTCAGTATAAACCCGCAGTGGCTGAACAGCAGAAAGTGGCGATCAACAAACAGCCGGAGACGAGTTATACGGAGAAGTACGCGCTCGCAGCGGTCAGTAAACAGACAGCCGTCACCTTCAAAAACAAGACAGTTGCACAGCTGCCTGCCGGATCTTTAGTGGAAATCACCGCCATCAGCCCTGAAGATTATCGCATAGCCTATGACAGCAAAGAGATGAAGATAGAGAAGAAAAACCTCATCTATATCAACCCGGCGGCCTTATATGACGAGCGGTCCTTTGAGGAGCTGAAGCCCTATATGTACAGCAACTATGTGAACTTTCATCAGTTTTTCAACGGTTTCCTCGGGGCGAGTCGGCAGAAGGTGGAGGATGAGCTGTATCCTGAAATTCGTGAGCCCTTTGCCATCAAGCTGACTGACAATGAGATCTATCTGCAGTTTAATGAGCAAAAGAGAGTCAGTGGAATTCGTTTTCCGTTGGTAAATCGGCAGGAGATGAGGAAAAAGTTCAATCTGGACGACGACTTCTGGATAGTTAAAGTGGATAATGGTTATGCTGTTGCTGATTTTGATGCACAGACATGGCTGTATTTCCGGAGATAGGTGGAGGCAATGAAAGAATTAAGGACATATGTACCCTACATCGTGAAAAATACAATCATTGATTTAAGATATAACATCAGACAGTATATCGGTTGGCTGCTGATTAATTTCGCATTGATTTTACTGAGTTACTTTATTGTGAATCTTATTTCGCCATCAGAACCGGATAAGACCAGACTGTTCTTTCAGCTGAGCGGATATCTGCTCTTTTTCTGGATGGCGGGTGTGCTCTACTATTCAAGTTTGCTGTTCTCACGGCGTGGCTTCATACTGGATATCACCAATCTGCCGCTCTACGTGCTGGTAAATGTTCATATTGTCAGCTTCCTGCTGCAGTTCGCTGCAGCATTCACCTTTCTTGTCATAGTGATGCTGACGGACCGTATCGAACTCAATATGAGCCTGATAGGAATCGCTTACTTTATCGCTCTGACCTATCTGCTGCTGATTCCCTCAGGCATTCTACTCAGCCTGCTGGAGTATTTCAGTCAGCATATGCGTAGAAATGTGATCATCCTGCTGACTGTCATCATGTTATCTGTTTCAATCCTGTGGGTGCCGGTCCAACTGCCTGCACTTGTAGTGAAGATCTTAAGTCTGAACCCGTTCTATTTTCTCGTAAATGGTTTTCAGACGGCAGTAGTGGAAGGCGTCAGTGTATTCTATAAGGTGCCGCTGCATCTCCTCTTCCTATGTGAACTCATCTTTGTCTATATATGGACATTCTACCTGTACAGAAAGCTGAAGGATGAAATAACCGGGAAATAAAGAGATCCCATCATTTCAATGTGTGACAATGAAATGATGGGATTTTCAGTTATTGACGGATAGGGCGGCTGTTCAGTTTTCTGAGGAGTTTTTCCTCTGAGAAGACCCAGCCGGTGTAGCTGTGCGTGACTTTGCAGTGGTGATCGAGATTAAGAATAGCAACAAACGAATAGTGGCCATTCTTCAAGTATCTTAAATCGATGAATCTCAGTTCATAGCCATGCTCTTTTTCAACCAGCGTCCAGCGGTAGATGGAGCTGAAGCTGATAAAGGCTTTTAAGTTCGGGTCTCGTCGCGCATCAGCCATCACCTCATCCGGTGGTATAGGGGTACGTCTGAAGCGGTCGCTGAAGTTGACGTGACGTTTATAACCGCGTCCGATATAATAATGTTTATCTGTTTCAACTGCCACACGCCATTCGAAGAAGCGGATGGTCGGTGCGACAAACAACTTGATGACCTTCTCATCATGCGGCAGAATTTTCAGTGCCTGCTTCTTCATGGATTGCTGCAGGCTGCGTCTGATGATATAGTAAATGACTAAAAGTACTGCAATAGTGAGGAACACAGGGACTGGGTTCACACCGGTTGCCCAGAGTATGCACCCTGTTATCAGTAATGTGAACATGATGGGATCGAATGTATTGATGATGCCGATCTGAATCCATTTTCTCGAAAACGGCCTAAGCGCCTGTGTGCCATATGAATTGAAGATATCAACGAAGACATGCAGAAAGACAGCAAGCTGAGTCCACAGCCAGAAGTGAAGTACATTAATGTCTTGTATAAAGAGATAGATGATGCCCACGATGAGAAGTGGCCACATCAATGTGAAAGGAACGGAATGTGTGATGCCGCGGTGATGTGTGATATAAACCGCGTTATTTCTCAGTTTGAGCACTGTATCGATATCCGGAATCTGCGAGCCGGCGACTACAGCTGTTGTGATTGCAGGATAATAGGCAGTCACAGAGGGATCGACGGTGGCGAGACCGGCAAGTGCGGCACCCATTGCAAAGTGTGTAGCTGTATCCATTGGACTGTCCTCCTTTTGTCTTATTATAAATGAAAAAAGGAAGTTTGACATAAATTTTAATGACTATGAGGTGACAATATGAAAGACCCGGAAAACTTTGCAGCAGACCTGCTCGCCTGGTTTGACACAAACAAAAGAGAGATGCCCTGGCGGGAGACAAAGGACCCGTATAAAATATGGCTGTCAGAAGTGATGCTGCAGCAGACACAGGTCAATACAGTGAGGAATTACTATATCAGATTTATTGAGCGTTTTCCGACTATAGAAAGTCTGGCGCATGCTGATGAGGACGAAGTGCTTAAATACTGGGAGGGACTCGGCTACTATTCACGTGTGCGTAACTTTCAGAGTGCGGTCCGGGAAGTGGGGGAAACTTATGGCAGCGTACCGGCAGACGGTGAGAAGTTCCTGGCATTAAAAGGTGTCGGACCGTATACAAGAGGGGCGGTGATGAGTATCGCCTTCAACTTGCCCTATCCTGCAGTGGACGGCAATGTCTTCCGGGTGTTCTCAAGACTCGATAATGATGCGACCGATACAGCTAAGCCCTCAGCGCGCAGACATTTTGAGGACAAAGTGATGGCAGTGATGCCTGAGCGAGCCGGAGATTTCAACGAAGCACTGATGGAACTGGGGGCTACAGTCTGCACGCCGCGTAATCCGATCTGTATGCTCTGCCCGGTCAATGCGCACTGCGAGGCATTTGAGGCTGGAACTGCTCTTGAGCGTCCGGTCAAGATCAAGAAACTGAAACGCAAGGCACTGAAGTATAAAGTCATGCTGATCATCAATGATAAAGGTGAGATGCTTATCACTCAGCGGCCGAAGACCGGTCTACTCGGCGGGATGTGGCAGTTCCCGATGTTCGATGAGGATCTGTCAATGAGTGAGGTAGAGGAGATACTGGAAATGAAGCTCGCGGATGAGCAGGAGAAATATCATACGGTGACCCATGGCTTCACTCATCTTGACTGGATGCTTGACGTCTATATTGCAAGGACGACGGATACAGCTGCTGCAGGTTATCAATTCATGGCCGCTGCCGACAAGGAAAATTACACTTTTCCCGTATCGATGACTAAAATCTTCAACCATTACCACTTAGGCAAATAGGTTTCATGATACACAATGTATGATATAATATGATTGCAAATACTAAATACTAGGTGGTGTGGAACATGGTCAAAGAATCCATACCAAAAGAAGGCCAGAATGTGCAGATTCAAAGTTATAAACATAACGGTAAAATCCATCGCGTCTGGTCCGAAACAACGATTTTAAAAGGGACCAATCATGTCATCATCGGGGGGAATAACAGAACGCTTGTTACAGAGAGTGACGGTAGAACGTGGGTCACACGAGAACCTGCGATTGTCTATTTTCATGCTGAATACTGGTTTAATGTGATCTGTATGTTCAGAGAAGACGGTGTCTACTATTACTGTAACCTCTCTTCACCATTTGTCTATGATACAGAAGCCATCAAATATATCGATTATGATCTCGATATCAAGGTCTATCCGAATGGTAAATATCATTTACTGGATGAAGATGAGTATCAGCAGCATATGAAGCAGATGAACTATCCCGCTGAAATTGATCAGATCCTTAGAAGAAACGTTGATACTTTGCAGCAATGGATTGAAAGAAAAAAAGGGCCATTTGCGCCGGACTTCATTAAAGTCTGGCAGGAACGTTTTCATTTACAGAAGCGTATGATGGAAGATTGAATCAACCTATGATCTATAGGTTGATTCTTAATTTTGAGGAGATGATTGAATGTTCAGGCGTTATCTGCAGTTCGTCAAGCCTTATTCATGGCTGATTGTGCTGACTATTATAATCGGGATACTGAAGTTCGGTATACCCTTGCTGATCCCGCTCTTGATCAAGTATGTCATTGACGATGTCATCGGCAATAATACGATGTCTGTCGCTGACAAAAAAGAGGCCCTGTGGCATGTGCTGCTGATATTCAGCTTTATCTTTGTTGTGATCCGGCCACCTGTCGAATACTTCAGACAGTATCTTGCACAGTGGACCAGCAACAAGATTCTATATGATATCCGTAAGAAACTATACCGGCACCTGCAGGCCCTCAGTGTACGTTTTTATTCTAATAACAAGGTCGGCGAAGTGATTTCGCGCGTCATCAATGATGTCGAGTCAACGAAGGACTTTATCATCACAGGTCTGATGAATGTCTGGCTTGATCTGGTGACGATCATCATTGCACTGGCCATTATGTTCACGATGGACGTCAAACTGACGCTCGCATCACTGGTCGTCTTTCCTTTCTATATGTTCAGCGTCTATTATTTCTTCGGCAATCTGCGCAAACTGACGCGTAAACGGTCACAGGCGCTCGCTGAAGTACAGGGCTTCCTGCATGAACGTGTGCAAGGCATGACGGTCATCAAGAGTTTTGCGATTGAAGAGAATGAGAACGAACGCTTCAATAAACGTAATATGAACTTCCTTGAGAAGGCGACCGACCATACAAAATGGAACGCGAAAAGTTTCGCGGTCATCAATACTATCACTGACGTCGGACCTCTGATCGTCGTCGGTTTCGGTGCTTACCTCGTCATTCAGGATGGTATGACAGTCGGTAGTCTTGCTGCATTCATCGCATATCTTGACCGACTGTATGGTCCGCTGCGACGTCTTGTATCAAGTTCAACGACACTGACACAGAGTCTGGCATCGATGGACCGGATGTTCCAGCTTTTCGATGAACCTTATGATGTCGTCGATCAACCTGGTGCCAGAAATATGAAGATCGAACAGGGCGATATCCAGTTCAGACAGGTCGGCTTCAAGTACAACGAGGCCGACAGTGAAGTGCTGCATCGTATTGACCTTGATATCAAGAGCGGTGAGACTGTCGCCTTTGTCGGTATGAGCGGAGGCGGCAAGTCTACGATGATCAGCCTGATTCCGAGATTCTATGATGTCACAAGCGGACAGATTCGGATTGATGGTCATGCCATCGATGACTTCACGATTGAAAGCCTGCGTCATCAGATCGGCATGGTCATGCAGGATAATATCCTCTTCTCAGAATCCATCCGTGAGAATATCCTGCTCGGCAAACCGGAGGCAACAGAAGAAGAGATGATCTATGCAGCGAAACTGGCCAATGCTCACGACTTCATCATGAGCCTGCCGGAAGGCTATGACACAGAGGTCGGGGAACGAGGCGTCAAACTTTCTGGTGGCCAGAAGCAGCGTGTCGCTATTGCCCGTGTCTTCCTGAAAAATCCACCTATTCTTATTCTGGATGAGGCCACAAGTGCGCTTGACCTGGAGAGTGAAGCGGTTATCCAGGAAGCGCTGGAGACACTGTCAAAGGACCGTACGACCGTTATTGTGGCGCATAGATTATCAACTATTACACATGCCGATAAGATTGTTGTCATCCAGAACGGTGAGATAGCGGAGATCGGTACACATGATCAACTGATGGCTAACAGATCTCATTATTATAACCTTTATACGATTCAACATCTGGATAGTTAAGCTTGCCCCTGTTGTATACAGTCATACAACGGGGGATTCTTTTATGGGCGATACAAACTATTGTCGATGCCATCCTTCTTGTATGATTCATCTATCTGCAGAACGCCATCATCCCGGGCGAGCTGCATGTTGATCAGTCTCCAAAGATCGAGACGGAAAAAGGACTGGTGATTGAGGAGAAGCAGTACAGGGTAACGAACTACAGATAGACTGTTCAATATAGCGGCGTGCGGTATTGTCTCCGGCTGATATCTCGCTCACCTGCTTTACAAGACAGAAAGAGGCGGTATAATATGGATTTAAGTTTTATGAAAGAGGATACACTGCAAGCGGCACAGGCGCTGCTGGGCAAGAAAGTGACCACTGTCATTGACGGTGCTGTGACGTCAGGATATATCACTGAAACCGAGGCTTATCTCGGTATAGAAGATAAAGCGGCGCATGCCTTTCAGGGCAGACGCACGAAGAAGAATGAGATGATGTACCGCGAGTACGGAGGCATCTATATCTATACGATGCACGGTCATCACTGCATGAACTTTATTACACGGGATGCTGCATCACCTGAAGGCGTGCTGATTCGTGGACTTGAGCCGGCGGATGGCATCGAAATCATGCAGGAGCGTCGCGGCAGAATGGACCATCTGACAGATGGTCCGGGGAAACTGACGAAAAGCATGGGAATCCGGCGTGATCCACATAACGGACTGCGTCTGAACCAAGGACCGATCATGATAAGTGCAGGTAAGGAACCGGCTGCTATCAGGGAATCGAAACGAATCGGTATCGACAATAAGGAAGAAGCGGTCGATTATCTGTATCGCTTCACGGTCTGCGGCAATCCTTATGTCTCAAAGGACCGCGTCCTACCAGCAGTTAACAATGGCTGGAAATAAAGAAGGTTGACTCAGATGAGTCAACCTTCTTTTTATAGGTCATGCATTTCATCCATGACCTTGATTTTATTGTCTTCCTTATGGAAGAGGTGGAAACTATGCGTTAATTTATCCAGATGCTCAAGTTTCTCCCGGTATTCGAAGAGTGCGCTGATGACCAGTATGATATGCTGTTTGTTATAGGGCGGGTCTTCATCAAGACGAAGTTCTTGCAGCACCATTTCAAGGACGTCTTTCTTGAAGTTACCTGTCATCTTCGTGTCTTCTGACAGGTGAGTAGGCGACAGCTTATTGGTGACCTGCATCAGAATACCTTCATGCAATGTCATCAGTTCGTCCATCTCAAACTTGATCTGGATTCTTAAGTCCTCCGGCAGGTTCAGAATGTCATTTTCATAGCGGTTGATTCGCCTCAGTAGATCGTATGCCCGCCTTGTCGTCATGATGAGTTCCTTGAAGAGGATTTTCTTGCGGATATTGCGATAGTTCTGCTTTTTGGTAAGGGCACGTTCGTTCTTATAGAGGTTGAATTTCGATTCAAGCGCCACAATGCGGTCCCTGATCTCTTCGACGTCATGCTTGACGACATGATACTCACTTGAGCCGTTGATGCTGAGACGCAGCCATTTGAAGATATCATTGCTCAGCTGCTGGCAGTTATAGTAGAGCTTTGTCTCATATTGAGGTGGAAGGAACAGCAGATTGACAAGTGCGGCACTGAGTACACCGATCATCACAAAAGCGAACCTTGTGATAGCGGTCATCATGAAATCGTCTCCGGACGCTTCCATGATGACCAGCTGAGTGACGACAGCAAGTCCGGCCACATTCTGGAGGTTAAGCTTTGTCAGAAGTGAAATCAGAATAATAGTTGTCAGACCGACAACAAAAAGATGATTGCCGAACATCTGTACAGCGATGATCGCAAGAAGCGCTCCCGTTGAATTACCCTGCAGATTCTCAAGAACAGATTTATAGGATTGATAGACACTGGGCTGCATGGCAAACAGAGCTGAGATACCTGCAACTACATAGCCGGGCGTACCGATCATTTCAGCTACAAACAGGGCGAGCATGATGGCAATGCCGGTTTTAAATATTCTGGCGCCTAATTTCATTCAATTTACCTCGTCATTCTTGATAATAATTCACTTATACAGCATGAATCATTATTTTACAAGGGACAGTTCCTTGAAGCTGTTCTCTACGGCTGCGAGTGTTTCCCTGATATCTTCTTCAGTATGGCGGATCGTGATGAACCATGCTTCGTATTTTGATGGCGCCAGATTGATGCCCTGGTTCAGCATCAGTTTGAAGAATTTCGCGAACATCTTGCCGTCCGTATTCTCAGCCTGCTCGTAGTTCACGACTTTCTCTTCAGTGAAGTAAATAGTCATGGCACCTTTCAGGCGATTGATTGTAGCAGGAATCTGATACTTCGCGATCAGTTCAGTGATGCCGTCTTCGAGCTGTTTACCGAGTTTATCGAGATAATCATAAGTCCCTTCTTCTTTAATGACTTCAAGAAGTGCAATACCTGCCTGCATGCTGAGAGGGTTACCTGCCATTGTTCCTGCCTGATAAGTCGGTCCGAGCGGGGCGACATGTTCCATAATATCCTGACGGCCGCCGTATGCACCGATCGGCAGGCCGCCGCCGATGATTTTACCGAATGCCGTTAAGTCGGGTGTAACGCCAAGCATATCCTGAGCGCCGCCGTAGCAGAAGCGGAATGCAGTGATGACTTCATCGTATATCACGAGGGCACCGTGCTCGTGGGCGACGTCATTGACCTGCTGCAGAAAGCCTTCTTCAGGCTCGACGATACCGAAGTTACCGACAATCGGTTCAACAAGAACGCCCGCTATCTGGTCACCGAAGTGAACGAATGCTTCTTTGAACTGCCCGATATCATTGAACGGCACAGTGATCACTTCTTTAGCGACACTTTCCGGAACACCGGCAGAATCCGGCGTACCAAGCTGACTTGGACCGCTGCCTGCAGCAACAAGCACTAAGTCAGAATGGCCATGATAACAGCCGGCGAACTTAATGATTTTATCCCGTTTAGTATAGGCACGGGCCACGCGGATGGTCGTCATGACGGCTTCAGTTCCTGAATTGACGAAGCGGATTTTCTCAAGGGACGGGATTGCTTCACGGAGCATCTTCGCGAATTTAACTTCGTGACGAGTCGGTGTCCCGTACAGCACGCCTGTTGCTGCTGCCTTTGTGATGGCTTCTGTGATATGAGGGTGCGCATGACCTGCGATGATCGGACCATATGCTGCGAGATAGTCGATATATCGATTGCCGTCTACATCATAGAAATAAGCACCGTCAGCATGATCCATCACGACAGGAGCACCACCGCCTACAGCTTTGTAGGAACGGGACGGTGAATTAACCCCGCCTAAAATAAACTCATTTGCTTCTGCCTGGATACGTTCTGATTCTGAAAAGTTCATCTGATAACCTCTTTTACTTATATTTTTTTCGTTCCTATCGTATCATAAATAAGAAAGAACTTTGAGCGGGAGGAATCATGATGAAGTTACCTGCATTTGAAATGAAGAATCAGAACGGGGAGATAGTCACTGAGGAAATGCTGAAAGGCAAATGTACGATCCTCTACTTCTATCCGCGTGACCATACACCGACATGTACGACACAGGCGATAAATTTCACGGAAAATCTGGCAGAGCTGAAGGAACGAGGGATCCAGGTCTACGGTGTGAACGGCGACAGTATGAAAAAACATCAGAATTTTATTGCCAAGCACAATATCGGCTTCGATCTTCTGGTGGATGAAGATTATCAGCTGACCAGAGAACTCGGTATCTACAAGATGAAGAAAGTCTTCGGCAAGGAATCGCCGGGCATTGTAAGAACGACGTTATTAATCGGGCCTGACCTGACGATAGAGAAGCGAATAGACAATGTCAAAGTGAAGAATCAGCTGGAAAATCTGCTGGAGAAATAAGCGATATTGAAGTTTTATGATATAAGTTGTATGATTAAGAAATAATAATAAACAGAAAGAAGGTGATAGTATGGCAGTCGAGAATGATTCAGCAGCCGTAAAACTGCAGGAAGCGGTGCAGCACCTAAGAGACCAGGGTGTCAGAATCACACCGCAGCGCCAGGCCGTACTATCCTATCTGATAGAATCGGACACTCATCCGACAGCAGATGAAATCTATAAAGCACTCAGCCCGAAGTTTGACAGCATGAGTGTGGCAACCATCTATAACAATCTGAAAGTATTCAAGGAAAGTGGTCTCGTCACTGAACTGACTTATGGTGACGCTTCAAGTCGCTATGACTTTGATACAGCTAACCATTACCATGTTATCTGTACAAGCTGCGGTAAGATTACAGATTTTCAGTATCCCCGGTTAGACGAGGTTGAACAGATTGCACAGCATCTATCGGGGCACAAGATCACGCATCATCGTATGGAGATATACGGTATATGTCCTGAATGCGCAAAAAAGGAAGAACGCTGAGTCAGCGTTCTTCCTTTTCTAGTTCTGCACTTTTACGTTTGTTGTTGTAATCTTCATTGAACGCTTTACCTTCCAGTGCAGGATCGAGTGTCAGAGGTTCATTGCAGTTCGAACAAATATCAGCGCGGCCGAGCATCTTCGTATAATTGTCGCAGTTCGGACATAAGACAGTGACAGCACGCATGGACAGCATGCCGATCCAGAAGTAGACGACAAAGCTCAGCAGAAATGCCAGCGTGCCGAGGAGCAGGAAGATACCGAACAGCACTCTGCTATGCGCCATATATAGAAGAACAACACCTAAGTACATCACAATCATTGCGGCAAAGATAAGCCCGAGAGCCCATGAGCGTATACGGTTGATCTTACTGGTAGATTTCTTATTCCATTTCATATTCAACACTCCTTATATGATACTGAAGAAAGTATAGCACAAAACGATGAAATAGCTTCGTGCAAGTTTTTTTAAAAAAACATAATAAAAGCATTGACGTAACTACATGAACTTGTTAAGATATAAAAGTCGCTGAAAACGACAGACACTTTAAAACGGGAATGAAAATATAACGTTTTGAAAGTGTAAAAAAGATACTTGAAAACAAGAAATAATTCGAGTAAAATTTTTAATGCAGGTCAAACGAGAAAATGGTTGTAACAGAGCGGAATTTGAAAGAGAGTAGCAAGTGTAAAACTTCTAATAAAAAGTTCTTGCATCTGACAAACGAAGCTGTTATCATTTAATCTTGTAACACCAAATGAACATTGAAAACTGAATGACAATATGTCAACGTTAATTCCAATAATTTGAGCGAATCTGATTCGCTCGGAAAGAGTGATTGGCTCAACCAATCAGAGAGCTTTATCAAACACTTTTATGGAGAGTTTGATCCTGGCTCAGGATGAACGCTGGCGGCGTGCCTAATACATGCAAGTCGAGCGAACTGACAGGAGTGCTTGCACTCCTTGACGTTAGCGGCGGACGGGTGAGTAACACGTGGGTAACCTACCTATAAGACTGGGATAACTTCGGGAAACCGGAGCTAATACCGGATAATATTTTCCACCTCATGGTGGAATAGTGAAAGACGGTTCTGCTGT
>NZ_SCWD01000005.1 GCF_004359515.1 Macrococcus carouselicus
ATTAAATCTAGACTGAACTGGATGAGCCCGGTAGGGTTCAGAGAGAAAACTCTAAGTTTGAAAACTGCATAAAAAAAGGAATGGATTTCTCCATTCCAAAAAAGTCTAACTTTCGGGGGTCACTTCACGACGCCGCTCCTAGTCTTTCAGAATGCTTGCCAGTCTGAGAATATCCATGATGATATTCAGCAGATTGATGAACAAGTTGAAGCCCATCTCACGAGGTGAGAAATTGCCTTGCTTCATACGGTTGAAATCATAAATGGTATACAGCAGAAAAATAGCGAGACCTGCAACTGTGATTACTAAGTGGAACATCGGCATCTGAATAAAGAAGCCGAGAATACTGGCAAAGATAAGAGCGATCAGTGCCGGAAATAGGAGGCGGCCGAGACCGGATGCATCACCAATCACAAAGTAGCCGAGGAAACCGAATGCGAAGAAAGCTGCAATCGCAAGACCCACGTTCTGATAGAAGGCAGTTGTGCCAAGGTCACTTAAATAGTACATAAATGACGCATAACTCACAACTCCCAGCAGAAATGCAAGGACATTCGCAATCAGCGCACTGAACTTGCGAGAAGACTTCACAAAGAGCGAAATCAGCACGATTGCCATGATCAGCACAGAAATCGGCATTCTCATCGCCGCAGGTATAAACTGACCTGCGAACGTCCCGATGCCGAAAATCACCCAGTAATACATAAAATATAACCATGCCTGACGAACCTGACCGGAGCGTGAGACAGAAGTAGATTGATAGTTCATTCAAAAACCCTCTTTTAATAAAATGTGTAACAGGATTCATATTACACGATCCACCAGGAAATTACAATGAATTAGGCCGCCGCTGAAAGTCAGCGATACGTGTGTACTGAGCCGTCAGCGATTGTGAGATATCAATATATATCGGCAGTATTTCCCGGTAGATATTCACGTGTGCCTGATCAGGCGTATGATGGTGCGATTCTCCCACTAATTCAGTGACATGTGTGAAATCAGGCTTCATTCCAAGTGCATACTGGCCAAGTATAACCGCTCCCAGACAGGAACTCTCGAAACTTTCAGGTATAGTCAGTTCCTCTTCGAAAATATCCGCCATCATCTGACGCCAAAGCGCACTCCGCGAGAAGCCGCCTGTCGCCTTCAGTGATTTCACCGGACCATCCATCAGTACGTTCAGAGCGATGAAGACAGTATAAAGGTTGTATATGACGCCTTCCAGTGCTGCCCGGATCATATGGGCCTTGCCATGGGATAATGTCAGTCCGATATAGGAACCACGGACATCCGCATTCCATAAGGGGGCCCGTTCACCGGCCAGATAAGGATGGAATATCAGTCCATTGCTGGCAGGGGGAACAAGTTCAGCAATCTTCATCAGTACGTCATAGCTATCAATTCCCAGCTGCTTCGCTGTCTCTATTTCACTCGCAGCAAATTCATCCCGGATCCAGCGCAGTACGACGCCGCCGTTATTGACCGGACCCCCAATCACCCATTTGTCGTGAGTCAGCGCATAGCAGAAGAGACGACCTTCCTGATCAGTGCGCGGCTCATCGACAACAGTCCGGATTGCCCCGCTCGTACCGATTGTCACCGCCACTTCTCCCGGTCTGAAAGCATCGACACCGAGATTGCTGAGAACGCCATCTGACGCGCCGATGACAACAGGTGTGCCTGGACTGATACCGAGACGCTTCGCTATATCAGGTCTCATATCTGTGTAGTAAGCAGTCGTATCCACCGCCTCGGACAACTGATTCATGCTGATACCTAACTCTTCCATCAACGCATCATCAAACTTCAGCTCGTGAATATTGAAAAGACCCGTTGCTGAGGCAATCGAATAATCCACTACATAGCGGCCGAAGAACCGATAGAAGATATATTCTTTAATCCCGATAAATTTATAGGTCCGTTCAAAGAGATCCGGCTCCTCATTTTTCAGCCAGATGATTTTCGTCAGCGGACTCATAGGATGAATCGGGGTGCCTGTCTTCTCGTAGATAGTCTGACCATGTTCTGTGTCACTGAGTTCCTTCGCATAATGCTGACTGCGGTTATCAGCCCAAGTCATACTTTCAGAAAGCCGCTCATGATTCTCATCCATCAGAATCAGACTGTGCATCGCGCTTGAAAAACTTATAAAAGCGATATTCTCTTTATCCGTACTCGCAGCGACTCGACTGATAGAACCAATAACCGCCTCAAATATTTCATCAGGATTCTGTTCTGCTCTATCACCATCCGTATGAAGCGGATATTCAACGTGATGAGTTGCTTTGACCTGGCCTGCCTTATCATATAGAACTGCCTTCGTACTCGTTGTCCCAATATCGACGCCTATCATATCCATATCATCATCTCCTTACCTTTCAATAATGGGCAGTAGTTCTTCTATATCCTGATGAAATTCATGCTGACCTTGTGTCTTCGTAATCGTGTTCAGCTTTCTGAGCTGCTCTCTCCAGCATATCTGATGGTGGATTGCTGCCTGAAGCTGCTCACTGGCACTATGGATGAAAAGTACATGTTTCATCTTCATTCCTCCTATATAAAATTCCTCCTATATAAAAAAGGTAAACTCATAATAAGTTTACCCTTTTTAAAAAATTATAAAAATAGATTCAGTATGAAGTAACTTGCCGCTGCAATCAAAGCTGAGATCGGGAGTGTAATCACCCAGGTCACAACCATGCGCTGGGCAGTTGTCCATTTCACACCTTTTACTCGATGTGAGGATCCGACGCCGAGAATGGATGACGAGACGACATGCGTCGTCGATACCGGCAGATGGATATGCGTCGCACCGAAGATAATAAGTGCAGAACTGAGGTCAGCTGCCACGCCGTTCGCCGGACGTATCTTCATGATATTACCGCCGACTGTCTTGATGATTCTCCAGCCACCGACTGCTGTCCCAAGCCCCATTGCAGTGGCGCAGGCCACCTGTACCCAGTGCTGGATATCTGTGCCAGTCTGCAGTCCTGCTGAGATAAGCGCCATCGTAATGATACCCATCGCTTTTTGCGCATCGTTTGTTCCATGTGAGAATGCCTGCAGCGCTGCCGTCAGAATCTGCAGGAATCTGAAATTCCGATTGGTCTTCGTCAGGTTACTGTTCTTGAAGACCACCTTGAAGAAGGAGTAGATGACGAAACCGACACCGAATGCGAGTAACGGTGAAATGATCAGCGCCATAATAATTTTGATGAAACCACTGTAATGGAGAACCCCGAAACCTGCTGAAGCAATTGCGGCACCTGCTACAGATCCAATCAATGCATGAGAAGATGAACTCGGGATACCGTAGTACCAGGTCACAAGATTCCAGATGATTGCTGCCAGCAGAGCTGCCAGAATTACGACTGAACCATTCTTCAGTGTGAACGGATCGACGATATCCTTCGTCAGCGTCTTAGCGACACCTGTTGACCATAATGCACCGACAAAGTTCAGTACTGCCGCCATCAGAATCGCATGACGAGGTTTAAGGGCTTTTGTTGATACGGCAGTTGCTATGGCATTCGCCGTATCATGAAACCCGTTGATGAAATCAAAAACAAGCGCAAAAACAACGACCGCAATCGTAATAATCAGAATAGTATCCATCATTATCTCCTAACTGTTTTTCATAATGATAGAATCAAGATTATTCGCTACTGTCTGACACTTGTTCGCAATGCTCTCAAGCGACTGATAGATATCCTTAATCTTCATGATTGTCACCGGTTCTGTTTCCACAGATAGAATATGTTTAATAGACTGACGCAGAATATTGTCGCAAGTTGTCTCATGATCTCTGATATTCATAGAATGCACACGGATATGAGAAAACTTCTTGCCGTCGATCAGATCGACTGCCATTTTAATTTCATCTGTACAGGCCTGAATATTTTTCACAAACTCACCCATAAAGTCATCTGAATATTCGATGGAATACATCTCAAACATTGCAGATGTTTCCTCCATACCATCCAGCACATCATCAATCGCATTGCCGAGCGCCAGAATATCTTCCCGCTCAATAGGTGTGATGAACGTCTGATTCAGATCAGAAATCATCTGCTGCATTAAATCATCACCATTTTTTTCATATGACTTGATATTATCCGCATACTTTTTCAGATCAAACGCGTTATGGAATGACATATCTCCAAAAACGAGGGATGCTCGCTTCAGATTTTCCGCCATATCCTCAAGCTGCACGATAAATTTGTCTTTCTTCTTATTAAACATGTAAAGCCTCCTGGCAATCCTGAAATATAACATTGATACCATTTAGTTTAATGCAAAATATAGAGAAACGATAGTCCTTTTGTAAAGTTTACGTAAATATCATTTACATAATATTAACTTTTTAAATTTTATGTGATGAATTAACAAAAAAGAGTCTGTCTCTACTAGACAAACTCCCTCTTTTTCGTCACTATTATTTTTCTTTGAGCCGCTGTTCCTCATTGAACTTCTCAATACGCATATCCACTTCGAAAATACGCATAGTCAGTGCATGAAAAGGTGCCTGTAGCAGCTGATAGAACAACCAGGAACGGGCCGGCTCATAATGGTGGATACAGACCATGATCTCCTCTGTACCGAGCATTCTTCTGAACTCGAGAAGACCGGTCTGAAGGTCGCTGACTTTGGCAAGCGTCCCCCCCTTAATCTCAAATATCTGACGGTCATTATCCTGCAAATCCGTTGTTCGCTTTAACTTGATCAGGTCCAGTTTAGCACCTTGCAGAATATAATCCTCGTCCTCTACCGCCACATTGGACAGTCCAGGTAGGACGTTCTTGTAATATTCAAAGTAATACGCAGTGAATTTCTCTAACGACCAGGATACGGGTATCTCAAATCTTCTGATGATACGCACATCATCTGTACGCGCACTCTGGAAGCGGGCAAGCATTCCTTTACGTTTGATTTTGGTCTGGGGCGTCCGGACCGGAGTCTGATAGCTGTTCAGGATTTTCAACGTCTCTGCGTCCTCAGCAGCGCCGGTCACATAGATGATTTCCTTTACACCGGCCTCCTCAGCTGCACGTCCATAGTTATCTGCCGCGAGCGCATTCATATCACTGAAGTTCGCTTCCATCGTCTTTGAGGAACGCTTTGTCGGATCCAGGAAATAGACCGCGATGTCAATATCCTTCATCACACGCATCACGTCTGTCAGACTGAAGATATCCCCTTTAGCCCATGTGATATCTTCATATTCCTGTTCATACTGTGATAAGACGACCAGTTCATTTTCACTTTTTAATGACTCGTAAAGATTTTTACCGATATAACCACTGACACCCGTTAATAATACACGCATCATTCTGCCTCCGTTCTTTAATCTTCATTCTAGCATTTACCCTTTTTGACCACAAAAAATACAGAGGGTTACCTCTGTATTTCAAGATTATGCGATATGTTTTTTGCCGCGCTGTTTACGCAGGAAATATTTGACTGTGATACCAATACATAGTGCCAGGCCCACGTAACCGATAATCGGATAAATTACATCGACTAGTTCAACGAACCCGACAAAGCTCAGACCATAGCCGATAATCATTGAACCAAATAATAATAATTTATAGTTTCTTGAATAAGGTTCCGTGAAACGTGCGACGAATGAATACATCAAACCGACAATAGTATTATAGATGACCAGCAGCATGATGATACTCAGCGCGAAACTCACTGCCGGGTGAATCATACGTCCTAGCAGAATCGTTGGAATAGCTGCTTCATTGACTTTATCAAGTTCAGCTAACAGCCCTGAGTTTACCATTAGAATCAGTACCAGCAGTAACAGCCCACCCATTAATCCTCCGCGACCTGCGACTACTTTATGACTCGCATCACCACCGATGGCTGCCATCATACTGAACGCTGTTGAGAATGCAAGTGCGCCGTACAGAATACCATCCCACCACCATAGATGTGAAGATTGTCTTGATGTATCGATATGATCATTCACTTCATTGAATGACAATGAGCCATTAAAGAAGAAGTAGACCGCAATAATAGTGACGACTGCTATCAGAAACGGTGTCACCATTCCCAGTGCACTCACAATTTTATTAAAGTCCATCAGCAGGGTTAAGCTGACCGCGAGCATCATCAAGAGTGAACCTAGCCATACCGGAATACCGAAACTTTCATGCGCGGCACTCCCTGCACCTGCTATCATCACAACTGCGAAGGCATAAAGGAAAAATATTAATAAATAGTCGATGATTTTTCCAAATCTTTCACCAAATAGGTAATGAATTGCACTGACATGATCTTCTGACTCAAGTGCGTTACCGATCTTCGAAATCTGACGTCCGAAGAAAGTCAGCATCAATCCTGCTATCAGAATCGAGAGGTAGCTGTAAGTACCGTAGTTCGTGAAAAACTTCAAAACTTCCTGACCCGTTGAAAACCCTGCTCCTACTACTACACCGACATAAGCCGATCCAATTTTAACTGCTTCAGTGTTCTTTGACACTTCATCTCCTCCTAAAAATATGGTACGTGTTCAGACACGATTTTTATTATACCCCTCTCGCAATAGGTTAAACATTTCACATTCTTTTAGGTTATAATAGAAGGGAGTAAATCTGAGAGGAGCATTATTTTGGACCTACACAAACAAGTTGTACATATGCACTTAAAGGAACTGCACGTCCGTGATTTCGAACAGTCGTCAGCTGATATCACAAAAATGCATCGCATCGATATTGAACAGCATCCACAGGATCCGGAAGTCTTTGAGTTCACCCTTAACTTCATGTTCGGCCACTTCGGTACACAGGTGGACGGCGTCATACAGGCGACCATCATCGCTAAAAGTGAGAATCCGCAAGCCGATGTCTACCAGGAACTGTTAAGCGACGAGAAGATGTATGCAGTCCCTCTGTTCTCAAAAGCATCTGCCATCATCACTAAAGTAACAGAAGACCGTGGGATGTTCCCGGTTATCGTCCCTGTAGAAATGTGGCTTGAAGATTAAAAAAAATCCCCGGCTGCCGTCCGGGGATTTATGCGTTTCTGATAGAGTCGAGGTCACTGATATCCACTACACCGGCATCCATTTCCTTGACTGCCTTCTTCATCAGCTCACGTGCAATCTTGTTCTGGGCATCCAGCTTCAGTATCTGTTTAGCCACCTGATAAGCCTGTCTATCCGTCAGTGCAGGCTCCGGCACCGTATAGAGGAAGAGCAGCTGCAGGAGACTCTTCACTTCCCTGGAGCCTGTCAGCTGAACAGAGCGTTCTGCGTGATAATAAGCCGCTTTAAACGCATCCGTCAGATCGCTTAATGGATACACCAGCAGCAGAAACGCAAGGTCGTGCAGTTCTGCCGTCTCATTCAGCTTCATCTCTTCAATGATGAACGTATAGAAAAGAATAGATTCAGTGTTCTGAGCCGCACTGATAAATGCTTCCTCAAATTCCATGAAATCATGTTCGGTCATCAACTGCCTGACACGTTCAAACTCACCATCCAGAATAAGAACTTCAATTTGCTCTCTCAATTGATGATCCTCCTTAACTTCTTCAGCATTTCTATTGTAGCATGTTCTACTCTATACACCCACTACTTTAAATAAGTTATTTTTCTCCATACATATTCCAGCGGTCCTTGTTCAAAGCGCTTGAAATATATAAGCGCAGTCAGCACCAGCAGACCATAGATAAGGACTGCAATGGCATATGTCGCTGCTAGATTCAGCTTGCCATAAAGACTGAAACCGTAGGTAATCATAAACATCAGCACGCTCTGCAGGATATAAGTAGTGAAACTCATACGGCCCAGAAGACTGACTGGCTGCGTCAGATTTCTGAAGGAAGCATGTTCACTGAGCCTGATGATCAGCAGCATGTAGCCCGCAGCAACAAGTACGCCGCCGATATAACCACCGACTGCATCTGCACTGTAACGTGCATAGAAGATAAGCGGCAGAGATTTCAGAGCGAGGCCTGTGACGAGCAGCAGGAATGCCGCTCTATTATAGCGACTCTGCTGCGCAATCGCCTCAAACCAGCCACTCCTGCGTGCATAACTTCCCATCAGCATCAAAGGCAGCAGACTCGTTAACCTGAAGAAGAGACCTTCTAGATCAGTGACAAAGAAAAACTGAAAGAAATGATGCATGTTAAGTGCAATAATCTCTGAGCCGTCACGACTGTTAAAGATATGCATCACCTGTTCGGCACGCTGCACATCAGTCACGATATAGTCATAACGCGGTAGCTGCAGACCATTGATAACGAATGGCACAATATGATTCATGACATAATAGCAGAGCAGAATAATGCTTGTCATCACGCTGAATACTTTATCTACAAAAAGCAGCGGTGCCCCGAACAGCATGACCAGCGCATAAGTCTGCAGAATATCACCTGAGAAGATGAACATACCATGCAACATGCCGAATACGAAAAGTGCCAGCAGACGGCGAATGATAATAGGTCTGAAATCATCTCCGCGCCGGTCTGCACTCTCTTTCATCATCGTGAGCCCATAACCGAATAAAAATGCGAAGATCGGATAAAACGACTGCTTGATAAAAAGAACATCAATAGAATAAAGCACTCTGTTCCAGCCATGCTGAAACATGATAAAGGGATCAAGATGAAAAGTATCATGCGTGAAACCTACTATATTCATCAGGATGATACCAAACAGACTGAACCCTCTTAAAGCGTCCAGACTGTATATGCGCTGCCTCATATTTTCTTGACGACTGATGACTTAAGACCAATCTGACCGAAACCATCAATCTTGCAGTCAATATCATGACCATCCTCAGGATCGACCAGTCTGATATTCTTTACTTTTGTACCCTGTTTGATGACTGACGATGCACCCTTTACTTTTAAATCTTTAACGACTGTAACAGTATCACCGTCTGTCAGTTCGTTGCCGTTAGCATCCTTGATAACGACCCGTTCTTCCTCTTCAGGATTTTGCGGCCACTCATAGGCACACATCGGACAGACATAATTCAGTCCATCTTCGTAAGTATATTCAGCCTCACACTTAGGGCATGCTGGAATTATCATTTTTCTTCTCCTTCAGTTTTAAAATAAATAGGGTAATGCTTACTGCAGCCTTCATTAAAACATGCCGCACAGGCCGGACAGCTCTTAGCTTTCATATATTCACTGATCGCGAGTTCATACTGGCAGCTGCCGCATAGAACCGCTTTCGTATCAAACTGTTCAAGGGGCCAGCGTTCAATGTCATGGTCTTCTGCATCATTATGACACTGATAACACGGATAGTAGTGTCCACAGCATTTGAACTTTATCGCTATAATATCCAGTTCGCTATGATAGTGGATACAGCGTGTTTCATGATCGACTACCGCTCCTTTCACCTCAATCATAATAAGGAATCCCTTCAATATCCAGCAGACGTCGCTTGAGATGTAATCCGCTCGAAAAGCCGGTCAGTCTGCCATTCTTACCGATGACGCGGTGACAGGGTATAGTGATTAGCACAGGGTTTCTGCCGATTGCACCGCCGACTGCACGAACTGCTTTAGGTCTACCAATCTGCTCGGCAATTTCACTATACGTCATAGTCTGACCATAAGGAATCGTCTGGAGAGCATGCCATACCGCCTGCTGAAACGAGGTGCCAGGGAGGTCATAGCTCCAGTCAAATTCTTTTGGCGTTCCTACAGCATAAGAGGTTAAATCGTTGATATATGCGCTATTATGCCGGTCAGCTTCCTCTCCAATGACCCATTCCGCTTCTTTAAACTCAGGCGCCTTGTGAGAGAAGGAACAGATGCCTGAATCAGACGCACAGATCACAAATCGTTCATCCAGCAGTTCAAAGTCGCTTCTATATATTGTCTTCATTAATTAACTCCATATCAACATGTGGAATCATATCGTCGAAATAAATAACCGATTTCTCTTCGAACCCGAATGATCTATAGAAAGCGGATAAATGGGCCTGACCCTGAAGCTTTACAGGTTTTCCGGGGAAATATTCTTCGATATGAGACAGACATTTCAGCATCAGTTTACGGCCGAGACCGGTTCCACGGTAGTCTGGATGCACAATCACGCGGCCGATATAGATATCCCCTTTATCAATGATTCTGGCATAAGCTTCCAGCTGGTCGGTCACTTTGAAAATATGTACAGCGTCAATATCATGGTCATCGATTTCCGGATACGCGCAGTTCTGTTCGACGACAAATGTATCCACCCGTAACTTTGAGATTTCAAACCATTCTCTTACTGTTAATTCATCAAAACTTTTAGTATTCCACATCGTCCCTCACCTCACATTTTTAATTATTTTACTATACGGACTGTGTAAATACGACTATTTCGGGTAAAGTTCAGAAAGGAGTGATAACGATGAAGAAAATACTTGTGGTATTAACCAATACAGAAAAATATGAAACTATCAATCGTGCTACTGGTCTATGGCTCGGTGAAGCCGCTCAGTTCGTGGAAGTAGTCAACGCAGCGGGTTATCAGATTGATTACGTCAGCCCTCACGGAGGTCTCGTACCTCTCGATCCGGCCAGTCTGTCAACAGCAGATGACATTGACTTCAAATGGTATGGTGATGCTGATTTCAGAGAACGTGCACTTGCCGATTCAAAGAAACCAGCTGACATCAATCCTGACGACTATGAAGCCATCTATTATACAGGTGGGCATGGCACCATGTGGGATTTCAAGGATAATATCGAACTGCAGCAGATCGCAGAAAAAATCTATAAGCAGGGCGGTTATATAACCGGCGTCTGTCACGGGGTTGTAGGTCTCGTTAATCTGCTGGATTCTGAAAGCGGTAAACGCCTGATTAAAGGTAAAAAAGTGACAGGTTTCAGCAATCTGGAGGAACGTCTGAACCGTACGAAGAAACATGTTCCATTCCTGGCAGAAGATAGCCTGAAAGAAGCAGGGGCGAAGTATAAATCTAAACGTCCGATGAAAGAGTACGTCCGGACAGATGGACAATTCATCACTGGACAGAATCCGACATCCGCTAAAAAAGTAGGCAAGGAACTTGTGAAGGCACTGAACAAATAAGACAAAAAAGCCGGCCATCATCTGATGTCCGGCTTTCACTGCTTTATTTAATTAGAAACGGTAGTAACCTGTTACTGAACCGTCAATGTAAGATACTGCACGTTGACCGATGCCAGCTTGTGGGTTTAAAGCGTCAATCATCTGACCGTTCCCGATGTAAACACCAACGTGAGAACCACCGTTGAAGTAAACTAAGTCACCAGGTTGAGGCGTTGAAACCGCTGTACCTGCTGCCATTTGAGCCCAAGTCGTACGTGGAATTGATTTACCCATCGCTGCCATTACTTGCTGCGCGAATGATGAACAGTCAACAGCTGTTGCAGAATTTCCGCCAAAGACATATGATTTACCAGCTGCAACGCTTCTTGCAACTGAAGCGACATTGTTGTTCACTGAAGTTGTCGCTGCTACTGCTTTTTTAGCAACAGGTGCTGTGTAAGTTGAAGTTGTGTTGTTTGAGTAAGAAACACGGTCAAAGTTAGTATTTGCTTGAACATTGTTAGTTACAGGCGCTGCGTAGTTGTTTGTAGTATTGTAGTTAGTGATCGTTGACGGCGCTGAATAGCTAGTTGCTGCTGTCGTACGGCTGTACCCATTTGAGTAGTTATAAGTTCTTGATCCGTCCTGGTTGATAACGTAAGTGTAGCTGTAAGACTGGTTTGAAGCAGGTGCTTGAACTTGCTGTTCACCTTGCATTGCGTTTACTTCGTCAATTGTGTAGGCTGCTGCATCTGCGTGGTTAGTGTTAGCACCTAATGTTGCTAATCCTGCTAAAGTCGTTAAAGTAAGAACTGTCTTTTTCATTATATGTTTTCCTCCAGAAAATTCGTTAATTGAATTATTTTATTAGTAATCAAATGCTGAGTGATACCAGCTCTTTGCGATGAACCTATAGTATCATTTAATTTTTTAAAAATGGGCATTGTTATTTATTTGTTACATAAGTGATATGTTTAGGTATGAAATATTACAGAGACTAACAGTCTATGTAACAAAAATAAAAACCGCAATAAACCCTATCACCATCAGGGTTTGTGCGGTTTTTCACTATATTTTTTATTGAAATATATTCCAGTTATATTACAGAGATTACTTTAAGCAGTTGTTGACTTTTCCCCTTTAGCCACTAAATAAGTAGAATCGAGCGTCTTTTCCAGTACTTTTGTTTCGTAACCGAATAGTGTCATGACCAGCAAATGGATACGTGCCTGCGTCAGCTTATAGACAATCCATGGGAGCGTAGGCTCATACTCATGAATGGCAATGATACATTGATTCGTATCAAGGACCCGGCGGAACTCGAGACGTGCTCTGTTTTCTTCGCCTTCTTTTGCTTTCTTAGAGAATATACCCCCTTTTATCATAAATAAAACACGGTCGTCATCAGTATAGTCCTTATTCTTCTCCAATATCAGTATCGGATCCTTGAATATAGGCAGGGTGATGAACAAGGTATCCCCGTTAATAGCAGTATTGATAAATGACAGCCCGACACGTGACAACCAGTTCATATAGTAGTTGGCCGTCTGGTCAATAGACCATGACGAAGGGATGGTAATACGCTGGACTGATTTCACACCACTCTTCTGAAGGGCTTCTCCAACTGAGTCTTTCTTCTTCTTTTTTTTCTTGTCGCCTTTATCTTCATCAAGTGCTGTCCTGATACTCTCATCCAGCGGTGTCGGCGCATTGGTGATACCTTCAACATAATTCTCTTTAGAAGGGACCATATCATGGACGAGACTGTCCAGGAGCGGGTAGACCAGTTCCTTCGGTTCAGCTGTAATCAGACTGACAATCGGCTTTGTGATCGTCACAGGGATAATGGGCAGATCAATCATCGGCAGCTTTTTATTCATCGCTTTTGCTGTTGCCTTGAACATCCCCTTATAATCCGTGACATCATGATAAATATCAATCGATTGATTATTCTCAGGTGTCCGTTCAATCAGTTGTGCGAGCCCTTTGACAACATCCTTCAGGGCAACGGGAGCAGTCTTACTGTAAGCCCACTTCGGCAGCACCAGTGCGGGCAGACGTTCCGTAAGTTTCTTTAGGATAGGGAAAGAAGAACCCTTTGGTCCGATAATCAGTCCCGCTCTTAATGTGGATACGGGCACACCATAAGAACCCAGAATCTTTTCACACTCCAGACGACTGCGTAAATGATCCGATAAGTTCTTTGAATCTTCGTGCGGCATGATACCGCTCATGAAGATGATATGTTTAACCCCTTTCTTCTTAGCAGCACGGCCAAAATTATCTGCTAGTATTGCATCCATATCGACGAAGGATGCTTGTGTCAGTTTAGCTGATGGCTGCATGGAGTGAACAAGATAGATAGCTGTATCTACGCCCTCCATCGCCGCTTCCACATCTTTGAGCGAAAATAGATCAACCTGCTTCCATTCTACATTTTCTTCGTTTTTCTTATTTTTAGTACTGCGTGAAGCAGCGATAATCTTGTAATCATCTTTAATTTCCTTAAGCAGATTGCCGCCGATATAACCAGAAGCACCTGTCAGTAATATCTTCTTCATCTATAGTCCCCTTCTCTTTTTCATGATGATTTATTATACCCATTAATACATTCTATCTATCAAAATTCCTCTTAAACTTCGTATAAAGATATAAAATTTCACTAGAAATATGATATATTTTTAGAAGAAGGAAGAAAGTAGGCGCTATGATGACTGAAATGACTTACCTGGAAGCATATAAACAGTTCTGGACCGAAGCTTTTAATCTGCACGACCGTGCACGACGAAAAGCGTTCTGGGTCCCTTTTGCTGTCCATGCTGTCTTTTACCTCACCTTCAGCATTCTTATCTTGATTTTCTATCAGACTTCGTATAACCATGTCTATCAGACACTCAACTTTCTATATAATGTCACCCTTAGTGTACCTACTTTCTCAGTCATCTACCGAAGACTGCAGGATATGAATATGACTGGATGGCTGGCACTGATTCTACCCGTCCTTTACTTCATTATTGATCTGCCTGAAGAATATGTAAACGAGACGATGCAGCTGATTGTCTGGTTTCTCTATCTCATCTGCGGCATAATATTGCTCGTCATACTTACGTTTGATGGCACGGAAGGTCCTAACCGGTTCAGCTACGACCCGAAGGAATCTATAGACGAACTCAATCCGAGGAACTACTGATGTATAGTATTGATTTTATGACGACAGCAGAACAGAATCAGATCTGCCAGTGGCATTATGACAGACCTTATGACACTTACAATATGACGCCCGGTGACTTCAGCTCTGACAGTCTCTTCTATTCAGTCAAAGATGGCACTGAAATCATCGGTATGCTGAAATTGTATTATAATGAAGGAACTTGTTCTTTAGGACTTGGCATGCGACCAGACTTAACTGGTCAAGGTAAGGGCCTGGAGTTTGTGCAGTCAGCCATTCAGTTCATTGAAGAACAGGGCAGCAGTCTCATCCAGTTAGCTGTCGCCACGTCCAACGTGCGTGCAATAAAGGTTTACACTCGCTGCGGCTTTGAAGAAACAGATTATGAACTGATGCTTGCCGGTGACGGCCTGGAAGAATTCGTTAAGATGGAATATCGCTTATAATTAAGGAGGGATGACAATGAATGAACTCTGTGATTGTGCGGAACTGCTACAGATCAATGTTTCTGCAGATTACGGTGCCGATCCGTTATGGTGCGGGGTATGTCACCTGAATCTTGATATCGATGCCTTTACCCTGTCGGATTCACTGGAGCATGATTTATTCCGCTGGACCAACCGCTACGGCGAATGGCTGGACCTCGACACTGACACATTAATACCGGCCGGTACCGAACTCGAAACGAAACATAATGACGAGGGCCGTTTTCTGACAAAACGACTGCAGGACGAACTGCCTCATTACCATTTCGACTTCGTACCTTCAGCAGATTCCAGATAAAAAAGCAGCCGGCTGGCTGCTTTTATTTTTTAGGCACTAAGTTCAGTGCTTCAGATACTTCCTGATTCACCTGTTCAAATAACGCTTCATTTTCCCCTAACTTCTGGCCGTAAGAAGGGATGATTTTTTTCAGTCGTTCTTCGATATTCGGAATCTGACTGCCGAAGCAACGTACAACCACCTCGAGCATCACGTGTGCCGCTGTTGAAGCGCCGGGCGAAGCACCGAGAAGCGCTGCGACTGAACCATCCTGTGACGTGATGACTTCTGTACCGAACTGCAGGGTCCCTTTGCCCTGGTCGGTGTCTTTAATAACCTGGACACGCTGACCGGCAACGACGATATCCCAGTCTTCCGCTTTTGCCTCAGGAACGAACTCACGCAGCTCTTCGATACGCTGGTCTTTAGACTGCATCACCTGTTCAATCAAGTACTGCGTCAGCTTCAGTTCTTTCGCTCCAGCTGACAGCATCGTCAGCAGATTGTTCGGTTTCACTGAACCGAAGAGATCAAGATATGAACCTGTTTTCAGGAACTTCGGTGAGAAACCGGCATAGGGACCGAATAGAAGTGACTGTTCACCGTCGATATAACGTGTATCTAAGTGAGGGACAGACATCGGTGGTGCACCGATTTTCGCTTTACCGTACACTTTTGCATGATGTTTCTCGACAATAGCCGGGTCCTTGCAGACAAGGAATAACCCGCTGACAGGGAAACCGCCGATATGTTTGGATTCAGGGATATTTGTTTTCTGTAACAAAGGCAGGCTGTAGCCACCTGCACCGATGAAGACGAAGTCAGCATTATGATATTCCATTTTCTTCTTATCTTCATTGTATACTTTAACCTGCCAGCCGCCACCTTGTACCTGGTTCAGATCTTTCACCAGGTGACGATACTCGATATTAACTCCCTGCTCCTGCAGCACATCAAATAGGTCCTCAGTCAGCTGACCGAAGTTGATATCTGTACCGCTATCCATTCTTGTGAGAGCCATCACTTCATCTGGATCACGGCCTTCCATCATCAGCGGCACCCACTGCTTCATCTTTTCCTTATCTTCAGTGATTTCCATCCCTCTGAACAGTGGATTGTCTGATAACGCCTTGTAGCGATTTTTAATGAAACGAACGTTATCCTCACCACTGACATAACTCATGTGAGGAACCGGCATAATGAAGTTATGAGGGTCTTTCAGCAGACCCTTATTCACTAGATGCGCCCACAGCTGTTTGGATAACTGGAACTGCTCATTGATATCAAGTGCTTTAGAGATATCGACATTGCCGTCCTGATCTTCTTTCGTATAGTTCAGTTCACACAGTGCTGAATGTCCTGTACCCGCATTATTCCAAGCATTGGAACTTTCAAGGCCGGGCTTGTCCAGTTTCTCAAATACAGTGATATTCAGCTCAGGTTTCAGTTCTTTCAGCAGCACCCCTAAAGTCGCACTCATAATACCGCCACCGATCAAGATGACATCGGTTTTATTCGTCATAATCCATTTCCTCCTACCCTTCTACTTAGCTTCCATTATACTCCTATCTAATTAAAGAAAAAAGTATGCGATTACATAATCGTATTAAAAAGAGGAAAAGCAGCTGCTTTTCCTCTTTAAGAAAATAAATTGATTGAAGTGATGATGATCGGCACCGCGAAGACATCGATCAGAAAGGCACCGACAATCGGCACAATCAGGAAGGCTTTCTGAGACGGTCCATACTGTCTCGTCACTGACTGCATATTAGCCATAGCATTAGGCGTTGCACCGAGACCATGTCCGAGGAACCCCCCTATCATCACGGCACTGTCGTATGTACCTCCCAGCAGTTTGAACAGCACAAAGCGGCTGAACAACACGATAAATGCAACCTGGACGATCAGTGTCGTCAGAATAAGCGGTATATTTCCTGAGATTTCAGCGAGCTTGATGCTCATCAGTGCCATAGACAGGAAGACAGCGAGTGTCACATCACCCACCACTTCATTAACAGCAAGGTTCAGCATATCCGGCTTGACGCGGTCGATGACATTACGGACAATGACCGCTGTGAACATGGCACCGACATAGCCCGGCAATGTAAACCCGGTCAGCTTCGTAAAAGTGTCACCGATCAGTGAACCGACTACCATACATAATACAATGACCGCTGACGTTCTGATAAAGGCCTTGGAGTCGATATGAGCTTCAACGTCCCGCTCATCACCGAACACTGCATCATCAGTATCAGACGGATTCAGATTGAATTTATTGATCAGATTCTTAACGACCGGACCACCGGCAAGACCACCTGAAATCAGTCCAAGCGTCGCTGAAGCAAGGCCGATGGACAGTGCACCTGACACACCCATCTCTTCTAAAGTTGTCCCGTAAGCAGTTGCTCCGCCGTGTCCACCTTCCATCGAAGCAGCACCGGTCATCACACCGAGCAGCGGATTCTGACCGAATAGGACAGCGACACTGATACCGAGTATATTCTGCATAAATGCCATGAACCCGCAGACCAGCCAGTAGATGATGAGCAGCTTACCGCCTAATTTAACCAGACCGAAACTTGCACCAAGACCGATTGTCGTGAAGAACGCAATCATGAAAAGAGACTGAAAATCAGTGTTCAGCTTGAAATGTAACCAGCCGAGTGATGCTAGGACCAGTGACAGGATCGCAAATAATAAACCACCGACCACGGGAGCCGGAATAGCGAAGCGATATAAGAACTTAATTTTTTTCAATAAAAATTCGCCTATCAAATAGACGACAAATGCAAGCAGTACCGTCGTGATATCGTTTAATTCTATTGTCATAAATATCTCCTTTTCTCTATATTTCCATAGGTTTGAGTCATAATAGGGTGTACGAATAACTCCCTTAACTTACTCACAAAAAAATTCCCCTGATGACCATCAGGGAAACCTTTTCATTTTACTTATTATAGCATACTTTATTTGAGATTTTGTGTCGCCGGGCCTTCCAGCACGCAGCCTTCTCTATCAAATCTGGAGCCATGACAAGGACAGTCCCAGGTTTTTTCTGCATCGTTGAACTTAACGACACAGCCCATATGCGTACAGAACGGGCTGACATGGTGTTCTTGACCGTCTGTATCTTTATAGACGGCCTGCAGTTTGCCATCTACGTTGAAGATGCCACCTTCTTCAGCCTTCAGTTTCGAGGTATCAGTGCCGTAATCTGTCATTGCCAGCGCTTCTCCTTTAACAGCGTCTTTAATCTGTTTGCCGACTGCTTTCACCTGGTTACCCACTGTATTGATACGTTCCGGTCTGAATAACTCTTCATAACGGTTTTCTTTCCGGAGAATCAGGTCAGTCAGAAGCTGAGCAGCTGTTGCCGAAGTCGCCATACCGAATTTATTGAAACCAGTGACGATATAGACATTTGGATCTTTTTTATCGTACTGACCGATCAACGGCATACGGTCCACTGTCATCATATCCTGAGCTGACCATCGATCCGTCACATTGCCCTTGAAAAACTCAGATGCAGACGCACTGAGTTTCTCATATGCCGATTCCATATTGCAAGTGGCACCGGTGATATGGTTCTCACCGCCGACCAATACGCCGACACCGTTCTCTGTATGATAATGTCTGAGTGAACGTTTAGGCGCATCCACTGTCTGGAACATACCGTGCGGGATATTCACACCGTCAGCCGCAACGATATATGAACGTTCAATCTCAACTTGAGAAATGATATTATTCCTCGCATTGGCAATTGGGAAATGCGTCGCAACAATGATTTTCTGGAAATCAATCGTGTGACCCTTGTCAGTAGTGGCCTGAACTTTGCCGATCTCTTCGACAAGCGTTTCCTCATAGAACTTGACGCCGACTTCTTTACACGCTTCAACCATACCGGCAAGGAATTTGACCGGATGAAACTGTGCCTGGTCGGGCATTTCAAGACCAAGTGTCGTCTTGAACGGCAGCCCCATATCGCCTTCATGCAGCTCAGAACGGATGCCAAGTTTCTCATAAGTGTCATATTCCTTACGAATCGCTTTTTCACTACGCCCATCTGTCAGCTGTGTACTTGATAACCGTTCAAAGTCACAGTCGATTTGATACTTGGTAACCAGTTCATCAATCGCATCAATGCCGTCTATCTGAGAATCGTAGAATAATCGCGCTTTTTCCTGCCCCTGCTTCTTGTAGAGTTCCTGATACAGCAGATGGTGCTGTGCAGTAATTTTCGCCGTCGTATTCGCCGTTGTCTCCTGTACCAGTTTACGTCCTTCAACAAGCGTCACATCACGCCCCGCTTCTGCGAGACGATACGCTGTCATAATACCAGCGATACCCCCGCCGACAATGAGAATCTCTGTACGGATGTTCTGTTCCATGGCCGGGAATTCATTAATAGCAGCTGACTTCGTCCAGTATGAAATATTTTCTTTCTTCATGTCAAGTTCCCCCTCAGTATTTTCCAATCGTTACATTTACCTTTATCGTATACCCTTTTTATTATGAAACCATCATCTAAATGCCATTATTTTGAGTCATAACACGCAACCAGATATAAAGATAAAGAAGAAGAGGGGCACTGAGCAGAACTGTATAAATCATATCAACTGTCAGGTGACCATTCGGCAGGCCCTGACCGATAAGGGCAAGAAAGACAGCATAAATGAAATAAAGGACAGGAAAAAACATAAGAAACAGACTCCAGAGAAATCCAAATAGTCTTTCATATCTCTACCTCCATATGTTAATAACTAACATAAGATATTTTTGAATAGATGGTTTTAAAATCCTGTTCTTTTCACCTTTTCATCATATCACTTTCACTCACTTCATTTCTCTTTACCCCCTCCGTATGGAATAACGTCCTGACCAAATTCCTTAGTGATATATTCTTTCATATCCTGAGATTGCAACACTTTGATAAGGTCCTGAAACTTCTTGTCATTCTTATGCCCTTCCTGCACCGCGAGGATATTGGCGAATGGCGATGATTCATCTTCCAGGGCAATCGCATCTTTATGAGGGATGATGCCATTATCAATCGCATAGTTCGAATTCATGATGACAGCAGCACCTTCACCGTTCTTATACGTTTTCGGCAGAAATTCAGCGCTCTGCTTGTTATTGAACTTCAGGTTTTTCTTGTTTTCGACGATGTCCCTGAACTTTGCATCCTCAATCTTCACACCGTCTTTCAGCTTGATTACACCTTCATTGACGAAGAATGACAGGAAGCGACCTTCCTCTGCCGGATTGCTTGAGACGAAGATTTCAGCACCATCAGGAATTTCATCTAATTTCTTATACTTCTTGCTGTAGACTCCCATCGGTGTAGTGAATACCTTACCGACTTCTTCTATCTTGTAGTGATGGGTCTTCTTTTCAGCATTCAAGTACGGGATATGCTGGAATAAGTTTGCATCCACATCCCCTTCGTCGAGCAGTTTATTCGGTACTTTATAATCATTGACGATCTTCACCTCAACGTCATAACCCTTCTTTTTCATTTCCTCGGCCGCATGCTTCACAACCTCACCATGCGGTGTCGGTGAAGCAGCGACGACTATCTTACTCGCCTCTTCCTTCGCACCCGATGACCCGCAGCCTGCCAGTGACGCTGATAATAACACCGCTCCAAGTAACACTAAACTTTTTTTCATCTACAATTCCTCCTCAAAATTAGCTTTAACAACAAAAAAACTTCCTCCATAAAAACAGAGAAAGTTTCAGGCTTTCTCTCATCTCCTAAAGCTGTCGCTTTATGTGAATTAGCACCATGTCAAACTGACTGGTTGCCGGGCTTCATCGGGCACATCCCTCCGCCACTCTTGATAAGAGTTCATTATTAAATTTGTTCTAATCATAGCAGTGAGAAATCTGGGTGTCAATATCAGAAGGGTAGTAAAATAATTATTTTTCTGTAATATTCAATGATACGCCTTTGTAACGGACTCGTTCTTCTTTAGCATGATTAAACTGAATGATGAATTGATGGCCAGCTATTTCATCGGTAAATTGCACATCGATGTCTTCGTCGTCCCCTTCCTCAAAAGAGTAACGATGATATTTACCTGCTGTATACTTCTTATGGTATTGAAACACGGGCACAATCATCCATTCAGCAAAATGATGGTAGGACTTTGCATAAACATAATAAACTGACTGACCCCTCTTAATTTCCCCTATTTTATTACCGACAGGTTTTATAGCTTCAAGCGCTTCATGGCGTGTCTGATAGGCTTTCATCGGTTCATTGTAACCCTCATAATAGTTGGCATGATCAAGCCAGTGACCGGAGACATCTATTTTGACGACACCTTTTCTGCGCTGGTCATGCAACCAGAATCCTTCTCTATTATCGTTTATAGTGATGATGTCCTCAGGGTTATCACCATTATCTAATGTACCGGTCTGGTATTGAAGAAGACCGGCCGGTGTATGTTCCTGCCATGATTGATTTTTATATTTGCCATTCTCGCTTAACAGCACAATCGTCGGATCAGCCATCGCCACTCCAGTCTGACCGGATTGATCTACGGTCAGGTAATACGTCTTGATATAATACCGCTGACCTTGGGCCACTTCTTCCTGTTTTATGATAAAGTACCGTCCATCCGGCAATTTATAGCGTCTATTCCCCAGCGTACCGATGTAAGGGAACTGTCCTTTCATCTCAGCTGCCATTTCTGCTTCTTCATATGACGGATAGGTCTTTTCAATTGTACTTCTTTCTTCATCCGTTAGATCTTTTATTGTCGATTCAGCAATAAAGTGATAGATTTTCATTGAAGTCAGCAGAATAAGTAAAGCAACGAGGAACGTTATGAATAGCTTTCTTGTCATTCTATCATCTCCTTATATAAGGACAGAATAACATGGAAATTAATAGAAATGTTGAAACCAAGCAAGTTTTAAGGAAACTTTAAGATAAGGTCTGTTATGATACATAGGAGGTGAAGTTATGTCTGAACAACAAAAGGGTATTCTCTATGCGGCCGGGAGTTACGTGATCTGGGGTGTGCTTCCGCTCTACTGGAAGTTCATCGATGATATCAATCCATACGAAATTCTGGCCCACCGTATTATCTGGTCACTTGTCTTTATGATCTTACTTGTTATCTTCCTACGCAAAACGAATGAACTTATCGTTCAGACGAAACGGTTATTCAGTGAACCGAAGCAGGCGATCAGTCTGTTTGTCGCGGCACTTGTCATCACCGTGAACTGGGGACTCTTTATCTGGGCTGTCTCAGAAGGACATATCATGCAGGCGAGTCTCGGCTACTATATCAATCCGCTGATGAGCATTCTGCTCGGTCTGTTTTTTATGAAGGAACGCTTCACTAAAGTCGAATGGACTGCCATCGCACTTGCTGCTGCCGGTGTCTTCTTTATGACGATATCACTCGGCGTCTTTCCTTATATCTCAGTGATGCTCGCCACGTCATTCGCCATCTACGGACTGTTGAAGAAAAATGTCCGTATCGATGCCATCTATACGATTTTACTTGAATGTCTCTTCACATTACCGTTCGCACTGATCGGTCTTGTCTATCTGAAAAGTATGGATATGAGCAACTACGGTATGAACCAGGATAGTTTCCTGCTGCTGTTCTCCGGTGCACTGACTGCCATACCACTCATCCTGTTCACAGCAGGTGCAAGACGTATCCCGCTATCACTCATCGGATTTCTGCAGTACATCGGACCGACGCTCATGCTGATCCAGAGCGTCTTCTTATTCCACGAGAAGTTCACAACGACACACCTCGTGACATTCGGTCTCATCTGGACCGGCCTCATTCTCTACAGCGTCTCTAAAATCATGGCATACCGCAAGCATCGATTTCTTTAAAGCATAAGAGAGACCTGTCTCTCAGAAGATAGACAGGTCTCTCTTACTATTATTTCTCATCTTCGGACGTATCGTCGTGGCCGGCGCCTGCTTCCATTGAATCGTCGCCTGCTTCTGCGTCAGAACCATCTGCCTGACTATCAAGCAAGTCTTTGCCTTTTTGGATATATTCATCCTTATTTTCAGTTAGGTGATCCTGACCTTGTTGTTTTAAATCATCAAATTTGTCGTTTAAACTCATCTTTAACATCTCCTTAGAACGGTTTTAGATTAGAATCAGATAAAATTCTTTTTCTCATTTTCAGTGTTCTGCTGTTCTTCACGTTCAGCCGCTGCGTCCTGTTCAAAACGTTTCTCAGTGCGTTGTTCTTTCACTTCTTCTGCATTCATATCTTTTTCTTCAGCCATGATAGCCTCCTGCAACAATGTGATAGTAATATTTTACCCCTCAAGACATCTATTAAACGTCTTCCTTATTAGGACTGACAGGACACTTGAACTGAGTCGGCAGTTCGGAACGGCTGCATGTCGTGTTTACTAAAGTCTAGTCTTGCCCTTTACCACCGTCTACGCGGGAAATACTCTTAATAAAACTTTAATCAGTAGACCGCTGCATTCTTCATCGCTGAAATCATACCGTTCACTTTACAGGTTGAGATTTCTCTTCGTTGCAACCGGTCAGCAGTAAAGATATCAATATGACTGTTATCCTTATTTTATCTGACCATTCCTTATTACTAACATGGCATACATGAAATAGATGAAGAAATTGTTCTACTAATATTTTATGAATAAAAATTCAACAAGCTATTGTATTTATTCTATCTTCAGTTATAATAAGTTTAATATTCTGAAAATTCAATCAGACTTAATATGGGGGTATGGATATGAAGAAAAAATACGCATTACTGGCATCATTGATGGCTGTCTCAGGGTTCACTGCTGCCTGTTCAAGTGGCGGCGATAACAACGACAAAGATTCAAAGGCGACTGCCGACAGCAAAGAATCCAAGCAGGCGCTGAAGCTGATGTCTATCTCTGATATCCCGACGCTTGATACGTCACTTGCGACCGATATGGTGGCGTTCAATGTCATGAACCAGACGATGGAAGGTCTGTATGTACTGGATGATAAGGATAAAGCAGCACCCGGTGTGGCATTAGGGGAGCCCGAGAAATCGAAAGATGGTAAGACCTGGACCATCAAATTGAATGATAAGGCGAAATGGTCGAACGGCGATCCTGTCACTGCTGATGATTTCGTCTACTCATGGCGTCGTACACTTGATCCTGCGACAGGTGCTGAGTATGCATACATCATGTATGATGTGAAGAACGCAGAGGATGTGAACTTAGGCAAGAAGAAGCCTGAAGAACTAGGCGTCAAAGCAATCGACGACCATACCCTGCAGATTGAACTGAATACCAATGTCCCTTATTTCCAGGAGCTCCTCGCATTCGGCACCTTCTATCCTCAGAACCAGAAGTTCGTTGAAAAGCAAGGTAAGAACTACGGAGTCACGGCTGAGTCCACGCTCTACAACGGACCGTTCTTCATCTCTGAATGGAATGTGGAGAAAAACTATATCCTTGAGCCGAACGAGCAGTACTGGGATAAAGATAAAGTCAAACTGAAGAAAATCGATTATCAGGTCATCAAGGACCAGCAGACAGGAGTCAATCTCTATACAACCGGCTCACTTGACGTGGCGCAGCTCGCTGCTGAACAGGTCAGCAAGTATAAAAATCAGAAAGACTTCGATGCTCAGCTCGAGGCACGTACTTACTTCATCCGTTTCAACCAGGACAAAGTACCTGATTTAAAGAACAAGAATCTGCGTCTGGCATTATCAAAGGCATTCGATAAAGAGAACTACGTGAAGAACTTACTGAACAATGGTTCTAAAGCAACCAATGTCCTGACACCGACTGAATTTGTATTGGGTCCAGATGGCAAAGACTATGTCGACGGCGTCAAGTCACCTTTAAACTACGACCAAGCAGAAGCAAAGAAATACTACGAGCAGGCTAAGAAAGAGCTCGGCAAAGATAAATTCAACTTCGAGTACTTGACATATGATCAGGATACAGCAAAAAAAGATGCGGAGTACATCAAAGAACAGATTGAAACCAACTTACCGGGCGTCACACTGACTATCAAACAGCAGCCGTTCAAACAGAAACTGAAACTTGAATCTGAACAGAACTATGAACTCGCATTCGGCCGCTGGGGCGCTGATTATCCGGACCCGATGACCTATGTGGACATGTTCCTGACAGACGGTGCGAACAATGAGACCGGCTGGAGTAATAAAGATTTCGACCAGAAAGTCAAAGATGCCAAAGGCCCGCTCCTGGATAATCCGGAGAAACGCTGGACGACACTTCAGGAAGCAGAAACAATCTTACTTGAAGATGCAGCAATCGCACCTGTCTACCAGAGCGGTATGGCACGCCTTGTGAATCCTAAGTTAAAAGGCATGGTTCTTCACAAATTCGCAGGTGATACTTCGCTGAAAGAAGCCTATATGGAAGAATAATAAAACGAGTATGGATTTCCTATCCATACTCGCTTTTTTAATTCACACCTGCATGCCTATCTTAAAAACTTCGGATACTGCCCCTCTTCTTCAGACGTGCCTTCTGGAGTTTGACCGGCAGAATATATTTCATGACGGATCGCCCTCCTGTCAGCTATCTGTTAGAATGCTGATGCTAAATAACAGTTTTTTAAATTTCTTTAAGTTTAACAGGAAATTTCATGATATGAGAACACGGGTGACAAATGAAAAAATGAAAAAACTGCAGCTGCAGTCTGATTGATTTAATTAGGTGATTTCTTATCAAGCGGCTGACCGAATTTGGTTCTGGCTGCCTTGAATGTTTTACCTAGCTTAAGACATCATCTGTTCGCTTTGAGCTGTTTGACTACTATCTCATTCGTCAGATTCGGGACTGTGTACTTACCGTATATCGCAGAATCCTGGTTACCACCAGCTGATGCTTCGTGATTCATCATAAAAGGTGATAGTCATAGAGCCGTTGCAAGTGCAGCAGTGATGAACAAGAGGATGTCTTATATAACTGAATTATAAAACATCCTTTTCAGCATTCCCATCATAAGTTCATTATTTCACAAATTAGTTATATTCTCCCGTAATATTGCTAAAAAGCTGTCACTTTTTGATATTCATCTCATTATGCTTTCTGCACGGTAATCGTCCAGGAAGCATCGTCCAGCTGCTCATAGTTCGTCACCGGATAATTCTGTTGTGCCGCCCAGTTCGGGATCGCTTCTGTCGCCTGCGTACAGTCAAAGTCAATCTTCAGCTCGTCGCCTGCAGCCAGCTCCTCCATCTTCTTCTGTGCTTCAATCAACGGGAAAGGACAAACCATACCTACTGTACCTAATTCATATAACATCTAATCTCTCCTTAAGCAGTCTGTGTTTTAACTGAAACTTTCTTCGCCTGCTGCGTCGGTCTGACGAACAGGAAGTAACTCATAAACCATGTCCCTAATATCATAAATAACAGCGATAACCAGCCCTGCGCATTCATCGTCGCCGTCGCCACAAGACCATTACCTATTGAGCACCCGCCTGCCAGTGCGGCACCGATACCCATGCATGCCCCGCCGATTGCACTGTTGCGGATTGTGATTCTATCCGGCAGACGCCATTTGAATTCGCGTGAACCCCGTGCTGCTATATAGGAACCGATGAAGATACCGAGTACCAGGAAGACGCCCCAGTCCAGCAGTTTAGTGTCCCCGTTGACCAAGAACTGCAGAAGATTGGATGACGGGGTCGTGATACCGAGACCATAGTTACGGCCGGTCGATGCACTGACCGGCCAGGCGATGAACGCAATCAGACCGATTGCGACTGCCGCCATAAACGGATGGTATTTCTTTTCGAAGAAGACGTGTCTCATACCCGTAAACTTCGGTTTCAGCTGAGGCACCGCGAACTTCGGTTTCTTTAATTCTTTGCGGACGAAGTAGAATGTGATCCCTGCCAGCACCAAGAGTAATAACCAGTACGGAATACCTGTTGCTTTGCTGACATCTGAATTGACCACAGTCACACTGTTCATCTTATCCAGGAAAGGCTTCAATACCCCTGCCTTTGTCATCGCAGCAAAGAGCGCATACATACCGAGCGCAATCCAGCTGCCGATCAGCCCTTCACCCGCACGGTACCATGTACCCGTCGCACAGCCGCCTGCCAATATAATACCGATACCGAAGACGAATGAACCGATAATCGTACCGACCACAGAGAAAGTGTCATACGACAGCTGAATGACATTCAGTGTTGTCAGTATCCATAACCCGATCCCCTGGATGGTAATCGCGATCAGCAGGGCATAAAACATCTTGTTGCTTTTCTGAACATATATATCTCTGAAGCCGCCTGTCAGACAGAAACGAGTGCGCTGCATCACGAACCCGAGCATGCCTCCAACGACCAGACCGCTAATAATTAACCACCACATATGACTACCTCCTATTATTCCGATAAACTTACTAAGGTATAATAGCACAGAGAGGTTTATAAGTAAACCACATCAAATAAAAAAGGAATGAATTTCTCCATTTCCTCAAAAGCCTAAATTTTAGCATTAACTTCATTTTTCGATCTTTTATATCATCTTACCCTATCATAATGGCTATCTAAGCTCTTTAGTCAAGATATTCAGCACCTTATATCAATACCATAGTAATAATGCTCTCATATCGATAGTGAGAATCTTCTCAGTTTCAGCAAGCTTCATTACTGAAGATTTGCTCAGCCACCTCAACAAACATCTCAAACCCTATTTCAAAGCTCTCTTCATCCATCTCGAAACGTGGGTGATGATGAGGATGCCTGCTTTCTTCATCCTTCAGCCCTGAGCCAATAAATGTATAGACGCTTGGTACCAACCGACTGAAGGCACTGAAATCCTCTCCACCCATCATGGGTGGTTCTGTAATGATTTTTCCTGGATATAGCCCCTCGGCAATCTTTCTGACTTCAGCCGTCATTTTATCATCATTGATGACCGCATCATAGCCTCGTATGTAATTGAAGTCGTAACTGGCTCCGTACATGCCGCATAAATGATCAATCATGTTTTTAAGCTGACTCTCAATCAATGAGCGGGCGCTATCCGTCGTTGTCCGGACTGAACCTTTTAACAGTATCTTTTCAGGTATCACATTCTCCGCTCCGACGACGCCAGCCTGAAACACAGTATTAGAGATGACTGCTGAATCATAAGGATCAATCTGCCGTGAAGTGATGGTCTGAAGCGCTGAAATAAACTGACTGCCAATGACAATGGGATCAATACAGAGGTGAGGCTGACTGGAATGCCCGCCTTTGCCCTGGATAGTCAGTTCATATAGGTCCGAGTTGGCACTGGCTGGTCCTGATTTGATATCGATTAAGCCTGTATCCATAATCGCCCATAAATGATGACCGTATATAAAATCGAAATCATCAAAGTACCCCGTTGCAACCATTTCTCTAGCTCCACCTGGAATCAGCTCTTCTGCATGCTGAAAGATACAATGAATTTCATTAGCCAGTCTCTCACTATGATCATTAAAGTAATGAGCTGCACCTAATAGAATGGCTGCGTGTCCATCGTGACCACAGGCATGCATCTTGCCTTCAGCTCTGGATTTATATTCAAGATGGTCACACTCTTCTCCCACAGGAAGTGCATCTATATCCGCACGTAATCCGATTTTCTTACCTTTCCCTTCATTAAACACTGCCACAGTGCTTGTCTCTGTCAGTTGAATGACTTTGCAATTTGGTAATGCTGATAAGATCTGACGGATATATTTCGCAGTCTCATATTCTTCAAACGACAGTTCCGGATGTTCGTGCATATATCTTCTATATACAATAACCTTCTCTTTATATTGATCATAACGACTCATATGTCTAACCTCCTAAATGGATAGGTCCGCCTGGTCCTACTGGAAGACCGAAATAGAACCATCCTAAAAGTAAAAGGGTCCAGAAGATAGCAAAGCCGATTGAGTAAGGCATAAGGGCTGCTATCAGTGTACCTAATCCAATATCCTTCTGATATTTCTGCGCAAATGATAACAATAACGGCATATAAGGCATCATGGGTGTAATGGGGTTTGTGATTGAATCCCCTACACGGTAAATAACCTGAGTAAATGCAGGATGGAAACCTAAGAGCATCATCATCGGAATCAGAATCGGCGCTAGAATAGCCCACTTAGCTGAAGCACTACCCATCAGCATGTTAATACCAGCCGATAAAATCAATATACCGATAATTAGTATAAAGCCATTCTGACCTTCCAGTAACTCTGCCCCTTTAATCGCAAGAATCGTCCCAAGATTACTCCACGTGAAGAAGGCCAGCATCTGAGCAGCGAAGAAGACAATGACGATAAATGAGCCCATAGAACTCATGGAATCCGCCAGCATCTCAGCGAATTTCTTTGAAGAACGCATAGTGCCGGCCATAATGCCATAAACAATACCCGGCACTAGGAATAGTACAGTAATAAGCGGAACAATCCCCTTCATCAGAGGTGAATCCTGAATCAGACTTCCTGTCTCAGCATTACGCAGCAGACCATTCTCAGGAATTGCCAGAAAAGCGAAAAGAGCCATGATAGCCAGTAAGCTTAAATTAGCAACAATCATTGCTTTTCTTTCCTTCTCAGTAACACCCGCGTCTTCAACCGTACTCCCCTCTTTATACGAACCGAATCTAGGAATCGTGATTTTCGTTGTGATATACCATGCCACGAACAACAAGAGAACAGTTGAGGCACATAAGAAATAATAGTTCATCGCTGCGTTAACCTGTACGCTGCCATCGATCAACTTAGTAGCGGGCTCTGTAAAGGAGACCATAAGTGCATCCGTCATACCGATGACTAAGCTGGCAGAAAAGCCGCCTAGTGATGCTGCATAAGCCATGACCAGACCTGCAATAGGGTGATAACCTAACTTGATGAAGACTAAAGCAGCAATCGGCGGTAACACGATAGGCGCTGCATCCCCAGCAGCATTGCCCATAATAGCCACAAAAATAATGATCGGGATGATGATTTTCTTCGGTGTCTTTTCGATAGTGTATTTCATCAATGTCTCGAAATAACCTGTCTTCTCACCAATACCGACTCCTATCATCACGACCAGCACTAATCCTAATGGCGGAAAGGTTGCGAAATTAGTGACCGCTTCAGAGATAATTCTTGCGATTCCTTCCGCATTCAGTAAGTTGACGGCTTTCACAACTTTTCCATCAGCAGGATTGACAGCTGTTACACCCATTGTTCCGGCAATAAATGAGGCAGACAGGATGATGGCACACAAAGAAATAAAAATAACAACCGGATCCGGTAACTTATTGCCTGACTTCTCGATTATGTCCAGAAACTTATCCATTATACTTCTCTTCTTTGTTGTCTGTTCCATGGTTCATCTCCTTTGATTTCAGAATATTCCGTTAAATAACATGATATAGATTAACAGGAGGGAATACAACCGAATTTCCACAAAAAATAACAAATAATATCCTTAAGTGATTCTTCTTAATACTTTTTAATCAGCAGACTTATTTAATAATTATAGTTCTACCAATCAAAACCCCCTGCTTTCGCAGAGGGTTTGTTCTACAATATATACTCCTTGCCGATTTCCGGTAAGATTCTTGTATGATAGTCCAGTAATTCCGGCCTGAAGCCGTGCTGAGGAATCAGCACTCTAGGCTGTATCGTCTCAACGACCTGCTCAAGCTGTTCTGTTGTGGCGTGGCCACTGTCATGGAGCGGAACATATTCCATCTCCAGTAGTTCGAGCCAAGCCATCATGACCACAAAGCCTGAATCGTATTCACCGAGTGGCATACCGTTCTGATGCAGATATTTGAACGGTGATAAATCCAGTTCCAAGAGCTGTCTGAAGTTTGTAAAGTCATGCTGGATGATGACCTTATCCATCTCCACCGCTTCCTCTAAATTGATTTCAGGCATATTCACCTGCTCATCTGTCTGCGGCACCTTGTAGTAGTAACAGTGAGCGGTATCTGTCTCTATCAGGTCGTCAATGAGTACAGCGATGCGCTGGTCCACGACAAATGTATAGTGATGGTCACGCGTGAACTCAATCCACTCCCGGATTCGCTTGATATTACGTTGATAGATGTTCAGCATATAATGATTATGGTCCCCAACCTGATAGCGCTCTGATACTTCTTTATCTCTAACATCAAAGCTGAATGAGGTCGTCTCAATAATGAGATAATCGATATCATGCGTTTCTTTCAGCCAAGTATGCGTCTCCTTGTCCTCAGGTCTTAATCTGATATCTCCTGAATACATGATACGTGTGTCCGGCGTCTCTATCAGAATAGCGCTCGCTCCGATGACGTCATGTGTCACCGGAAAATAAGTTATCGTGATATGCTCTCCGACCGTATAGCCTCTGTGATAATCAACAGCCGTTAATCTGTCAGCATCCACGCCCAACTGTCCGTCACCTATCTTGGTGAGACTCGCATACAACTCCTTTGACTCATGGCTGACCCACACCGGAATATGTGCCGGAATGTATCCCAGTAATTCCATATGGTCCAGATGCATATGACTGATGCCCACCACTGTCCTGATATCTGACGGCTCGTAAAAGTCCTTGATATCAGGCAGCATTTTCACTTTTTTCAGATGACCGATATCTTCCGGCATCAGTATTCTATCATCATATAGCGGGGACAGCGGTCCTCTGCCGAAGTCACAGATGAATCGTTCATTGCCATAGACGACCTCAAATATCGTGCCACCTATTGTTTTTGTGCCCGCATAAAATTTTAGTGTCGTCTTTGTCATACTTCAACCTACTTTTTCGCTTTATCGATTGCCGCCTGGGCTTTTTCCGCCATATTCTTCAGTGTTTCTTTCGGCTCTGCGTCATCAAATAACATCTTATCCAGTTCGGTTCCGATTGCTTCCTTCATGGCGAAAGCGTCTGGTACACGGTCCTCGATGAAAGCACCATCGTACTGACTGACGCCTGCAGCATGGACGGGATGTTCTTTGACGAATGATTGCCATTCTTCACTATCAAGTGCTGACTGACGTACCGGTAAGTAACCTGTTGTCTTCGCCCAGTCGATTGTGTTCTCTTTAGAGATCAGATATTTCATATATTCGAAAGCTGCTTTCTGCTGTTCTTCTGTGCTTGAAGCGAACATGGTGATATTAGTCCCCTGGAACGGTGCTGCTGCTTCTTTGCCTTTTGGCAGTGGTACTGTCGTCCAATCCATTTTTGCATCTTTCTCAACGAAAGGAATGCCTGCGTTTGAACCAATATACATCGCTACATCGCCGTTCGTGAATGGACCTGATAAGTATTCATCTTCACCTGCCATACGAGCTGTTCCATTATCAAGCATGTTGTTGATGAACTGCAGTGCTTTCAGTCCTTCTGGTGAATCGAATAGGACTTTATTGTTCTTCTCGTCTACGAACTCACCGCCCGCCTGCTTGATCCACATGCTGATTTCATGAGCCATACCATTTTCAAAGCCCATACCTACTACTTTCTTGCCGTCAACAGTTGTCGTCATCTTCTCTGCTGCCGCTTCTAACTCTTCCCATGTTTCCGGGGCTTTCAGTCCTGCTTTTTTCAGATAGTCGTTGTTCACATAGAGGACACGTGTCGATTTGTTGAAAGGCAGACCTAATACTTTGTCGCCGAATGTATTATCTTTACGGAATACTTCTGTGATGTCGTCGTAAGATTCTTTGTCGTCAAATCCATTCTCACCCTCAATCATCGGTTTCAGGTCGACGACCAGGTTGTTGCGGTCATAGTCTGCAATCCATTCGCCGTAAGCCTGAGCGATGGTCGGAGAATTCTTCGCTTTAGCTGCTGCGAGTAATTTCTGTGACAGGTCACCGTAGTTCCCCTGACCCACTAATTTCACTTTGATGTCCTTGTGCTCTTTGTTGAATTCGTCCGTCTTCTTCTTCAGCCATTCTTCGTGTGTATCAGTCATCGCATGCCAGAAAGTCACTTCCTGCACTTCGCCCGTCTCATCAGCTGACTTCTCTTCAGACTTCTTTGTATCATTAGACGCTTCGTTCGATTTATCATTTCCACCTTTAGAGCTGTCAGAGCCACAAGCAGCAAGGAATACCATCATTACAACCAGTAATACATATAACGATTTTTTCATATTTGTCATTCTCCCTTTTTGTTTTGATATGCACGTGAAACAACGACCTTACTTCAAATGTTCGGCAGGACCACCTCCTTTAATGTTCAGAACTTAACCTTTGATGCCGGCTCTTGCGACACCCTGGATAATGTATTTCTGCAGGATAATGAACAGGATGATCATCGGCAGAATAATCATCGCACTCGCCGCCATCAGCAGCTCGTAGTTCGTCCCTGCTTCAGTCGTGAATGCAGTCAGGCCGACCGGCAGTGTCCGCATCTCCTCAGAGTTCGTCACAACAAGCGGCCAGAGGAACGCATTCCATGACCCGATGATCTTCAGGAGCACAATCGTAACAATCGCCGGTTTCGCGAGAGGGACCATGATGCGCCACAGGAAATTCCAGTTGCTGCAGCCGTCAATGCGTGCGGCATAACCTAGTTCATCCGGTATCGACATGAAGAACTGGCGCAGCAGGAAGATGGAGAAGATACTCGCTGTCCACGGCACAATCAACGCTTCGAAGCGGTCAATCCAGCCCAGATTGGATAAGGTCACAAAGTTCGGGATGAGCAGCACTTCCCCGGGGATCATCATGGTTGCCATCAATACTGAAAAGACGATGTCCCGTCCCCAGAACGCCAGCTTGCTGAATGCATAAGCAGCAAGAATGGTGGTCAGCAGCTCACCTATCGTTGACAGTACTGTGACGACTATCGAATTGAACAGATATCTTGCGAACGGGGCCTTCTGGAATGCCGTCATATAGTTATCCCATCTGAACTCGGAAGGAATCCAGACAGGCGGCATCGTCATGACTTCGTCAGACGGCTTAAGTGACGTAGATACCATCCAGATAAATGGCAGCAGCATCAGGATAGAGCCAAGAATCAGCATTAAATACATAAAACCTTTAGACATACCTGATCTCAATGAACACCCTCCTAATAAGTGATTTTCTTCTTGCCGATATACATCTGAATCAGCGTGAAGATAAAGATGATGATGAAAAGCACATAGGCCGCAGCACTGGCAACACCGAACTCCCACTCACCGTAGAATTTATTGAAGACATAATAGACAACAGTCAGCGCGCTGTTTGAAATACCAGCCTTGCCGTTGAAGAGCGCATAGATTTCGTCGAACACTTTGAAGCCGTTGATGACAGAGATGATAGAGACAAAGAACAGTGTGGGCGCAAGCCCTGGAATCGTCACGTTCAGGAAACGATGCCAGCGATTCGCTCCGTCAATCTGCGCCGCCTTGTAATAGTTCTCATTGATGTTCTGCAGACCTGCGAGCAGAATAATGATGTTATAACCGAGACCTTTCCAGATGGCGAGAATGATGAGCGCCGGCATGCTCCACTTTGAACTCGTCAGCCACGGGACGGGATCAATACCGACGAAACCCAGGAAATAATTCAGCAAACCGTACTCAGAATGGAAGATCCAGCGCCAGACAATAGAGACGGCGACGACACTCGTTACAAACGGAATGAAGTAAATCGTTCTGAATAATCCTTTAAAGTTGATCTTCGCATTCAGCATCATCGCGATACCGAGCGATAACAGAATCGAAATCGGCACCACACCCAGCACAAAGATAAACGTATTCTTCAGAGCCAGATGAAATTCAGGATCCTTTAATATATAGGTGTAATTATCAAGACCATACGCTGACACGACATCATTGAAATAGTCATAGTCTGTATAGAACGACATGAGAAAGGACTTGAACATCGGATAAATGATAAAGACACTGATAATGAGCAGCGCCGGCAGTAAATAGAGGTAGGCTTTAAGAGATTTCATGCACATCACCTGTACGCTGGCCCTGATTGTCAAAGAGATGGATATCCTGTCTGCGTGCCTGGATATGTACAATATCCTGATTGAAGACCGTATGCTTCGGCACAAACACCTTAAAACGTTGACCGCTCGTATGCTCCACTGTTACGAGAACATCTTTGCCGATCTTCTCAACAAGCCCGACACGAACTGGCAGACCACTGGAACTGATTACCATATCCTCAGGACGGACTGCCATACTATGAAAGCGTGCAGCGCCGATATGAGGGACCAGCTCTTTAATCTCTGCTTCATTCAGAGCCGTCACTACATTGATTGTCGGTGAACCGATGAACTCAGCAACGAAGCGTGAGTTCGGCAGATCATACATATCACGCGGATCACCGTGCTGAATCAGATGACCATCCTTCATCAGCACCACCTGATCACTGATACTGAGCGCCTCTTCCTGATCATGCGTGACAAAGAGTGTCGTAATCTTCAGACGCTGCTGAATCTCACGGATCTCCTCACGCATCGTCAGCCGGAGCTTCGCATCCAGATTAGACAGCGGCTCATCAAGCAGTAATACCTCAGGCTCACGAACAATCGCACGTGCAATCGCGACACGCTGCTGCTGACCGCCGGATAACTGGCCCGGTTTGCGGTCAAGTAAATGGTTGATTTCAACCAGTTTCGCCGCCTGCACTGCTCTTTCCATGCTCTCTTTCCTGCCGACCTTCGCCATACGAAGAGGAAATGCAATATTCTTCAGAACTGACATATGGGGATAGAGCGCATAGTTCTGGAACACCATGCCGATATTCCGTTTTTCCGGCACAACCTTCGTGACATCTTTCCCGTTGAAGAGAATCGAGCCTTCAGTCGGCTCATACAGACCTGCCAGCATGAAGAGCGTCGTACTCTTGCCGCAGCCAGAAGGACCCAGAAGACTGACCAGCTTACCGGAGTCAATCGTGAGATTCAAATCATTGACCGCCATTGTATCTTTAAATTTCATAGAGATATTTTTAAGTTCAATAGACAATTCCATTCCTCCTCCGCCAGCTACGCTAGCATTTCAGAATAACAGTAGAATGTAAATCCAAGGTAAACTTATTGTGAATTAATCTAAAGATGTCTATAAAAAAAGACACCCACAAGGAGTGTCGGATATAAATATATTTTTAAAATCGAATATTTAAGAGGTATCTTTCCTCTTCTCATCAACTCAAATAAATCGATGCATTCTACCTCAAATCTATCACAAACATCCGATATATGTAGTTCTCTTTTGGTCGGATTTGAATCTGATAAGTTACGATCTCGTTTTTCCATAGTAACAATTGTGTAACCATATACTTTTGCAACAGCAATCAACCAGAGGTCTGCTTTATCTATACTTTTGCCCATTCATTAAAACTTCTATCTTGATAGCAAAGTGCATCATTTACATATTGCAGTATTTTTTGATACTCCTCTAAGATATCCTATTTTGTATGTGAGTCATTTAATTATAGTCTTTATTTTTGATAATGGGAATGATTTATAATCTCTTTATCATATCTTTTCTTGAGGCGTCTATATTCTTGTTACAATGGACTCAGCAGATTAAGGAGGTCCTACTATGAACACTATCCAGAAACGTGCGATTCAGATTCTAAAGGAAACTTACGGCGAATCAAGTGAATTCCGTGAAGGTCAGCTTGAGGCAATTACGGCGGTGGTGAATAGGCAGAAGACGCTGGTGATTCAGAAGACCGGCTGGGGTAAGTCGATTGTGTATTTCATTGCGACGAAGATCCTCCGTGCGCGTGGTGCGGGGCCGACGATTATTATCAGTCCGCTCCTGGCACTGATGCATAATCAGATCGAGGCTGCGGGTCGTCTCGGTCTGAATGTAGTGACCATCAACAGCAATAACCGGGACGACTGGGAATCTATTTATGATGCGTTCAATGAAGTCGATGCGATTATTGTCTCGCCTGAGAAGTTATCGAATACGGCGTTCATTGACAAGCTCGGTACGGTGACTGATATCGAGATGATAGTTGTGGACGAGGCACATTCCATCTCTGACTGGGGTCATGATTTCAGACCGGATTATCAGCGCATCGTCTATCTGCTGAAGAGTTTCCCTGATCATATCGCGATTCTCGGTACGACGGCGACGGCCAATGACCGGGTGATTCAGGATATCAAGGACCAGCTCGGTGATGAGCTGCAGGTATTCCGCGGTGATTTGATACGCGATAATATTTCAATACAGGTTAATCCTGCACAGAGTAAGGTTGAGCGGCTCGCTTTTATCACGGATGCGTTGACCCGTCACCCTTTCCTTAGTAAGCAGCAGGGTATCATCTACTGCCTGACGAAGAAGGAATGTGATTCGGTCGCTGACTTTCTGACACGGAACGACATTTCGGCTGTCGCCTATTATTCAGGTGTGCAGAACGAATCCGGCGAGGATATTTCTGAGGCAATACTGAATGACTTTCACACTGGTCAGATGCGGGTCATTGTCTCAACGGTGAAGCTCGGTATGGGTTATGACAAATCGGACATCGGCTTCGTCATCCACTTCCAGCTGCCGCAGAACCTGATTGCTTACTATCAGCAGATGGGACGTGCGGGGCGTGATGGCTCTGCTGCTCTGGCGATACTTCTCCATGGTGACGAGGACGAGGAAATTATCAAGTCGTTCATTGAGAGTGCGAATAAGGACCCTGAGCTCCTGCAGCAGATTCTAGAAGTCATCGGTGCTAGTCGAGATGGTCTGAAACGGAACGAGATTCTGCAGCACTTCAATCTGAACGTCACGAAGCTTGCCTCGGTGCTGAAGTATCTCTATGTTCATAACTATATCTATATGGAGAAGAGTCAATACTACGTCCATCCGAATCATCATTTTGATGCAGCGAAGAACGCACAGATTCAAAAGCAGCTGAATGAGACCCGTCTCGCTGAACTGGATAACCTGAAGGCATTTGTCAATTATGATGGCTGCTATATGAAGTTCATTGCGGATGAGCTGGATGCGCCTGACACTAAAGAACAATGTGGCATCTGCGCGCACTGTCGTAATAGACAGTTTATAACGCTGGCGGAAGATAACCCTTATTTAGAACAGGCGAAGGACTATAAGAATAAACTTCACGGGGTGATAACGCCACGTAAACGCTGGTCGAACAACAAGAAGATTGACGATGCGCTGGTCTTTGAGCCCGGCTGGACTTATACCGTTGACCCCTACTCTCCAATCGGTAAGCGATTCATGCTGGAACGGGATCAAGGTCATTTCTCAGATAAGACTGTGACGACAGTGAGCAATTTTGTGAAAGAGCATATCGAGGCGAATCAGATTGAGGTGATTGTCGGGGTACCGAGTCTGAGAAGACCCAAGCTCGTCAGTGAGCTTGCGCGGAAGATGGCTGAGGTGAAAGGTATCTCTTATATCGAAGCACTGGAGAAAACAGCGAAAGGTGCGCCGCAGCGTGATATGCATAACTCGATGATGCAGGAACAGAATGCGAGAGCGTATCTTCATGTGACGAATGTGGAAGCGATTAAGGATAAGAATGTTCTGTTACTCGATGACCTGGTTGATTCAAGATGGACGATGACCGTTGCAGCAAGCCTGCTGCTGGAACAAGGTGCAGCACACGTCTATCCGTTTGCATTGGTGAATACGGGAAGCAGTGACTAAAAACCTTGAGAAGACTGAACTCTTCTCAAGGTTTTACTATTTGAACTATTCAGATGCACGCTTCTAGTAAAATAATCCCATCTATACTATAATAATCAAAAAGTCGTTAGGAGTGTTGTTATGCTAAAAGAGAAGAAAAGGACGCTTATTGTCTTAGCCGTCTTTCTCGTCCTTATTATTATGCTCAATGTCTGGTCTTATATAAGAACTCGCAATCTAGAAGATTTCTTAACAGGCATCCCTGTACTGTTGAGTCTACTGACAGTACTCATCGGTTATCCTATCGAAGAATACACACGCAAGAAGAGTTCCGGCAATATGCAGACTAAGCCACTGTCCACGCGCAAAAAATGGTCGCTGATCGGGGGTCTTGCTTACGGTGTAATCGCACTACTCTTACTGGCTTACGCACTCATATTTAAAATGCTCGGGTTCTCGACATCATTCTGGAACTATTTCTATCTAGCCTTTGCCTTTTTTATCGCGATTATCGCCGGACTCTACTTCCGGGATTACTTCCGGATGAAGCGTGAAGATTAATAATATTTAAAGGGATGACTTTTATGAATATCAATCCATTTACTTCATTATTTTCAGGCTTCTTAATGACACTTTACAGCTATTTTACCTTTGCCAACAGCATCTTGAATCACCCTGACCAGTGGCGTATCATTGCCTCAGGCCTTGGTTTCTCTTTGTTTTCCTTGCGACTGGTTTTGCCACCTACGTAATAGCAAGCCAACCTTTAGATATTGGGCAGAATCAATAGTCTAAATTCCCCATCACATATGTCCTCTATTTGAGCTTTATAGGACTTTATCAAGGAGAAGCAGACAATTTCACTCCCAGAAAGTTGTTTGTATCTGAAAATGGCACAAATTTACACAAGACAAAAAACCACCTATCCTTAAGATAAGTGGTTCGTGATGCACCTTGACGGATTTGAACCGCCGACCCCTTGCTTGTCGAGCAAGTATTCTCCCGCTGAACTAAAGGTGCTGATATTTTTCAATGTCTTATTATTATACCACCTGAAATCGATTTCGTATAGTAGTTATTATGGATATTTTACGCTCTGAATGATACGCTACAGTTATCAGTATTTCTTAGGAGGATTTATGGACAAACGTATCTATATCACCATCTTTTTAGTCGTCGCTTTCACGCTCTATCAGTTCTACGCAGGTTATCAGGCACTTGCAGCAGGTTACTGGCCCGGCCTATTATCTCCTCTGATGTACGTCGGAATCATCGGGCTGGTCATCAATCAATTGATGCTGTCGAATCTCCAGTCACCGTTCATGCGTCGCTACAAGCTGCCGCAGATCATCCGCTTCTCACTCACACTCATGATGATGCTGGTCGGTCTGTATGCGGTTCTGCTCGTACTGAATCTAGTCGCAGGTTCCATCTTCTCAGCTATCTTCAGCGGTCTGCTGCTCTACTCAAGCTACATGGGCTACCAGCATTCGCTTGCACTTAAGAATCAGTATAGATTATAGATGAATTTGTGAACGTTTTTCTTATCTTAAATTTACAAAATCTTTAATTTACTGACAATCTATTTCCCGCTATACTTAAGGTATCAAACAAAAGGGGATACGAACTTGAAAAAAATCACAACTGTCTTGCTGGCCATCGCTATGCTTTTCGTCTTACTCGCACCTGTCTCTGAAGCAAGCACATACACATTGAAGAATAAAAGCCTGAAGATGCCGAACCTTTACAGCACGACTATCGCCAAGCAGCTGAAAAGCGGTACCTATAAGTATTACGGCGTCAAGCTCGGCAACACTAAAAAATATATGTATAATATGTGGGGTTCTGCTGCAAGTGCAACTGTCTCAAGAGGCTACGGCTCTACTGACGGGATGTACACTTACGGCAATGACTGGCAGCTGACAGCGAGTGCTTCTTATCCAAGTACAAAGGCTTCGACTGACAAATTGATTGTCGATTATATCTCTATCAGTGACAGCTACCACAAACATGAATACAGCAAGATCAAATCGGTTTTCGGTACGCCTCAGTATATCTATACTGCCGGGAAATACCGCAGTATTTCTTATAATGATGTACTTGATATCTCGTTCACTAAGGTCGGCACTAAGTGGTACGTGGAGGATATCACATCTTCCAAATACAACTTCTAATTTAAATCTGAACGCCAGAAGACATCATGTCTCCTGGCGTTTTTGTATATAAGCCTGTTACCGGTTCTGTGGTCTATACCGCTGCTGTCTCAGAATAATCGGTAGCTGGCTCTCGATTTTAGTGCGCGTCTTTCTTCTCTGCCAGATCCATCTTTGAACATGCTCCGGGTATAAGTAACTAAGCTTTTTACACAAAAGACATCTGCTCCTTTATTTTTAATTGAGTAGAATTCAGGGTATAGTGCTCTAAACAGTTCGAAAGGTTGGGTCTTATGCAAGTTGAGAAGTTACTATTTGACGGATTTGACGTCATCGGCCGTACTGTGCTGATCGGTATTATGGCATATATCGCCCTGATTATTATTCTACGTATCGGTGGCAAACGGACATTGTCCAAGATGAATGCCTATGACATGGTCGTCACGGTTGCACTCGGTTCTACGTTATCAGGTATCATGACCAGTAAGGATATCACCATCGCACAAGGTGTCACTGCCTTTCTGACTCTTGTGGTTCTGCAGTACATCTTTACGAAACTGTCTTTAAAGAGTGAGAAGTTCAGTTCACTGATCAAATCGAAGCCGACGCTCCTTTTCTACAACAGTGAGTTCATGCACGATGCAATGAAGCGTGAACGCATTCTTGAGATTGAGGTGCTGCAGGCGATCCGCTCCAACTCAGGTTCCTCCATTGAAAATGTCAATGCGGTCATTCTGGAGTCAGATGGTTCTCTGTCTGTACTGACAGGCGATAAGAGGCTTACGAAAGATGATGCGGTGCTCCGTAACCTGGAAAGACATGCTGAATGATTAAACTGAAAGACAGAACAGCTGTGCAGCTGTTCTGTCTTATTTTTAATCTATTCGATTTACGGTAATTTTTCATAATATTATCGGTTGAAGAGACAGTGCCAAAGAGGTCAGATGTGCGTGGCATCGCATCATTGTTTCCAGCAGTTGCTGCGACCATCAGCTTGTTCATGCACTCACCCTCCTCATGACTATCACTTCACATTCAGTATACCCTTTTCCTGCAGCCATGTTGCGGGATTTACAAAAACTATAGGCAGGCTTTACATCTGCTTTAAATTCTATATCTTTTATTGTCGTTTCAGCATCCTATCCAGTGACTTGAGCGTTGTGTCCTCGTCTGATTGCTGAAGTCCTCTGCCAGAACCTTATTCAGACACCAGGCGAAATGCGGTTCATCGTCAGACACGCGCATATATACGGATTGAGTGAGACGATATCAAGGTCCGGATGGTCACCGAACTGACGGACGGCATCCATCAGCACCCCTTATCTGCAGCGACAGAGAAAATACCGGATAATACCGTCAACGACTTAAGAGCGCACGGTTTTCTATTGGAACAAGCTGAATCTGCCATAGATTCAGCGATTTGCCTTCAGCATATTTGGGTTTCTTAGGCTCAACCCGGCGAGCGCCCAAAGCAGACTGTCTTTCCGCCGGACATTCAGTTCAGATGGCTGATACCTGTGTATCTGTTATTCATCATTGTATTCACAGCAGTCATTCTGCCTTTGCTGATGGTGATCATCATCCAGCGCAACAAAATAAGACACTCGATTGTGTAACCGAGTGTTTTTTAGATGAAATATAATAATGCAATAAAATGGAACGCGGCACCGAACAGAATAAAGAAATGCCAGATCATATGGAAATAGTGGCGTGATTTCTGTGCATAGAACCATGTGCCGATTGAATAGGCGAGACCGCCAAGCACCAGTAAGATGATGAACGTGAGATTCACCTTCGTGACGAGACTCGGGAATAGAATGATACCGAGCCAGCCCATCGCCAGATAGAGGGTAAGACTGACTTTTGGATTGACGTTCTTCGCTGTCGCCTTATAGACAATGCCGCCGATTGTGACGATCCACTGGATGATCATAATCGTCCAGCCTAATGTACCGCCGACGATACTGAGAGCGACCGGTGTATAAGTACCGGCAATCGCGACATAGATCATACTATGGTCGATGATACGCATCACATATTTGTGCATAGAATCTGCCGGCATCAGGTGATAGACACATGACGACAGGAACATCAGGAAGATGCTGATGAGGAAGACGGATATTCCGAGTGACAGCACGCTGCCGCCCATCAGATACGTCTTCACCGCGAAATAAGGCAGCGAGAATAAGATGAGAAATGCAGGAACACCATGAGAGACGGAGTTCCCGATCTCCTCCCCTAATTTAAGCGCACGTATATCTCTGAAATTATATGAGCTGTTAGTTATTGCCATCGTTTCACCTCTATATGATTATTGCATTTATTTTATCATGATTCAGAGGGGATGACGAAATTATACGTACTTGCCGTGTTTCGGTTTTGCCAGTGTATCAAAGTTGCGGGCAAGATCCTTGAGTTTCTTCCCGAGTTCTTCCCCCGCCATTGGCATGCCGTGCCCTGTCACTACAATTTCAGGGTTCAGGGCATTCAGTTTCTGCACGGATTCTTTCGCTGCCTGCCAGTCAGGTGTGAAATATCTCGGTGGACCGTTCAGTTCCAGCTTCTGACTCATTGCTTTGTAGAGGGAATCCTGATCTGTCGTTGTGATGGCATCGCCTGCAATTAGCAGGCCTTCCTTATCATTGTAGAAGGAGACGTGACCCGGACTGTGACCCGGAGTATGCAGCCATCTATAATCAGGAAGGTAAGGAACTGAGCCATCCTGTGGCAGTGCCTGTACGTGTGTCATCAGATTAATCGGTTCTTTCGGGAAGAGAAATGACAGACGCCCAGCTGAACTGCCTTCAACAGTCGGATCGGCATCCGGATAGCTTGATTCACCGGTCAGAAACGGCAGTTCAAGTGTATGCGCATAGACAGGCACCTGCCACTTCTCGACAAGTTCGATTATAGAACCGACGTGGTCAAAGTGACCGTGTGTCAGCAGAATTGCCTGAGGTTTTGCAGCCTTGCCGTAGTGTTCTTCAACAAGCCTGACGATCTCCTCTGCTTTCTTCGGCATTCCCGCATCAATCAGGACAAATGTGCTGTCACTGTTCTCAACAAGGAAGATATTCACCATCTGCAGTGTGTGCTGAATGACACCTGACTTGACCTCTGTTGTATGTCCCGTCGCAATAGATGTCATCGGAATCGATTTATAGTCGCTACCATAGTTCATTGAGTTCTCTCCTTTATCGTATGATTATCTGTCTTCTCTGATTATTACAGTCTGAGCTCCTTCATCAATCACAAAATAAATGTCATCACTATCTGTCTCTTCGTATTCAATCTCACCGTCATGCTCTACAGCCGAGACAGACCCGATCTCCTGAATGGAAAGCATGCCGTCTTCAAGTCTTGAAACATCACCTGTAACGATAATACTGTCTTCAAGCTTCGCAATTTTGTCATCCGGAAATTTCGTTTCGTTTTTAATATCCCAGCCATCGAAATGTGCCATGAAAAAACCCCCTTCACCTGTCTTCCATTAGTTATACCCTTTTTAGGTGAAGTTAGAGACAGTTAAGAAAGATTTCTATCTGCTGAGGGGATTTCAGAATGATGATTCTTTTGTTATCGTTAAGCATATTCAGTTTCTTTAGGATTGCCGGCTTTTTATTTCTTGGGAAATTCCAGATCCAAGAGAGGAATTCCAGATCAATTTTCTCGATGCAGCCCTCAGCCATATCCGGTCGGACCGTATGTCGATTCTGCAAGAAGCGCTTAATCGCCTGATATGTACAGATGCGCCGACTGATGTCGAGGAAGATAACAGTGTCCGCTTCCATTAGACGTATATCCATCGTCCCTGAATAATTGCCATCGATAATCCACTTATCATCCTTCATCAGCTGTGACTGAATCTCCCGCTGCTCCGCTCTTGAAGAAAGCTCCCAGTTTGGTTTCCACATATATGCATCCAGATGATGTACCGGTAGGTTCAGTTTGTGTCCGATTTGACGGGCAAGGGTCGATTTGCCTGAGCCACCAGAACCGATGATCATGATTCTCCTCATAGCAGCGGCTCCAGATTGGGCCACACTCTGTCTCTAGTGCTGAACACCACTTCGTCTGACAGAATATAATTCGCCATATCAGCTTCAGCAATCCATTTATAATCAATCGTCTCTTTTTCCTGTAAAGTGACACTGTCTTTTGCTGCACCAGTGTACGCTAAGTAACCGAAGTAATGCGTCTGATTGACATCACTCGTCAGGTTGTAAAGAGGGCTGAGTGACTCCACTTTGATTCCCGTCTCCTCCTGGAGTTCACGGACAGCGCCTGCTTCAATCTCCTCACCCTTCAGAATACTTCCTCCAGCCGTGATTTCAAATAGACCTCCTCCTCGCTTGTTCCAGTCTCGCTGCATCGCAAGAAAAGAGCCATCTGTATGACGCAGCACTACCTCCGCCACAATGTGATAGAGTTCATCAGGTATCAGATTTCCTCTTATAAGGTCTACGCCGGCTTTCTTTAGTTCTTTATCATACCCATCCCAGATTTCCATAATTGCCCCCCTTAATGTGTCGTTCTCCTATTATACATAACCCAAGGATGGGTAGAAAATAATGTTGTTGCTCAAGCTTCCATCCCAGTTGAGAGCTGCTCTCTTTACTGCTCAACAGAGACCAGCACCTTCTCCATACAAAAAAAACGGAGCGCTATGCTCCGGTTATGCTTTTCAGCTATAGATTGAAACGACTGTCAGGTACCCCTTCGCATCAAATGCTGCAAAGTAACCGCCATTTTTCGTTTCATATTTGAGGAATGTTTCCCCTACTTTATTTGTCGTTGTTCTGACTAACTTATTATCTTTATGTGCTTTCAGGAAGGCTGCTTTTGATACTGTGCCTTTTTTCACCGGAAACTCGATTGTGCTGACTTTACCACGATTGTCTTTGACAATTGTTGTGTCATAGACTTTTGATTTCTGTCCTTCTCCACCCACTTCAGCGTCTGATGCTACTTTGTAACCATTGAGTGTGAAGTTCTCATTTTTCAATGCTGAGACAAAGTATTTATTTGTCACAAATGTCCCATCGTATTGTGTATAACCATTGTAGTTGTAGTATGGCTTTTGGGCAGTTGCCGTTTTCGCATGGGCCGGTTGTTCAGCAACGACTGTTCCAGCTACTATAGTTGAAGCAATCATACCTGCTCCGATCATTCTGCTCCATTTATTCATTTGAATCACTCCTAATCTATTTGGTGCTACTCCGTTATTATAGACCTTTCAGTTTCATTTTACAAAAATTTTTATATTTACTTATAAAGTTATCTACTTATATTACATTATTGTATTTTTTAAAAAATATTACACAATTTTGACCAAATAGTGAACTTTTTATTATATAATGTCTGTAACTTACATATTGGGGGTAATTAAATGATTTGTAAAAATTGTGGTCATACAGTGAGTCCGAATGATAGTTTCTGCGGCGAATGCGGGGCAAAGATTCAGCAAGATGAGCAAAAACATGTGGAAGCAGTAAGGACTCATCAGCCAGAGACTGTTCATATCCAGCAAACCCCTATCATTAATAAGGAACAGTTAAACAGCCAGTCTCGTGTTCTTGTTAACGAAGGAAAAACATTCTTCTCCCAGGCTTTTAAAAATCATGATCAAGCTTTCGCTCAACCCAACCACTTCAGTCCCCTGCTCTCCGTTATTTTGATTGGACTTGGATTACTGATTGCCGCACTTTTCCTCTTTATCATGCTGCCGAGTGAAATAAATGCTTTAGGTATTTCGAAGACAGGTATGATTTTTAAGTTCATTATGAGCCTGCTGATTTTCATTGCTGTCTTTATCGCAGCAACTTTTCTACTAGCCAGATTCGCTATCAATCCAGCTCTGACTTTCAAGAAAGTACTATCAGATTATGTCTTAATCAACAGCTTCTCCTTTCTTATCTTTCTGACCGGCCTCTTACTGATTATCCTTTACTCTTACACGTTCGGATTAGGTATCATCTTTATCAGTGCAGTACTATTCGCCTTTTCGCCATTATATCTGATCGGTAAGTATTCCTCACATGTTCAGCCGGGCATTCCCAGTTTCTATACGATTATTATTTACATTCTTGCAATCAGTGTGGCATTCATCATTTTCGGTGAATCCACTATTACATCTATAACACGTGCATTCGCTGCTGCCTCTGGTAGCCTGCTGGATGGTATGTTCAATTCATTTAATGGTTACTAAGGAGGAAGAATATGAAATTCTGTAGAAATTGTGGTGCTGAGGTCAAGGAAAATCAAAAAGTGTGTACGCAGTGCGGCACCGCTGTCAATCAGCAGCCGGAAACCGTTCAGATGAGGCAGGAAACGATTCCGGGACAACCGATGTCACGTTCTCTTAAAATACTGCTCATCAGTAGTCTGGCTGCGCTTGTCCTTCTGTTCGGCGTCTATAAATTACTCGAAAGTCAGTTTTCAGTGACCAATCAGGCCGATAAGATAGCAGCAGCTGTAACGAGTGGTAACAGTGAAGAGATAAGCAATCTTATCACAAGTGACGGCAAAAAGCTTACAGAGCCGGAAGCTAATGCCTTTATCAAATATATGAAAGCCGTGGATACCGATCGCAGCTTCAACACAAATCTTAAAACATCTGTTCAAAGTCTAGAACAGACAAAGCTGCCTGAAGCATCCGTTTATCTGGATGATTCCCATGTGATGAGAGTTACAGAGGAAGGCAGAAAAATGGGGCTGTTCAGAAATTACACTTTCTCTATTCCAAAGCAGAAGATGAAACTGTATGGCAATGACTTCTCTACTGTGAAGTTCAAAGCAGAAGGTAAGGAACATAACATCGAGACTGAGCCTAACAATCCATCTGAAGTCGGCATGTTCACACTGGGTGATTATCAGTTCGATGCAACGAAGACCGTTGATAAAACCGAATTCAAAGGCAAACTGAATGCCCTGATGAGCGAAAGTGAGCAAGTAACTGAAGACTTTGACTTTACCTATCTGACTGTTTCTTTTGAGAATGGTTATGAACTTGATGAGGATTCATATAAAGTCATGATTGACGGCAAAGAAGCGAAACTGCAGACATCAAGCTACGGTGCATATAAAGTCGGCCCTTTTAAAATCGACCAGACGCTCGAAATCAAAGGTGAAGGAAAGTTGGGTGATGAGACTTTCAAAACAGAAACTGAGTCTGTAACCACTGAAAAAAGCGATGAGGAACAGCTGGTCATGCTGTCATTTAATGAAGAAGAAATTTCTGATGCATCATCGGCTAACTTCGAGAAGGAAATAAAACAATCTGAAGAACAAAGTGATAGAAGAAGTGTCGATATCAATTCTGATGCTTTCAATGAAGATTTCATTCATACTAATGCGCTTGATGGCTATCGTGATATCAAGATGGGCATGACAAAAGATGAAGTCGAGGAATTACTGGGAGAGGACTCTTCACTTATCGACAGCACAAAAGATGACATGAGAAAATACGGTGACATCGCTATCGATTATGATAAAAAGGATAAAGTCGAACGCATTATGATCATTCCTTCATGGCCAACTTCTAAAGAAGAGATCGTTGATGAATTCGGCAGCTTCATTCATTCAGGTCAGGATGATTACGGAGAATCCGCTTCATTCATGGACAGCAAGATCAACGGCTTCGCCCTTGTCTTCGTCTTTGATGATGACGACGACCTGAAATATATCTATCAGCGTGATGAACGTGCAACTGATCCCTGGAAGAACGGTGCCGCAGTGACAACTTCAACTGAAAATGCTGATGAAGAAACAGCATCAGAGGAGGATGTCGTCACCAATGCTGCAGAAGCTAAACAGGCAGCGTTAGACTTCGCTGACGGTTCATTTGACGAAGGTTCCAATGAAGTTCGTGCACCTGAAAAGAATGACACAGGCTGGGGATTCGGTATATTCGATGCAGATGGCAATGCTATTAAATCATACGATATCCAGCCAGATGGCTACGTCATCGAATATAATGGTGACGGTGAACAAGTGAACAGCGGTTACACCAATTAAAAAAGACCTCTTCAGAAATATTTCTGAAGAGGTCTTCTGCTCTTATTCTACTGTTACTGATTTCGCTAAGTTACGTGGTTTGTCAACGTCACAGCCTCTGTGAAGTGCTGCGTAGTAAGCTAAGAGCTGAGTGACAACAACTGATACAAGCGGTGCCAGCATTTCGTGAACGTGAGGGATGACGTATGTGTCACCATCCTGTTCTAAGCCTGCCATCGTGATGATACATGGATGAGCACCACGTGCGACTACTTCCTTCACGTTACCACGGATTGATAAGTTGACCGCTTCCTGTGTCGCAAGTGCGATAACCGGTGTCCCTTCTTCAATCAGTGCGATTGTACCATGCTTCAATTCTCCGCCGGCAAATCCTTCTGCCTGAATGTAAGAGATTTCTTTTAATTTAAGTGAACCTTCAACACCGACATAGAAGTCCATACCGCGTCCGATGAAGAATGCGTTCCGAGTGGTCTCCAAGAAGTCAGTCGTAAAGCCTTCAATTGTATGAGCGTCATCGATAACCGCTGTGATGGCAGCTGTCACTTTCGCCAGTTCAGGTAGTAAGTCGATGTCTGACTTCATACCAGCATCCTTCGCGACTACCTGCGCAAGGATCGCGAGTACTGCAATCTGTGCTGTATAGGCTTTAGTAGAAGCTACAGCGATTTCAGGACCTGCATGAAGGATGAGTGTATGATCCGCTTCACGAGATAATGTTGAGCCTGGTACGTTTGTCACTGTCAGGGCAGTGTGACCAAGCTTTTTAATCGCAACGAGTACGGCACGGCTGTCTGCCGTCTCACCAGATTGTGAGATGAAGATGAATAATGGCTTCTTCGATAATAACGGCATGTTGTAGACGAATTCTGAAGCCACATGTACTTCAGCCGGTACACCTGCCCATTTTTCTAAGTACTCTTTACCGACAAGACCTGCATTATATGAAGTACCGCAGGCAACGATGTAGATACGGTCAGCTTTACGCACTGCTTTCACGATATCTTTATCGATCATGAGTTCGCCTTTGTCATCCTGATATTTCTGAATGATTTTACGCATCACACCTGGCTGCTCGTGAATTTCTTTTAACATGTAATGTGCATAAGTGCCTTTTTCGATATCAGATGCATCGATTTCAGCTTTGTAAGGTTTACGGCTGATTTCTTTACCATCAGCGTCTTTAATAGTCACTTTGTCTTTCTCAACAAGAACGATTTCGCCGTCAGTCAGTTCAACATAAGTATCTGTTACCTGCAGCATCGCCATCGCATCACTTGCGATAACATTGAAGCCTTCACCCAGACCGACAAGTAAAGGGGATTTGTTTTTAGCAACGAAGATTACGTCAGGGTTCTCTTTATCAAGTAACCCGAGTGCATATGAACCGTGAAGTAATTTAAGCACTTCAACGAATGCTTTCTCAGTGTCTAAACCTTGTTTAGAGAAGAATTCAACTAACTGCACGATGACTTCTGTATCTGTATCAGAAGTAAGTGTCACACCTGTTAAGTATTCTTTCTTCAGCTGTTCATAGTTCTCGATTACGCCGTTATGCACTAAAGTGAATCGCTCTGATTCTGATTGATGCGGATGAGAGTTTGTATGGTTAGGCACGCCGTGCGTCGCCCAGCGCGTATGACCGATACCTGTAGATGTCTCAAATGATGAATCGACAACTTTACGCAGTTCAGCGATACGGCCTTTTTCTTTGTATACACGGACATCTTCGCCGTTACGCACTGCGATACCCGCAGAATCATAACCGCGGTACTCGAGTTTCTCCAGTCCTTTAAGTAGAATTTCCTTTGCGTCTTCAGTTCCAATATATCCAACGATACCGCACATATTCATTTCCTCCGATTAATTCGTATATTTTAATAGTGTGTCGCTCGTTAGTTTAGCGTAGTTGCTTCTGCTGACGTCTTTGTACGACCAGTCACCTGGCAGGTTTAACATTCAGCTGTCGAACAAGCATATCCGGAATGGCATCCGCCGAAAGTTCGATGACCATCCTCCTCGTCAACAGTGTTCACTGTTCTGGCGCTGTATCCCTTATTACTCCTTTAATCCTCCTGTTCTGCTAAACTTTATTAATTGTACTATTTTTTCATAATTCAAACAAGGATGGAGTATATGTTTCACTGCAACTCGCATGTCGCATTTCCTCACATGGAAAAAAGCCCGGAGATTTCCGGGCTTTTTCGACTATATGAGTCTGTGAAGTGTTTAATTAGTTACTATACGCTAAAATAGTGAAGGCAAAAAATCCAGGTTATCTGCTGTTTGTCTAGGTTGACCTAAGTTCTACGAAACTTTGACAGTAATCCCTCTGCTCTTATTACCGGCCTTGTCTTTCAGATAGACAGTCAATACAGTCCCTTTCTTCTGTTTCACTATTTTAATTGAATAACTATTATTAGATGAGACTTTGCCTGTCACATATTTAGTCTTACCTTTATAGACTTCCACAATCGCATCCTTCTCACCTTTGCCAGATACACTGGTCGATTGAGTGGTCATCTTGTTGGCAGTGGCAGGAGCCGGCGCTATTTTATCGATGACAGTCGTCGTGACAGAAGCACTTCTTGTACCTCTATAGTCAAATCTGTTGCCTATGTGCAGTCGAAGTCAGTCTTTAAGTCTTCACCTACTGTAAGTTCTTTCATCTTCTGACGAACAGGAAGTAACTTACCGCTTATTGTATTGTTTCTAAGTGCAGTCTTATCCGGCAGACACCATTTGGACTTACGTGAGCCTCACGCTGCCATATATGATCCAACAGCCGCTCGCTTGCACGATACTACGTCCCTGTCGCACAACCAAAGATTAAGATAGCTAATACCAAAAACAACTGAATCAATAATCATGACAATCAGTGAAATGATTTAAACAGCAGCTAAATAATATTAAGCGCCGTTAGTACTTATAGCCCGATTCATTGAATGATAATAGCGATGAGCACCTTGTTGTTTTTTGTACAAAAATATCTCAAAAGCCACCCGTCTGACAGAATTGCGTGCGCTGCATCACAAAAACGAGCATACGCCGATAAGTGGACAATAAGATTAATAAACAGAGAAAATTTAACGTACATGTACTGAGAAATTTAATCATAGTTAAATGATATACATGGGTGATATTACAGTTTATACTATATTTAATAACTGGAAGGAAGTGAGGACATGCCTAAAGAATTAAGATTAAAGTTTATTCTAACGACAGCTTTTTTCATCGCAATATTGATTGTGCTGCCTTTTATTAGTAATAGTCTATCACAGCTCAACGCGCGCTACTTATATGTTGTATTAGCGGGTCTATTAATTTTCAATTATTTTGAGATGATTTCACATTATCACTTTCAGCAGCATAGCACACCCAGCAACTTCAAAAAACTAAAAACCATAATATTATTAACAATCGCCTATTACATCCTGGTCACTGTTGTCTTTTGTACCATTGCGTTTGTCACACACAATGCCACATTTGATCCATGGTATACATTATTTTTAATGACGCTGATTTCATTCTTTCAGTATAGGGGGATGAAAAAAATCGCAGGGGAGGTTGAGTACTGGAAAAGTTAAGTGTGGGTGTTATCTCTTGACACGTTTATATAAGTAACATGCTATTATCATTTTATGAGGTGATTTTATGAAAAATGAGACGTTAAATATCATAGGTAAAATTGTTATTATTGCTGTTATTCTAGTATCAATCACGTTATTTTATTTTGCGAAGCCTTTACTGACGCCAGACGGAACCATTGTAGAGGCATCAGCTTTTTATCATAATACGATATCGCAAACAGTTTCTTATCTTTATTGAAGTACATATAGGTATAGCCATAGCGGTATCGATATGTCTTAAACTCACCGTTATCATCCCAGTCAGGCTGATCTTTCCATGTCTTCTCAGGCTTGCCCCATAATTTGCGTATCGCCTTTGTATCAACATTCATCGTCTCGTCTAAATGATTGTAATCAAATGATAATAGTATGAAGTCTTTCTTCTTCCACTTCTCTTTTCCCGAAAACGACAAGATAACTGAATGGTCCTGATCGCCATAGTCGTAGCTAAATGACGTCGGATAATCAGAAGACTCTTCAGCAGGACATTTGCCTAGTTGCTCAAGCACTTCACTGTAAGTGGATCCGTATTTGATTCCGTTGTAATTGAACGTTCCTTCTGTCCTCTGTTCAATAATCTTTATGTCAGTTATATTCGGTAATTTCAGCATTGTGACATCTCCTTATAACTAGGTTGAATTTATATCTATCCGCCACCATAGATATTGTATATCCATCGTGCAATTAATAGGACATCCATTATATAATTGTAAAAAATTCCATCTATTTCTTATAAGCTTTTGTTCTGAACATGTAACTATTGAATCCAATCGTACTTATAAAAATGACTACAAACAGAACATATGCTCCCCACTCTGGTCCGAAGTTGGTGACTAAATAGAGTGCAATGATTTCTGCACTGACAATAAACAAAAACTTGCCCGTACCCTGGCATAATTTCTTCTTGTCATATTAGCTCTGCTGATCTTTACTCATCGTATTGTAGCCGGCAATCAGCATCGCACCTTTCCCCATTGAAAACATAACAGCAAGCGGTATAAGAAAGAGTAATATGATGATCATTAATATAAGCGGCATGTAGTTCCCTCCGTTCTTTAGAATATCCTCTTTAATTTTATCTTATTTTCCATAAAACAGTTTTCAAAGTTTAACTAGCAATTACGAGTTCCGGCGGTATCATGCGGCAACTTGTCATCAATGCACGTGACAAACTTAAGTTTAGTATGTGTTGTGTAAGACTCAATAACGGATTAACATGAAGACAGTATAAAAAATATATTTTTCAAAGGAGAGAAACATATGGCAGAACAAAAAAGTGGTCTTCAACGCAAAGTTCAGGCTTTCGGTTCTTTTTTAAGCAGCATGGTCATGCCGAACATTGCAGCTTTCATCGCATGGGGATTACTAACTGCATTATTCATCCCAAAAGGCTGGATTCCTAATAAAGATCTGGCATCGATTGTCGGACCTTCTATCACATACTTAATTCCATTATTGATTGCTTTCATGGGCGGTAAGCTCGTCCATGACGTGCGCGGCGGTGTCGTCGGTGCAGCAGCAACAATGGGTATCATTGCCGCATTCCCTGACACACCTATGTTACTTGGTGCGATGATCATGGGTCCACTGGGCGGCTGGTTGATGAAGAAAATTGACCAAGTATTACAGCCGAGAATCAGAACAGGCTTCGAAATGCTCATCAACAACTTCTCAGCTGGTTTCTTGATTTTTGGATTAATGATTTTCGCTTATTACATTTTAGGGCCAATCGTTGAATGGTTGATGCATATTCTTGGAACAGCTGTCGAGTTCCTTGTCGGACACGGTCTACTTCCATTAACTTCAATCTTCATTGAACCTGCTAAAGTATTATTCTTAAACAATGCGATCAACCACGGTGTATTAACACCACTTGCAACTGCTGAAGCAGCAGAAGCAGGGAAATCTATTCTTTATACATTAGAGTCTAACCCAGGACCAGGTCTTGGTATTTTACTTGCTTACATGATTTTTGGTAGAGGATCAGCACGTGCAACTGCACCAGGTGCTTTGATCATTCACTTTATCGGTGGGATTCATGAAATTTACTTCCCATACGTACTGATGAAACCTGCAATGATTATCGCAGCAATCGCAGGTGGAATGACAGGAGTTGCTATTTTCTCAGCAACAGGATTTGGTCTTCAGTCTCCTGCTGCACCAGGTTCTATCATCGCTTATGGTCTAGTAACACCTAAAGGCGACTTACTCACAATGTTAATGGGTGTCCTCGGCGCAGCGCTTGTATCATTCATCGTTGGTTCATTAATTCTTAAATTCTCTAAAGATAAAGGCGAAGAAGATTTAGCAGCAGCAACAGCAAAAATGGAAGCAACGAAAGGTAAAAAATCTTCTGTTGCCGGTGCATTGACTGACGCGGCAGCAGGTGCTGCAACTTCTGACCGTGTGAAAGTTGTCGAAGTCGATAAAGACGAAACAACTGAGCCGAATTTATTGAATCAATACGATACAGAGAACGTAGGCGCGCATGATTACTCAAACGTCAGCAAAGTCATCTTTGCTTGTGATGCAGGGATGGGTTCAAGCGCGATGGGTGCGGGTATGCTGCGCAATAAGTTCAAGAAAGCAGGCATCAATGCTGAAGTCACGAACTCAGCAATCAATCAGTTACCTAAAGATGCTCAGCTTGTTATCACACAGAAAGTTCTGACTGACCGCGCGATTAAGCAGGTGCCGGATGCGATCCATATTTCAGTGGATAACTTCTTAAATTCACCGCGTTATGATGAACTGATCGCTAACTTAAAGAAAGACCAATAATTAGACAATTAGCGATACAAGTAATACACTTTAACTGAATAATTTTTGAAAGGAGTGGGGGTATGCAGATCAGTAATCGCGAGAAGAGAATCATCGAATCGTTGCTGAAGAACCCCCGCTCCTTTTTGACGATTCGCCAGATCGCCCAGGACCTCGGTGTCTCAAGCCGGACGATTCACCGGGAGCTTAAATTTGTCGAGCGTACACTTGACCGCTTCGGCCTTGAACTGCTCCGCCTTCCTAATAAAGGGCTGCGCATCGAGGGGAACAGCGATTATTTCAATCAGCTGACCGACCAGCTCGATGCGATGGACGTTTTAGACTTGTCGATGGATGAACGGAAAGTCATCATTTTGTACACCTTGATTAAATCAAAGGACCCCGTCAAGCTCTACAGTCTGGCAAGCGAAATCGGCATTTCCATCAACAAGCTGAATAAGGAGCTCTCAGCGCTTGAAGCAGATCTCACCCACTATCACCTCGAGCTCCATAAAAAGCGCGGTGAAGGGCTCGTGCTGTCCGGCGGTGAAGTCAATAAGCGTCAGCTGCTCGCAGATCTCATGCTTGAGAGGCTGAATTCAACAAGCGTCTACTCGGTCATCGAAGACCACTTCGTTTATCAGACATTAAATGATGAGAAGCTGCTTGATATTGTGGATATGAATCAGATCTTCAATGTCGAGCGGCTGCTGATGGACGAGCTGTCTGAACTTCCTTACGTACTAATGGAAACGTCGTATTTGACGCTGACGATTCATATCGTCCTGGCGATTGAACGCATCCGTAACGGCGAGCAGGTGACGATTAACGAAGAGCTCATTCAGGCGCTGCGCGTGACTCCTGAATTCAAGGTCGCAGAAAATTTAGCTGAATCATTATCTCATGTCTACAACGTAGACTTTGACCTTGAAGAAGTCGTCTTCATCACGATGCATCTGCGCGGGGCGAAACGCCGGGCGGATGAAAGTGAGACAGCGATTGATATTACGACGGAAGCCGAACAGCTGATCGCTCATGTTGAACGGCTGACCGGCAATGACTTTGAAGGCAACACGGTGCTCCGGGAAGGCATTCTTCTTCACCTTGTACCTGCTTTGAATCGTCTGTCCGGTGGTATAGAAACGTATAACCCGCTGACAGCTATGATCAAGGCGGACTATCCGGTGTTATTTGAAGCAGTGAGCAGCGCTCTCGCCCGGATATTCCCTGACCATTCGTTTCCGGACGGGGAAGTCGCCTTCGTAGTGCTGCATTTCGGCGGTGCTATGAAAGCCGCTGAAGAAGAGCATGTGCTCGTCGTCTGTACGAGTGGTATTGGCACAAGCAGAATACTGTCCAACCAGATCGAGCAGAACTTCCCGAATGTCACTGTCGCCCGTCAGGCTTCGGTCAGTGAACTGAAGTCGATTGCGCTGGACCAGTTTGACCATATTATTTCGACGGTCGGTCTGGATATCAAGCAGCCTTATACAGTGGTCAATCCACTGCTCCCTGCATCCGACAAGCAGATTCTGGCGCAGATTTTCACATCTCCTACAGTGAAGCGGCAGACAGAGACGCATGTTGTCAATCTCGACATTTATGACGCGGTCGTCCCGTTCGTCGTCGAAGGTCATGCATTGATTGATGCGCTTTACTTCCACGAGACAGATGTCCTGACGCTGGAAGACGCAATCGCGGATTATGTGGCAGCACAGCATATTACAAGCGCCAGCGAGGAACTGCTTGCTGTCATCAGCAAACGAGAAGACGCGCAGGGGTTTGCGATAACCGGTTCAGAGATTGCGCTCCCTCACCTCGTCCATCCATTGATTGAGCGCCCGGGCATTGCGTTAATCACCTTGGCTAAGCCCGTTACCGCTAAAAACATGGATGACGACATGCAGCCTGTCCGGTATCTCGCGATTATGCTGCTGCCGGAAGACACGCGGTTACGGCCGCTTGTCAGCGAATTCAGTGTACTATTGATGAACCATCTGGAGTCACCAGACAAATTATTTGGCAGCAGATCATTTGTCGTTAATCATATGAAACAAGCTTTAATGCAGCAAGTCACACAACTAATCTACTAAATGGAGTGAAGAAAACATGTCAAATTTAATCCCAACAGAAAATATTTTAATGAACCAGCAGCTCGCAACGAAAGAAGAAGCCATCGAAGCAGCAGGCCGTCAATTAGTTGAAGTCGGTGCAGTAGGCGAAGGTTACATCGAGGCGATGAAAGACCGTGAAGCTATCGTGTCAACTTATATGGGTAACTTCCTGGCGATTCCTCATGGTACTGACGAAGCAAAAACTGAAGTGATTAAAACAGGCATTACGTTACTGCACGCACCTGACGGCATCGACTGGGACGGCAACATAGTTAAAGTCGTAGTCGGTATCGCTGGTAAAGACGGCGACCACTTAGATTTATTATCACAGATCGCTATCGTCTTCTCAGATGAAGAGAACGTTGACCGTGTCATTCAGGCTCAATCAGCTGACGAAATCAACGCAATCTTCGGGGAGGTCGAACTGTAATGAAAGCAGTCCATTTCGGTGCCGGCAATATCGGCCGTGGCTTTATCGGTAAAGTATTATATGACAACGACTATGACATTACGTTTGTCGATGTCAACGCTGAGATGATTGATTTGATCAACAAAGAACAGGAATATGACGTCATCATCGCTGAAGAAGCGAAGTCCCGTCAGCACGTCTCAGGCGTCAAAGGTATCAACAGCATGACAGATACAGACAAGCTGCAAGCTGCTATTAAAGACGCAGACTTAATCACGACAGCAGTCGGTGTCAACATCCTGCCGATCATCGCTAAAAGCATCGCAGGATCACTGACAGAGCGGACAGCTGACAAGCCGCTGAATATCGTTGCCTGTGAGAATGCGATTATGGCGACAGACCAGCTGAAAAAAGCAGTCACTGCGATCACGGGCGAACTTGGTGCGCATATTCACTTCCCGAATTCAGCAGTTGACCGTATCGTGCCGCTTCAGAAGCAGGACAATCCACTGGACGTTATGGTTGAGCCGTTCTTTGAATGGGTTATCGAAGAAGACGCCTTTACAGGCGACAAGCTTGACGGCGTGAAATATGTCTCAGATTTACATCCATACATTGAGCGTAAACTATTGACTGTCAATACTGGACACGCGTTCATCGCTTACTTCGGCACTTATAAAGGTTATACAACAGTAGATGAAGCAATGAAAGATGCAGAGCTTGTCGAGCAGTTGAAAGCAGTGCTTGCTGAAACAAGTGACTACTTAACGACTGTCTATGACTTCACTGCTGCAGAACAGGCCGCTTACGTCGAGAAAATCATCGGCCGCTTCAAGAATCCATACTTATCAGACGCGTTAAACCGTGTCGGCCGTTCACCGCTGCGTAAAATCAGCCCGGAAGACCGTGTAGTGAAGCCACTCGCTTATCTTGCAGAAGAAGGCAGAAAACACGACGCATTAGTTGATATGGCAGCATACTTACTGCGCTATTCTGATGAACAGGATCCAGAAGCTGTAGAGAAGAATAACTTTATCCAGGAAAAAGGCATCACTGAATTCCTGCAGCATTATGCTAAAGTTGAAGGCGCACTTGCAAAAGAAATAGAAGAACGATATAACGCCCTATTGTTTGATAAAGAGAATAACTAGTTTTGTTGAGACCGTATCGTGTTGATACGGTCTTTTCGTTATGGATGGATTTCTCAAGGATTTGGCCTTTATTCAAGCCATAAAAAAACGACCCGCATCTTCTGCGGGTCATCTTCAATTATTATAATCCCATTTTCTCTTTCACAACGTCAGCGATGCTATGAACAAAGCGCTCTGCATCTTCTTCTGTCTTAGCTTCGACCATGACACGGACAAGCGGCTCTGTACCTGACGGACGTACGAGCACACGGCCTTCGCCGTTCATTTCTTCTTCGACTGCTTTGATCGCTTCAGCGACGTCCGCATTGTCTTCAACCGCATGCTTATCAGTCACACGGATATTGACTAATCGCTGCGGATATTTCGTCATCTGACCCGCCAGTTCGCTCAAGGTCTGTCCTGACTGTTTGATGATCGATGCCAGCTGAACACCTGTCAGCAAGCCGTCACCTGTTGTGTTGTAATCCATCATGACGATGTGGCCAGACTGTTCGCCACCGAGGTTATAGTGACCACGGCGCATTTCTTCTACCACGTAACGGTCGCCGACTTTTGTCTTGTTACTTTGAATCTCAAACGCATCCAATGCTTTGTAGAAGCCCAGGTTACTCATGACTGTTGAGACCACCATGTTATCGTTCAGTTCGCCCCGTCTGCTCATTGCCTGTGCAAGGATGAACATGATCTGGTCACCGTCAACAATCTGACCTTTTTCGTCCACTGCGATCAGGCGGTCGCCGTCACCATCAAAAGCAAGTCCGAAGTCGCTGCCTGATTCAACAACGAGTTCAGCCAGTGCCTCCGGATGCGTTGAACCGACGCCGTCATTGATATTGTTACCGTCAGGGCTGCAACCCATTGTCACTGTATCCGCTTCTAAGTCTCCGAAGAGGAATGGCGCGAGTGAGTAAGTAGAGCCGTGTGCACCGTCAAGCGCAATCTTCAGTCCTTCTAAGTCACCATCAATGGTTGATTTCAGGAAGCTTAAGTAGCGCTGGCCTCCTTCGAAGTAGTCAGATGTATGGCCTAAGCTAATACCGGTCGGACGTGGGACAGTATCTTCCTCAGCATCAATCAGCGCTTCAATCTCCGCTTCCTGGTCATCGGTCAATTTGAACCCATCTGAACCGAAGAACTTGATGCCGTTGTCCTGTACCGGATTATGGCTGGCGGAGATCATGACACCCGCCTGTGCTTCCAGTTCACGTGTCAAGTAAGAGATGCCAGGCGTTGAAATCACACCGAGACGCATCACTTCAGCCCCTGTTGACAGCAGACCTGCTACAAGCGCCGCCTCCAGCATCTCACCAGAGATACGCGTATCGCGTCCTACCAGAACAGTCGGATTATCATGTCCGCCGTGAGCAAGTACAAATCCTCCGAACCGTCCTAATTTAAAAGCGAACTCCGGTGTAAGCTCGCTGTTCGCTACTCCCCTTACTCCATCTGTTCCAAAATATTTACCCATAATTTAATAACTCCTCTAAGTTTATTTTTTGCTGACATCCACTTTAACCGTAACTTCTTTCGGGTTGACTCTTGAGACATCGCTCGGTAATGGAATCTGTTTTTTCAGTGTGGTATCTGAGGTGATCGTGTCCAGATTGACAGCAACTTCTATATCTCCGATACCATCCAGGACAGAGCGCTTGCCCTGCAGCTCGACCTCTTCATCTGATAAGGTGATACTTTCAAGCTTCAGTCTTGAGGGTAGCTGCCCTGAAGTGACCGGTACGATTCTCACCACTTTAGATGACGGCTGAATTTTCATCATGACCTTCACCTTAGCGGGTTTCACCGTGACATCCAGCTTATTCAGATTGCTGTCAAAGACTCCTACTTCCGCTTCCTCAGTAGTCGTCTCTGACAGCTTTGTATTCTCATTCAAAGTCGCTTTGACATAGGCAATCTTAGCTACTTCGTCACTGCTGCCGGTGATGGTCACCTGCGTCGGATCAACCTGCTTCTCAACAAGCTCATAACCTGTTGCCAGTCTGTTCGGATTCACTTCACCTTCCACTGCATGCGTGACGCTGACCTTCTCAGCAAGCGTGATATTGGCTGTCTCCGGCATCACTTCATAATCCAGCTTTTCAGATAAGCCTTCAACCTGGAACTTTTTTTTATGGTCTCCGACAAGCCCTTTCGACAGATCAAGCTTAACGGTGAAATCCATCATACTTTCAGTCTTTTTAACGATAGCCTGCGGACCGGCTATCTTGACGTTAACGGTCTGTGGTGCACCGGACAGATATAGATTCTTTTTATCGTATATAGTCTCAACAGGCACATCCTGGATGACAACTGAATCAGTCTGACTCAACTGTTCCTGTGTGACAAATGTATTAAAGACATCATTCACTGACAGAAATAAGAGCAGTGCCAGTACAAAGGAAATGATTCTGAGTCCCCATTTAGTCTCTAACATTATCATCGCCACCTTTCTTCTCCAGGTGTGAGCTGAACCAGTGTTCTGTCAGCAATGCTTCAAATACTTCAAGCGATACTTCCTTGCGCAGTCGTCCGTTATAGGTGACAGAAATAGCGCCCGTCTCCTCTGAGACAACAATGGTAAAAGCATCCGATACTTCCGAGATTCCGACAGCAGCCCGGTGTCTCGTGCCAAGACTCTTCTGTATTTTAGCTGAATCAGACAGCGGGAGATAGCTTGCTGCTGTTGCGATTTTGTCGCCTTGTATAATCATCGCCCCGTCATGGAGCGGTGTGTTGGGAATGAAGATATTGATCAAGAGCTCCGACGATATATTCGCATAGATCGGAATGCCTGTCTCGATATAGTCCTGCAGTCCGGTCGATTTCTCGATAACAATCAGTGCCCCGATACGACGCTTCGCCATATACTGGACTGACTTCACCATATCATCCGTCAGTTTACTCTGATTGATGTTCTGTACTGAATTCCTCTTAAACAGACTTCCTCGCCCTAACTGTTCAAGTGCTCGTCTGAGTTCAGGCTGGAATATCACAATGACAGCGAGGAAACCCCATTCAAGGACGAAATCGAATAATCTTGTCGTTGTGGTTAGTCCCAGCAGCTGACTGACATATTTACCGATCAGAATGAACAGAATTCCTTTGAGTAGCTGTATGGCTTTTGTGCCTTTAATGGCATTGATGATTAAATAAAGAACATACCAGACAATCAATAGGTCGAGGATGCCGCTGAGGACTTTAAGGCCGTTCAGATTGCCTAATGAATCTAAAAAAAACATTGCATCTCCTCCACGCTCAAACTCCTACTTATTATATCATGTCAGTGACGAGTTCATCATAGAAGTGCACACTTTTTTCATAATATTCCAATGATTTATCAATTTTACCGATGCGACGATACAGATCTGCGAGCTTCGGATAGAGTCTTGTTTTGAATAGCGGTTCCTCTTTAGCCTCAGTGGATTTCAGATAGTACTCAACTGCCTTCTCCATATGGCCTTCCATTACACAGATATCACCCATGATTTCATGGCCGAATCCTGCAGAGTCCTCCTCGATATTCTCCTCTATAATCTTTCTGCCTTCAGCCACCTGTCCACGCATAGCAAGTGCTTGAGCATAGCGCAGCTTGATGGTCAGAATGAAAGGAGAATCCAGTTGATGCTCTTCAACGATTTTATTCGCTTTCTCCATCTCTTCACATGCCTCGTCATACTGTTTCAATTTAATCTTCAGGATAGCAAGATTCGTACGTGTACCTGCACAATGCAGGGGATTATCGCTTAAATCTGCATACTGAATAGCACGGCGGATATGTTTTTCGGCCTCTTCATAGTTGCGGATACCATAGTTCGCCTTGAAAAGTGAATTCTCGATATCCATTCCCTTATGATGCGTATTGAGTTTTCTATTCAGAGCCAGCGCATCTTCATTGAAATTGATAGAGACATAGTTCTCACCCATAAGACGATAATATTCACCGAGATAGACAAGGATAGACACACGCACTGTGTTCGAAATGTTCTCATAAATGGTGACGTTATTTGCTTTTGTCAGCTGCCTGATCGCCTTATCCGTATGATTTTCCTCAAATTCAATACGTGACAATAGAATCAGACACCTTAAGTAGAGATTGACCTCTCTCAGTCCTTCTACAACCTGGAGCGCCTTCATAATCTCTTCACGTGCAGAGACGAAGTCATCCTTGCTGAAGTAATAACTTGCACGGACCCAGTATGTAGCTCCGCGCTCATATTCAGTGATGCTCTCCAGCAGCTGGTAATCTTTCTCGACAAACTCATCCAGCCGCGAATAATCTTCTGACTTTACGTTGTTCTCAGCCCATTTGACCTCTTTTTTGATATCAAGCAGACTCAAATTACGTTCAGATGCCGTTATTGTGAAGTCATCCAGCGTACAATTCAGCTTCACGCTCAGTTTTTTCAGCACGTTTGTGGACGGATGGACAGTATTTTTTTCAATCAGACTTAAGTAAGTTCTTGAAATAATACCTTCTGCCAGTTCCTGCTGCGTCATGTTTGCTGCGTTCCTTAATTCTTTCACACGTTGTCCAACCATTAGGTAACCCCCTCTTTTTTACTAGTATATAATATTTAACAATGAAAAGTTATCATCGTTTTTTATTTTTTTGCTAATTATGAGTTAACCTTTACGGGGATAAATATTTCTATTCGTGTAGAAAGTTGACATCTGTTGTAAACAGGACAATAATTAAGTATCAATGTATAAAAAGGAGTTTCTTATGCAGGATATTTTACTGATTGATAATCTGGCTCAACTGAAGTGCATCAGCGATCCCTTCCGCATTAAGCTACTTGAATGTCTCTATACAACACCCAAGACAGGACAGCAGCTTGCTGATGAGCTGGAGATACCCCGCGCAAAGATTCACTATCATCTACGTGAGATGGAGAAATACGGTTTTATAGAGATTGTGAAGACAGAACAGAAAATCAGTATTATTCAGAAGTTCTATGCACCGACAGCAGAAGAATTTATTCCGGCACCTTATCTGCTGCAGTTCCATACGGACAGTCAGACAACAGACAAGTCAGAAAAAACCTCAAAATCTTCTGCGAAAGAACTCAAACTACAGATTGACAAGAACGAATTGCCTCAGTTCAAGAAAGAACTGAAGAAGTATCTGAAGAAAGCTTCCTCCAAGTCTGCTGACAGTCATTACGAAGTGCACATCGAGCCTGTAGACAAATAAAGAGCGACCCTAGGGCCGCTCTTGTTTATTATAATAATTTATCACCGAAGAAAGTCACCAGCAGCTCCACTGCCTGATTGGCTGTCTTATTATGAATATCGATCAGTGGATTCACTTCAACGATTTCCATGGAAGTAATACGTTCTGAGTCATGCAGCATCTCAAGTGCCAGATGGCTTTCACGATAAGAGATCCCTCCCGGCACTGTTGTACCAGTCCCTGGTGTTTCAACTGGATCAAGGGCATCGACGTCCAGTGAGAGGTGAATACCGTCCGTATCCTTCAAGTATTCAAGCGTCTCCTCAATGACCTGAGCCATTCCCAGTCTATCGATATCAGACATCGTATACGTTTTAATACCTGCCTCTTTGATATAAGCTTTCTCGCCCGCATCAAGGTCTCGCATACCAATCAGCACGATATTCTCTACTTTAACTTTATCCTTGTAGCCTCCGATGTTGACCAGGTCAGGATGTCCCTCGCCGATGAGTGCGCGCAGCGGCATGCCATGAATATTGCCGGACGGTGAAGATTCCGCTACATTTAAATCACCGTGTGCATCATACCAGATAACCCCAAGATTATTGTAGTGCTTCTTCACACCTGAAATCGTCCCCATAGCAATGGAGTGATCTCCTCCGATGACAAGCGGGTACTTACCATCCGCAATCGTAGCATCTACTTCAGAACATAGTGTCTCACAGAATTCCACGACTTCTGGCAGGTTACGCAGTCCACCTTGCTGTTCACTGCGATACTTTTTCATGTCGATTGCAGGACTCGCGATATTTCCCTTATCATCCACTGTTAATCCTAAACTTTCAAGACGTTCTACCAGATCTGCATAACGCATAGCTTCTGGTCCCATATTAACCCCAAGCTTGCGCTGACCGAATGCACTAGGCGCTCCGATAATTTCAATTGTTTTATTCACGATATAAATCCCCTTTTGTTTATTAGTAAAGAAAACGTTCTCATAACTTTATTCTAAACGACTGACCGAGCAAAAACAATGAAATTATACATTGATGCATAAAATTCTATTAATTTCCATATGAATAAGCGTATAACAAAAAACCACATCCAACAGGATGTGGTTTAAGATGAGCCATAGAGGATTCGAACCTCTGACCCTTTGATTAAAAGTCAAATGCTCTACCAACTGAGCTAATGGCTCTAATGGCTGGGGTAGCTGGATTCGAACCAACGAGTGACGGAGTCAAAGTCCGTTGCCTTACCGCTTGGCTATACCCCAAGAATGGTGGAGGGGGGCAGATTCGAACTGCCGAACCCGAAGGAGCGGATTTACAGTCCGCCGCGTTTAGCCACTTCGCTACCCCTCCAGCTTTATATGTATTTATTTTACATTTAAAATGGTGGAGGATGACGGGATCGAACCGCCGACCCTCTGCTTGTAAGGCAGATGCTCTCCCAGCTGAGCTAATCCTCCAATATGACCCCTACGGGATTCGAACCCGTGTTACCGCCGTGAAAGGGCGGTGTCTTAACCGCTTGACCAAGGGGCCTGGCTCCACAGGTAGGACTCGAACCTACGACCGATCGGTTAACAGCCGATAGCTCTACCACTGAGCTACTGTGGATAAATGAAAAAAATTGCCCGGCAACGTCCTACTCTCGCGGAACGTAAGTCCAACTACCATCGGCGCTAGAGAGCTTAACTTCTGTGTTCGGTATGGGAACAGGTGTGACCTCTCTGCCATCGTCACCAGACAGATTGAGAATATACTCTCAAAACTAGATAAGTAAGAAGAAGTGATTGCCAAGCGAGACCGATAAAAAATCTTTTTTGTCCAGCTGCAGCTTCGCTGCGCTTTCCGAATTTTGATTAAGTCTTCGATCGATTAGTATTCGTCAGCTCCACACATTACTGTGCTTCCACCTCGAACCTATTGACCTCATCATCTCTGAGGGATCTTATAACCGAAGTTGGGAAATCTCATCTTGAG
>NZ_SCWD01000006.1 GCF_004359515.1 Macrococcus carouselicus
CCTCCTCTATCCGCTTCTTCATCCGCTCCTGACGCTTCCGTTCCTCCCTCATCCTCAGCTTCTCCTGACTCGCCATCCTGATATTAGAGACCTGTCTTCTCACTTAATCTTATGAAAATAAAGAGTGTACAGAAAATAATGTTTCTAGAACAACTATTTATCGCTATTTAAAGAAAATGGACAACAATATTAAAAATGAGAGCTAGAATCTTCTAGCTCTCATTTATCAGTATAGGTAAATTATATGATTTTACCTGATTAATTTACTTGTTTTTAACAAATATTAAAACAGCAATAAACACTATTAATAAATAACAATAAGATACTATTGGTAATGATGAATATATACTTTAACATTTCTAAGATAAAATCTTGAAGTTCTTTAAAATTTTAATTTATAATTTGTCAAAATAAAAATTTTTTTTAGTTTCTATTACATATTTAATACCGTCGTTTAGTTTTATGTAAAAATCATCTTCGTAATGGAACGGAGATAGTCCCCACCTGTGATCAGATGTTCCGAAAAATCCGTTTAATTCTATTGTTAATAAATTTTGTATATTAGATTCAAGTAAGTCAAATATTAAATCTGAGTTTTTTAGTAGAAATTTTGCATTGTCATTTAGATTTTGATGTAACAACTTATTAGAGTTATTATCATAGTAGAATAATGTAGGCTTAACTTTATTTAAAATTACTAATTCATATTTAGAAAATAATGAGACAATCTCTTGTATCCTATTCTTTAGTAATAATAACTTATCCTCATGATTTAAAAGACTATATCCAATATCAATTTTGGAGTTTTGAAATTCTCTAGAAAATGTAAATAAAGTATCTGAATGTTGTGCGATTCGCAGTCTCTCTTCAAAAATATCAATCAATAAAATATTATTTTTAGGTCTTTTTAAATATTTTTGATGAGTTTTTGTGAGGTCATTGTAAACCATATTTTTATTAAATTTTGAGTCTAGTTTAATATCATTAAATTCAATATTTAGAGGAGGGGAAACGGCACTTACCATTGATGATCTAGCAAAGTAATGTCCTAATGAATATGATGAGTTTTTGAAATTGAATGAATCTCTAGAAATACAAGATCCAAATATATCTATTTTCATAGTATTTGCTCCTCTTTCGATAATTTTTAGTAATTCTTTAAAATAGTAATGTAAAATCTAATTAGACAACTACAATTTTATTGTCTTTAGTTTGCAGAATATAAAATACTTTGTCTAAATAATCTTTACATGAATCTATTGCTTGTTTAGAAGTTGGACCTTTTGAAATTACATAGCATAATCTATCTAAAGAGCTTGAAGTGGGGGTGATAAAATCATTTACATTTTTAAATTTGTAAAATTCTATAAAATTCATATTATTATCATCATTTTGATTAATAATTGAAATAACTTTTCCTTGAACATCACTGGTTTTAAACCAAATAGCGGAATGTATATTTTTAGGTTCAATATTTATATCGGTGTGTGTGTTATGAATTAATGTATTAGTTAAGAAATAATCAAAGATATCAAAATTTAAGGCTTCTTTTATTAAAATAGGTATGCAGTCACCCGGAGGCCTTAGATGAGTCTCAATTAGCTGTATATTTTGTTGTTCGGTTATTATAATCTCTGTGTGACTAATACCATCATTAACGTTAAGTTTATCTAATAAAGAAACAATAAAACTTTTAATTTTCTCTTCTAAAAGATTAGGGAATACTTTAGGAAAAGAATGTCCTATCTCAACAAAATTCTGATTTTTATATTTTTTTGTAATTCCAATTATTTTATGTATATTATTTATCGAAATAACTTCAATACTATATTCTTTACCGAAAATAAATTCTTCTAGAATTCCTATTTTATTATCTTTAGAAAAGTTTATCCAATTATTTTGCAGTTCACTTTCATTATTGATTTTATAAACATTTTGACTTGCAAATCCATCTATTGGTTTTAATATTGCAGGATATTTAGTTTTTATTATTCCTTTTTTTAAATCCTCATAATTGTTAATAATAGCATATTTAAAACTATTATTTTCTTGAAAAACTCTCATTTCATATTTGTTATTAATTTTAGAAATATTATGGTTACTATTAGAGGGCACTTTTAAGTGTTCAGATAATCGATAAGTTAACTCCATACTTCTTTCACGGAAACAATAGATATAATCAAAAGGGTTTTGTGTATGGAGCACATTTATAATTTCTATATTGTTTTCTAGTATAGAGTCTATAGTTATAATTCTGTGGTATTCATAAGGTCTAATTTCTTCTGGATAAGAGAGCCATGTTACATGATGATTACTATTTCTTAACCATTTGTGAGGAGGTGGGAATCCATCTATAATTAAAATATTCTTCATAATTAGTCTCCTTAATATTTATTTTTTTTTAATATTAAAATAATCCATATAGCATTTATAGAGATAAGACCAAAGGAAATGATATAAAAAACCTTAGTTATTGTATATTCAGCTATAATTCCAAAAATAAGAAAACCCAACGGTGTAGCCATAGAAGATATTGTAAAAATAATTGCAAATACTTGTCCTAAGTATTTTTGTTCGACATTCAATTGAATGTAATTTTGGAATGCAATATTATATCTCCCTAAAGAAAAGTTTAATATAAAACAACAAATCAACATTGAGAGACTTGAATACAAAAAGGCAGGCAGCAATAGGAAAATACCTGAGACAAATATCATAAATCTTTCAGATACTAACTGCTCATCTAATTTTATAAAGTTTGATGATAGAACTCCTAGTAGTAATCCAAGTGATTCAAAAGATAAAAATAATCCATACATAGATGTATCTTCAATCACTTCCTTAGAATATATAGGTAGTATTAGGTTAAAACCTGTTAAAAAAAAGTTAGAAAAAAAACCTGTATATAAGAGATAAGAAAGTAATTTATCTCTTTGTATGTATTTAATATTCTCTTTGTAGCTTTTAAAGAATGAGTTTTTTCTTTTAAAATTAGTTTTTTTAGTTTTAATGTTATTTATAAATATAAATGAACAAAGATAACTTAGGGCATTTATTAGTAAAACAGAAGTAATATCAATTAATTCATTAGAATACAAATATGTAGATAATATAGGTGTAAGTACTTTATTGAACTCGTTAATTGAAGAAAGGCTGGTGTTAAATGTCACCAATCTATCTTTAGTAGATATTTCAGGAATAAGAGATTTAAATATTGGAGAACTAAAGGAGTTGTTAATATTTAGTAATATAATTAATGATAAAATAAACCAAATGTTTTCATATTTAACTAGTGGAATCATCAATATACAACAACTCATAGAAAATAAATCTACAATTTTTAACGATTCAGTTTTCTCCTTGCCTTCACTAAAGTAACCTCCTACTAGGCTAGAAACTACACTTGCCATGCCACCAATACTAAGGGTTAGACCTAATATACTGTTGCTCCCATAAACAGATAAAATATATAAACTAATAATAGTATTGAATATAGTACTTCCAATAACGGATGTTATCTTAGCAGATAATAAGTTAATTTCATTAATTTTCATTATTCCCTCCTATTACATATAATATATATTATACTAAAAAAAAGTAAAGTTCACCCATAGGAGGTAAGAGCTAATGAACATAGTTTTTATTATGAGAGATAAGTATGACAGAACACCTCTCCCACACGTAAATCTGTCCGAAATAAATTTTTACATTTTTTGTCTTAAAAAACATGAATTAACCTTTGAAATTTTTAATAATGTAAAGAGTTATGATAAATTTGATGATGAATTGGACAAAGATATAATACTATTAAATAGCAACTCAAAGATAGATAGAATATTTGTTTTTGATGAAAGAGATATTGAAAGAGCTGCAAATTTGAGAAGTGTATTAAATATCAAAGGATTAAAAATAGAAGAGGCAAAAATATTTAGAAATAAAAATTTAATGAAAATAAAAATAGAATCATGTGGATTTAAAACTCCAAAATATAAAATGATAAATACTTTTGAGGATCTAGAGTCTTTTATTAGAAATAAGGATTATCCACTAATATTGAAGCCAATAGATGGTTTGTCTTCAATAGGAGTTAAAAAAATATCGTCATTTGAAGAGTACAATGAAATTAAAGAAGAAGTTTCTCTTCCTTGTTTAATAGAGGAATATATTGACGGAGATATGTTTCATATTGATGGAATAATAGATAATGGAGAAGTTATTTTTAAATCGGTGACAAAATATATTACACAACCACTAGAATATACAAATGGACTTGGGTTAAATTCTATGTTACTTCCAAATAGTGATCCGATGTTTCTATTATTATCAGAATACACAGATAGAATAACTAATATTTTAAATTTTGATGAGCAATCAATATTTCATTTAGAAGTTTTTTTTGTAAAGGAAGAGATATTATTTTGTGAGATTGCTTGTAGAGCAGGAGGTGGTAATATAATAAAGATGATTGAAATTGCTTATGGTGTGAATATGGAAAAAGAATATATCGAACTAAACCTAGGTAGAAATATAACATCTAATATATTAAATAATAACTCTCAATATTACTTAAAGACCAATTATTTAAATAAGAAAGGTGTTTTATCCAAACCTATTAAAAATCCGACGTTTAGTTGGTGTGTACACTTTGAATTTACCGGTAAAATTAATAAGGATTATACTACACCCCAAAATTATTTTGATTATTATGCACAGTCAATAATAAAATCTGAGAATAAAAAGGATCTAAATGATAAATATTTTATTCTGTTGAAATATATAGAAAAACAAAAAATATGGAGGTAAAAAATGATATTGATTATCACCACATATCCAAATATATATACAAAGTTAAAAGAGTATATTTTAAATAATGGGATTAAAGAATATGTTTTAATAACCTCAAAAAAAAATGAGTTAAGTTATAAAGGATTAAACTGTGACTGTGTTAATGAATTTAACCAAGAGTCTATAGTTTCTAGAGCAATCTTCTATCATCAGAAGAATAAGGTTAAGAGAGTGATCTCATTTGGAGAGAAAGATGTTATTATTGCTGCCTATATAAGATCTTTATTAAATATAGAAGGTCAAAAAATTAATAATGCTGAAGTATTTAGAAATAAATATGTGATGAAGAAAAAATTGATAGAAAAGAAATTTATTGTTTCAAATTTTGAAGGTAATTTAACTAGGGAAAAGATTTTATTTTTTATTAAAAAAAATGGAAAATCGGTTTTAAAACCTTTGTATGGGGTGGCTTCTAAAGGTATATTTATAATAGATGCTGAAACGGATTTAGAAAATATTGTTTGCAAAATTAATCTAGATAATTATATGCTTGAAAAGTATGTTGACTTTAAAGCAATGTATTCAATTGATTCTTTAGTTATAAATGGAGTTTCTGTTATAAATGCAGCTCACAAATATAATATTGATCCTTTGATGATGACAAATACCAAGAAATGGCATGTAGTAAATCAACTCAATATAGATAGTACATTTTCTAAAAGACTTATTGAAATTCAAAAATCTTTGATAGATAAATTGGAAAATGAGAATTCAAGTTACGCTATGCATACAGAAGTTTTTCATACAATAGATGATAGAATAATGATATGTGAAGTTGCTAGCAGATTTGGTGGAGCTAGAATACCTGATTTATTAAATAATGCGTTTAAAGTTAATGTATACGATATGTATTTAGATAGTTTATTTGAGCGAAGAATTACTCAAGACAAAGTAGTAGAGCAGAAAAGTAAAGTCTGTTCTATTCTAATACCTAAAGTTATCGGTGAGGTTAATGGATTTCCTGATAAAGAAACTATAAATCTGCCTTTTATATCAGAATATTCTCTATATGTAAAAAATGGAGATGATATAAAAGAGATGAAGCACAGTGTAGATTCTGCGGCTGTGATGGTTCTTACTGTACCTCTTGAAGAAGAAATAACTGTGCATATAAATAATATAAAAAGGTATTTTCCGTATTAGAATTTTTTTGTTACTCATAAAAAAATTCTAAAAAACAAACTAAGGTTAGTATTAAGTTCCCCTGCCATGATAGATGAACTTTACCCCAAACCTTAGTTTTTTTAGTCTCTATAGAATACGTCTCTTGTAAAAATTTTATTTTTAAACTTTTCTAAATTTTTATCGTATCTATTAGATAATACAAAGTCACTTTTTTCAAAGAGTTCATCGAGATCTTTGCATAACTCTACATCAGAAGAATTAAAGTTAGTTAATAAAGGTTCGTATATTAATATATTAACTTTATTAGACTTTAGATATTTGATTATATCCCATATAGCAGATTCACGAAAATTTGATGAATCTTTTTTCATGGTTAAACGATAAATTCCAATAACCTTTGGATTTAATTTCATTAAATTTTCAACGATAAATTTTTTACGTTCTTGATTAGATTGATTAATAGAACTGATTAAAGCACTGTGCACTTCATTCAAGTGAATAGTTGTTTGTTTAGTATCTTTCGGTAAGCAATAACCTCCATATCCAAATGATGGATTATTATAATGATTACCTATTCTAGGGTCTAAACACACACCACTTATGATATTTTTTGCAGAAACTTTATTTTCTATACAGAAACTATCTATTTCATTAAAAAAAGCAACTCTCATAGCTAGATAGGTGTTGGAGAATAATTTTATAGATTCAGCCTCTTTAGAGGTAGTGATTAAACAAGAAACATCCGAGGATACGGTAGCTTCTAGATATAAATCTGCAATTTTTTTTGAAATAAGACTATCTCCTCCGATAATTATTCTACTAGGGTGAATACTGTCATATATGGCATTTCCTTCCCTTAAAAATTCAGGAGAAAAAATGATACGATTAGTGTTATATTTTTTATTTAATTCATCTGTAAGTCCGATATTGATTGTGGATTTAATAACAAAGATAGTATGTTTATTTTGAAAAATGTTTTGTTCTATAATACTTTCAATAATAGAAGTATCAAATTTATTTTCTTTCTCAATATAGTCTGTTGGGGCAGAGATGATAATAATATCTGGATTCGATAAATCAGCTAAGTTAGATTTTATCAACTTAAAGGCTACATTATTAGATTTAAAATTATTATAATTAAATCCTATTCCGTCATCAATGGGTAAGACGTTGTTTTTTAACATATCAATTTTATAGTTATCTACATCGTAGCCAATGATATTATTATTATTACTAAGTGTAATTAAGTTAGCTAAGCCTACGTAACCCAGTCCAAAAATAGAAATTTTCATTAAAACCCTTCTTTATATTATTAAAATATTTCATGAGTTGAAATTATATGGATATATCCATTATTAATAAATGAATTGATATATATTTTTTTGCTTGTATTTTGTAATTCTAAAAATGTATCTTTTATATTATTTAGATATTCTTTTTTTGTTAAATCATCAAACTCACCTAAAAAATTAAATGAAATCTTTGAAATATCTGATAGTTTTTCTTTGTAAAAAACCTCTTTTTCGGTAAAAATAGGATAATTTTTATTAAATAAAAAACCAGGACGATAAAAAACATCTATATAGTTTGTGCTGTGGAAGACATCAATATTTTTTTCATAAAAATCTTTATATGAATTTTCCTTATCAAACAATAAATATTTTGAACTAGCACAAGATCCAACAGTATATCTCATATCTTTAAGGGGTCTTCCATCATAAAGAACAGCTACTATTATTTTATTTATATTTGAAATTCTATGAATTTCTTTGCAAATGTGATACGAAACAAATAATATATAATCAATGGATTTTAATAGTTTCGGATCTGGTATAGCTGTTATCGTTTTTTTCTGAGGAATTAATTTTATATTAAAATTTCTGATATCATGATTGAAAGATATTAAATTATTATGAATGGTATTCTTTTTTAGATATTTATTTTTGTTAAATTTAAATACATAGTTGCAATATTGCTCGTATGATATTGAATAGGGGACTTCTTTACCTTGAATAATAAATGATATCTCCTCCATTAATATCTTTTCTACAGATTTATCAGCTATTGCATGATCTAATATTAATAAAAGATATGTTTCTGAACCATTAGTTATTATTATAGGTATAGATAATAAACCATTATGTTTTCTAGATGTCTCTAGAATTTCAGGAGCGATGTTCTCTATGTGACTAATTACTGCTGTCGAGTTATTAAAATCATCTATAGTAATAACAGAGGATATATTTTTTTTGATTTCAAAAGCTAAATATCCATCTGTACTCGTGATTCTAGAGTTTAGTATTTGATGCTTCAAAAATAATTTGTTTAGAACTTTTAAAGCGTTATCAATTTTATCAAATTTGTATTTCACAATTGCGGCGCTTCTAAACTTATTGTAAAACTGCAAACGTTGTGTGTGTATGACTGGGAAAGAATGTACGGGTGAAAAATCTTGAAATAAATAATCATTTAACTTTTTATAAATTTTATTTTTTTGAATATCATTAAGATTTTTATCGACTATTATAAAATCATTTTCCTTTTTTATTAAACAATTCTTTATTAATAAATTAAGATTTTCTGAAGAGTAAATGTCACTGTATTCTAATTTTATATCAAAGTAATTTTCTAAGGTTAGTATCAGTTGAACAATATTTAGAGAGTCTAACCCTAAATCAAGAATATTATTATTTGAATGAAGGTCATAAATTGGAATATCTAAGATTCTAGAAATCTCTTTTAATAAATCTAAATATTCAATATCCATATTATCAGATTCGTTAATCGGGTCTGATTGTATGTATTTCTTTATAAGTTTTTTCTTGTCAATTTTACCATTAGAAGTTATAGGGAATTGATTAATAACTACAAAATGGTGGGGAACTAAAAAACTAGGGTATAGTTGTTCAATTTTTTTCTTTAAACCATCCAAATTTATATCACTCAAAATAAAAGCATATAATTTCCTATAATTTTTAATTACTACACATTTATCTACACCTTTAAATTTTTCAATATTTGATTCTATTTCACCTAATTCTACACGGACACCATTAATTTTTACTTGACTATCAGTTCTGCCTTTAAAATAATAGAGATGTTCATTTCTTTTAACTATATCTCCAGTGTTATAATACATTTCATTGTTTATTTGTATAAAATTTCCATTCATTTCTTCCTGAATATAACCATTAGATACTCCCTTACCTGAAATATGTAATAGACCTTCGTTACACTCTTTTTTATCATCATTAAAAATCTTGAAGGTAGTATCTAGAATTGGAATACCTATAGGTATATCGTTTATTTGGTGACGAGGTAATATATAATATGATGCATAAACAGTTGTTTCTGTTGGACCATATACATTTATCAATGTAAAATTAAAATTATTTGATATATAAAAATCATGTATATTCTTGGTGAATTTTTCACCACAAATTAATACATACTTCAATTGATCCAATAAATAGAATTCAGATTTTTTTAGTATTCTAATAAGAGTAGAAAAATTTGAAGGAGATGTAGCAAAATGTGTTATATTATACTTTTTTACTTTATTGGTAAATAACCTATAGTTTTCAATACTTTTAAGAGGCATAGTATACACTTTTCCTCCTCCTTGTATCCATCCAAGAATTTCTGTAATAGATACATCAAATGTGTATGGAGTAGAAAATAAGTAAGTAGATAAGTAATTTACCGGACTAATAATTTGAATGTTATTCAGAATATAATTCAGATTTTTTTGATTTATTATTACTCCTTTTGGTTTTCCTGTACTACCAGAAGTATGCATTATATATATCTCATTTTCTTCAGAGTACTCGTAGTTATTGTGAAATTCTAGATTTCTCTTATTAATTGAGTTTCTAATATCCATAATTTTGACTTCACGAGGCTGTTGAAAGTCTAAATCTATATTGGTTATAAGTAAGTCGGCTTTTGTGCTTACAAAAATATGTTCAAATTTTTCACTATCTATATCAAGAGGTAATGGTACAAATGTATTATTTGATTTGATAATTGATAGTACCGCTAAAATGATGTCAGGAGAATGAGTTAATCTTAATAGGATACGTTTATTTTTACCTATACTTTGGTTTATTTTATTTGCAAGGTAATTAGTTATAGTATCAACTTCTCTATACGTGTAGCTCTGATTATTATCTTCTAATGCGATTTTTTCAGGAAATAGTAAAGCATTATTTTTTAATATATTTATTATCATATATAAACCTCATCTATACATATTTCTTAATTCATGTGAAACATTAAAAATAGATTTTAGAGCAACTGATTTATTAGTACAAGATTGTAGATAGCTTGTAACTCTAAGTAAGAAGAAAGGAAGTATATTTTTTGCAAGTTGTGAACTACTTTGACCTTTAATATTTTCATTATCAAATAATATTTTTGACCACTCTTTATCTGACATAATGTAATCATCGTTATATAAGGATGTATTTAACATATTTATAGCATTATTTTTCTGATTTTTTATAATATTTATATCTATTTTATAAATTGGATCAATCAGAGAATAATCTTTATTTGATTTAATAACTTTAGATTTAGGTAAATGGGTAAGAATCTTTTTAGTTTCATAGTAGCTGCTGGCAACTTCGTAAAACATTTTTTCTATTTTATGAAAGCTAGGGTTATGTACTTTTCTATCTAACTCTATCTCTGTGACATTGAAATCTCCATATAAGGCATGTAATGAGAGGAAAATATCGACACCATAAGTATACGCATATTTATGCCACACAATTTCATTAATGAGATACTGTACATATTTTTTCGATAAAGCAAAGTCCCCAGCTATCAATTGCATTGGACAGTTAGGAATTTGATACTGTATTAGAGGGAAAATAAAATGGTTGGTAGTATTACCTTCTTGAAAACTTCGTTTATAGTTTGGAATCACATAGTCTGCCCCATCTTTTAAAGCGGTGAAGTTTTTCTTTAGCCACTCTTCATCTAGTGAAGTGATATCGCCATCTATTAAGATACAACCTAAACATCCTTTAATCTTAACGACTTCTTCAAATATAGCTCTAATATTATATCCTTTTCCTATTTCTTTAGTAATTATTGAGATTTTTTTATGTACAGTCGGTGTGTTTTTGAATACTTTAGAAGTACCATCGGGACTATTATTGTCAGAGTTCACTATAATAATTTTTTCTCCTAAATTTGAGGAATAAGTATCTATTTTCTCAACTAGAGCTTTAATGTTTTTGGATTCATTGTAACTGGGAATTCCGATAACAAACATTTTCTTCACTCTCCATAATAATTATTTTTAAGTTTATCTTTACGTATAAAAATTAAATTAGATATTGTATCAGCAAAAAACTTATATCCGTTATCATTTAGATAATCAACTATATTTTTGGTATCATCTCTATGCTGACCATTTTTAGGATTAACAACTTCTATGCATATTATAAAAGGTTTATATTTCTCAAAATCTATAGTTTTTAGTACTTTAAATTCATTTCCTTCAATATCTATATCCATCAAATGTATGTCTTTTGTTCTAAAATACTTAGAGAGTATACTATTTATATTAACGACTTGCACATCGTACGTTTGTTTAATACTGTACCCTTTTTCTTCATATATTTCCTTATCATTGATATTTGTTGTACTTATCAAACCTAAATCGAATTCATGAAACTTTTCTGTTTTTGTATCTTCACCTATTGCCAAGGATAAAAATGTATCTCGAGGTCTTTTCTTGATAAAAGCTTTTTTTACATTTTTGCGAGGATCAACACAAATTCCACTATGTCCCATTTTGTAAAAATAGTAGGTATTACTATAGAGTACTGGTTCACCAGCTCCTATATCTATATAGTTAATATCTTTGTCAATTTTAAAAGCATATCTAAGTAAATTGTTGATTAGCATATCTTCTTCTCTATGAGAGTAACTAACGGTGCCAAATTTAAAGATTTTTCTATAAAGACCTTTTTTATTTTGTACGTATTTAAACTTCATCATATTACCTCGTTATTTTTTCATTTTAATTGAAAGTATCATTAATAAAAACTTTAGATAAATCAGATATACTAGGGCTATTTGTTTGATATACGTTCATATCAAGCATTTTAAATATAATTTTTTCTCGTAATTTATCAGAACTCATGTAATTAATTTGAGGAAGAGATCCAAGATATTTACCATTATCATCTTGAAATGGCATAGTCTGACCTGAAATGTGTCTTCCAATTCTTTCGTGTAAAAGTAGAGTTGACTGCAGATTATTCCATTTTTTGATACTTGTTTTTTCTTGAAAAGGATCAATTCTAATATCTATTATTTTTTTAATAACAGCCTCTTGACTATATGACTCAAGTGAAAGCTCTTTAGCTGACAACTTTATTTTATTATTCCATGAAGCATTATTATGGATGCTATTCGATGTAAATAATTTGGAGAATTTATTAAGTTCTGAGTTTGCTTTTATTGCGGTTTCTCTAAAGGTGAACCATGAAGATCCTTCGTAAGTGCATAATTCACCTTTAGGATTAATACCAATCCTAGTTAAATCATTCCCTATAATTTTGAAATCGTAATTATAACACATTGAGTAGGCTAAAGTAGTTTTTCCTGAGCCTTTTTCTCCCATTATTAAATATGATTTATTATCTTTGTTTGAATAGATGGATGCACTATGTATCAAAGTAGTTTGTAAATAACTCGTTTGCAAGCACTCTGCTATATAGTCAACAATTAAATATATAGCTGTCCCTTCTTGAAAGTTACCAATAGGACCTGAGATGTAAAATCTATTTTCAGACTCATCAAAAATTACCGTAGCAGTATTACTAGGTATAAAGTACACTGAAATTTCTAACAAAATCTCTTTAGTACGATTCTCACTAAACATTCTATTGTAGTATAGATTTAATATATTATTTATATTTATAGAGTTATCTAAGATTAAATTTACTTTTATAGTTTCATGAAAAACAAGTTTAATTTTTTTCATAATAGCACTCTTGTTTAAAATTTGGGAGGAAAGGCTGAGATTCAATTAAAATATCAGTTGTTTTCCTTTTTAATGAAAGAGAATCTAGAACAATCTTTTCAATTATTTTTTCATCAACCTTTTCAGTGGTACTAACAATAATTTTAGAAGGACTATACAACTTATCTCCAATATTTGCTCTTAGAATAACTTGACAAGGAGTATTTAAAGTATCATATATATCTTTAGCAATCTTATCAGCTTGATATCCTAAAACTTTTCCAACAAAATAAGTAGAGTTTTTTCCATGAGGTGCTTCCATAGTATTCGGTCTAAAGCTAGAAATTATTCCATGTGTTTTATTGCCACGTCCTACAGCTCCTTCTTCTCCAAAGTCTATACAAGAACCAGCAGTAACTAAATACAATGAATCACTTGGATTTATAATTAAATTAATTTTATTGTGAGGAAAATTTTGAGAAACAATACTTTCCAAAGACATTTTTAATGACTTAAGTCTTGATATGTATTCATCTTTTGAATGAGTAAAAGTTGTTACTTGAGGAACTGCGAGAGTCGCAGTTATTTCATCTTTATCACGAACAACCATTACTTTAATATCTCCACCAAATTCTTTAAATCTAGGGTAAGGGAGGTCATCTTCATTTTTTAAATAGAAATAACTTTCAAGAAAGAGTGCTATTTGCTCACATGGAGTGAGAGGCCAGTAGCTAATCATTGTTGCGGTATCATTAGCAAATGGTCCATCTTCAGAATATTCAGGTAAATCATTTATATCTCTAGGTTTAAACCAGAAAGGTTTAGTTGTGTAATTAGAAGTAACTGAATCAAAAGTAATCATTTTAGGATCCTCTACATTTAAATGTGGAAGAACACGTTTGATGTATTTTTTAGCAGAAGCTATCTGAATTTCTTTAAGTGGAATAGGAGTACCATTAAAGTCTTTTGTGCCTCTACCCATGAAAATTACTTGGATTGGATTTTTAAAAACTCCTTTTCCAAATTTTTGTTCACAGTTACCGCCTAAAATCATTAGTTTGTCAAAATTATGGTGAGGGATACATCCGAACTTTGATAAACAGTATTTAGAATATTCTATTTCAGCTAATTCTGCAATACCATCAGCTAGGGTGTCTGGATGACCTAAACCTTTTCTTTCTACGACCTCATAATCTAATTTTTCAGGGCTAGTATGTGAATAGTTAATTGAAATTGTCATTGTTAGTCTCCTAAATATATAGTATTTTTATTTTTATATAAATATAGTAATAAATGGTTTATAATCAATATTTTTTCCAAGGAATATTGATTAGGGAGTTTATCATGAATGATATTCCTATAATGATTATCTAATAGATTATCAAATAAATAATTTATTGAATCATTTATTCGTATTTCTGTATATAATCTCTCAACATTTTGAACCGGATCGAATTTTAGAGAGGAATTGATAGAATTATCTTCATTAATGCAAAGAGACCTATTCATATTATTTGGTATTTTAAAATGCCCTTTAACATAAAAGTCTCCTAAAAAACTAGTTATAAATATATCTATATTATTAATTTTGAAATGTATTGATACTCCTTGATTATTGTAATTATTTTTATCAATGTAGTGATTGTTTTCTTCAATTGTGATTTCATCTAGGTTAATTTTTAAGTAATCTAATACTGCTAAAATGTGAGGGATTTCTATTCCATATGCCTCTAGATTTGAATCAATAAAACGACCATTAATTTGATCGAGTAGTCTATTTTTAGACATGTCAATGGATATTTTATTAATAGTATTAAAGTTTAAACTTCGGCTGAATTTTTCTAAAGCTTTAGAAGAATAATACTGTTCGTTAACATAAATCTTATTTTTTAAGCCTTTGTAAGAATCAAAAATTGATAATAATAGATTATATTCATCTTGGCTGCTAAATAATGGTTTTTCAATAATAATTTTTTTAAAAACTATTTTTTTACTTAGAATAGATTTTAATACAATGATATGAGTAGTAGAAGGTGTGGATATATCAATAATATCGAATTCCATTTCTAGGTTATCTAGAGAATTTAAGAATATAAAATTTGAGGGAATGTCATTAATGGTTTTGTTAAAGTCAAATATAAAAATATTTTTATAATATTTTTGTAGAACTTTCAACTTAATTTTAGCTATTTTTCCATAGCCTATTAGTAAATAATTCTTATTAGCTATTATATATCAACTCCTTATTTTAATGTAAAGAATGCAAATTTTATATTTCTTATGTTAAAATAGTATCATAATTTTTAGAATTGTGTAAATATTCAAAGGAGTAAAATATAAATGAGTAAAGGTGATACTAGATGATAAATACAGCTTTAATAGGAAATCCAACGGATCATTCCATATCAGACATATTATTTAAGGAGATGTATAAATTAGTTGATGATACTATTTATAACCATGAGAAAATAAATATATTAGATGATGAATTAAAGAAAAAAATAGATTCATTTAAAAATTCAAGTTATTCTGGCCTAAATGTTACTCTCCCTCATAAAATGAAAATTATAAAATATTTAGATGAAATTCAAGAAGAAGTAGCAGCTATAGACGCTGTTAACACTATAGATATAAGAGATGAAAAACTTATTGGTTACAATACTGATTGGATAGGAATTTATAAGCCATTAGCAAAATTGAATGTTTCAGGGTATAGAGTATGTATACTTGGTACAGGTGGAGCAAGTCGAGCAGCTATATATGCTGTTAAAAAATTAACTGAAGATATAACAGTAATTTATAGGGAATTCAAGAGTATTAATACAATAAATCTAATTAATAAATACAAGAATTCTAATATAAATTTTGAAGATTATAAAAATATTGTGAATCGAATTAACTCTTCTGATATTATTATCAATACGACTTCAGCTGGGATGATAGGTAAAGATGAGGCACCATTCGATTTAGAGATAATTAGAGATTTGGATTTAAAGGATAAAATTTTTTTTGATGCCGTTTTTAATCCAATTGAAACTCCACTATATAAAATTTTCGATGAAAGAGGAGCCCATTGTATTGATGGTTTATGGATGATGATTTACCAAGCACAGAGGGCTCTCTCGATATGGATTGATAAAGATATATATGTAGGAGAAACTGATTTTAAAGCGTTGCATGAATTGTTAGTGGGGAGGATAGAGAAATGCAATTAATTATTAATTTAGATGAAATTTCTGATGATTTAGATAAGTCTATTAATTTCTTGAAGGATTATGATATCAATAAGTGTGAAATCCGATTATTAAATGGAAATAATATAGCAATGATGAATAAAGATAAACTGGCTGTTTTCAAGAAAAAGTTAGATAGACATCATATAACACCTATTGCTATTGCTTCTCCAATATTTAAATGGTATAAGAAAGAAAGCGATGAAAAAATAGCCTGTGTTGATAGCTTTGGTATTAATACTAGTCTCTCATCAAATGAACAAGATGAAATTATTGATACAGTTTTAGAAAATGCAAAAAAATTAGGAATAAAAAAAATTAGGATTTTTTCTTATTTAAAAAATGAGCAAGAAGTAGGAAATATTGAATCTTATTTTAGTGATGAAAAAGTAAGAGAATTAATAAATCAACCTTATGAATTTTTTATTGAAAATGAGTTAGTCTGTAATTTCTATAGTAAAGAGCACCTCGTGAATTTATCTAATTTTATTGATAGAAAAAACATAAAAAACATAAAAATATGGTTAGATATAGCTAATATATATAGAAACGATGAATATATAGATAAAAATTTTATAAAAAAAATAAAACATAATATCGGCTATGTGCACTGTAAAGATTATAAAATACTAGAGAATTCTAAGAAAGTAGAATTTGTACCTTTAGGGGATGGTATCATTGATTATGATTACATACTAAATTTATTGGAAAATGAGCTAAAGTCCGAGACAATAGTTAGTATTGAAACACATGCTCCCTGGGAACAAGTAAAGTACACTTATTCAGGTAAATCTGTAACCTATTTCAGGAGAATATTGGAGGATAAAAATGATTAAAATACAAGAAATTCCAAACATGCCACAAATAAATATCGGTGATAATATCTCCGAAAAAATAATTAAAGCTTTGAAGGAAAGTAATATTATTCTTAAAGATAATAGTATTATTTGTATAGCTTCTAAAGTTATTTCTATATCTGAAAATAGAATTTGTAATCTAAATCAAGTTGAACCATCAAATATAGCTTATGAAATAAATAAAAAAATACCCAGAAAAGACCCTAAAGTAATTCAAAAAATAATTGATGTTACTGATAGTGAAGATGGCGTCAAAGTAGAGGTATTGGATAATTATATAGGAGCATGGTTACCAAATGGTCTAAAGTTAACAAGTGGAGGAGTAGATAAATATGATCATGATAAAGTCGTACTTCTTCCTGAAAATCCGGATATGAGCGCAAAAAAAATTGGTGATTATATTTATAAGAAGTTAAATAAAAAAGTAGCGATTGTTATAACAGATAGTGACGGTAGAATTGATAAAATGGGAGCTACTCAAATTTCAATAGGTATTTATGGAATAAACCCTTTGAGAGTTGTAAATATAGATGGTAAAACTACATCTGAAACTATATGTGATATGATAGCAGCTTCAGCTGGATTAATTATGGGGCAAAGAGGGAATAATAAACCTGCTGTATTAATTGAAGGTTTTGAATTTGAATTTAATAATTCATTTTCTATAACAGACGCCATTGTAAATCGCTAGTTATTACTTATTAATAACTATTTTAAAATAATTTAGAAAACAATTTAATTTTAAATATATGATTTATGATATTTATCTAAAGATGATAAACTAATATAGAAGTGTCCTTTTGAAAAAGAGGACACTTCTATATACATAGTAATATTTTGTAAATAATTCCACGTTTGTGGTTTTGATAATGAAAAATAGTTCGAAATATAAATTTATAAAAATTAATATCCTTATTCACGTAAATATAACTCTAAAACTTTAGAAGCAATATCTATTATTTTAATATCCTTATCTACTTTCATCTGTTCTAATCTTTTTTTTATATCTTTTCTAACTCTAATTGTTGCAGATTCTTTTGATACACCATAATTAGGTGTATATTTAACTTCAGATGTATCTATATTATCTAAAAATCCTGACATTATTAGTTCCCCACATTCTTTGTCATACTTAACCTTTCAAATAATTCCAAATAGATATCATTAAACATTTTCATTACCATTTTGTCGTGAATATCTTCATTTGTTATACCTTCTGCCCCAAATTTTTTAATTCTTTCTCTTTGATATATTTGATTCTCAAATAGAGCAGCTCCAAATGTTTTTTTAGCCTTCTCTATAATTTGTGCATCAATTAATCCATTTTTTTGATTAATACAGGTATATCACCAATTAAATCAAATTGATAATCAAAAGATGCTTGGCGTTATAGAAAAAGAAGTAAAAGTTATAAGCGTTACTTATCATGAAAATTTAGCTATATATGCTGAATTGATAGAATTTACATCAAATTTAGAAGTACGTAGTAAAAAAGATATCAGTTTATTGTTAACTCCTCAATATGAAAATGATAACGAAACAGTAGAAAGTTCAACAAATAAAGATAATTCTATAAATGATAATGCAGAAGTTTTAGTGAAATTAAAATAAAGTAAAATAGAAAAGAGTGCAATAATTATGTCTTTAATATTTGAAGGAGATAGACTACGTGAAGTGAGAAAATTTAGACAAATGTCCATAACTGAATTAGCTAAAAGTGTAGGAGTATCTAAACAGATGATTTCAAAATATGAAAGGAATGAATCTGTTCCTAGTATAGAAGTATATCAAAAAATTATTTCAAAATTAGAATTTCCATTAAAATTTTTTCAGCAAAAAGACAAATTTAATGGCAAGTTTTATAATCAAGTTAGCCACCTGAGGTGGAAATAAATCAAATGATTCCATAAAAAATACGCCATGACGAATTCATGTTAATATTGTAGTTTTCACACAAACAATAAAGGATTGAATTCGCATGACGCATATCAATGATACCACGAAAACTCCGAAGGGCAAACATCTTTCCAGAGATGAACGAATCATTATTCAGACTCTGCTTAATGAGAACTACTCCAACAGGCAGATCGCTAGAAAACTCGGCAGAGCGCCACAGACTATCAATAATGAGGTAAAACGTGGTTCTTACACAAGGAAGAATCAACAGGTATAGAACAATAAGACCTATACCTACTATCAATCAGTCTATTCACCCGATCTGGCACAGGACAGATATTATGAAAATCGTATTAGATCAGGACGACGTCCTCTTGCCATCACAGGCAATCCTTTTGTTGAATGAGCAGATGAATTGATGATACATCAGGATTTATCACCTGCTGCTGTAATTATGAAGGCTAAAGCGTCCAGACAATTCGCTGGGGAACTGATACCCTGTGTGAAGACGCTCTACAACTGGATCGACCAGAAACTGATAAGGACAAGGAATATCGATCTCCTGATGAAGCTCAGGCTTAAACCCAGAAAGCCGAAAGGCTTTACCAAGGGCAACAGGAGAGTGCTGAGCGCGAATCTATTGAATCCCGTCCTGAAGTCGTTGATGCACATACTACCTTCGGTCATTGGGAGATAGATACTGTGATCGGTCAAAAGTCAGAGAAGGACCAGGTGCTTCTTACTCTGGTTGAAAGGAAGAGCCGTTACGAAATCGTCATGAAGATTGATGGCAAGCAAAGACGACACGTCGATAAAGCAGTAAGTGAGCTGATTGAAGAAATCGGAGATTCCTTTCCTAGGGTATTTAAATCCATCACTTCAGCCAACGGCTCTGAATTCAGCGGACTTTCTGGATGACTTAAGGGAATCACTGATGTCTACTTCACACATCCTTATTCATCCTGGGAATGAGGTACAAAAGAAAATCAGCACAGGTTTATCCGCCGTCATATACCTGAAGATAAGCCTGTTTCAACTGTGTCTGATCATCTTGTCCATAAGATTCAGGAATGGATGAACAACTATCCAAGGAAGATATTAAATGGCCAGTCGGTCCTCGAAGTATTCCTAAAGGAATTAATTAAAGAGAACATACTCAGTGAATCCCTAGGATTCTATATAGACTAAGGATGAGTCAGGGTGGCTAACTTGTAATTGCAATTTGCGTTTATTATACTATTCAATAGGAGACCGAAGAAAATTATGTCAAATCAGTTCAACAGACATATCAAAAGAAGAGAGATAATGATACTCGCACTGAGCAAACAGATGAAGAAAAACAGATTAGATCATCAATACACAGTTCGTGATCTCTCCAATAAAACAGGAATATCATTTGCTTATATCAATCAACTTGAGAACAATAAACGTGGTTCTGTCACCCTTGACACATTCTTTAGACTGTCAGAAGCTTTTGACATGATGCCATCACAACTGCTAAAGAATATAGAAGATGATATAAGACTGCTTGATGAAAATTTTTTCTCAAACTGTTCTTCTAACGAAAAAGATCAGCCTTAATCTCGGCTGATCTTTTTTTAATAAGTCTCTTCTTTTCTATAGTTTTCTTCATGGAAGCTCGGTGTCTCTGGTTCACTCATTTCAGCCATCTCATGTCCTACTTGTTGTACATTCTCATCATTTTCATTTATATCTTCAGGCTCTTCCTCACTTGAAACAATTTCTTCAACATATGCTAAAAGAATCTCCACATTGTCTATTTGATCATCCTGAATCAGCACATCTGTTTGTCGTTCATCGGACTCTAATCGCTTACGTGTGAGATACCCTTTTTTCTCAAGACTTTTGAGATATCTGGACGCTAGTGCAGATGTTCTTCCTGTCTCTGCTAAAATATCTCTGAACGGTTTTCTCTTGCCCTCACTGTTATATATGGACATTAAAAGCAGCAACTCTTCTGTAGTTACTTCTATCTTACCATTCATCTTATCTCTCACACGTTTTACTTCAATCTCCATCTGTATATATTCATTTAAATTCATTATGTTTCCCTCCATTGTCTCTGTGATTATTGATACGTATTTCCACATCTTTCATAACTTTAATTATGGTCACAACTAAACCTCTGTCAATCTTATACACCTTTGCAATTTTATTGATATTATAATTATTTTTAAAATCCTCAAATATCTTCATATTCTTTATGATAATACTGTTTTGTTCTGTCGTTACTTCTGGCAAGTATTTCGAGCTTTCAACATACTGCTTCTGAATCCTATACAGAGTAGGAGAATGGATATTAAATTCCTTTGCTACAGCAAAAACCGTCTTACCTTTTTCTATCTCCTGTAGCATTTTAATTCTTCTGACTGCTTTTGTGAGGTAATCCAACTTATAAAATGTAAAGGCACTGTCTGGATCATAGCTTCTCAATAAATTCTGAATCCTGTTCTTAATCTTATCTCCGTCATCCATTGTCAGGAACTTGGAACTATATCCAAATAGATCAGCCTTATTATAGTTCAAATATTCGTAGGGAATGCCTTGCTCCACTGCATCTATAATACGTGTTATTTCGTTCTTTCTTCTTTTTTCAATATTCTTCTTTCTAGTCTTAACCGCTTCAGGTTCTATATTCTCTAGCACCTTATAAACTGTGCGATTTGAAACTCCTGTCTTCTGAGTGATATGAGGAACATCTAACATACCCTCTTTGAATCTATTGAGGTTTTCACGATTGTTCGCTGTTAAGTAGTCCATCGCTTTCTGTAAGTTATTTGCCATATGCGCCGCTCCGATCTATCTCCATCTAAACTTATTTCTATCATGGAATTGATCTTCAATGATAATTCTTCCATCTTCGTCCCAAACAACAGCATTCCATATCACAGAGTCGTCATCTTGCCTTACAATATCTATAAACCATAATACCTCTGACTTCTCGTTGACACCTGATACATACTCCTCAAATTTCCTCAGGTTCTGTCTGTTAATGGTACTATCGAAGTCTATCAAAAGACGTTCATCATTCTCCGATCCATGAAAGCCTACAGGAATAAGATGTGTTCTATCGCTGCTGCCTTTCTTTGTATACTCGATAAGTGGTCTCAGCTTCATTCTTCTCTTATTACTGCGCTCATAATACTTCCAAGCTGAACTTTCCTCAAATTTAACAGCCAGCTGATGATGATTGTCTGTATGAATAAAGTAACCAATATGTGAATCACTGGATTTCAGCCGAATATAAGCGTCTTCTTTACTCATGATATTGTTTATATCGACAACTTTAATGCCTATTTCACCACGTTCAAGAAAGTCGCTTAATTCTTTCTTTGCTTCCTCATCAAGCCCCTGTCTTTTCGTTTTCACCCTCTGTCTTCTTACAGCAGTCGCTTTTTCAGACAATTTATATTCAACCATATCATTATCTTCAAAAGCATACTTATATGGGGTCAACCATCTACCTATCCGCTCAAATATATTCATAACTATATCCCCAGAATATCACTTGCTGTTTTCTTATTATCATCTTTTTTCGAGGAATCAACAGCCGTCTTTTGAGAGGTATCGACTTTCTTCTCTGCTCTTTTTTTAGGAGGTGGTACATCCTTGAAATACTTAGACATATCAACCTTGTAAGCACGTTCTTTCTTCGCTTCCTTGCGCTCTTCAGCCTTTTCAAGTGCATTCATTCTAGGTTCTGTCTTTTTAGCATCAGTCCGTGTCTGCTGAAGACTTGTGACAGCACTATACATCTCCTCTTTTTCTGAAGACATCTCATCGCCACTTTCGCGAGCTACGATACTCTTGTAATCTACGAATACAGGTTTATCAAACTTCTCTCTCCAGTGAGTAGTGATGTTTATAATCTCTTCGTCAGAGAGATATGCACCTTGAGCCCGTGTAAATGATGACCCAATCTTAATCAGCATGTCCCCTCTACCGAGCAACTTATCTGCACTGATCGAGTCACCTGTGTCATCAAGTGCGATACTACTTTCAAGACGACTTGAAACAGCAAAGGCAATTTTCATAGGTAAGTTCGCTTTGATAATACCTGTAATAACTTCGCTACGAGGACTCTGTGTAGCAAGTATCAAGTGAATACCACAGGCACGTGCTTTCTGCCCTAAACGTCGTATAGACTTTTCTACAGCCTTAAAGTCATCTAGTGAATCCTTAAAGTCAGAGAACTCATCGATTACGATGAAGAGATATTTCATTTTTTTCAATGAACTATCTTTAGCAGCTAACTTGTTGTATGCTTCGATATTTTTCACTTTATATTGTTCAAGTAGTTTATACCTGTTTTCCATCTCTATAACCGCATACTCTAAAGCAATTGCTCCATCCTCTACTTCCGTTATAGGGTTAGTAACCATGTAAGGAGAGTCATTATAGTGAGGAAACTCAACTTTCTTAGGGTCAATAATAATCAGCTGCACATTATCTGGCGTATTATGAGCAAGCATAGTCATTATTAATATGTTTAGCCCTACTGACTTACCTGAACCTGTAGTACCTACCACTAATAGATGCGGGGCACTTGCTAATGATTTTATGACGGAATCGCCGTTAGGCAGAACTCCAATCAATGTATCAGTCGGTTTCAATTTTTTGTTTCCTGCAATATGTTTTTCAACGATGTTCTTGAAATCAATAGGAATCTGAATAGCATTAATGCCCTTGTCTGAAAATGGAACTGTTATCTCAAGCGAACCTGCACTGGATGAACAAGTCACACCCTCTATTTTTAATTCATCACTCACCGACTTAGCAATACGGTCGTCTGACGGATGATTTTTAGTATAACTGTAAGAATATTTAAGTACAGCGGTCTTACTAGACACAAATGTGTCAATTAACTCCGTCTGTAAATTAGAGTTGGAGAGGGACAACGCAACTTTATGCTTAACAGACTCAGTGAAGTCTTCAGCTTTTTGTTTTTCATCTCTTACCTGGTCACTGACATCATTAAGCATTTCAATCGGGAAAGTAAGCCCGTTTTCTGGAACCTCTAATGCCTGTTCAACTTTGTTCTTTGCTCTCTCTCTTCGTCTTACAACACTTCTCGCCTCTTTTAGTTCTTTTTCAACTGACCCCCCGTATGTATAGTAGCGGCGGTTTGCTGTAACTTTCATTTGATCGAAACTGACTCCATCGGTTAAATCTGTGAGTATATCCTGTAAGTCCTTGATTTTATGAAGTACGAGTTTATTAACTGTAATCTTACGGGGCTTTCTAATTACAACAGAGTATTTTTTCGTTGGTTTGGGCTGCCCTTTATCAAGAGTCGTATGAATATCTACTTTCATTTTTCTTAAATGATATCTTGCACCATGTTCGACCCTTTTGAGCTTCCTATCACTTTCATCATAAATATCCCAGATACCCGCTCCAATGGATCGAATAATTTTTTTCTTTAACTTTACTGACTCGATATCATTGAGAAATGGAGCCATCTCTCCTTTATGGTGTCTAAGAATGATTGTGATGACATATATCAAAAGCATAATACCTGCTATTGTGAGGCCAGTCATCAACACTATAGAAACAAGCCCTCCATCCTTGAAACTCAGCCAGTCTGCTAAATTATCGCTCCAATCTGAAGTATCAGGAAACAGATACTTCATAAATGGTATTCTATCCATTGCCCCATCATTTTTAGCGTTCGTTCTCACATACCAATCGTGCATAAAGTTAGGTTTGAATAACTTATCTGCAATCCATATAAACGCCGAAGAGAGCAATGAGAATATAAATGCAATAGAAGCAAGCACAATAGTGAGCAACACTACTTTCCGAATACTCATATAAACTCGTTTTGAAAATTGTGCATAAGGATATTGAACATCTCTTTTAGTCATAACATTAATCCTTTCTACGTGTGTGTGTATATTTCAGGTCCGCAGTCCCAATAATATATTACAATTATATAATATATAGTTTTATTTGTGAATATAAACTACTAAAAAAAGGCTTTTCAGCCTTTTATAGTTCTTCATATTCTTCAGGAGTATCATCAATTGTTATATTAGGTTCAAATAAATTCTCATTTTTGATATATGCATACAGTCTGTCATTGAGGAACATATCAACTGTCGAATTTTCTCCGATTTCCCCTTTATCAATCACTCGACGGGCAATTCCATCAAAATCTTGAGTCAGACGTGGATTTATACTGAAACGTAATCGAGATAGATCAACATCTTCCGAGAATCCATTCTGTACTGCTTCATATACAATATTTTGCTGTATTTCCTTGTCTTGAATTAACATTTCTGCAAATTGTCTTTCTTCATAAGCGTTGTAGATTTTTTCTGCTAGATATTCGACAGTAGGGTTAAGCTGTAAATACTGCTCTGCATCTGTCTTAATTTTAACCGTAGGCTCTAAATACATAGGAACCTCAACTATATTCTCTATATAGAAGTCTTCACTATTCACTGAGCTAAGATACTGTTCTTCATTTTCAAGTACATCTCTATCTTCAAGTATATCTACCATTACATCTGATTCTGCAAATAATTCGAGACTATATTCAACCTTGCTCTTATCGACTTCTCTTGGGAAACCATCGTAAACAAGATAATCTGTAACAATTTCATCGTATAGTTCAGGATGCTTCTGCTTGAATGCATCCTCTAATCTAGCTTTTAAAAGAAATGCATTATAAAAACCACTCTTAAGACTATCTCTTTGTTTTGTGGTAAATTCCATCATCCTCAACTCCTTTCAGGTTACTTACAATATAACAAAAAGTCATCATTTTATTCATTCCTCTGTCCCGATCTAATCTTTCTCGTTAAGTTTTGCTTCTTTCTTCCGTTGCTTCTCTATCTGCGTATAGTAATCAAATAGCAGCATGACCGTTTTAAATTTCATATTTTCTATCTTCATTTTCCCTGCTCTTAAATGATGAACAGTGGGCGCATGTATCCCTGTAGCTCTCTCTATCTGATAACCTGTGACTGTATCATCATCAATCAGCAGCTGTACCTTATTCTTTATCTTTCTTGTGTAGGACATGTAATCACCTCACTCAATTAATTAATTTGTTTTCATTATGAAATATGTATTTTAGTTAATTTACATTAATTATATAGTCTAATTTTTTTAATGTAAAGAGCGAAAGAAAAAGGCATATAGTCGCCACTATATGCCCACACACACGCATACCCAGAAAAGGAATTTAAGGATATGCAATTTACAGCAGCTAAGGATGCGCTGTATTGATATATTATCACAGGATCATTCTTTTCAACTACTATTCGTTGTTATACAATTGTGATACATTAATTAATTTTATTTAACCATAATTACATATTTTTTATGCTTACATTATATCGATAAATCGTTATTTTTTTACTATTTTATACATCGTATTTCTATGTCGTTTGATTCCGCTATCTGAAGAAATACTGTCAATATTTCACTGAATATCACGTCTTTTCTTTCTATGATGATAACTTCAATATCACCATCCAACATTTGTCCCACTACTTTTTTGAGCTCACTCAGTTCATAGTGCCTACCTGTCTCAATAAAATATTCAATTTCAATGTCTTCATTAGCAGCATATGACTCAATGAGTGACATTTGGTGTGAATGGCTGTCAACATCATTTACATAACCAATTTTCTTGCGGTAAGTATCTTTAACTGTATCTCTGTACTGTTCAAGTTGCGCCTCAGTATAGTATCTCCAACCATTGTCATGCTTCATAGCGGGTTTCAGTTTATCTTTTTTATCCCATATCCTGAGTGTCTGAGCAGTCACCCCAATCTCATCCGCAAATTCGCTTATTTTATATATCTTCATCCGTTACACCTGCCGTCACTATTATAATGCTTCGCTGTATGCCTTTAATGTTTCGATATCATACTTACCCTCTTCAAAAGTTGATACCTTATAAAGCAATCGTTTTGTCACTTTATCATCATACTGTCTATTCTGATTGATGATCTCTGCAATTTCATTGTTATTTATTGTGGTATAGGTCTCAACTGAATAGTCACTGTTAGGACTATTGCCCGTCCCTACACTCATCCCTGAAATATCAACGTATTTATTTGATTCTAGGTTAGGATAGCGGGTTTTAAGATCGTTCATATTCTGTGAATACATCTTCCAAGTACTCCAGACGAAATACTTATCATTAAAAAATTCAGAGGCTGCAATCACGTCCTGAGTGCCTACAGAATCGTCAATTTTTTTCTGTTCCTGCTTAATCTTCTCATTTTCTTGAGTCACTTCTTTTCTCTTCTTTTCTTTAGTCGTCAATTCATCTGATAAGCTATGTTGATAGGAGCTCTTATTATAGGTCACAATGCCTAGTAAAAGTACTGCCGCAAGCAGTATCAATATTGTAAGGTTAAGTCTGCTGATGATTTCATTTTCTCTATACTCACTTAGATTCACCATAGAGCATACCTCCCGTCATCCTGTTGTTGTCATCATACTTAAATTTAACCATTGAGTAGAAAGGATTTACCTCTTTACCTTTATACGTCACCTCAACGTTTGCAATGACTTCTTTTCCATCCCGTGTATATCTGCCTGCAACGTCTTTCAACTTATATTCAAAAGGATCATAATATTCAATTATTTCTTTCTCTGATGAGTCATCGTTCAGTATAATTTTGTGAGACGTCAAAGTGAATAAGCCTCTCATCACGTCATAAGCCGACCCGTCTCCGCTCTTATCGCCCCTGTAATCACCAATCAGGAAGTCGTTCATCTTTTCTTCAGTCACTTGCTTCAGTTCTTTAACCTCTTCTTGGTTCATTTTACGGACTAACTCCTGCTTCTTAGGCACTACAGTGTGTTTGATGTCTTTTTCTAATTTCTCAACTTTTCTTCCTGTATTGATATTCATATAAAGAAGTCCTAACAAACCAATTACCAACAGCCCAATTATGATATACCTGATATTTCTACTCATCCTTTGTCCTGCTACTAAAATCATACCAAAATGTATATTTTAGAATATTCCTTGTTCAACGTGGATACAGTCTTAGACGGTAAGTTCAAGTCCACTCCGAAGGCGTTGATTCCGGTGTAGCCCACCGTATTTGATACTTCTACATTTTAGATGGATACTTATCTTTTAGTAGTTTTCCTTTCCTGATATTTTTGATCATGTAAGTACGACATAATCTCTTGCATTGACTAGATTGATACTTGCATTTAAATCTCTGTCTGTTTCATTTCCACAATTCTCACATCTGAAAATTCTTTTGTTCAATGGCATTTTCTGTCTATGATTACAACAATGACATAGCTGACTGCTCGGATAAAAGCGACTGACCTGTCTTAATTCTATATCTGACTGCTTTGATTTAAGTTTCAGCCATTCCACGATATATCCAAGCCCTGTCTGCTGCAATGCATTGGATAGTCGCCTGTTTTTCATCATCCCTTTAATATTCAGATTTTCGATTGTGATGTATTGTGGATTGGTTGCGATTATAGCGTGTATAAATTTTCGTTTCATATCGGATTTGATATTCGATATTCTTTGATATAAACGGTTTGTTTTGAGTAACTGCTTATATCTATTATTTGAACCTTTTTGCTTTCTTGCCAGTTTACGCTGTTGTCTTTTTAAAGACTGGTTCAGCTTAAGAAGCTGCTTATTCCTGTAAATACTCATTAATTTCTGCCCATTCGATAGGTAGACTGTTTCCTTTAGACCTAAATCTAAGCCAATCGGTTCAGACTTTTCAGTGCTGATGGTTTGAGTGGGACTCTCATCCACAAGTACCGATACAAAATATCTGTTTCCCTCTCTGGACACAGTTGCTGACTTGATGTTGTCATTAGGAATGTAGCCGTATTCCTTCAATCGGATCCATTTTAATTTAGGCAGGAATATACGATGTCTTCCAACTTTTATTGTCCCTATCAGATAGAACGACCCTTTCAGTGATTTCTTTTTATAGGAGGGGAAGCCTGTTTTCTTACTGAAGAAACCTCTGTAACTTTTATCGGCATTCATGATGGACTGTTTGACTGCCTTGCTGGAGACGTCTTTAATCCACTGATTCTGTTTGGAATGACGATTGTTAAGCCATCTACTGAAGTCATAGCCACTCATAAATGATAGATTTCTCTTGTATCTATCCTGATTTTTCATGATAAACAGATTATAGACATAACGTGTCACACCGATTGTCTGGTTGATGAGTCGGGCCTGTTCCCCTGTAGGTTTGATCTCTGACTTATAGGCTCTCACGACGAATTCCTCCTTAACTATATAAAATACTATTCTATAAGTTAGTATATTTTTATATGTTTTTGAGTACTGTTTTTGTTCTCCTTATTATTTTATCCCACTGAAGAAGATGATATTTCCATCTGTACCATCAACCACCGTATAATATAGCGTTCTCGACGGTGCTGCTTTTGGCGGTACATTATAGTTTGCCATAATCCATTTTCCATCTGGCATAACACCTACGACTACACCTGTATGTCCTACACTTGCATCTCCAGCACCTGCATAGGGTGGATTTGAAGAGAAACCGTAGCCAACCGTTGGGTTCTTTGTGATTTTTGCCCCATGATTCTTGTACGCTTTATAGATCACATTCCCATTTCCATCTGTACTCCCACCTACGTCTCCAGTTGTCTGCCTTTTCTTCCACAACTGCGACATGTACGCCCATGTCAACTCTGTACATTGTCCTTTGTTACCTGATCCGACATATGTATTACCAGGCTTATCAAGATAACTTGTGTCAAACTTTGGTACCTTTATATATTTTTTGTATTTGTCTGGAAGCTCACTATATTCATAATTTTGAGTGATATTCTTTCCTGACTTGCCATTCGCCTTAACGCTTTCACCCAGTTTTCCATTTCCCGCAGAGACCTCTGAGTCAGACTCTGATGCTTCACCACATAGTGATGTAACCGTTGTTTCCCCCGCATCATCATTTGCAGATATGGTGGAACCATCTTCTGAATTCGATGAGTCACCATTACTTGTCGCATTGATCTTATTGATTTTATCCTCATCTTTGGCTCCATCCATTCCGTTCTGTTTCATATATTCCAGAACATCTTTAGCTGTCTGACCTCTGTCTGACATGACAGTTGCACGACTATCAGCTGACCTTTCCCACTGATCATGGAATGTCACTGCTTCTTCGATAGGATCATCTCCAGAGTTCAATGCAAGTTCTTTGAGGATTCCCACAAACATACCGTCTTTTTTCACCATGTAATCTAACTGAGCCTCAGGTTCCCACCAATCTTTTCCTAAGGATTCAGCATGCTTAACAAGCGCTGTATGCCTCTCAAAACTCCATTGACCCCAACCAATACCAAGCTGTCCTCCCGTTGCCTTTCTGGCTGCTTCTACACCTGACTGCATCGGTTCACTTGCAGTTGGGTCGAGCTGCGCCTCTTTTACCCAGTTCGCCGCTATACCTGCTATAAACTCAGCAGAGAAGCCGTATTTACCATGAAAATAATCATATATATCCTGTAAGACTTCAGCATTCGGTATTTTTCCGCTTGAACTTTTTCCTTTATCATCATCACTACTCGAAACCTCTTCATCCGACGTTCCCCTGTCTGTTGGCGTATAACAGTTGTTCTGTCCCTCTAATACTGAGACATTTGCGTGAGCTATCCTTAGCGGTATACCTATTTCATCCTGTGCGTAAGGATATAAAGTAGTTATCATTGAAAATGCTGCAACTACTTTTATAGTTTTTAATAATTTTTGTGTGTGTTTATCCCTCAATAACTGTCACAACCTTATTATTTATTGTTATTTATGTTATTATAATATCATAATTGCTATACTTGTTGAAAGGATTGATTGAAGTGAATAATGAAGTAACAGAAAATACGAGTGAATTAATGAAAGAGTTCTATGAACCCTCCCGTGAAGCGGCTCCAGACAAGGAGATAGATCTAGAATCGTCCGTAGAAAGCAACTTGTTTAAAAGTAATCAGCATTTCTCTGATTTAACTGATTACTTCAAAGAGTCACACGAATACCTCACTGAAATTTTCCGCAAATTAGGTGATGGAAAATTAAGAAGTGATCTGTCTGAAGAAGAAAGAGACAAGCTGATAAAGTTACTAGAAAATTATAAGGATAATATGCTTGAGACTATACAGAAAGCTACTTTAGCCTTGACTGACGATATCACTGAACTGAAAAGAAAAAGAGTCACATCGTCAGTTGATACTTCCTCACTTAAGAGCCTTATTTATGGCTCTAAGGACTCTAGGTTATCCTATAGCGGCAAATCCAGTTTAATTGAACCCAATAAAGAAAGATAATCATAATACTTAATTATTTTCGCCGTCAAAAATAATTAAGCATGTTTTCATTTATTAACTAAGAAGAGGTGCCCGATGAAACTACATTATACGGATAGATATCTATATAAATTAGATGACTCTTTTTTCAATCTTTTCAGCGGTTTACTTAGTAAATCCTTTGAAGAGACCAATATTATTCAAACATTTAATAATGAATGGGCCTCCGTTGTCACAACCCTTTCAAAATCCTTTCATGTTGACACCAGTATGATACACGAGGTTTTTACGATCGACAGATTAGACTATAAAGGAGATCTTCTCTATGACTTCGGTTTCAATATAGAAAAAGCGAAGAGATATATCAGTGATAGTAAGAAAGAACTTTTTAAGTTTCACCTCATACAGTTTGGTGAAATTAATGAAAATCTTCCATTTGTTTATCAGCATGAAAAGCCCATACATACTCTCCGTCGAGATCCGATTATAGTTGCCGCTGATTATGTCACTGGTCGTTCCTTACAATATCCAGAGGACATGTTGATGGACGTTCCTTTAGTGATTGACGGCAACCATAGAGTAAGTTATGCAAAAGAGCAGGGTTATGATTCTATTGCAAGTTACTACCTATCCTTAGATGAACTAATTCAGAATGACATCATGCTCTCCCGATTAGATAGCGCTCTATTAGCCCAAGCAGCCGACATTATAAAGGTTGTCAGGCTAAGTACTTCCTGTAATAGCGTAAGTACGTTTGAATCGAGAGTCACGAATTACTATGAGTCAAGTTATCTCTTTAAATACTTCCGTGATTGTATATCAAATTAAAGGATGGATTGCAGATATGAAAACAATCAAAGATATTATTTCCTTAAAAAGTCAGCCTCATAATATTTTCCCAGATCAATACTCCGCACTGTTTCTATCACTTGAAAATTACTTTATCAGCAAATCTGATAGAGAGTCAGCAATCAGATCAATAGTCAATGATTATGATTACAAAGCACGTCTTTTTATCTACTATCAGCTAGATGTCATGATTGAACATGAAAAGAGTGAGCTTTTTGAGATACTCAGTCTTACAATGGATGATACATTCTTAGCTCAGGAATACTATAATGAAATTGAAACAAATGTCGATCAGCAGGTAATAGATAACATTAGAGACCAGCATAACTCTTGATAAACATAAAGGGACTACATGATGTAGTCCCTTTATCTTGTACTGAGATTCTTTATGAAATTAATAAGCGTATGAATATCCGCTTCTCTTTCGTGACCATAGAATGTGAGTATTACCTGTTTATCTTTTTGAATACCTCCACATAGTTTAATGATTGTATTATACACACCTCTTATATTTGAGGTATCTCTCCATGTCACGTAAAAGTCTTCGGTTTCTCTTTTAAGTAATGCCAGTACTATATATGCGATAATCAGTTTTGAGAAGCCTTTCTTTCTATATTCATTATCAATATTTATTTTTTCGAGAGAATATATTGAGTTGTTGCCCGCCTTAATCCCATCAATTTCCTTACAATTTTTTAAAACTTGTGTCCATCCTATATATTTTCTCTTTTGATTATCGTCAACAATATGCCAACTCAGACTATTAACAACACCTTTATCCTCAAATATATTCACAATATTACCTGTGACCATGTGTGTAGTCTGCCATCTAATCATTTTTACATCCCCCTTGTCATATTATAAAGTCCCCAAGTATATAATTCGATGTCAAATCTGATGGTCTTCTGATTTGATATTGAAGCGGCTGATTAGTTGCTGTAATTATATCCTGCAAATCTTTAGGAAGTTTCTGCTTGATAAGCTTCTCATATTTGATAAAGTCATCTTTATTCATCGTCCCTAGGATCGTATAGTCAAACTGACTTTCAAAGTTCTCAAACAGAATATCCTTTGTATTAAACATATCAGAGTAGTATATATTTTCATCCTTACTAATTTTAATAGGATTGCCTGTTGCGATTCTATCGAACAAATAAGCCATTCTGATGCCTGAGTCCATAAGCCTATTTATTCTAGTTCTCACTATATCAAGTGTCTCTGTTGTGAGATTATCGACACCGTGTATCATGATAATATCGCCTTCAAGAGCTAAGTGTGTAATGAAGTCAAAGGCATTAAGAAACTGAGCCTCAAGTATCGAGGGATCACCACGCAAACCTGAAAATTCATAGTAATACTGTAGAATATTCGGATTATTTGCTTTAGATAATGTCGTCGGTGTATTAAATAGATTAGGATAGCTGTCTAAAGCATTCTGAAGAGCAAGATGAAGTGCTTTGGCATTATTGACCTCTTGCTCTGTACCATGCTCCCTTGTTACTGTGAGGTTTTGCTTGAGCCATGAGATGAAATCACCTGACGTCGGTACAGATTCATGATTCTTAACGTCCAGTACACGAGCAAGTTCAGGATATTCATCTACTTTCGGATGCCATAAGTTAGAACCATAATAGAAATCATTCAATATCTCCTGAAGCTCAAGAGTAGTGTTTTTGTCGAGATAACGTTCCGTGGCGTAATAGAACATCTGTGCAATCTTACGTTTATTTGAATTGTAAATTTCAGTTGCATTCCGAGGGTCTCCAAACATCTCAAGAGGATTCAGTCCACCTCTGCTTAAATCGATGTGTTTAAGCGCCGTATTCATGACTGGCTCACAGCTGAAAGGTGAATTACCGAGAGTCGGATGATTATCGCCATAATATTTGAAGTCATTGAGTACAATATGAAATGTCCGATGATTATAAGCCATAGCATGATTGGCTATTTTTTGCCCCCACATACTCGCTGCAGCGAGCTTTTTGTCATAACTATAGATATATGAGTCACTAGAAGCGGACACCAGTATTCTTTTAGAGAACGAACCATTTAAGTCCATCAAGGCATTTCCTGAAGACAGTGATAATGTTATTTCGCCGATGGAAACGCCCTTTTCATCATCGAGACCTTTACGAACTGAATGATCAAACCCTGCGAACTCTGATGACATTGTTGAATAGTCGTACACAGACTTACGAGGCATGGCAATTAGTCTTTTAAATAATGACTTCTGATCGCCTGCTACTGACATAAGATCGATACCATTCATATCATCCGCATAGTTCTTTTTCAGTATTCTGAGCTGCTCTACAACGTCGTCTGGATTGTCTGAGACCAGTAACATCAAAATCTGAAAATCTATTGCAAGTTCCTGCTTAGTGTCCTTTCTTGAGTATTCTGCCAAGTCTTTAACGTGAAGAGCCCTCAGTTCTTCTTCACCCTCTGTCTCAGCTTTTGATGCATTTGTGTTATCAAGGGTCTTAATTGTGTCATTCAGTTTTTTGTTGAATATCGATGTCTGCTCTTTCTTTGTAAGTGGCTTGCTGGACATGAATAAATAGGTTTTGACGCTAGGGATTGAAGCCTGAGGAATGATATCCACAAACCATCCGTATTGATTAGCCCTGTTCATTCCGAATTTATTGACTACAGAAACTACAGTGCCGTATCTGTTACCGCTTTTGATGATTGATGGAGTGTATTCGTATCCTGCGACTGGTGCAAGATAATTCTGGTTCTTTCTTTTACTTTTCTTGTCCGGATTTTTCTTTAAGGAAAAACGTATATTCTCTCTTCTCTTACTGAAATTCATAACTTTCCTCCTCATATCCTTTGCGTGTGTGTTCTAACTATTTCAAGAAGTATATATCTCTTAGAACTTCTTCTGTTTCTTCTTTACCTAACTCTATGACACTGTAATAATAACCCTCTGCCTCGTATCTATATAGATGCTCAAGCGTTAACTCAAGCCCTTTCTGTGTATCATCTCTCAGTAACTTGTATTGTATGATTGTTGATTTTTTCCCGTTTACTTTGTTGGCTAGGAAGTATTCTTCCTGCCTCTGATTTGCGATGATAGCAGGATGAGTATTCGCTCTAATAAGGTGTTTTGTATTGTTAATCTGCTTATCTGCATTCTGTTTTTGTGATGATGTTATATCAATCTCTGCTGTTGTCCGTTCTCTCGTGTTATGGTATCTGATCGCTCTTCTTTCCTGATCTCTTATTTCACTTGGAAAAGCGACTAAAGAGGTTGAACCATCAATTGACACTACTTTTCCGAATGAACCAGATTTAAACTTTATCAGTCCCGTTTCGTCTACTTCTTCTATATCATTGTCTCTGTCACGTGCCATTTTCCCTTTAATCACTTTTTTAAATTCTTTAAGTTGATTCGCCATTGATGACCCAACTGAAAAGAATGATCCATATGAGGGATTGATAAACGCATACTGACACAGTAGCATGAGCAATGCTATGAATATGATAATAGTCGGCAGCCATAAAAACTTTGCTCTGAGCGGGCTTGTCATAAGAAATAGAGTCACTAATACACCTATGCCAAAAAACGCAAGGATTGAAACAATTAAACTCCTGATTGTTATCGCAAAAAATATTCCTATTTTCCTTAAAAACTCGATAGGATATATGACATTTGAGGTTGTAATCCTTAGATTCGCTTTGATCCCATAGGTCTCTTTCAATACGATGTTTTCTTCTCTATTCAAGTCTTCCAACCTGACTCCTCCTTAACGAGACTTTGTTTCTGCACTTTTGCTGCTTTCTTTACTTTTGGGTGCTTCTGTCTTAGGTTCTTCCGTCGTAGGTGCTTCTGTTGTTGCTTCTTCTACCGATTTTGCTTCATTAATCTGTTCTTGTTGCGCTTTAACCTGCTGCTCAAGAGATTTAATTTCGTTCTGATTATCATCGTTATCACCCAGAATAGCTGCACTACCCAAAAGAGAAGCGGCGATTAGTGCTGCACCAATCATGTTATAGATTTTTCTATCAATGCCCTCTAGTTTTTCAGATAACGTTAATTTTTCACCGTTATTACGTTTTTTCTCAATAGTAGTCGCTCTTACAGTTACGTAAGGGTTGTTCGCCGTTTCTTGCATCGCTTTTATCTGTAGCTCTCGAAGTTCGTTAAGTTCTCTTGATGCATTATCTGCACGTAATTTGTGATATTCTCTATCGTCAGCAAGTGCTTTTCTTTCCTCAGCGGCACTTTGCAACTGCGCATCCTTTTTGAGTAATTCTTCCTGATAGTTACCCGCCTCTTTCTTCTTATCAAAGATGAGCTGTTCCAGTTCACTGACTTGCTGCTTTAAATGTGAATAGTCTACAGTCTTTCTTGCAACCTCAGCATCGATTTTTTCCTCTGATAAAGAAGCGGCTTCTACACGTTTCTTCTCAACATCCTGTACTTGGTCGATAAGTTTTACCACTGCAATTTCAGTTTTGTTAAGAATTTCAGTCACATGATTTTGAAAATCATTACTGATTGTCGTTATCAGACTATCAATGGATGGCATATAATCTTTTATCAGATTATCCATAAGCTCATCATTACGACCTGACACATCAAGATAAATATCATCTTCCAGTTTCTCTAGTTGCAGTTGTTTTTCTTTATCTGCCTGCGCTCTTATATCATCTATAAATTCTCTAATTTCCTGTTTAATAATAGGCTTGTTGATCTTGTCATATTCTTCCTCTGCTCGCTTTGCTTCCCTTTCAACATACTGCTTCTTGTTGATATTGAATTGTTCCGTAAGGAATAATTCTTTTTCCTTTCGGTGTTCTTCCAGTGACTTTATAGCTGCATCATAGTTTTCTACAATGTCTTTATATATATGACCGTATTCATTATCAGCTGATTTGTAGTTTATTAAGTTAGTATTTTCACGATATCTTTTATTCAGCTCATTTACCATCTGCCTATATATATCATTGATAAGTTTTTTTCGTTCTTCCTGAATGAGATAATTTTTTTGATTGATTCTCTTTTCAATTCCGTCAAGTGCTAGGATATATAAATCCTTATAGCCTTTATAATCGACTTTAGATAGGATATTATTTAAATCAATAGAATTAAGGTCAGGATTAGGAATCTGAGCTTCCAGATAAGCATAGAGCCTGTTTCTAAAATCAACTATCTCATCCTTATCTTCAGAAACTATTGCTTTTTCCTGAGCAGAATACCTCACTTCACTTTCTGTATTGGCATCTGTTTGTTGAGTCTCGACCTTGTTATTGTCAGCAAGCTTCTCTTGTTCCTCAAATTCCTTTGATAAATCCGCAGGAAGTTCCGTTTTATCGTCCCGAGCATCATCAATTTGTTGAGGCGTCTCTTCTTCAACAATTTCTGCTTTCTTTTCTTTTTCTTCTTCTTGCATTTTCTTTTCTTCTACTCTTTTTTCAAGATATTGATTGAGCTTTGTATACTGATCCTCAACCTCATCAAATACAAGATTTTTGTTGAGGTCATCTTTTTCTAGGTCATTTGTAATTGAATGATCCAACGGAATGATATTGCCATCCTTTAGTATTCTGAAACCAAACTCAATCTTCTCTTTATCACGCTCATCTATTGCTGCCAGACTTTCGAGGTTAGTGAAGACAACAACCTCTTTCTCACTGAAGTCATCATTCTCTTTCAGCAATTCTTTTTCAGTCGAAGCGTAGTAGTTTTTTCTTGCGATGTCTTTGCCATATTTTTTAGAGAATGTATTCCACATTCTTGATTTTCTTTTATCTGACTGACCCTCCATCTGTTCATCACTGAGTGTGAATAGAATAACAACATACATATTTGAGTTATCAATAGTTTTTATAGGATTAATGTCTAATTCAGTAATTATCGTCATTTCTTAGTCCTCTTTTCTGTTAATTTGAAAGAATGCGTGCGTGTGAAATACCCTGTTTATTTTTATCAAAATTTCTTTGTCTGCCTTTTCAATATTTCGACGTCCTTTTCTGTAATCATAAATCCTCTGATAGTGCATTCCCGACTCCTTTGCGATACGATTTCCTTGCATATGACTATTCAATACCGTCTTTGCATTTCCGATCATTACATCTCTATCCTCTTCATATTTTTCTAAGTACACCATCATAAACCACCTATTTTTTTACATAAAATTGAGTAACACTATAAATAAAAAGAGCGTATAAACGCTCTTTTTATTTACTGAAGAAAGAGAAGTAAAAGACCAAATTCTGAGTTAAGGTCTTGTCCTGCATCGCCTGCCAGACCCCAGATAGCTACGAAGAGGATGATTGAAATAGCTCCAATCGCAATAGTAAGTCCAAGAAACATTAGACCCTCAGTAATGTTTTTGTCAGAAAATGCTGCCATTGCTTTGATACCAGTTTTCCCTCCAAAGAATAATGCTGCAAAACCAACGACTGCTGAAATTAATGTTTTAACACCCGGTGAAAGCGAAGTAAATAACTCTGTCAAAGTATCCAAATGATCATCCCTCTCTTTTCAATTAATTAATTTAAATTAATTATACCATAGCTTTTTTATTTTTGAAACAAATATTTGTAAAGACGTTCTAAAGCCCTCACTATACTTCCATCCTCAACTGTTGCAACACTCCTAAAATCATCCTTGAGACGATATTTCACTTTATTTTTCAACCTTTTTATACGGCTTATTTTATTGTTTTCTTGCTCTGAATTATTCATTTACATCCCCCTTTATTATAAACCTGTTTTAACCTCATCTATTTTTACATCTGTCTTGATAATGAACATTCCTGCTTCTTTTGTACTCTCACGTTCTTCGGTCTTGTAACCCGCATACCTTTTAAGACCTGTCACCCTCATATCTGACTCATCTGTGAGTGTATAACCTTTGTCATCATTATCAATTATTTTATAGACCATCAAACCCTGTCTGACATCATTTGCGACCTGCTTAAGGTCTCTCGGTTTAGCATTAATAGTCATATAAGAGGGATGTCCGATCTCCTCTTGCTTCTTTAGTTCAATTTTTCTCAACTTTGGTTCAGTATACTTCAGCTCTTGCGCATCCTTATATATATACTTGCTCTTGCCGCTTTCACTATAATATTTTTTACTTTCTTGTTGTGCCTGCCTTATAGATTTCTCTAAAATTTCCTGATCCAGTCTTGCCGCTTCTTTAATTATCGCTCTATCGGATAGCTGCTCGACGTCAGCAAGGGAAAGCATCTTGTCGTCCTCTAAACCTGTTTTATATACTTTCATCTTACCCTTGTCATTGACGATAACCGCATTTATCTGAGCTTCTTTTTTAATTTCTCTATCCTGAATAAGAAAGGCAATCGTACCCTCATTCTTGAGCGACTGATAAAAGTTCATTACTTTATTTTCACTCTTTTTGCCGGTCACAACCGCTGACTCGTTTTTCTCTTCAGCGTGATTCGTACATCCAGTGAGAACAAGCGTTAGTGCTGCTATAGATAATATTTTTTCACTTCTATCATCCCAACTTACTGATCTAAACCTGACGTGATGCCTTTAGTACCTTTAGGAGCTTCAACTGCGATCGCTCTGAAATCACTGTTATTTTCATTGGCTTTTGTCTTATAACCGATATATTGTTTTTTCCCTGTGCTTATTAAGTCAGTAGGTTCAGTAAGGGTAAACCCATTATCTTTACCATCTACAATTTTCAATACTGATATATTTTCGTCATCTTTATATCCAACTTCTTCAACATCGTTAGGTAAGGCATTAATAAATATCGCTTTCTCCTCACCTTGATCTTTCATTTTATATATCAAATCCTTAGGCTCTGGTGCTCTATATTTCAGATTAACAGCTGACTCATAACGCTTTATCACTGCATCATCACTTTTATTGTCATTAGTATTGATATTTTCGTAATTAATTTTATATACAGCGCGTGCTTCTTGTATCTTCTTTTCAATGATAGCCTTGTCTCCGTTTACTCCGTTTTCCTTAACAATATCTTCAGAGAGATCATCAAGCTGATTCAACTTGATACTTTTTTCATAATGATAACCTGTATTGTATACCGTTATTTTTCCGTTCTCATTGACTATAATCCCCTCAACACGGCTATCTGGTTGCAGCTTACCTGACTTATCGGCAGAATTATTGCTGAGTAAGTATGCTACCGCTCCATCCTTTTCCAGAGCATTTTTGAAGTTCAACATGCCATCGTCCTGAAGTATCTTTCCGTCATCTTTCTTCTCTTCTTTTTTTTCAGCCTCTTTGTTACCGCCACATGCGGTGACAAAGAGAGCAAATATAATAAGCAATGGTAAAATCTTTTTCATGATAGTTCCTCCCTATTCTCTGTAATCTGGTGTGTTGCTACGATTTTTGAGCTGTTCTTTCAATCGTCTTGCTTTATCGAGTCTTTTCTGCTGTGCACGTATTCTTTGTTCTCTGATAGTCTCAGGTCTCGGACGTTTGTTTAACCGTTCCGTTCTGTTGATTCTGCCCTGTGAGTTGTTATTCACATTATTTCTGCTTTCTTCGGCAGTTCTGTCTACTGGCTGCTTGTCTTGACCCTGAATCCCTAAAGAACCCTGAGTTCTCTTTTCCGATACTTCTGTAGGTGTCTCTCTTCGATGATTAAATTTTGGAGTGCTTGATGGTTCAGAAGCACCTGAAGTTTTGCTGTCATTACTTATAGTTCGGTTTCTCATGTTTTCTGTCGGTTTTGTGTTTGTAACTATCGGTTTATCCTTATTGGCTACACTTCCACCTCCAGATTGACTGCTGATTTCATTATAACTTTTATTCTGCTTATCATACAGTTCAGCTGCGCCGCTTCTATAAGCCTTATCCAATCTATCATTCTTCTCTTTAATCTGAGGTGTTACATCCCCTGATTCCAATGATTTACTGTAGTCAGATTTAAACTTCTTGATTTTTTCATGATCTACCTGACCTTTTTCGTTCACAAACTCTGTATCTCTCAGCTGACTCTTAGCGCTTTCGGTATTCATGGCAAGCGCTTCGCCGTTCTGAGTATATTTCAGTTTTCTCGCATATTCATTTGCGTTAGAAGCCGTCTCAAGTGCTTTGTTTCGCTCAGGGAGCTGACTATACTTTCCTGCTTTAGCTGCTCCTCCTGCTACGCCTGTAGGCACTGAAGTGCCACTGTTCCCTACACTTCTTCTTCCATTTAGTGACTGCTTCATATCTCCGTCTTCCTGACCGATTCCTCCTGCTGATTCTACAGGATGTGCATCATCGTCAGAGACAATATGGTTATCATCACTTCTGCTGACTGTCTCTCCTGCTGATTCCACAGGATATGAATGTTCATTATTTCTACCGTATAACTTTTCTGCCGTGGTAAGCTCTCTTTCATTTCTGCCATCCTTGTATTCATCCATTGTCGCCTTGGCGTTATCTTTCACCTGAGCTTTTTGGGTTTTTGATCCTTTGCCCGTATAACCGCTGTAGCCTCCCTTAACCGCGCCTTTTGACCTTGCAACAACTGCACCTGCAACACCTCCAGCAGCCATACCTGCCACCGCTTCCTTAGCACCTGTCATTGTGGCTTCTGTTGCGCCTCTGCGTAATTTTCTGCCACCCACTTTGACTGTATCTGAAGCGGTCTTAGTTGCGTTTGACGTTGATCTTTTACCTGCCTGTTTGGCGCCTCTCATGCCTTGTGTGAAACCACGCTTGACGTCATCACCTGACATCATATCAATTCTATCTGCGAATGCGAGTGCCATGTCATTAGGAATACCGATAAAGGCTTTGACAGGAGACACTCTTTTGCCGCCTACATTTGCTCCCCATCCTAAGTATGTGCATAGAAAAAGTGTCGCTACACCCGTAATAATCTCAAGGATGCCTGACGGGACAATGTTATTGCTCGCTTTATTGAATGCCCCCACAATCGCAGTAATGAAGTTGATGAATAATGTCGGCAGCAGGAATGCAATGAGTCCTGAGACCAGAAACGCTAATGCTAGCATGAAGCTTGCGACTGACTGGTTGAAGTTACCGAAACCGACTGCTTTCAATAAAGACTTAAAGAAACGTCCTGCTGTTTCAAACAGATTGACTGTCAGCAGTGCCAGAATGCATGCGATCGTAAGAATTGCAAAGCCTAGAGACTTTGCTGTCAATGACACAGCTGATCCAAATACACCGAGTGGTCCATCACCTGGCATCGTATATGATTTCCACTCTGTCTTTACAGTCGACAGGTTCTTCATATTTCCCTGTAGCCCTGATGGTGCTAGGTTGTATGCGTAGAAGTGTGCACCTCCACCATCAAATGATGACTGTAGCATCAATGCCACCGACTGAGTTGAGAATGTAGATCTATTTTCAACGCCTACATCTTTATCAGGTTTAAACTGTTCATTCGTTACATCCCGAAGTTCTTCATTGATGTTCTGTGTGCCAGACCACATGGCATATTCAATATCCTTGTATTCCATCTTCGGATAATGAGTCTTAAAATTAGTATGTGCAGGAAGCAGACGATCCCCTCCTGCCGTCTGTCCCCGATTCAAATCACCGAAATAAGTGTTGACATTAAAATTGCTGTTTCCCATCCAGTTACGCACTAAATCATAACCTGTTTCCTTGCTGAGACCTTTTCCGTAAAGAGAATTATAGGTGGTACGATTGAGGTCAGCAATCATTGAGCGTGAGCTTGCGGGATCATAAGTACTATCGATGAACCCTTTGTCCGTTGTTGATTCCGGCACAGTTGTTGAATTTAACCCTTGAGGTGCTAAATTCTGAGAGGCTGCCCATCCTCTTACATTCAGGATGTATTGGGAGGCAAGGTTGCTGTTGACTGATGTTTCCTCAGTCATCTGCTTGATTCCTTTGCCTACTTCGCTGTAAATCAGCATCAATATCGGTATCATCGCAAACATCGTGAATATCTGTACACCGAACTTTCTTAAAGTTTTCCATACACCCTCGAGGTTCTTGTCAGATAGATATTTCATCATCGAGTATCCGAATATTCCCACGATGAATATGAGACCGAAATCAGCAAGCGCAGTAAAGAAAGCATTATTGAGACCTAGTTCAGAGAAGAAAGTCTGCAAGGCTCTGGAAATAGGATTTTTGAGAATGACATTCTCATCTCCAAACCCTAATATGCGGAAAGGATTTATCTCAGTCATACCATTCACAATCAATTTTAACCAAGCGAACGTAATGTAATAGAGAGTGAGAGAACCCATTATCAGCATCCCCGCAATTTGCTTCAGGATATACACAAATCCATTAGATGTCTCGGAGGCTATACGATTGCCAGAAACAGTATCAATGTAGTTGTAATTTGAATATGTACTCAAAAATGAAGCAACTTGAGTACCTGATTTATCTTCTTCTCCATCTTTTTTTCCTCTTATCTCATTTGAAAGTGAGTTCATCTTATTGTAAGGAACATCTAAAGAAACGCCGCCATCTCCGATCACACTTGATATGGCATCACCTATTATCCCTCCATCTTTTTTATCTTCAGATCCTTTTTCATTCTTCTTTGAAGATGACATTATGAATTGAGCATATATAGTCCACATACTATCATTCGATACCATACGCCCCTTTTCACTGTCAGGCACTTCTTTTCCACCATTAAGAGCTTCTGTCACTAAATCTGATGTGTCTTTTTCCTTACCTGTATTATCCAACGAACCCTCATCTATATAATCGAGTCGTTCGGGAGAAACGGGCTGCGTGGTTTCAGCAAATGCTGCGATAGAAAATAGTGAACCACAGACAACCAAGATTACAGACAGCAACACAGTCAGATATACTAATTTATTCTTCAAACGTCAGCACGCTCCTTTCAATTTTATGTTTTCCACTCCATACTCAGCATCACAATCAAGACACAATTTATCACTATATAGGAATATGTCCAGAAGATCTCCTCCACCTCAAATATATTTATAAATATCTATGCTAATTTTACTATAAAGCCGCTTAAATTTATAGATTTTTCCATTAATTTTACTTAATTAATTTTAAAAAACTATAAATAGTCTATTATGCTAATGGTATCTATGTTTTCAGCTATTGTAATGACGAGATGATATACTCTAATTGAACAAAAAAAGAAGCGGATGTCTTAATAACATCCGCTTCTTTCATTCGATAATAACCCAGACAGCTTATCTGGATTTTTAATTTTTTATCAGATCGGGATGATCTATCTGACCAGTCCTCCCCTCTCTTCATTCCGCACAAGAGATGATACATCAGTCTGTAATGCGACTGCTATCGCCTTGACAGACCAGAGCATATCTTAGACCTAATGAGGTCTTATTATCTATTGGAATATAAGCAAGATGGAGGCAGTTACAATCTGACCGTAACAGATGATTGATGTCTGTTTCTCATGATCAGGTCATCCGTATTTTCACTCAAGATTTTAGGGGTATGGTTAGCGATGTTGTCATCAAGTTCCTGAGTAACGTAGTTGACGCCAAGCGAATTAATCTCATCCGCTGACGCAAAGAGATATTTGTCAGACTTCTGTCGCATGAGGTCTCTGAACAGTTCTTCCTGCCTATCAGTCAGTCGGACTTCGATGATGTCGGCTAGAAGCAGTTCATAGTGACTGAATGTACGGCCATACTCCACATCCGTCATATGCCGACCTACAAATCGGTAGGTAAGGTCACCGAACGTCTCCCTGTCTAGAATGCCCGTACTGAAAATCTCCTCGACAAACTCTCTGCTGAGGTCACTGACATCTTCTCTGTACGATGTCTTATCGAACCGTCTGATAAACTTCTTGAGGTCTCTGCTCTTGACCAGTAGTCTGTAGTCCATCTTGGTAACTTCATCTACCGCGATACGGTTGTCATTCTCAGCTGAGAAATGATAGGCCATATACTCTGCTTCCTTTTTGTAGAATTTATAAGCGCCCCCCACAGGCTGATATTTGCCTGATCTGCTGTTCGGTACCAAGAAGTAATGGCCGTCAATCTTGATTCTGAAGAGATAGGCGAATGAAATTCTGATAGCAGAGTCGTCATTTATCTCTCCGTTTTTCTTCAGCGTGCTCTGTGATGACTTCCAGCTGGTGTTGTCAGTCAATTGGCTGATACTCGCCACAAGGTAGGAAATAATGGAGCCTGCAATCAGATTGGCCATTGCCTCTCCGAAAGACATCTCCCTTTCATTAGTGTAATAGATGAACCAGACAGATATCAGCCATATAGTCAGTAATCCGACCGTTTTCATAAGTTTCTTTCTGTAGCTATATTTTTTCATGTCTGGTTCCTCCTATCGGGACAGGCACATGTCCAACACCGATGCATACGCCGTTCTTAATCAGATAGCACTCGATATAGTGGGCGCCTGCGAAGTCTGAGCTCTCCACGATTTCAACTCCCCTGCCATCCATTATCTGCCCCCTGATGCAATTGCGTTTCTCCGCCTCGATGCCGATGTTCCGAACCTTCCACAGAATCTTGTCATAGGATGGACAGTCGGTCTCCCCGAGCCTGCATCTAATGGAGAAGTTGAAGGGAATGAATCTCCTGATCTGTGGAGACAATCTGTCCAAGAACCTTTCAATCGGCATGACGGAGAAGCCGTCCCCGGTGACAAAACAGTCAATTGACACGTCGTACTGCTCGTAAACCGGATAGAGCTCATCGATGAACTGCTCGGTGTCATCGAAGGCGGGCGTACTTCTCTCCCGAAGGCTTCTTCTCAAGGCGGACTCGTACATCTCATCCCAGTAAAGATGATTGAAGAACTCAGACCAAGCCTTCAGGGCATCTGCCTGCGTGCAGTCATCATCAAAGAGGATGTCCAACTTCTCCAGACTGGCCTTCAGACGGCTCCTCCAGTTTCTCATCCTCTGACGGTCGACCTCCCGCGTCACCAGTGCCCGACCGTTGTCGACAGGTGCACTAACATCAATCCAGATATCGAGACGGTGGACAATCGCCCACATGGTGTAGTAAAACTTCTCGTCCAGACGGGAATAGTTCTTCTTGAAATTCTCGTCACATAGGACGGACTGGATGAGCCCGCTCGGCATCTTCCATGAGTCCCGCGACTTGCAGAACATCTTGGACAGACGGATGATTTTCCGCAAGTCATCCCCCTGCATCTTCACCTGCTCGGTGAACCAGTCCTCGAGCCCCCTGATATCTCTCACCGACCAGTCCGACCCTGCATGCTCATAGGTGTAGTCATGCCAATCGGAAGCTCTGCTTCTCTGGAATATTGCGAAGTCCATATGATAGCCGAGAGAGCTGTACTTCAGGCGTACACAGCTGGTCTTGACCTCCGGCTGTTCCGCGAACTGCTTGGTCTTTCTTCCGAGCGCATTCGCTACCATGTTGCGGGTGGCCTGAGCTCCCAGATAATCCAGGTCATCCGCTTCAAACACGATGCCCACATCGATGTCATAGTCCTTCTCGTCGTTCTGTGTGATGGTGTGCATGGCCATACTGCCCTGTATCCGGTCTTCAGCGATTTTATAGGCCGTCTTCTCCTCCTCATTGTATTCCTTGAGCCCGTCTTTCATCCTCTTGATATTCTGCTTCCGTCTCTTTCTCAGCTCGTTCTGCTCCTGTGCTGATAGGACGACCTTTTTGTTATAGAACCTGCTGATCTCTTTGGAGCAATCGTACATATATCGTACCCCTTTTCTTGTTTTTGATAGTTATTCCCATTATACGATACCGTTGTCTCCGAAGCGCTTATTATGCACTTTAAAAAGAAGCAGATATTATTGTAAATATCTGCTTCTTGCCATGATTATTGAAAGTAAATTATGTATTAAGTTAGCTATAATTTTATGCCTATTTAATATAAAATTTTTATTACTGTAGAAATTAAAGCCATGCATCTTTTATAAAAGTATTGGTAATGTATTTCTTCAGAAATATCTATTTTTGTTGTTTCGTGATGTCGTATTTTAAAGTTATTTCCTATTGTGGTCAGACTCTTAAATTCATCATTAAAGAGCCTTTGAAATTCTTCTTGCTCTTTAGCAACTTCTTTTACAATTTTCTCTGCTGAGCTTTTTTTATCTAAGGAGGGCGAATAGTAAGTCTTAAGTCGCTCAAAAGCATCCCACAATTTTTCTACAGCAGTAGAATAATTACCTTTTGTATATTCTTCTTCTGCAATTAACAAGAGCTTTTCCAATCCAGGTTCTCTAACTGGTTTCTTACGATTAAGTTGAAACAACTCATCATTTGTATTGATGATTTCTCCACCATCAGTTAAATTAAAACTCACTTTATGATGAGATAATAAATCGTTGACTCTTTCCTTAAAATGACTATTCTCTTCTAACAAATAAGCAAAAGCTTCTATCACATCAAGCACTGAAAATGGAGAGGTATTATATATAAAACAATCAAAGTCCTTGGCAGGCACGTAATGATTGTTTTCATAATTTTTAGGAATATAAAATTTTTCTAATTCCTCCATAGCCAGTTCACTGAGTTGCTTCGTATAGTTCCAGTTTGTTTCATCAGTAAAATATCTTAATTCATCATACTCTTCAAGCAACTTTAAAATTTGATATCTAAGCTCTTTCGATAATTTCAACTTAATGTCTTTAGATTTTATTCGTTGTTCCTGTCTTATCGAGTACGGAATTAAATATAAGTGCTTTTCAGAATAAACCCTCCATGTAAATACCTCTCGTCCAGAAATTTTCTGATATGAATAGAGCTCAAATTCATCATACTTTAGCAGTTCATTTATCCTGTCGAAAAAAAGTCTCCAATTAGTAGATTCATCTCTGACCTCCGGATGAAATATCTCACAAATAAAATCTAAAAATACTGTATCATCACCATCAAATAGTTCAAATCTTTCATCCTTAAAAACCCAATTAACAGGATAGTCATTATTATTTACAGTATGTTGCCAAATATCTCCTTTTGCATTCAGATATCTGTGATCTGAACTCTCCATACTTTCTAAGTGATACAATCTTTCAAGAAATTCAATCTCTTCAAGCCTTCCGTGGTAATTACAATTATAGATTGAATTTTCAAAGTAATGGACTTGTTTAATTCCGTTATTGAATAAATCAAAAATATCTCTTTTTGTGATCTTCGATATTTTATTCATCCTTACTCCTTTTGAATTCTTTCAATAAATATTTCATTATATATAAAATTTAATTGATCCACTGCATTATCGTCAATGCTTATAAAAATATCAATTAATTTCTTATAAAATTGGAATGATCTATCTGACTAGTCCTCCCACTCTCTTCATTCCGCACAAGAGATGATACATCAGTCTGTAATGCGCCTGCTATCGCCTTAAGGGTCTTCAGAGTCACATTGATGTTTCCATTCTCAATACGCGATACTACATTCTGTTTGGTATGCATACGCTCAGCAACCTCTCTCTGAGTAAGATGCAGATTCTTTCTTCGATTGATGATATTACGTGCGAGAGTATACTCAAGCTCGCTATCTTCCCATTCTTTAGCAAACTCAGGGTCTTTAAGGTTCTCTTCCAAATAATCATTTAGAAAACTCATACTTTACCCTCTCCTTTCTGCTTCAAATAATCATCACGATATCTTTTAGCACGTTCAATCTCTTTTGTAGGAGTCTTATTTGTTTTCTTACGGAAACCATTGAGGAGGATGAAAGTTCCCTCCTTATAGTGAAAATGAAACACCCTGAATATATTATTACCTAAAACTGTACGAAGCTCATAGATATCCTCATCGATATGTCTTCTGTGTGGCATGCCTAAACTAGTTCCGAATTCCTCCAACAGTTGAAAAGTTCTCAGTACTTTCGCTCTTTCTTTATTAGGGAGAGAATCAAGAAAATTCCTGACGGGCTCCTCACCATTTTCTTTCCTGTAGATATCAATTTTCCATTTATTATTTGCCATTATCGAATTATAACATATAAGTAATATTTCATTCAAACAGGTTTGTCCATAAAAAAGACACGATCAAAGTCGTGTCTCAGCATTTTCTTTCGAGCACATGCTCTAGGAACCTGTAATTATTAATGATATATTATGCATCTTATACATTTTCAAATGTCCGATTACTTCTCAAAAAATAATCTTTACTGCAAAACCTCGTAATGCCATAGCCTTAACAAATTCACGGTACTTCCGACCATCGATTCCGTGCTGATCAGCAATCCCTTTGTTTCTTAACTGTTTCATTGTTACTTTCTTTACAGTATCACTCACTGAGACGCCTCCTTAGCTTATGTGTATTGACCATCGAATAATGCTCATTAATATTATACAATATTACACCACAATTACCACAAATAAACATTTTTAAATTAATTATATACTATTAATTATTTATAAATAACTAAAATGTTCTTTTACTCTAAAGAATATTGTCACTACGGGCTCCGTAGCATCCACAAAAAAGAACTCCTATTAGATAGGAGTTCACTGATAACGTTTTATATTTATGATGTATCTATTTACAACTTCTCTTAAAAGGTCTATGATATAGGTAAATTAATACAAAAATTTGAACGGCACTTTCTGGTCGCCCTGGCAGGCTTCCAGAAAGAACTCAAAATGTGATAGACCCACATTTCTAGCCGCTCCTTTGAAAACGGCTCAGTTAAAAGTACCAACCACTTTTAAAAGACTCGACAATGTGAAAGCACCACAATGTCTAACCGTTTAGTCAAATATATCAGATGATTGATATTTCGTAAACCTATCAAGACCGGATCAACATGATTTTCAGGGCTTTTTAGGTCTAGTCGGCGAACCGTCAAATCTTCTTCTCAGGGGCTAATGGATATTCAATAGGTGGGATGGCACATTGTTGCCGTCCCATTTTTTTGTATATTCCATTAAGAGAAGAGGAGATTAAGATGACGTACATGACAATTAATTTATCCGAGTATCGAGCATTCAGTAGCGTAAGGGAGATGGATCATCATGCTCAACAGCACCAAAAGTCCATCAAGCCGATTTATTTTGACGTCTATAATCTGTTGAAACAGCACAGCTGTGTAGTAACAGGTGTTTCCTACCTTAAGAATAGAACGATAGCGGAACTGTCAGGAAAGTCACTCAGCACAGTCAAAGACCATATCAAATACCTCATCGATAACTTTTTCATCACAAAGGTGAACACAATGCGTGTGATAAAGGGCGGAAAAGGGGCAAACATCTATATCATTAACAGTGTTGACAGACGAAATGAACTGCTTGATGAAAAAAATCGGCTATCGCAAACTGGCTATCGCAACGCCTCTAAAAAGGACGGTAAAACCCTGTCACAGCAAGCGATGGCGTATGTGAAGATTAAAAAAGAAACTATATTCTTTAAAGCTATTAAAAATTCTTTTACTGTTACAGGATCCCGTAAGCATAAAGCACTCATCAGTCGAATTAATAAAATCATGGACTTCAGAGCATGCCCTGATAATGTACCTTATGACATCTATATGTCTTACTCTGCCTTTCTGTCAGACAAACAGATAGCTACACTCTACAGCATGATAGTCGCTCAGACTGAGGACTGTAATCTGACTGGTGAGGAGATCAACGATATTGCGGAGTATGCATTCAAAGGGCTTCTTCTGGCGATGCGCAGACACTATAAAGACGGTGCGGCACCTATCAAGAATATGTTTTCATATACAAGAAAGATCGCTCGTAAAAAGCTGGTAGAAATCATGGATGAAAGGACTTGCTGCAACAATCTGGATCTGAGTGCAGCTATGGAAAAATGGGCAAATACCAGTCTGCCTAAATTGCATGAGGGCTTAGCTGATTACGTGTACTAAGTTCTCTCTGACATGGAATAGGTTTCTGAGTATAGCCGATATATACGATTAAGGCAGGTTAAGTTGTATGATATTCATCTATGTCTTAACCTTGATATAATCAAAATACAGAAAGTATTTCTCAAGGGGGCTTCTTATGCAAAGTTTGACTAAAAAGAATATCAATATCATTTTTTATAGTTCCGAGATAGATAAATACAAGGGGTTCAAAGAGTTTATCCGGGCAAACGGAATAAAGGCGTACAGTCCTCATCATGTTGAAGCGGCTGACGATAGTATTAAATCATACATCCGACAGTATGGCAGTGATATCCTGAACAACTGCAAAAAAGAGTATACTTTTGCTAATCAGGTCAGACATAAAGAGCAGGACTATAAATGTGAACTATGCGGCCACACAGGGTTATCAGCTCTTTATCTGATAAAGAACAAAATTACTGGCAAGGAGTTCTGGGTCGGCTCTAGCTGTATACAAGAGTTCGGACTTGATAAAGTAAAGAGCTATACCAACGTAGCGCTTGAAATGGCATTCTCTCAAGAAATTCCTGACTATGATGAACTGATAACTATTCCCGATACCACGATTGTCATCCCCTCTCCTCTATATTCAGAACTAAAAAAGAGAATAACAGAGTTAGAGAAAGCGAAGAAAAGCTTTGTGAACGAAAAAAGTCATATATCAGAGAGTATAAAAAGACGGGAAAAAGTTCTTGAAACAAGAAACAAAATTGACGAATATCTTAAGGATAACACTGACAACAAGTGGGCTGTAAAGACGGAGGTTATCGAGTGGTACAAGAGACTGAGTGACACCAATACCGATAAAACAACCGCTTCAGTAGTAATGGATAGACTCCTATATACGGGCATCTATGAGAAGTCAAACGTGTCTGAGGTGTTAGAGCCTAACCATAAGGCGCATCTTATCCAACTATTTACTGATCAGTATAGAGACACTCGTTATAAGTTCTCTACAGATCAAAGCGGCTACCTGTTCATGAGCACTGTGATTAATAAGAAATCTATTGTATTTAAAGTGGATGAGCTAAAACTTTTTAGAAATTATCAAAATGAATTGATTATAGGAGAGTCAATTCAAATTGACGACATTAAGCCATATGTAAATATCTCTGTCACTATAGACAACATATACAATTTCCTAGAGTCTTGTACAGACAACCATTTAGTAGAATCATTCAGTATAACGAATGATTTTCTATTAATAGATGTACCCAATGAGAGGAAACTGCTTAAAGTCGAGCCTCTTTCCCAAGCTCTGGACATACTAAAATTAAATAATAATATTACTGATTTAGCAAAAAACGTTTCAAAGGTATCTAACGCACGCCATTACAAGAAGTCATATATTAATAAGAACGTGAATGAAGTACCCTCTCTAAAGACAAGACATGTATTTACACCTGTCGAGGGAATCCACTATGAAGCTAATGAATTATTCAATCAATGATATCTCTCTTAAAATACAGCATAGAAAAGAGGAATACTTAATTGAGTGCAGTACCCCTTATTAAATCCAGTAACAGCCTGAATCATTATATTTCTCTACTGAGCCTTTCCTATCATCAGGCTGTAGAAAGATTGCTGTTAAAACACGGATCGGCAACAACTGATTATTTCAAGGAGCAGTCTTATATACGCTTTTTAAACGGAGAAATAGCAAATATCACAAAAAGCAACTATTCACGGACATCTGATGGTCTATATTGTCATCACATAGATGAATATGAGTTTGAAAATTTAGCGAACAAAGCCTTTATACAGTTCTATCAATACTCGTTTAAATATCAAAGAAAAGAACGACTGGTCTATTGTGATTTAATAGAGCACCTTATTCTGCATGCTCTAATAACAAAGGAAACCAACGGTGAAAAAGGATACTCAGGACTCGTGCTCTTCCTCATTCCGCAGGCTAAGGAATGGTATATAGATAAAAAGGAGCCTAAGCCGCAATGGATGAAGATATGCAAGGAAAGGGCACATCTAAGTTCCGAGCAAATCTATAGTCTGTTGACCTATGTCGATCCCATAGTAAAATCAGCATCCGAAAGGCTGTATATGAAAAAGTCAGGACGTAGAGAGTTACACAGACGTTTGAATCTCAATTTGACTATAAAACAGTATGAAGATTACAAAAACCTCAAAGAAAGAAAACAATTGATGAAAAAGGAGTTACAGTACAACATATACGAACTTCTGGATAGACAACGAAAAATCAAAGAAAAAGAGAAGATTGAAAAGCGTATACGTGATTTTAACAGTCAGTTCTCAGCTCTCAGAGATTTAAAAATTACACCCTATACCTCCCGAAAAAAGATTCTGGATTATTTATTCGATTATCATTATAAAGACACATTTCCAAAGAAAAAGGAGTTCTATTCTTACAAGATGAGTATTTTGAAAGAAGATTTAATAAGCGAATTTAATAATATTGTAAAAAGTAGATAGCAACGATATTTTATTCTACAAGCTCATATTAGATTAAAACCAAAATAACGTTTTATTTTCTGGTTAGAGGTGTATATTAAAAGTTTTGTTATATTAAGGTTAACTCTAAAGAATGGAGGTTAATCTTAATGCTGACGTACAGACTTGAACTGATGAACAATAACATATTTCTAGTATGTAACCAAACTAATGCTGCAAAACCTATTTTCAATACCATTACAAGAAACTGATACTTGCAACCGACTCTATAAATGAATGTATATACTTCTCTTGATAATGATTGACAGAGAAAAAATTTAATAATAAAATCATAAACAAGATATGATGTTTAATTATATGTTGTTTAAAGAGTATGTTGTTTAAAGAGACTAATTCAATTAAAAAGAGACTGAGCATTATTGCTCAGTCTCTTTTTTTGCCTCTAAGTCAGCCAGTCCTGTTGCTCTTTTGTTAGTTGTCTTAACTATACAGTGATTACTGTCGCCTCTAAAAACATTAATTAGATGCTAAAACTTATTTCTATGTTCTATTTTTGATGAAGTCTTATTTTTTTGTTCTAAGTAGATAACAGTCCATATTGAAATAAAGCCAATCCCTGCAATCATTAATATAAAGCCGTGATTCTTTACAAATGTTAATATGAAGAATATTAGCATGCTAATAAATATAATATTTGGCAATAATTTGTTTCCCACTTATAAAAACTCCCTTATATGATACATTTATATTTTAACGTATTTACATTATATCCTTTTTTTAACAAATAAGATATAGTGCTTAAAAGACTAATTCAATTAAAAAGAGACTGAGCATATCAATTATCTAGTCTCTTATATAGTTTGATAAATTTGGTTTCACTAGGCTAAAGATTTAAAAAGTACCTTGAACATATAAGTTAACTGGGAAATCATATACAACGCCTAACTTTTCACATGCGTATGCAAAGTTATTGCCGAACGTTACAGGTGCTTTATTCTTAAAACTGTCACGAGAGCTGAGTAGAGAGAAATCGTAAGTATCACTAATATATTCTCCAAAATTATAATACTTGCTCTTAGAGCTATGTCTGACTGTCACTGTGCAGTTGTATTTACCGATAGAATTAAATAATTCTCCATTGTTAAAATCATCTTTATTCTTTCAGCAATACCATTTGATAACTTTTATTTATATACAACTTTATAGAAAGTAGATTTGGTTACTTTCCACCCGAACCAATTAATTTCATAAGTTCTATATTGTGCTAATTTACTAAATTTACTCTTATCAGCAGAAAATGTTTTCCCATTATACGTGTAGGATGAAACTTTCCCCCAGCTCGCAGATATATATTTTACAAATTCTGTTTTCTGAGCAGCTGCTTCAGCTTTATCTAAGACTAGATAAACTTGATTATTTTGGGAATTAATATTAAGACCAGACAAGAGAATTCCTGCTGCTATAATGCTTGCTGTAATTATTTTATTTTTTTTCATTAGAAATTCATCCTTTCAATTAAATAATAAAGCGTTTACAATTAACTTATTAAAATATAATGGGGTGACAATAATGAAAACAAATGACAAAATATTTATTTTAGCTTTGAATATTGCCTGGATGTTTTTTTTACATTATTTAGTGCGATCAAATATTGAATTATTTCAAGAATGGAGACCATTGATTGTACCGATTATTTTAACAGTAGTTTTAATAATTATGCTTTACTTTAAAATAAATAAAGATACAAAAGATAAGCCCGTTAGATAGGCTTATCTTTTGTATTAGCTATATTCTTATTTATATTTCACTCTTATATAAGTATCATGCACACTCTTCTTTGTTACATAGTATGTTCCTACTTTTGGATGCACAACTCTATATTTAGTTAATGTAAAATCAGCATATTTAGCTAACTTACTGTATCTTTTTGAATCAGCCGGAATAACACCGCCATCTTCATAAGTAAAATTGAAGTTAACCCCAAATCCTTCTACTGTTGCACTGAATCCATAAGATCTACCAGCAACCATGGTATATTCCTTTTTCTTTGTCCATGAGGATGAAATATATCCGCCAAATTGCATGTTGTAACGTTTAGAAGATACTTTGTATGCAGGAGCACCACCAATTGTAATACTTCTAACCTGAGTACTAGCAGATGCTGTATTTTTTTGCATTTGAACATACAGATCTTTTTTCTGCTTAGATTCAAAAGTGTATAAATCCCCGTTTTCATCTACATATTGATTTTCTAAAAGTTTAGGAGCCTGATAACTTTCTACACTTTGTGAAGTAGGTGATGTGTTTCCACTAGCATGAACCACTCCCGAAAATCCTGTTAAAATAATTGAAGTGGCTACAAATGAACTAACAATTTTCTTCATTTAAATCCCTCTTTTTTCATATATTTGTAATACAAATAATATTTTACTCTATTTGATACGTATTGCAATCGTTTTCTTATAAATAATTAGAAATTTACAATTAATTAAAAATAATATCGTTTACTATATATTTAGATAAATTAATGATTGTCTTAAAAATCAATTTCTATATAAGAAGCCGACCAAAATTTATACTTTGGTCGGCTTCTCTTATTGAATATTATTATCTCTTAGGATAATATCTATCTTCTTTCTCAAATTTATATCGTCTGTTCTGACGAATGTTTTTCTTACTCTTTTCACCTTTTCGATGTCCTCTTTCTTGATGTTAGTATTCTTCTCAATCCATATCATCATCTTAGATGTCATATTTTTATGAGTAAGACCTTTAAGAAACATTTCTCCAGTACATGGGCTATATTTACGAGCTTTAATATATGTGGTATCTCTCTCTATATTAAGAGTGATCCGTTTATTATTATTGATAATATGCTCAACTTGCTCATAGAAAGCGTTCAATGTTCCTTCGACTATAATTTGTCTTTGTAAAGTTACAGGCAAATCAGGCAGAAAGCGTGAAGTAATATTTGCATCAATTATCCTCAAGTTCACTAGATAATACTGTTTTTCATACACCAACAATAATTGAAAGTTATAATTTGCTTGATCCCATGCATCGAAGTATATGCTTATTCGTACATTATTATAATTTCCACTGTATTTATTCACTGTAGTTGTTTTAGGGTTCTGCAATATCTTATAATCATCAATCAATTTTTTTATAGTATCTTTATTAATTTTTATCACCCTTTTGTTTGTATTTTACTAAAATTAATAAGGTTCTACTATAATTGCACCACGAGTCACTGCATCATCTCTGGACTCAAAGCTGCATTTGCCGTTAGTCTTGAGTCTGAACCGCTTCAGATTAGGATATTTTCTCATGGTATAGAGGATTTCAGAGACAATATCAGTCTTGATAATTTTTCTGATATTACGTGCACCGCTTGCACCTGCATTACGTGACATCATACGCTCGAATACAATGTACATGGCAATCTCGTTAGCCTTATATTGAGCATAGCCTGGCATCCAGTCCTGACGGTCACTTATATAGATGTTGTAACCTCTCTCTTTGAACTGTCTCAGTTCCTCTGCCAGCATTTTGTTAGCAATATCGAGCTTCGTGGAATTGCTGAGTGAATTGAACGGAATGAAGTAGGTGAACCTCTGGAGAAGCTCCTTTGGAAAGTCCTTTTCAAGTCCTTTCTGAATAACAGGCTCAAGTTTTCTTGAGCTGAACTTCAATTCCTCAGAGTAATTGTCTATCTCATCCTGCTTTATATCCTGAAGTTCTCTGGCGTAACGGTTGATGTCTTCAAACATCTCTGAACCTGAGTTAGATGTTGCGAAGATAAACGACCCCCTGAGAGAAGCATGCTGTCTAACCATATAGCCATCCGCACCCTCTTCAAAGAATGTCACCTCACCCTCATCGAGTATAGGCAGCATTGCGAGTATGACACTGGGATGCGCTTTTTCAATTTCATCGAAAAGAAATATGGCAGAGCGTTTATGACGGGCTATCATACCGAGATCAAGACGGAAGCGGTCAGAACTTTCCGCATTGTCATAATCAGTCATACTGAATATTTCAAGCTCAGATTCATCGCCTTTTGTAGCCTCACTGATTGCCTTAGCAGTCTCAGTCTTACCTGTACCCGACGTCCCAACCATCAGGACTGTTGTCGGTCTCTGGTTGACTTCATTGCTTTGTGATTCCCAAGCCGTGTTATCAATCATGCGCTCCATCGTGTACAGTACTAGAGGCTGTCCTCTCACTCGTCTTCTCAAAACGTTCGTCGTATGTACAGGATCAATCTGCGGGTTAAGGTCAACGTTATTTGAAGTCCTGAATACATAGTTGACTAGCTCTCTATCCATCGTCCGTCCATCTGTCTCATGAATGGAAAGCATCGTCTCAAGAATATCTATAGACTTAGAGGGCTCTGCAAATTCAGTCTGCATCTGTCTGTTTGCTTTCATAATTCTCTCAAGAGTATTATCGCTTACTTCAGATGATGCCGCTTCACCGATTGTCTTGTCTAACCAGTTTCTGAGAATCTGTTTCGTCGTCTTTTGAGACACTTCATTGATTGCAAGTGTATGAAGTCTTCGAGCGAGTGCACCATCTTTAGCTATATAACGGTCATATTCGCCTCTTGTGGTCGCTGTAATCACTTTCACGTATTTACCCGCACTGGCAAGAGTGGGCTTGAGGATATCTCCGCCCTCTTTTGAACCGTTACCGAAAACGGAGATGATTCTGTGCACTTCATCAATGAATATGATGACTTTTGTATCAGGATGCTCCTCCTCCTGAAGAACATCCTGATACTCTTTTACTTTTGGCAGCAGCCACTCCATACGCTCCTTGAGGTTATGGACACCCCCAGAGTTCAACGCACCTATATTTACAGATAACACAATAACATGATTGCCATTCAAAAACTGCTGTTTAGCATAAGTTTTCACGATTGCTGTTTTCCCTGTACCTGCATCTCCTATCAGACAGGCAACAGGTGTCTGTCTTCGATTCATAAGATATTCAAGCGCCCTGATCTCTTCATCACGTTCTATGACTTCAATATCAGGATAATCAAGTATGCTGAGCGCGTTACCCAGAAACTCATTGATCTCCTTAAATTTTTCCTGTGATTTCTGCGTGTATGTTTTACTCATTAATTGTAGCCGCCTTTCTGTAGGTCGAAGTACTCAAAGTTTTCCTGCATATTACCAAAATCTTCTTTTCTGAACTCTGATTTTTCATAGCGTTCTTTCTCTTTTCTGAGTGCATCGAGTGTTGTATCAAGTTTCTCTATTCTCAGGTTAATCTTTTCAATATTTTCTTTGGCATCTGAGTTCTTCTTGTCACGTTTAAGTCTGTTCTGATATTCTTCAAGGCTGACGGTATAGGATTGTCTCTCCTGCTGTAATGTCTCCATTGCTTTAGCAATCTTTTTCACAACGTTAACTGTAGAAGTCTGTTTGATAACTTTACCGTAGTCAATCTCATTATCATCTGTCAGGAATGTCCCATCAAAGACTTTCGTATTGTCACTATAAGCGTTAAGTCTGAAGTTGATATTATCAAACTTATGTTCCTTTTCTTTATTCTTGAACTTGCTCTGGATAGCTGTGATGACACCTGATTCATTCATTGTATCTTCACTCACTGAACTCAGCATTTCTTCCATTGATTTCTTCTGGATAGTTGAGATATTAGGTGATGCCTTATCGTCCCCGTAGTTCATGTTAAGCGTATTCGCCATGTAGATTTGATAAGCTCGTTTATCTAGCTTCCCCTTGATGAACAGATAGCCGTCGCCCTCAGTACCGAGAACTCCATATTTCATTTCAATCTTCGGCTTATGCTTTGTCGTGTGCAGGAAGTGAAGATTATAGTTCTTACCCTCAGTTGATAGGAGCTGTCTTGCTTTATCACTATACTTGAACTTGACGACTGTAACCTCTCTCTTTTTGTCCGTCCATATATCTGAAATAGTCAAGGGTGCTTCAGATTTCAGGAATGTGAGCTCCGTGCCGATAGGAGTTGAATTATTAGTCTTATAATCAATCATTTCAGCATATTGATAGACAAGCATCATAATTCCTAAAGCAAGCAGCAGAAAAGTGAAGCGTCTGAAATACAACGTTCTGATTCCACCCTTTGTCCTTTCATCTCGATCTCCGAAGCGACCGCCGATGATATAGTAGTTGTCATCAGTCTTCTTTCTTTTCCCCCTTTTTTGTTTGGCTTTGATTCTCGCTTCTTTTTTCTTTCTTTTCAGCTCTTTCTTTTCTTCTTTTGTAAGCTCACTCTTTCTAAACATTAAATCAGCTCCTTATTGTTTTGATATGCGTGTGTGTCTTTTTCTGATTAATTAAGCGTGCGTACTTGATGAGTGTACTGATGTTATAAGGGGTGTCTAATGATGCATCATTAAACTTATTCATTGTTCTATGATTAATAGAGATGAAGCTGTCCTCATTGATTGCGGTTATGATATAAACACGAACAAAATCATTCAGTAACTTTTTGATATGCTTCTCTCTCTTGTTTTGTGCTGACTCAAGTTGATCCATACAAATTGCGATGCGTTTAAGAGTTAAGCAGTTCACTTTGAATATGTCTGAACGTCTCTGTCTAAAGCGACACACAGTTGACATACTGTTTCCTCATTTAACCATTTCTGTAATAGTAAAGCGAGAACATGCTATAATCATCTCATCAATATATTCCTCAATCTTTAAAATATCAGCTTCTAAATCGTTTATTTTCAACTCCTTTTTCGTATTATAATGATAATAATATATACATATAAATTATATCAATATTATCCTTAGAACTCAATGATGACAACGATTTGAGCTCTTTTTTATAACTATACTTCACAAATAAAATTGATTGTTATATAATTAATTCATATTAATTATTTATTTTTTGCTCTTTTATTTGTACACCATTGTATACTTTGGTGTACAATGGAGGAGACAGGAGGGAACTCAAATGACAAAAATTATAACAGTCGGAAACTTTAAGGGTGGCGTCGGAAAATCTACATTTGTAGAACTTCTTGCTTACATTTTAGCAACTAAGGAAAAAAAGAAAGTGCTTGTCTTTGATACAGACCCACAGGCAGACGTCACTGAAAAACTGAAAAGAACGTTCGGCAAAGAAGATGTTGAGCCTGAAACAGATTTGCTTCAGGCTATCAAGAAATCTGTAGACAGTAACTTTGAACGTGATATTAGTGGTTCTATCGTCTCTCTTCATGAAAACCTCGACCTCGTACATGGATCATGGCATCTGGAACAGTTTGACACCTATGTTGTAGAGGAGCTTAAAGATAAGAAAGCAAGATACTATCTGTTCTACACTCTTCTTCAGTCCATCAAAGAAAAATATGATTACATCATTTATGACACACGACCATCGACAGGCATCACAACTACAAACGCAATCTGTTCATCTGACTTTATGATTGTTACGACTCAGACTGAGGAAGCCAGTGCAAATTCAACGAGAAAGATTTATAACTACATCGGAAGTATGCTTCAGTATAACGAGGGTATTGAACTTATCGGAGTATTACCTTATCTTGTGGACTCTACTGGTGCAATCAGCAGGCTAGTCGAAGCGGAATTGAGAGAGCAGTTTCAGGAAGATATGTATGAGCATGTCATCCGCAGCTCAAAGCGTGTTGTCGCATGGGGTAAATATGGTATCACCGAAGATAAGCCATACGATAAGAAAACATTACAGATGTATGTAGATGCAGTAGATGAGACTCTTCAGAGGATCAGAAACATTGAGGCAGAGAAAGAGGGAGTGAATTAATATGGCAGGGTGGAATAAGAACATCAAAAGTCCTCAGCCGCCTGTTGAGATAGAGAAAGACTTACGACTCGTAAACCCTGAAAAAAAAGTCAAAGAATATCCATCAGAATTAAAGCGAATGACGGCTAAAGTGTTCAAACAGACGGATAACACAGTTACAGAGCTAAAGGAAAAGAATAGATATCCTAAGATTGAAATTTACGATAAAGCGGTCTCACTTTATAGCATGGTTGATGAAGTGGTTCCTGAATTTTCAGGTCAATCAAAAACACAGGTTATCAGGCAGCTTCTTATGAATCTGGAGAAATACGATAAAGCACTTGAGTTATATGATTTAGTCGCTGAGGCTCTGCCTGATAAGTCTTATTCAGAACGTAAAGAGACTATAAAAAAATGGGTATCAGAGAATAATAATAAAATTTAAAAAACAGCTGACATTTCACGGAAAATGTCAGCTGTTTTTTAATGGTCTTTTTCTCTGTCTTGAACAAGTTGATACATAGGATTTAAATGTATATAGTCTCCGAAAAGTAAGGCTTTTTCCATCTCTTTTTCTTCTTCATCGCCAGCTACTGGTTTATTCTGGGAGGTCTCCTTTGATTGCTTAAATTTTTCTTTGGCTATTGGTTTTATATTTTTCTGAGGAAGAAAATTGAACTCTATAGCCTCTATTGTTCGTCCATCTGTCCTACTATGTACCTTATTATAACTGAGGTTAAAGAATACATTCTCAAATTCCTTTAATGCGGGATTGAGCACTCTTTTATTGATATCGCTCATCCTGTAGCTCGAGGGAATACATAATACTTCTCGGAAGCGATCCATACTGACTTTCATATATCCAGTGGACTTGAACTGCTTCAATAATCTATATAAATTTTTAGTATAATTCGATCTGAAGCTTGTCAGTTCATTCAATTCAAATATCGTGAACTGCCCTAGTTCAAAGTTATTGAGCAAGTGTTTAAAATTTTCATTCACAGATATATCTAGATAACCCTCAATCATATTCACCTCATAATCTGTAAACAGAGTGAACTTCTTGAAATGTTGATCTGATCCCACTCTATAAGTAACTTGCAAGATTTTATCGTAGAGCGATTCAAGGTCTTTAACAAAACGGCTATTTGAAGTCGATGAATATTTACTGAGTTCTTTCAATTCTGCGATGTCAAATCGTATTTTTTTAGTATCTTCATTTCTTAGTCTTGAACAGAGCGTAAAGAATAAGTCTTGCTCGACTGAGCTAAAATTTTTGAGCGGTATAGTATTCATTTCGTTTTTTATTTGGACGATCTGCTGCATTTTAATACACCTCTCCGAATCGGTTAGAGTGATTATAACATACAGAAAAAGGGACATACAAAATGTCCCCCTATCTACATACAAAATGTCCCCTATACATACAAAACGTCCCCCTATCTCATACAAATTGTCCCCCTATCTCATACAAATTGTCCCCCTATCTCATACAAATTGTCCCCTCAATACATACAAAACGTCCCCCTATCTCATACAAAATGTCCCCTATCGACTCTTGAACCTCTTGTGTCTGTAAGGATGAGATGCCACCTAAAAGGTTTTAAAAAAGATCTTAAAAGGGTTTAAAAGATATTAAAATTAAGTAAAAGGGATACCTAATTTAATTAATTAATAATTTACGGACACTTTATATGATTTCAACAATATCAAATAGACTGAAAACCTTTCTTTCCTGCATATAACAGAGATAACATCTTACTGTTTTATTAATCGTATCAACATACTCAATAATACATTCATGCTGATTGATATAGCCATCTTCATAACAGCGTACTGCGCAGGATGATGGTTTGTTCATCATCATTGACAGTCTGATATTGATCTCTAATATCTGTTCATCTGATAGCTCAGGTTTTTTTATCTTATTCTGCTCATTAATATGCTGCTCAATATTTTTATAGAGCTCAGGTGTTGTAGCAAAAGAAGTCCATTTTATCATCCCTCCGCCCTGTGGGATATTTTTACATAGATACTTTCTAGAAATTTTTCTATAATCTAAAATATTTTCGTATTCTTCAGGCAATTCAGGATGTAGAGGATTTTTCATTGAGAATTTGTTCAATGTCATCACCTTTCTCATAAGCAATGCGGTTTAATACTTTTTGATTTTTAAGTGTTCCAAGTTCCTCTGCTATTTCTATAGCTCCATAAATTGTTGATCTCACAGCAAATCGATCAGTGCCAGGTCTTACTAAAAGATTTAAATATCTACGTCCATATACTGTATTAAGTGATGGGTGATGGACTTGAAGTCTCTCAGCTAGTTCTAAAAATAAATCTTCATCGATAAAGACATAATTAAGCATTTGCAGCCCTCCTTGACCTAAATATAGAACATATGTTCTGTTTAATCAATGGTTGTAATGAATACATAAAGAAGCAGATGCTCAGCGAGCATCTGCTTTCAGTATCTATATTATTTTTTACTATATCTTTTTTCAAGATATTCTCTGATTAAAGAAATGAAATCTTTCCATTTTTCCGAGTGGATGTCGATCTTATTGTCATTTACAAAGCATTCATTTTCAACAACTTCGATACCTTCAGAGAGGTAAGGGATATCAGGACAGAGGCGGTGGAGAATAAGATTAGCGCTGCCCTCTAAATTAATCTCTATTTCTAACTTTGATAGCCTGTCATATAATTGGGAAGTCTCATGAGTGTGTTCGATCAATAACTTGATTATTTCATCGATAGCACGTTTCTCCCAGTTCATAACCTTTAATCCGCCTTTGTTGTACCTCTTCTTAAACTTCTTCATAATAAGAGACATGAAATCTTGCCAATCTTGGTCATCTTTGCTGATTTTGCCATCTTTTCCAATGCAATTTTCTTCAACAAACTCTATGTTTTCGCTTAGCACATCAAACTTAGGCATCATGCTCTGTAATGTCTGAAAAACTGGGTCCTCGATATCTACCTCTATTCTTAGTTCACCTAATGCTACCAATAAATCAAATCTCTCCTTACCAACTTCAATACAGATTTTCAATAAATCTTCTAGTGCCTTTTTTTCCCAATCCATCATTTATCCTCCTAGATAAAATACTTTAGTACATAGCATTATAACTATTATACTACTTAGACCGATAGAAAACAGTCTCTGAGGGAGAGCGTCAAGGTGATGGCGAGGCAGGAGAAACTGAGGATCAGGGAGGAATGGAAGCGGCAGGAGCGGTCCTATTTTATCACTGTTAAATTATATATATTTACTTAAAACCTTAAAGTTTCCTTAAAAATCCATATTATATAACTTTAATTCATTTGATTGGTTTAGACTGAATCTATAATAAACTAAAGGAGAGTATAAGATGTTTAAATCACTTTTACGATTAGTGTTAATATTTGTGTTGTTATTTTCAATAGGGATGAATCCCTACATAGAATCAAAGGCTCATGCATCAAGTAATAATTCAGACAAATATTATGATCAAATAATCGAAGTCACTCAAAGTAATATCAGTGTTAATGATAAAGGTATTGTTACTTACAACCTAGAGGCGATGGAAGAGGAGTTAAAAGATAATCCGTATAAAAATGAAGCTTTGACTCAAGCTAAAATGTTAAATAATAAAAGCATTGATATATTAGATAGTGCAGAGAATCCCGAAGCAGCAGAAAGCAACAATAGAGCGTTAAGTACTCAAGCCCGAATCGCAAGTCCAGATTCAAGACAATTAGCTTGTGGTATCCAAGGGAAAAAAGTTAATACAAAATATTATCAATCTTTAGATGCATGTGTCGGGAAGAAAGTTAAAAGTTTAGTTACTTTGGGCGGATTGTTAAGTGGATTTGGAAAACAGTTTATTGATGATGTAGCAAATGGGAAATGGAAAAATGTCAGAACGACGTTAGGTAAAGCTGGCAAAAGCTCAGCCTCAATTGGAGGTATTGTGGTAACACTTGCTACTATACAGTATACATGTATTAAGGCTGCACAAAAAAAATATCCACCGGGTGGATGTAAATAAAATAAAGGAACGTTAAATATTATGAACAATTTTAAACCTTCTCTTGAAAAATTTAAAAATCTATTTGGATTACTTTTGATTTTCTGTCCCACAGTAGTTTTATTCTTGATTCTGGGCGGGGTAGCAGAGGATGTATGGGATTTATTTTCCATATATATGTATATTTGTAATGTCATATTATACATTGTTTTATTTATCATGATTCGAAATACGAAAGAGAAAAACAATGAAAGATGATGA
>NZ_SCWD01000007.1 GCF_004359515.1 Macrococcus carouselicus
AGCACTCCTGTCTGTCCGCTCGACTTGCATGTATTAGGCACGCCGCCAGCGTTCATCCTGAGCCAGGATCAAACTCTCCATAAAAGTGTTTGATAAAGCTCTCTGATTGGTTGAGCCAATCACTCTTTCTGAGTAAATCAGATTCACTCAAATTATTGGAATTAACGTTGACATATTGTCATTCAGTTTTCAATGTTCATTGTTCATTGTTCATTTGTTTAATAGTTAATGGAGCGGGTGATCGGAATCGAACCGACAACATCAGCTTGGAAGGCTGAGGTTTTACCACTAAACTACACCCGCATATAAAATTGTTTTAATAAGAAGTGCGGTCGAGAGGAGTCGAACCTCCACGGGTATTACACCCACCAGATCCTTAGTCTGACGCGTCTGCCATTCCGCCACGACCGCTCGTTAGCAGATAACTTATTGTTGCCGTCTGTTTTAGCGACAAGATTTATTATATAACCTTCAGATGATAAAGTCAATACTTTTCATCAACTTTTTTAAAAGGTTATGACCCCTACGGGATTCGAACCCGTGTTACCGCCGTGAAAGGGCGGTGTCTTAACCGCTTGACCAAGGGGCCTGTTGTTTTAGCAACGAATACTATCATAAAACGTTTAAAAGATAATGTCAACACTAAAAAAGAATTAATCAGTAATTTTTTTAACTACTGATTAATTCTAGCTTTTCGCAGTAACATTTGTTTAAATTTACACGTCTTTGTCTTTTGCAATCTGCATCCTGATGTTTGTATCCTGTACCTTCTAAATGAAGATGATAGTGGCCAAGTTCATACTTCACTATAGCAACAACTGCTTCCTAACTCAACACTTCAAATTGCTTTAGATTGATTTCAATGCTATGGCTTTTCAGCATGCACTGTTCACCTGTCGATTTTAACCTATGATTGAACGGTCGATAGAACACATTTTGTGATATTGTTTCTAATAAATCTTGGAGTTGTCTATTATTCATTGAGGTGATTTCATGGTCAATCCGACTTTTCCTTTGTTAAGATCAACTGTTTCAACCCAGACTTCAACTATATCACCGACACTGACGATATCAGTTGGATGCTTGACGAACTTATCTGACAGTTTTGAGATATGAACTAATCCATCCTGCTTGACCCCTATATCAACAAATGCACCGAAATCGACTACATTTCTCACGGTCCCGGATAGCTTCAGTCCTTTCTTCAGATCTTCCAGAGAAAGAACATCTGACTTGAGTAAAGGGACTTCGTAATCATCACGCGGATCGCGCCCTGGTGTGATCAATGCTGCAATGATATCCTGCAGCGTCATTTCACCGATACCGATTGCTTCAGCCATCTCAACTTTATTTATTTTCTGCAGTTTATCTTTTAACTCGTCACTCCCTAAATCTTCAATACGACTGTCCACTTTTTTCAGCAGTGCATATGCAGCTTGATAGCTTTCTGGATGAATAGCAGTCTGATCCAGCGGCTCTTTACCATCCAGAATTCTTAAGAAACCGATACTCTGTTCAAAAGTCTTAGCGCCGAGCCGGGGGATTTCAGCAATCTCTTTATGATGCTGAATGGGTCCGTTAGCTTCACGATACTTGATGATATTACTCGCGACAGTGGCAGAGAGACCTGAGACATGCTGGAGAAGTGGCAGAGAGGCTGTGTTGACATTAACGCCTACCTGATTAACCGCTGTCTCTACAATGAACGATAAAGAGTCAGATAAAGACTTCTGATTGACGTCATGCTGATACTGACCGACCCCGATTGATTTTGGATCAATCTTCACAAGCTCACTGAGCGGATCCTGTACACGACGGCCGATAGAAACCGCACTTCGTTCTTCAACTTTGAAATCCGGAAACTCCTGTCTCGCGAGATCACTTGCTGAATAAACTGAAGCACCCGCTTCGTTCACAATAATAAATGCGACGTTCAGCTCATATTTTTTTATCATTTCAGCGACAAATTTTTCAGTTTCTCTGCTCGCTGTTCCATTGCCTATTGCAATCAGCTCCACTTCATGCTGAGTGACCATCTCCACAAAGATTTTCTCTGCTGCCTCTATCTTATTGACAGGCGGGTGCGGATACATCACAGACTTTGTTACAAATGTTCCGTATTCATTGATCACCGCCAGTTTGCAGCCTGTCCGGTAAGCAGGGTCGATCCCTAAAATCACTTTCCCTTTAAGAGGGGGCTGAAGCAGAAGATTCTTCAAGTTGACCGCAAAAATCTCTATCGCCTGCGCTTCAGCTTTTGTTGTCAATTCATTGCGAATCTCTCTTTCGATTGACGGAAGAATCAGTCTCTTCAGACTATCAGCAATTGCAGTATCGAACAACGAGTCGTTCACTGTCGTTTTTTTGACGAACTGCTTCTTAATATAACGATGCAATCTGTCGATATCGGTGTCAATAGTTATTCTGAGCACGCCCAGGTCCTCACCTCGATTCAGCGCCAATGTACGGTGCGGTACAATTTTGCTGATGCGTTCACTGTAATCGTAATACATCTCAAAGACACCTTTGTCATCTTCTGCATTTTTCTTCATCACCGCAGAAACTATGCCGTATTCCTGCACAGTTTTGAGTATGGCTGTTCTATATTCCGGTTTATCTGCAATCCTCTCTGCAATAATATCACGCGTACCGTTAAGAGCTGCTTCAACAGTTTTGACTTCATCATTCAAAAAGTGTGCTGCCTCTTTCACAGCATCAAAGTCTTCAAAGCGCAGTAATCTCGCTGCAAGAGGTTCCAGCCCTTTACGTTTCGCCTCTGTCGCCCGTGTTTTCTTTTTCTGCTTGAACGGACGATATAAATCTTCTACTCGCTGCAGTTTTGTCTGCTTCTGAATATCATGGCGCAGCGCTTCAGTGAGAAGTCCCTGCCCTTCAATCGCCTTGATGACGTCTTCCTTACGTTTCTGAAGTGATGCCATATAGCTGTATTCAGTTTCAATCGCCTTGATTTCCACTTCATCAAGTCCGCCTGTCACTTCTTTACGGTATCTGGCGATAAAGGGGACAGTGTTTTTTTCTTCCAGCAGATTCAGAACTGCTTTAATCTGTTGTTGCTTATAAGGTAGTTTCTCAATAATTAAATCCATGATTGCTTGTTCCATTACATCGCCTCCAGAGCACTTATTTTAGCATAAAAAAGACATATGCCAGAATGACATATGTCTATTTAACTTCCTGCACTGCATCGCGCAGCTTTTTGATTGCTGTACGCTGCAATCTTGATACATGCATCTGGCTTAAACCCACTTTTTCGCCAGTCTCTTTCTGACTGAGCCCCTCGATAAAGGTGCACTGAATGATTTCACGTTCGCGCTCCGACAGAATCGGGAGTATCTTTGTCAGTATCATCCGTTTTTCAGTCAGGTCATAGCCCTCTTCCTGCTGACCCATCACATCCAGCAGCGTTACTGTAGAACCATCTTTATCCGCTTCGATGGAATGATCGACACTAAGTGCATTATAGCTCTGGCCCATCTCCATCGCTTCCAGGACTTCCTCGTCCGTTACTTCAAGATAATTCGCTATCTCTTTGATCTGAGGAGAACGTCCAAGCTGGTTGGTCAGCTCATCGGTCGCTTTCTTGATCTTAGGACCGATCTCCTTGATACGTCTTGGCACATGAACACTCCAGGTCTTATCTCTCAGATAGCGTTTGATTTCACCAATGACAGTTGGCACAAGGAATGCTTCAAACTTCCGTTCAAAAGAAACGTCAAAACGATTGATAGCACCGAGTAAACCTACCATCCCTACCTGAACCAGGTCCTCGTGATGACTCTGTCCTTTAGAGTATCGGTAAGCTAGAGACTCCACCAGCTTCCTGTAGTGCTCAACGAGTGTGGTCTGTGCCATCTCGTCATTTGTTTCCTGGTAAAGCTTGATCCAGGCATTAATCTGCTCTGGAGAAACGTCATTAAATGATGTTGACTCTCTCGCCATCAGGTTGCACCTGCTCTCCTGCTATATACTTCGTCATGCTGATTGTAACACCCGCATCTTTTTTCACGTTCACTTCATCCATCAGCGATTCAATCAGGAACAGTCCGAGGCCTCCTTCGCGAATAAAGTCAACGTTTTCATCCTCTTTATAAGGGCCAAGCTCAGATTTTGCCTTTTCATAGTCAAAGCTCTGGCCTGAATCAGAAACGATCACTTCTACTTTTTCCTCGAAGATCACGTAGCCCACAAGGACATCGCCCTTCACTTTGTCTTTGTACGCATGCTTGATCGCATTGGTAACCGCTTCAGATACCGCAATCTTTGAATCTTCAATATCATCATAAGAGGCGCCTGCTCTGTTCAGGATACCTGATAACGTCAGACGGACAAGACCTACATATTCTGCTGAAGCCGGAAAGCGCATTTCGACATAATCATAGTTCGTCATATTAGACCTCCGTCTCAGCATTAACGTGCATGAGTTCTTTTAATCCCGTTATCTCAAATAAGCGCTCGATACGGCTGTTTGCGCCTAGCACGTAAAGTTCGTGATTATGCTTGTTCAGCTCTTTCAGTGTGCCGACAAATAAACCCAGACCTGTTGAATCCATATAGCTGACATCCGTGATATTCATATGGATATCATGTGTGCCAAGCTGATGTAAGGGTTGTAAGACTGCCAGCAGTTCAGGTGCTGTATAAACATCCAGTTCACCGGCTACTTTTATTTCGTAATATGATTCATGTTCAATCGTTTCAATACTCAAGTTCATCCGATACACTCCTAATTACCCTGTAGTTTATTCTTAATTTAAATAAGTCTAAATTCAATTGATAATACCCTTTACAAACTCAGTTAAACATCAATTTGTTCTTTTGATCAGTAGAATGGTTAGATCATCCCGTTTTTTAGGATCCTGAATCTTCAGCAGCTCTTCGTAGACTACCTGGACAATATCCTGTGGATGAAGATGCTTGTACGCTCTGATCAGTTCAAGCAGCTCTTCAGTGCGTACAAATTCTCCGGACAGACGTCGAATTTCAGATAGACCGTCCGTGAAGACAAGAATCATGTCGCCGATATTGATATCATGCTCCTCCTGATCGTAACGCGTTGTCGGATTGACTCCAAGCACGATACCCCGTGCGCCCATCTCCTCAAAGCTGTCTGAAACCTCGCGGTATATATAGCCGGGTTCGTGTCCTGCTGAACTGTAATAGAACTTGCTGCTGATTTCTTCGTACAGCCCGTAGAACATCGTTACAAACATGTTCTGGTTGACATTCTTCTCCACTACACGGTTCAGACGTTTCAGACCATCACTGGGGAGCTGAGAGTGGCCGTATGAGTCCATGCCGAACTTGATCATACTCATCGCCAGTGCCGCAGGAATCCCTTTACCGATGACATCCGCCACCGCAAAACTCATCGTACCGTCATGATGGTCGATCAAGTTGAAGTAATCACCATTAACACGTTGAGCCGGTACACTGATCGCCCCGATTTCAATGCTGTTCAGTTTTGGAATCTTTGTTTTCAGCATCATGGACTGCAGACTTGCTGCGATATCCATCTCTTTATCATGTGCCTCCATCTTTCTGACCAGCGACTTGTAATCCCGGTAGGAAAAGCCGAAGCCGATAATCATTTCGAGGAGGACATCCATCGATAGCTTCAGCTCTTCAGCTGTCCACTCTTTTCCGAGCGTCAAATCTTTATGTAAGGAAACAATCTCTTCCGGCGAAATATCATTCTCAATCGCTTCAAAACTTAGATTCTGCAGACCATCCAGATCCTGTTCATCCCTAGAAGCAACATAGCGATCAAGGATCTGTTCATAACTAACCACCAGTTCATCTATATGATTCATTACATGTACCTCCTTTCCCAACTAAAAAGACTTTAGTTATCCTAAAGTCTTAGACATCTGCTGCCTTAAATTTATTGTGTCAACCCAAGACTGATTGCCAGTGCCGCATTCACTTCCGTCATCTTGTCATTCGATAGAACGGTCAGCTTCTCAATCAGCCGGTTTTTATCAATCGTGCGAATCTGTTCCAGTAATATCACTGAATCTTTGTCCAGATGATGGTTGGTCTTACCAATCTCAACATGCGTCGGAATCCGTGCTTTATTGATTTTGGCGGTTATAGCCGCGACAATGACAGTCGGACTGTATTTATTGCCTACATCATTCTGAATAATGACAACAGGACGCTTACCACCTTGCTCAGAACCTTTGACGGGAGATAAATCGGCCAGGAAGACTTCCCCACGTTTCATCTATTCACCATCTTCAGCCAGAAAATACATTTCGCTCTTTTCACACACTTCACTTTCAAGATCAAATTGCTCATAAGAAATAATTAAATTAAGTTCAGCCATAGATTCGTAGCCCTCAGCCAGCACCTGTTCAAATTTCTTCATGACAAACCTCCTAAGTAAATCAACATAATCATATCAAATGCATATTAAAAAAACTACTGTTATTTTAATAACGTGTTCTTTACCATATATTTCTGTTCTGTCCGGTAGACACGAGGGAGACGCATGCCCAGATTACAGAGTACTTCATAACTGATAGTCTGCTGCTGTCTTTCCGCAACTTCCATAGACTGTTGATTACCCGGCTGATTATCGATGATGATGACTTTATCGCCGACGTTTACATCTGCGGGAACGCGTATCATCGTCTGGTCCATACAGACTCGGCCGACAATTTCCGCATCCTTACCGTTAACACGGACATGGTAGCCTGACATTGATCTGAGAAGTCCATCGGCATAGCCGATCGGCAGCGTCGCAATACGTTCATTCTGCACGGCCTCATAGTTCGCTCCGTAACCGATTGTTGTGCCGGCCGTGATGTCTTTGACGAAATTCACTTCACTGACCAGCTGCATAATGGGTTTCAGTGCGACTTCCGTCAGATGACTGATGAACTCGGATGGGTAATAACCGTACAATCCGATTCCAAGTCTGAGCGCCGTGCACGCATTCATCTCATAACGAAGCGCTGCTGCTGTATTCTGGCTATGGATATATTTCGGTTTGTCGTGCGCATTCACGATTGTCATGAATCTCTGATGGGCTGTTTCTGCAGAATCCCCAGGCATATCCGCACAGCTGAAATGCGTATACACTCCTTCAAACAGCAGATTATCATGCTGTGCAAGAGACGCCAGCACATGACTGTATTCGTCATCACTGCGAATCCCGATACGGTTCATGCCCGTATCGATTTTGATATGAACTTTCAGCGGTACATCACCCAGTACGCGCAGTACCTTCTCCAGCCACAGGGCACCAGGTAAAGTGACCGCGATATCTTGCTGTGCCGCTTCTCTGATATCTTCCGGTTCAACGATGCCTAAAATCAGTATGTCCCCCTCAATATCATTGCTACGAAGTTCCAGGGCCTCATCCAGTGTCGCAACTGCAAAGAAGTCCACACCGTTCTCACTCAGATGGCGAGCAACTGTGACGGCACCTGTACCATAAGCATTCGCCTTGATCACTGCAATAGTCTTCTTGGCAGGATGCAAGTCATCTACAGCAAGGTAGTTATGATATAAATCATCTAAATTAATATTAAGTACACTCTGACGATAGTAGTTCATTATTCTTTCTCCTTTGCTTCTAGCACAACAAATGCCGTTGCAACTGTATGTGAATGTGCAATCGAAACATGTACATCATAATTCTTATCTTCAATATAAGGCTTGCCCCGGCTATCATTCAAACAGCATATCTCATTGAAGCGGAACTGTTTGCCGAGACCCGTTCCATATGCTTTTGCATAAGCTTCCTTTACTGCGAAGCGCCCGGCGAGAAACGAGATTTTACGCGCCTCGTGACTGAACGACTGATAGCATTCGATTTCAGCCGGGTGCAGGATACGACGGATGAATTTGTCAGACAGCAGCCTGCTGATACGCTCTATTTCAATGACATCAGTACCGATACCTACTATCATAGGGTCCGCCTCTCCAGCTGTACGACCGCCTCATCAACCAGCTTTTTGATCCTATCTGCTTCTGCTACACTGATCAGTTCAATCTGCACGCCTCCACCTGCTGTCGTTACTTCCACACTTTTAAGGTTAAAACGCTTCATGATAGGTCCCACCTGCGTTTCCACATTCTGAATACGCACAAATGGGATAACCGTCTTCTTCTTGACCAGAATACCGGACTGAATCACCAGTTCAGTCGATTTTATCTCATATTGATGGGTCCTGTAAGCAATAAGCGGCTCAAGCCAGATAAACCAGATGATCTGCAGGACAATCAGAGCTCCGAAACCATAGAGAACACTTACAGGAAGCCAACTGAAAAACAGGCTTCTGACCACGATGACAGCAATTAATAGTACGAGCAGTATCCCAGTCCATATTGCATTGGCTATGCGCCATACTTTAACAGCTGATAAATCAGCTTTCTTCATACTGTCTGACCTCCTTCTGCATAAACCAGTCATATATCGCTTCTGCATCCTGCCGGTCCATCAAGTGCAGGGTCGCTGTCGTGAATATCGAACCGGCAGACACACGCAGCTCCACCGTTGCCAGTTGCGCTTTTTTGAGAAAATAATGGTCTTTGACATGGATGCTGATGAGTTTATCCTCCTGCAGCTGGTAGATAGTGCTCGAGAATAAGCCGGTTTCTCTCACTGTGATCTGATTATTCCTGATGATATAGCCGGAATGCTTATAGCGCATCCAGGCTGATACAAATGTAATGGCGAGGAACACCAGCCCTGCTACCCAGGCCTTATCGAAAAGATAGTACTGAACAAGACCTGTCACGATAATGATAAAAAGCCAGGAGAATTGAAAATAGCGCCTGAATGATCGTAGCGGTATGACACGATTCACCTCATTATAGTAATAATCCGGCACTAGCTGTGTCATGACTTTCTTACCTTCTTTCCTGGTCACGAAAGGCAGGATATCAACCTTACCGAAAATATTCTCCTCTTCTGATTCTATGGCCGAGTCACTGGTGATGATTGCACTGAAACTGGTAAATCCCAGCCACTGCCTTAAGAAAGATTTGTTTTCTTCAACTGCCTGAATCTGCTTCACTACGATGATGCGTTCCTTCACTTCGAATAATCCATGTCTGATCTTCAGACGTTCTCCGTCATAGGTCAGCTCATAATTAAAATATTTCAGTGCTGTCACAAAGATACCGATGACATAACTGATAACGAGAATCGATACCACAGCGACTGCAATCGACAGCCAGCTCCCTGCGACCTGATTCTGCAGCGGCTTAAGTCGCTCACTGATATTCAGAACTTCATCAATCTGTGTATATAACCCGAAGACAACTGCGAGCACCGTTCCCATGGCACCGCTTGTCACACTCATCAGCATGATATCCTTCAGTTTCAGCTGGTAATAGACTTCGAACGATGGCTTAAGCTGATCATGTTCTACAGTCTCCGTCCCTTCAGCCAGATTCTGTTTACGGGTTTCTAGATAGTGAGTCAATGCCTCTGCTGACGTCTGGGAGATGGTATCGAGTTTCACCCCTTCTCCAGGTGTCTTCACTTCCAGGATAACGCCGCCGAATACCTGATTGACGATATTACGTGTGGCTTCAATAGACTGAATCCGCCCTATATAGAGTTCTTTCGTTGTCACTGATAGCCAGCCGCTTTTGACGAAAAGTTTATCATCTTCTATCCAGTAGGTTGTCGTCACCGCCTCAACCACTGCGATGACAATTCCGATAACAGCGGAGAGTAAAAGAATGCCGGGAAAAATAAGGTCACCGATATCTTCAAATTTAAACCCGTTTTTCATGACGAGAAAGAGTGCAAATACAAGGGTCAGTATGTTATCCTTCACAACTTTAAAGATTTTTGACAGATAGGTGATCGGATGCAATTTTCTGTGCTCAGACATAAGCCGCCACCTCCTTGACACGTTCAGTAATGAGTCGGGCGATTTCATCTGCTTCACTGGCTGCTACATAGGGCAGCGCGATGGATTCACCACTTGTGTAGACTTTGACTTTCGCCAGATTCAGATGCTTCGTCAGCGGTCCTGAGCTGACTGCAACATGCTGGACTCTATCCATCGGTATAACAGAACGATGATGCCAGAAGAGTCCATGTGAAGTCTCGATTGACACACTGTTCAGTCGATAGGCCGTATAGTAGTAACTGATTCTCGGTGCAATCAGCGCAAACAGCAGCAGAAGGACCGGCAGGCTGTACGCATAAATCAACCTATCATATAAAGACCAGTGAATGACTGCATAATGGATAATAAGCACAAAGGTCAGGGCAAGTCCTGTCACCATCAGATAATGATACATTTTCAGTGTTTTTACTTGTTCTGGTTGCCTGTTCATTTCATTTGTCGGGCGCATCATAAACCTCCTTATTCTTTTAAATTATACCAAATTGAGGAGATGATAGGGAAAAAGCTAAAAAAGAGTCGCACTTTTAAGTAAGTACGACTCTTATCTCTATTATTTTTTATGATCCGCAAAAGTGCGGCCTTTGAAGGTTTTGGATTTTCCTGCTGATGCCGGTTTACGGCGACGGTTATCTTTGGAATCGCGACTCTTGAAGTTACGGTTCCCTCCGCCGCCATTGCTGCCGCGACGTCCGTAAGATGATTTACCACCTTTACGGCCAAGCGGTTTTTCGAATGTCAGCTGAACATCAACATCATTGTTGGACTGAATCAGTTCCTGAAGTAATGAGGTAACGAGTTTCACGTCACCGTATTCTTCAATAAGTCCTTGTGCAATCGTCTCAATGCGTTCTTCAGAAGGTTTAGCCACCCATGCAGCGACTTTCTTCTTCACTTCGCTCTCACGTGATTTGATCACCTCACCAGGTGTTGGTGGACGAAGAGCTTTCATTGTACGGTTCTTCTCTTTTTCGATCTGACGGATATAATCCATTTCAATCGGATTGACGAATGAAATCGCCATACCATGTTTACCAGCACGACCAGTACGACCGATACGGTGCGTATAACTCTCAACGTCCTGAGGAATATCGAAGTTATAGACATGTGATACGCCTGAGATATCAAGTCCACGTGCCGCAACGTCTGTCGCAACAAGGATGTCGATGGAATCATTTTTGAACTTCTTCAGCACTTCAAGACGTTTCGCCTGTGTGATATCTCCGTGAAGTCCTTCTGCACGGTAACCTTTAGAAATAAGGGCACTTGTCAGTTCATCAACACGGCGTTTTGTACGACCGAAGACAATCGCGAGGTCCGGGCTGTGCACGTCAAGGAAGTTCGTAAATGTATCGAACTTCTCAAGTTCTTTAACGATTGTGTAGTACTCATCGATATCTGGATTTGAATCGACATTCGTCATTGTTTTAACGACGATCGGCTCTTTCATGAACTTCTGAACAAGTTCCTGAATCGCTTTTGGCATAGTCGCCGAGAAAAGCAATGTCTGACGGTTTTCTTTAGGTAGTTTGTCCATGATGAAACGCATATCATCGATAAAGCCCATGTTCATCATTTCATCTGCCTCATCAAGGATGAGTGTTGTCATCTGTTCTGTTTTGAGGGTACGACGGTTTAAATGGTCAATGACACGTCCCGGTGTACCGACAACGATCTGTGGTTTTCTTTTAAGTTCACGGATCTGACGGTCAATCGGCATACCACCGAAAACCGTCACAACCTGAACGCCTTGGCCACGTCCGAAGGCTTTTAACTGGTCCGCTACCTGAACAGCCAGTTCACGAGTTGGTGCAAGGATCAAACTTTGGATGCCTTCGTTATTTTTCACTTTTTCAATAAGTGGGATACCGAACGCGCCTGTTTTACCTGTACCAGTCTGTGCCTGACCTAATACATCTCTGCCAGCCATTGTATATGGAATACTTTCTGTCTGGATCGCTGTAGGCTCTGTAAAACCTAACTTTTCTAGCGATTGTATTGTAGGTTCGCTAATACCTAAGTCTCTAAATTTTTGCAAAATTATTTCTCCTTTTTCTGTTCGCTTGCTCTACGTGTGAATTTTCACTATGCTCTCGCGTTAACTTCTCTATACTACCATCATAATCCCTTAATAGCAAAGCATTTCTCTGATTATGAAAGTAAAAGAAAGGGAATAGCCTCTCTGCCGGCCATTCCCTTTCTTTTTATTCCAACGCTTCTATAATGGTCTCAAGCTTCATCCCCCGACTTGCTTTAAAGAGGATTTTCGTCTCAGATGTCAGTCTGGAGCGCAGATAATCAGTCACTTCTTCCTTGCTGCTGAAATAATGTGCCGGTACGAAATGCCGGGCTTCGTCAAAAATGAACCTTCCTGCTTCGCCTGTTGCGATTAAGGTCATATCCTTACCTTCGAAGTAACGACCGACTTCACGATGATACATCTCTTCGTCAGGCCCAAGTTCCAGCACATCGCTCAGAACGATATATTTATCACCTGTCATAGTGGATAATGTATCTATCGCTGCCTTCATACTGGTCGGACTGGCATTATAGGCATCATTGATCAAAAGACTGCCTGCAGGACCTTCCAGTCTCTCCATACGCATCCCAGTCATCTCGAGCCGGGCCAGATGCTGATTGATTTCACTGTCAGATAGACCCATCTTACGGCCGATTGTGACGGCGATTCCCGCATTGCGTACGTTATGCAGCCCGAGCAGCGGCAGTTCAAACATACTGTTACTCGCACCGACTTTAAAGCGGATGACCGCATCACTCTGCTCAACATCGCGTAACTGCTGGTCATTATCCGCATTGAATCCGAGGGACTGCTTGTCACCGCTATAACCGGCAGCGAGCGGCTTCAGCAGCTCCTCATCACCATCGTAGATGAAGAGACCTTTCAGACCTTCTGTAATTTCAAACTTGGCTTTTGCGATACCTTCACGTGAACCGAGGTCTCGCATATGACTTTCACCGATATTAGTGATGGCTGCGATATCGGGTTCAGCAATCTCAGATAACAGCGCAATCTCTCTGAGTCCCGACATCCCCATCTCCAGGATCGATACCTCTGTATCTTCGTTCAGCTGACAGAGGGTCAGTGGCAGTCCGATTTCATTGTTATAGTTGCCGATCGTCTTTTTCACTTTAAACTTTGGTGACAGTACACTCGCCACCATATCCTTCGTTGTCGTTTTACCGTTTGAACCGGTAATACCGATGACAGTCGGATTCACCTGTTTCAGATAGGCTTTGCTCATCTTCTGCAGCGCAGTCAGACAGTCATCCACTTTGATCAGCGGCAGGTCCGGCGCATCCGGTACGTCTTGCTGCCAGAAGCTGATGGCAGCACCCTGTGCGATAGCCTGCTCAACGTAGCGGTGGCCATCCGTATGTTCGCCTTTGAAAGGCACAAAAAGGACCGGTCCTTCTATATTGCGGGAATCGATGGCAACGCCTTCAACCTTGATATCGGCATAACGCGCATCGATTGTCCCGCCACTCATCTCGGCAAGTTGCTCGGCAGTTCTTATCATCATCGTTATCAGTCCATTTTATATTTGATTTTCTTTTTATCGGCATAACGCTCTTTAGCAAGAGTGATCAGACGCGTGATCAGTTCGCTGTAGGAAACGCCCATGTTCTCCCAGAGAAGCGGATACATACTGAACTTCGTGAACCCAGGCATCGCATTCGTTTCATTGATATAGATTGTTTCGTCTTCTGTGACGAAGAAGTCAGCACGGACAAGTCCTGAACAATCTGTTGCTTTAAATGCCTCCACTGCCATATTGCGGAGTGTTTCAGCGGTTTCCTCAGAAATATCTGCTGGTATCGCGAGCTGCACTTTACCGTCTTTATATTTCGCTTTATAGTCATAGAACGCAACGTCTTTTACGACTTCACCCGGTAAAGTCGTCTCAGGAAGGTCGTTACCAAGAACGGCTACTTCTATTTCACGTGCCACAACGCCTTGTTCCACAACGAGCTTACGGTCAAACTGGAGTGCTTCCTCGATGCCCGCAATCAGTTCTTCGCGGTTACTGCATTTAGAGATACCGACAGACGACCCGAGGTTCGCAGGTTTGACGAAGACCGGATAGTCAAGTTTGTTATCGACCAGTTCCAGAATATTGGCACGGTATTTCTCAAATTCACTTCTTAAGAAGCTGACATAAGGAAGTTGAGGCAATCCTCTGTTCGCGAACAGCTGCTTCATTACAAGCTTATCCATTGAACTTGAAGCGGCGAGGACCCCGTTCCCTACATATGGCAGGTCAAGCACTTCAAACAGACCTTGAATCGTGCCGTCTTCACCATTCGGGCCGTGCAGCAGCGGAAAGAGTGCATCATATGTGCTGCCGCTTGTAGATTTCCCTAACATTTCCGTTAAGGATGCTGACTCATCTGAGGTCAGTCTCAGTGTCTCTGCATCTTCAATTCTGTCAGAGATGGCAGGGCCTTTGATCCATTCACCTTCGTTTGTAATATAAATTGTGTCCACTGCATATTTCTCTTTATCCATCGCATTGATAACCGACTGGGCAGTTAAGATTGAGATGTCATGCTCGGCACTTTTACCACCATATATAATACAGATATTTTCTTTAGCCATAGTATGCCTCCATAGGATTGATAGTGCTATCTTATCACGATTTGAAAGGATAGAACAATTTACTAATGAATATTTCATTCTTTTTCCAACTTAAGTTATAATGGATATTATTAATCCGCAGTAAGGAGAAGTGCTTATTCAATATGAAACAATGGCTTGAAAAAATTGACTGGTGGCTGCTGGTGCTGCTCATCGCTTTTGCTGCTGTCAGTATCACTGTCATCACCTCAGCGATGACCGGTCAGCAGTATGTCACCCATTTCGCTGAACGACAGATTCTATACTATACTCTTGGTTTCATTATCGCACTTTCCCTGATGTTCTTATCACCTAAAAGACTGCGTCAACTTGTCTGGCCTATTTATCTGACCGGTAACCTTGCACTGATCGTTCTCTACGTTCTTCCAGAATCCACCTTTACACCTATCATTAATGGTGCAAAGAGCTGGTATAGAATCGGACCTATCAGTCTTCAGCCTTCAGAGTTTATGAAGATCATACTGATGTTGACACTGGCTAATGTCATTTACCGGCATAACCGCTTCACTTTCAACAAGACCGTGCAGACAGATTTCAAACTGATCCTGAAAATGACAGGTGTTGCGCTCTTACCGATGATTCTGATTTTACTGCAGAACGATCTGGGTACTACCCTTGTGCTGCTAGCTATTATTCTTGGTATGGTCATCGTCTCCGGTATCACCTGGAAGCTCCTCGCGCCCTTTCTGTTCACTATTGCGGCAGTCGGCGGTACGCTCATACTCGCTATTATTTATAAGCCCGCATGGATAGAGAAAATCCTAGGTATTCAGGCCTATCAGCTTGGCCGAATCAACTCCTGGCTGAATCCCGGCGCATATAGCGAAGGAGACGGCTTCCACTTGATTGAATCGTTAAAGGCCATTGGCTCCGGCGGCCTGTTCGGTAAAGGCTTCAAGAATGGAGAAGTCTATATACCGGAAAATCATACGGACTTCATCTATTCCGTAATCGGCGAGGAATTCGGTTTTATCGGATCCGTTCTTGTGCTTATTCTCTTTCTGGCTTTGTTTCTTCACCTTATACGGTTAGCTCAGTATGCAGATCATCCTTTCAGTTCACTTTTCCTGGCCGGACTTATCAGCATGCTGATGTTTCATGTCTTTCAGAATGTAGGCATGACAATTCAACTCGTACCGATCACAGGCATTCCGCTTCCTCTTATCAGTTACGGCGGCAGCTCCCTATGGGCAACCATGAGCGGTATAGGTATCGCACTCAGCATCTTCTATCACAAAGCAAAAATCCTCTGATTCTATGGAATCAGAGGATTTTATTTTAATTTAGCTGACGCAACGTGCGGTAATGTCCGTATAACATCCAGTCTTGATTTAGTCCGTGTAATGTTGACGCCGAGAGTCGATAAAAGCGTTACTACATTTTTTATTTTATCCTGCTTATTCGTCATAAAGTTCTCTCCTGTCAATTGGATATCTTCATTCTAACTGAAAGACAGTCGTTTGACCATAGGACTAAAGCCTTATTTATGTTAATTTTTTGAAAACATTATGACTAAGAAGTAAAGGTCTAATCCTGTATCCTGTAGTATAATGAAATTATTCAAGGTAATAAGGAGGACGCTGCTTGATCAACATACTTTCACACGGATTTTCAGATATATACGGCCTCTTGATTTTTCTGGGTTTTATCGTCAATATTTTCCTGTCCTTTATCATTATCTTTCTCGAGCGGCGGACAGCCAGTTCAACATGGGCCTGGTTATTAGTTCTCTTCTTTCTGCCGCTGATTGGTTTTTTTGTCTACTTACTCTTCGGGAAACAGATCAACCGAGAGAATCTATTCTACCTGAATGAAGATGATAAGCGGGATCTTGAGACGATCATCAATGAACAGATCTATGCACTTGACCACAATCTGCTGATTTCCCCCTCAGAAGAAGTGATGAAGCATAAAGACCTCATTCGTATGCTGCTGATCAATCAACCTGCCTTTCTCACAACGGATAATCATGTCAAAGTGCTGACAGATGGAAATGAGAAGTTTGAAAATCTGATCTCAGACATTCTGGCGGCGAAAGAACATATCCATATCCAGTATTATATCTTCAAGCGTGATGGTATCGGCCAGCGAATTATCGATGCGCTTGAAGTTAAGCTAAGAGAAGGCGTTGAAGTTCGTATGCTCTATGATGATATGGGTTCCAGGACACTGACTCTATCTAAGTTCAAGCAATTCAGATCACTGGGTGGTCAAGTAGAGGCCTTCTTCCCGTCCTTCCTGCCGCTTATCAACTTCAGACTCAACAACCGGAATCATCGTAAGATCGTAGTGATTGACGGCGCTATCGGCTACATCGGCGGATTTAATGTCGGAGATGAATATCTGGGACTTGATGATAAGTTCGGCTACTGGCGTGACACTCATCTCCGCATTGAAGGTGATGCAGTCAATGCCCTGCAGCTCCGCTTCATTCTTGACTGGAATTCTCAGGCGACCCGTAATTATATTCCCTATGAACCGAAATACTTCCCAGATGTCAGGAGCGGTGGTGATATCGGTATACAGATTGCCTCAAGCGGGCCGGATGAAGATCTGCATCAGATTAAATATGGTTATATCAAGCTGATTTCAAGCGCAAAGGACTCCATCTACATCCAGAGCCCTTACTTCATACCAGACGCAGCCTTTCTTGATGCGCTCAAGATAGCAGCACTGTCCGGTGTAAAGGTCTATCTGATGATTCCTAATAAGCCAGACCATCCCTTCGTCTACTGGGGGACAACAACCTTTGCCAGTGAGCTGCTGAAAGTAGGCGCAAAAGTATTTCTGTACGAAGAAGGATTCATTCATACAAAGATGCTTGTAATAGATGACGAGGTAGCAAGTGTCGGCACAGCCAATATGGATGTCCGCAGCTTCGAACTGAATTTTGAAGTCAATGCCTTCATCTATGATTATTCTGTGGCAACTGAGCTCAGACACGCATTTGAAGAAGATGTGAAACTATCAAGCGAAATGACGCTGGAACTTTACGAACAGCGTGCACTGTGGATTAAAGTTAAAGAAGCCTTCGCTCGTCTAATTGCGCCGATTCTTTAACAGTGGCAGCAGAACAATATTCAGCAGCAATAAAGTATGAGCCGCAAGCGTGCCGTAACTCAAGACTTTCTGCTTTCTTGTGAGCTTATACATCATTTTCACCTCTCCATACTTTTTATTATGCTGTACCCAAAAACGGTCGAAAAGGAGCATTAAAATGATAAAAGAGACAGAACAATACGTGAAAACATTCCACCAGGGGGATTCATCCGGCCATGACTATTCTCATATCGAGCGTGTCAGAAGAATGGCACTTAAGATCGGGCGCACAGAAGGGGCAGATCTTCTAGTCGTCGAAATGGCGGCACTCCTGCATGATACAGTCGATGACAAACTGACCGATGAAGTAACGGCCTGGTCCAAGCTTGAAAATTTCTTTGATAAAGTCGGGCTTGAAGAAGATAAGCGGGATGCGATTAAGCATATTTTGAAATATATGAGTTTTAAGGGCGGCGAAAATGCCGGCAAGCTGGAATCACTTGAAGGGAAAGTCGTGCAGGATGCTGACCGCCTGGACGCAATCGGAGCAATCGGTATCGCACGGACATTTATGTATGCAGGTAAATTCGGTGATATCATGTACGATTCGCAGATTCCACCGCGTGACCTTGCCGTCGCTAACTACCGTGAGAAAACACATGCCATCAATCATTTCTATGAAAAACTATTTAAACTTAAAGATCTGATGAACACTGAAACCGGACGGCAGTTCGCTGAGGAACGTCATCAGTTCATGGCTACGTTTATTGAACAGTTTAAGAAAGAATGGTCAGAATAATGAAATGCCCTTCTCCGCTTATCATATGCGGGAAAGGGCATTTTAAAATTATTGACTCCATAATTCAATTAAACTCTGGATGGACAGCATACCTGCACCTAATGTGACAAGAACTGCCAGTATACCGAAAACAAGCATCCAGGTCGGATGTTTATAATCACCTACGATAGCCTTCTTGCGTGATGCAATCAGGATTGCGGACAGTGTAATCGGTAAAATCAGACCGTTGAAGGCACCAGCTAAGATAAGCAGTTTAACCGGCTTACCGATCAATACAAAAACAATGGTCGAAAAAACGATGAAACAGATGATTACAATATTGTTATGTTTAGAAAAGAATGGATGAAATCCTGTCAGGAATGAAGCACTCGTATACGCAGCACCTATAACAGACGTCAGCGCGGCTGCCAGTAAGACAAGGCCAAAAATTTTAGGGCCGATATCACCGAGCGCGAACTGAAATGCTGAAGCTGGCGGATTTGTCGGATCTAATTTCACGCCTGTCGCGACCACTCCGAGTACCGCCAGGAATAAGAAGAGACGCATAAACCCGGTCGTCAGAATACCCAGGTTCGCTGCTCTTGTAACGAACGGCAGATTCTTTATCCCGACCATACCATCATCAATCAGACGGTGTGCACCAGCAAAAGTGATGTAACCACCTACTGTACCACCGACGATTGTAATAATCGGCATAACAAGTGCCGCCGGATTTTCAGGCATCACCATACGTTGGGCTGCTTCTGCATAAGGCGGATTCACTTTGATCATGACAAAGGCAACGACAACGAGCATCAGCGCACCAAGAATCTGCGTGATGATATCCATGATTTTAGCGCCGCTTTTAGAACTGAAGATCAGAATGGCAAGAAGGCCGGTGATGATTGCACCTATTTTAACATCCAGGCCAAGAAGTGCATTAAAACCGAGTCCGGCTCCTGCCACGTTACCGATATTAAAGGCCAGTCCTCCCAAAACGATCAGAACGGAAATAAAAGTTCCGAGTCCTCTAAAGACTTCATTTGCTACATCCTGTCCCCTTTTACCTGTAACAGTAAGAACGCGCCAGATATTCAGCTGAGCACCAATATCGATAATAATGCTCACTAAAATAGCAAATGCAAAGCTCGATAAGAACTTTTCAGTGAAAACTGTTGTCTGTGTCAAGAAAGCAGGTCCGATCGCCGATGTCGCCATCAGGAAGATGGCTCCAAATAATAGACGTCTCTGACCTGCTGTTAATTTTGTTTTTGTCGTATTTTCCATATTCATATCCCCTTTGTTCCGGCTAAATAGCTGCCAGTTCTATGTGCTGCTTCTGTAACGCTTCTCTAATCGACGCCACAAACTTCAGCGCTTCCGCACCATCTCCATGCACACAGATGGAATCGGCCTGAATCGGGATGAATGTCCCGTCTTTCGCTTTAACGACATGGTCATTGATCATGCGTAGAATGTGTGCAGTCGCTTCTTCCGCATGATGAATCATGGCATTTGATTCACTACGACTGACAAGCGTTCCGTCTGGTTCGTAGTTACGGTCTGCGAAGACTTCGTTGATTCCTGTCATCCCTTTATCCTCTGCTGCCTGTACAAGATGCCCTCCAGCGATTCCCATCACTTTAAGTGATGGATCAAGCTTGTATAAGGCCGCTACAATACTATCAGCTAGCTTACGGTCATTAAAAGTCGCATTATAAAGGGCACCGTGTGGTTTCACATGATTCAGCTTCACGCCATGTCGCTGACAGAAGGCCTGCATAGCGCCCACCTGGTAAGTCACCAGCGCTTCCACCTCATCATAAGACATATCAACCTTGCGACGACCGAAACCCATCAGGTCATTGTAGCCGGGGTGAGCACCGATGCCGATGTTCTGCTCCTTACAGAGCTGGATCGTTTTATCCATGACATTGTAATCACCCGCATGCATCCCGCACGCGACATTGGCAGACGTGATCAGTGGAATGATAGCCGCGTCATTGCCGATTGCATAGTGACCGAAGCTTTCACCAAGATCTGCATTCAAATCAATTTTCATTTTCTAGCCCTCCAGGAAATGATTTTTCTCAAGAAATTTGATATCCAGTATATTGGATACATAATTCGGATGCTGTATGATTCTATACTGGAAGTCCAGGTTAGTGGCGAATCCATCAATCACGGTTTCATCCAGAATCGTCTGCATCTTCTGAATAGTACGTTCTCGCGTCAAATCAAAGGTGATGATTTTAGCGATCATAGAATCGTAATAAGGGGATACGGTGCAGTTTTCATACAGAAACGTATCAATCCTGACACCTGGCCCTCCCGGCAGATGGAGTCCCTGTACTTTACCGGGTGAAGGTCTGAAGTTATGTGAAGGATTCTCTGCGTTGATCCGGCATTCCAGCGCAAAACCATGAATCTGGATATCTTCCTGTTTAAATGGGAAGTGATTATCCAGGGCGATATCCAGCTGGGCTTCAATGATATCGACACCTGTCACCTGTTCTGTCACTGTATGTTCCACCTGCACACGCGTATTCATTTCCAGGAAATAATATTCCTTCGTATCTTCGACATATAGAAATTCAAGCGTGCCTGCCCCTCGGTAATTGATATTCTTAGCTGCACTGACAGCATCACTCGTCATTTTCTCTCTGATTTCCGACGGTACGATGACAGCTGGTGCTTCTTCAATCAGTTTCTGGTTGTTACGCTGGATGGAACAATCCCGGTCATACAGATGGATGGCATCCCCTTTTCCGTCACCCAGAATCTGCACTTCGATATGACGTGCTGCCTTGATAAACTTCTCGATATAGACACGGTCATCTCCGAATGCTTTCAGCGCTTCATTCTTTGCTGAATGGTATAGTTTCTCGACATCTGCTATATCATTGACGATTCGCATCCCTTTACCGCCACCACCTGCTACTGCTTTAACAACGAGCGGTACACCGACTGTCTTCGCCATCTCGACCGCTTCTTGACCTGTCGGGATGACATCTTTTGAACCCGGAATAACCGGAACCCCTGCTGCAATCATTGTCTTACGCGCCTCTGCCTTGTCTCCCATCTTATCAATGGTCTCAGGTGTCGGGCCGATGAAGATGATATCGTGTTCAGCACACAACTTTGCGAACTTCGAGTTCTCAGCCAGGAAACCGTAGCCCGGGTGGATTGCATCCGCATTTGAAACGATAGCAGCTGAGATAATCTGATTCATATTGAGATAACTTTTCTGTGCCTGAGCAGGCCCGATACAATAGGATTCATCCGCAAGTGCCACATGCAGGGAATCTTTATCAGATGAGGAGTAAACCGCTACAGTCTGAATACCGAGCTTTTTACATGTTCTGATAATGCGAATTGCAATTTCTCCTCTGTTAGCAATCAATACCTTTTTCATTGTGACACTCCTATGCTTCTTTAATTTTAATCAGCGGCTCATCATAGCTGACCGCTGTACCACTTTCCACAAGAATTTCTTCAACGACGCCTGAAACTTCGGCCTGAATATCATTCATCACTTTCATTGCTTCGATAATACCGATATGGTCTCCTTTTTCAACTTTCTGACCGACTTCAACAAGAGGTGTGTCATCGTCTTCTTTTTCTGTGTTATAGAACGTACCGACCAACTGTGATTTCTGTGTATAGCCGGAAGGTTCCGGACTGTGAGGTTGAGCAGGTATCTGCATGTGCGCAGCAGGTAAGGCCGACATTTCAGGTACTGCTTTTTCGATATGATATTCTGTTTCTTTGTCTTTATAAGAGATGACTTTTAGCTGGTTATCATTCATAAGCTGAATGAGTGTATTTAAATTTTCTGTATTCATTTTTATTTCACCCTTTTAATTAATTGTTGTATTTTTCTGCCTGAAGAACGTCCCTTATAGGCCAGGACATTGATATCCTCGATATATTTCAGCATCTTCTTTTTCTCGGCCACGGCTTCTTCAAGTGTGCCAGGTACAAGATGAATCGTCTCACCCGGTTTCTTCTGAACCAGCTTCACCAGATCATAGAAGTACACGGTACCGATCTTAGCGTAACCGCCTACTGTCTGACGGTCATTCAGCAGCACAATCGGCTGTCCTGTCGCTGATACCTGTATGGAACCGAGCTGTACAGGTTCTGAAATGATATCATAATCGTCCGCTTTGATCACGTCACCTTCCAGACGGACACCCATGCGGTCTGACATATTTGAGATAACGTATGACTTCATTTTAAACTTCTCGAAACGCTCGAACTGCTGTCCAGGGATGAATCTGATCTTATTGTCATCAAATGCCGGTGTGTAGATTGTCTTCTCAGCTACCTTCTCCGGATTACGGAAGACCAGTTCATCGCCTGCTTTAAGAGCACGGCCGTCAATACCACCGAGCCCGATTTTCGTATGTGTCGCATAGCTGTCATAGACCTTCTCGATATCCAAGCCGTTTCTGACAGTCAGGTAAGTACGCATGCCATTCACGGCAGCACCGAACTTAAGCTGATCATTCATCTTCGCATGATAAAGGGTGTTGACCTCTACCGGTCTGTCATTCAATGTCGCCTGCATATCTGCGCCAGTGATAATAAAAGAGTTCCCGCGACCGAATTCAAATATCCCACCCTGCATCGTCATCTCAAGACTGACAAACTCTTCATTTTCAAGCAGTTGATTACCAACCATGAAGTTAAAATAATCCATTGCACCGCTAGGACTGAGTCCTATGTGCTGCACACCATTTCGTCCTGCATCCTGCAGCGTTGTAAAAAGTCCCGGCTGTATTATTTTCAGACTCATGATTCAATCTCCTTCACTTCAATTCGATAATTCTGATTCTGTTCAATTGCCGTATATTCTTCCTTGCTGATTGCTCTGAACTGAATATAATCGCCTGCCTCATAATAAACTGAAGGTGTTCGTTCCGTGTCAAACAGCTTCACAGGTGTTCTACCGATAATATTCCAGCCTCCTGGTGAACTGATCGGGTACATACCGGTCTGTTCATTTGCAATCCCGACAGAGCCTGCCGGTATCTCTTTACGCGGTGTTTCTTTGCGTGGTTTAGCGATTGCCGGATCAAGACCACCGAGGAATGGGAATCCCGGCATAAAGCCAAGCATATAGATCAAGTACTGCCGGGAAGTATGACGCTCAATCACTTCCGCAGGTGAGACCTTACAATAGGCTGCAAGTTCTTCTAAATCAAGACCGTCTTCGTAACAGACGGGAATCGTGAACACTTTTGCCTGCTTCCCCTCAGGCTGCTCAAGCTTAAGCTGTTTAATCTGTGCAGCAAGCGTATCATGTGTGATGTCATCATTAAAATAAATAACCAGCGTACTATATGACGTCACCATTTCTTCTACTCCGTGAATATTCAGTGCTTCTATTTCATGTTTCAACGATAATACGCGTCGATTGATATGACTGTCTATAACTGAATCGAAATTACAGACCAGTGCATTTTCACTGATATATCTAATTTTCATGATTGAAACCCCTTTCACTATACATATGAATTTTAACATATTATTCTGTAAATTCGGTATATTTTTTTATAACGCTCTAAACCGCTAAAGAAAGACAAAAAAAATCGCTGCCACATTGACAGCGATTTTAATCCTATCTCTTTTTCTTTTTAGCTTTTACTTGAGTGTTTCTAACCACTTTCTCCTGCTCTGCTTCTAGAGCAGGCAGCATTTCTTCATGAACTTTCTGTTTGTAGAACTTATTCCCTAACCACGTCTGAAGGACAAGAAAGGCACCTCCGACTGCCCAGTATAAGGCAAGCGCAGCAGGTGAAATATAAGACATCCAGATGATCATAATCGGTGAGATGAACATCATGATACGCATCTGAGCTTTCTGCTCATCCGGGATGTTCTGCATTGAAACGTAAGCCTGAACTGCATAGATAATACCCGCGATAATTGTCATCAGGATATCAGGGCGAGTCAGGTCAAACCACAGAAAGTGAGGATATTGTGTAATACCGCCACCTGTCGGATATTTCAGGACATAGAATAAACCTGTTACAATCGGCAGCTGAATCAACAGCGGCAGACAGCCCATGTTCAGAGGATTGATTTCATTCTCTTTGTAGAGTGCCATCATCTCCTGATTGGCAGCCATACGTTCTTCCTGTGTACGGGCATGTTTCGTTTTCTCCTGAATTGCTTTCAGCTGCGGCTGAATCAGATTCATCTTCTCTTTCATGATGCTTTGATTTTTATATGTCTTCATCATGAATGGGAACAGCGCAAGTCGAACAATCAAAGTGATCGCGATGATTGCAAGACCGTAGTTATGACCCATATTCGCACCAAGCCAGTGAATCAGCAGATCAAGGGGATGGACAAATGTATCATAGAAGAAACCAGTACGATTGGATTCTTTTGAATAATCACAACCTGATAAAAATATAACTATACCGAACAATAATGGCATTAAAGCCTTTTTCTTCATTTCTTCACCTCATAGTATTCTTCACATAGAGGTTATTTTAACACATTTTATGACCTGATTAAACATTTATCCTCTTGTTAATTGTAGTATTCCAGATAATTCTTCACATCTTGTTCAATGTTTCGGCTGGCGGCGATTGAAGAGATTGTCGAGATACCATCAGCGCCTGCTTTAATGATCATCTCACAATTACGGCTGGTGATACCGCCGATCGCGACGATAGGAATCTCTTTATCGTAAAGTCTCATTTTGCGGATAAGCTCTATACCACCCGGCTTCTTTGCATCGCTCTTAGAACTTGTCTCGTAAATAGGGCCCACCCCAATATAATCCACGTATGTCAGGTCAGATTGGTCATATTCCTCGAAGTTACCTACCGATAAACCGATGATTTTCCCTGTCAGCTTCTCAATAATGGTTTCAATCTTCTCGTCATCCTGTCCGAGATGGATACCATCTGCATCCACAGCCAGTGCGAGTTCCCAGTCATCATTAATAATGAACGGAACATGGTACTGACTGCATAATGATTTAAGCTTGAGCGCCAGCTGTTTTTTTTCTCCACCTGTTAATGCGCCCGGCCCTTTCTCTCTGAACTGAAACATAGTGATTCCTGCTTTCAGCGCTGCTTCAAGTACCTCCTCAAGCTTGCCATCCGCAATATTATTTGTGCCGCAGATAAAATAAAGCTGCAGCATGTCACGTCTAAATTTCATATTAATCCACTTCTTCCACTCGCATATTCTCTGCAATATCACTTTCTCCTGTAGAATTCAGCATATCCAGCAGGTTAATCTGAAAATGACCCGGCAAAGTACCTTTGGCCAGCGCCTCAGCCCGTTCAGCTGAAACATTGTAGTATGCTACAGCTTCGACTAGATCTGACAACGTCGGTTTCACCTTATTATATATAAAAGCACTTACAATTGCGCCTAATAAACATCCGCCGCCTGTCACTTTAGTCAGCATTTCAGTCCCATTGAGCAGTCTTCTCGTCTCTCCGTCCACATAGATACCGTCTTCTTTGCCTGTTACAATGACTGCCATGCCGAACTGAGTCCCCGCTTTCTTCGCAATTGTCACCGGATCAAGTGATAAGTCACTGTCGGTTCCTTTCATCGACGCATCTTCAATCAGGCCCTTTACTTCTGATGCGTTACCCCGGATGACACTGATGTCATAATGGTCGATCAGTTTAAGGCAGAATTCTTTTCTGAATGCAGTGGCACTGCATGCGACAGGATCGAGTACGACAGGAACATGATGCTTATTAGCCGCTTCCACCGCTTTCTCCATGGAAGGCATGATTTCTTTCGTCAGGGAACCGATATTGATCAGCACTGCACCTGCATGTTGAATGAAATCTTCAAGCTCCTCCACCTCTGTCGCCATTGCAGGACTTGCCCCTAATGCCAGCAGACCGTTTGCTGTGAAATTTTTGACGACATCATTTGTCAGACAGATGATGAGGGGATTATCCTCTCTTAACTGATTGATTCGCATGCTCTTCCTCCCGATAGCTGAAATGATTGACCGGCCCATTGCCATGGCCGAGAGCCGGATTATTTTTAATGGCGCTTGTAATATAGGCTTTCGCCGTTCTGACACTATCTTCTATCGAACGTCCTTTTGCAAGTTCCGCTGTAATGACTGCACTGAATGTACAGCCCGTGCCGTGCGTGTGATGCGTCGCAATCCTTGTCGCCGGCAGCTCAGTGCAGCCATCTTCCGTGAAGAGATAATCAATCGCATCTCCTTCCATATGGCCGCCTTTGACGATGACGGACTGACTGCCGATTTCATTCAGGAAGATGTGTCCTGCGCGGTCGATAGCACTTCTTGACTGGATCGTCATATTCAGAATACGTTCCAACTCCGGTAAGTTAGGGGTCGCAACTGTCGCTAAATCCAGCAGTTTATAACGAACTGCATTTTTCCCTGCGTCGTCCAGCAGATCATCGCCACTCTTCGCAACCATCACAGGATCGATGACATAAGGAATCCGATGCTTCTCGATAAAAGGTCTGATAACATCCATCACTTCACTGGAAGCGAGCATACCTGTCTTAACAGCATCCGGTACAATATCACCGTATATGCTGTTCAGCTGCGCTTCAATGACATGGACAGGCTGATTGAATACTTCCTGCACGCCGCGCGTGTTCTGTGCGACAATACTCGTTACGGCACTCATACCGTAAACGCCTCTTGACTGAAAAACTTTGACATCAGCAATAGTGCCGGCGCCGCCTGTTGGATCTGTACCTGCAATCGATAGAGCTGTCTTAAGCATGCATTACCTCTATCCCCCACGCCTCCTGGCGGTAGGACATCTCAAAGAATCGTCGTTCATGCACGCAGCTCTCAAGGAAATTGCGACGTAAAATTTCTCTGTTTTCATCAGTCGTCGTTTCCGCAAATCGATTGACCCAGTGATTCAGACGATTCATCAGTTCGTCCATATTGACCGTATAGAAATCGACCCAGTCCTTCAGAGGATTACCCGTTAAATCATGATTATCCTTGATTTTAAGCGCCAGCTGCTGATAGACATAGGGGCACGGAGCCATAGCACAGATTGTAAAGCTTGCATCATCATATTTATAAGCATTGTAATACATGTGCTTGATATAATGATCACTTGCCGGATACCACTCGCCACCTGCAATAATATCCTGATAGTTTTCACCGACGTAATCAGCCATCGTATAATGTGCTGTCACTTCCCCATTGATGACGAAATCAATCTGTTCGAGCAGAAAACGGATATCATCCTTATCGTTAAGTTTGGCGATAAGCAGACTGTATATTTTGGCAAACTCATTTAAATAGAGATGGTCGGCCTTTAAGTAGTGGCGGATTGCCTTCTTATCAATATCACCACGGATGACTCCCTGAATGAAGTCATCCTGGTAAATCGCTTCAATAATAGGTGCTGCCTCACGCTGTAATTCATCTGTAAACATCATATTTCCTCCTTTTTTGTATCAAAAAAAACCTATTTCTGCAGAGAAAAGGTCCTGAAGGATGACCGCTTTCCTACGCTAGCATTATCTAGATCAGGTAAAGGGTTTGACAACGTCATCTCAGCCTAATAGGCACCCCTAGCAGTAATAGATATTCGATTAATTAAAGCATACCGAACTCTATAAGTGAATGCAAAGAAAAAAGACTATCCGCAGATAGTCTTTGATAAAAAAGAGAGTATTAGAGACGAGCGCCACATACTGGCCACGGCTGACTGCCACGCTGGCTGTAAAGAATCTTTGCACGCATTGTCTGTTCTGCTGCTGAAGCTTGAGAGGCCACTCCACTGCCCCCTACTGAGCGCCAAGTCTGTGCATCGAACTGGTATAAACCGTGGTAAGTACCTGATGCATCCACAATGCTTGGATTGCCGCCTGATTCACATGCTGCTAAAGCTGCCCAGTTCGCGCCGCCCGTATGAGTGGCTGCTGTCTGAGTTGTAGCTGCTTTAGGGGCCTGATATGTCTGCTGCTGGACAGGAGCCTGATATGTTTTTACGGGTGCTGCTTTTTGTACGGGCGCCTGCTGGACAGGAGCCTGATATGTTTTTACGGGTGCTGTTTTTTGTACGGGCGCCTGCTGGACAGGTGTATTGTAGTGGACTGCCGGCTGTTGTACAGATGCTGACGGACCAGACACGTATAGTGTCTTCCCTGCGATGATTAAATCTGATGAAAGATTATTCCATGCTTTAAGCTGCGCCACTGTAACATTAAATTTTGCGGCAATCTGCCCTAAAGTGTCACCTGCTACGATATTATAAACTGTTGTCTGAGCAGGGCCTTTAGATGGAGCTGCTTTTTCATTCACTTTTAATACTTGTTTAGGGAAGATAAGATCTGATGACAAGCCGTTCTCTGCTTTGATGCTGGCAACCGACGTACCATATTGCTGAGAGATGTTCCAGAGTGTATCTCCTGAATTTACCGTATATTCTGCTGCGTCCGCTGTTGCTGCGAAAGAACCTGCTGCTGCTACTGCTGTTGTTACCGCGAGTGCCTTTTTCATTAATCCATTTCCTCCTGTGTAGTGAAAAGTCTATAGTGATTAAATCTAATATAACAGAATATAATATTTCAAAGGTTACAGACATATAAAAGATACTTTATAATATTACATTCACATTACATTACACTAATATTTACAATATTCTCTTCTTTGATGTATAAAAAAAGAAATTAACTTCACATGCGTTAATTTCCTGATTGTATCTCATTGATCTGAAGTGTTTGTCCTGCAGTTAACTGCTGTTCGCGCGAGATATTATTTAGATGATGAATCTGTCTAACTGATACGTCACACTTTTTCGCGACTTCAGATACCGTATCTCCTTTAATCACTTTATACTTGCCATTAACGAGTACTTCCAGTTTAGGATCCGGCGTAATGAGGGCAGTATTCTCCGCACTCATTTTTTCTATATTTTCAATTGTTCTATCATATTTATCTGTTATTGACCAAACCGATTCATCCATCTGCAAATTTTGCATTTTTGCTTCAGCATTCGTTGTTGCCACTATGCCAGACAAAATGACACCACTGACGATGATTGCTAATCTATTCATTTCTGTGCTGCCCCCGTCTTAATTTATTCTTGATAATACTTTAGCACGAATCATAATATCTTAGGTTACAGCTACGTGATAAGTAACGTTATTAAATTACGTAATGATTACAACAATATATCAAATTAAAAAACCTCTTCAGACAGCACGTTTGAAGAGGCGAGTGGGGTGTGAGTAAAGAAGGCATTCTAAGAAACAACAGCAGCTTCTTCAGAAACTTCATCTGATGAATCTCTAGTGGAGATTTCATCAAGCGTCTGCAGCAGCTGGTGACTTTCATCATCTGCAATCACTTTTACAGGCTCAGTTACGATAGGCGCCGTATTCTGTTCAGCAATCATCTGCTTGACAAGTGTCTCTTTAGTAAGCATGATAGCGTGTGTCTTTTCGGCATCCGATAACTCATTCCAGATTTCATCCGGCGTCTGAGGCAGAACATCTCCCGTCTTGATTGCACCGAAATTCGGCAGGAACTTGATGCTCTCAATAATGATCTCAGTGAAATACTGCGGCTTATCTTCACCAGGTTTCTGGTAACGGTTGCTATGAATCTGCCCTGTTACACAGACGGTCGAACCTTTACGGCAATACTGCAGGATATTAGCAGCTGTCTTATTGAATGCTTTACAGTGGAGGAAATCAACTGTCTGAGCGTTCTCATCACGAGGTTTATAGCCTCTCTCAATAGCGAGAGGAAATGTAACACATTGAACGCTGTTTTTATTTAAGGAATGGTTGGTTTTGGGCACATTTGCCAGGCGACCCACGAGCACGACTTTATTGATCATATGTCACCTCCTTTCTGTTTTCACTATAACCTGTTGATCAGAAATTGAAAAATGACCGATTTTAATATTCTGCAGTTATTCCATTGCAGTTTCTGATAAACTTCTTCCATTTGGTCAGAAACTGTGGTTATTTTGTAGGTTTTCAGGAAAATCAGCAACTTTTTGAATTCATCACTTTATCCAGATATAATGAAAGAAAGGGGGATGTTTCCATGAAGACATTTAAAGCACTCAGATTTCAGATTGTAGAAAATGAGACAACACATGAATATACTTTACTTGACGGTGTCATTATCAATAAGGAGAATAGCGGGACAGGCTGGTTGCTGGAGATTCTGATAGACAGTATCCATAAAGAAACGATGGAAGCATACATGAAAACAGGCAAAGTGCTTGATACCCGTGTTGTTATTACACGTGCTTCAAATGATCCGGCCCTTTTTGAAGCAACCATCACCAATATCAAAGAATTAAACGATAAAATCTCGGTCATTTTTGAATGTCATATTTATACGCCGAGACAAGCTTATGCAGAACAGCTGCTTGAACAGCTGGTGGATGATAAATTTGAAGGAGAAGAACTGATTGCCGCCTTCAATCGCATGATGGTGTCAAAACCAATTTTAAGAGAGAAGAATTAACTGATTAAATAAGGAGCTGTAATCGATGATCGATTACAGCTCCTCTTTATATATCTCTACCTATTCTTCTTTTGCATCTGTCAGGGCAAAGGTGATTTCACAGCTGCAGGCGATTGCTCCGTCAACTGTTGCTGTAGCTGTTCCTTTTCCAATCGGACCCTTGATTTTAGAAATCTCAACTTCTAGTTTCAATGTATCGCCAGGCGTTACCTGTTTCTTGAAACGGCATTTATCAATACCAGCAAATAATGCAATTTTTCCTTTATTGTCCTCCATATTCAGCATTGCCACTGCACCAACCTGTGCGAGTGCTTCCACTATAAGAACACCGGGCATCACTGCGTAATCAGGAAAGTGACCCTGAAAAAAGGGTTCGTTGCCGCTGACCTGTTTAATACCGACACAGCGCTTACCTTCTTCAAGTTCGACGACACGATCAATCAGCAGAAACGGGTAGCGATGCGGAATGATTTTCTTGACTTCATCAAATGATAATAACGTCTCCATCTATTTCCCTCCAGTCAGCTCAAATACATGTGTCCACGTGCTCGGTTTAAAGACATCGAGCGGTGAATGTAATACACCATATCCCAGCATCATGCCCACAATAAATAACAATCCAGCTAATGCCAGTACAATCAGTATCGTAAAAAGTAATGGGACTTTTCTATGTACGATTTCTGTCCCTAAATAATCGGCCATACCCTCTACCTCGCTTCTACTACTTCTTTTTCCTCAGTGCGCTCAATATCAGCACCAAGATTTTTTAATTTGCCATGGAAATTCACATAACCGCGGTCCAGATGGTTCAGTTCAGTCACACGTGTATAACCTTCAGCCACCAGTCCTGCAAGTATGAGCGCTGCAGCGGCCCGTAAATCCGTAGATTTCACTGCGGCTCCGTGAAGGTCGTCTTTACGGATATAAGCCGTGCGATCGTTCACTCGTACATTACCGTTCATCTTCATAAATTCATCGATATGCATGAAGCGATTTTCAAAGACAGTTTCAGTCATTCTGCTTTCTGAGTCAGCGGTCATCATAAGAGCAGTCATCTGCGCCTGCATATCTGTCGGGAATCCTGGATGTGGCATCGTCTTGACCTCTACACCTCTCAGAGGACCGTCTACTATAACACGAAGACCACTTTTCTCTTCGTTAATAGTCACACCCATTTCTGTCATTTTAGAGATAAGAGATGAGAGATGCTCTTTACGCGCACCTTCAATCAACACATCTCCTCTTGTAATAGCAGCAGCGACCATGAACGTCCCCGCTTCAATGCGGTCTGCTACGATAGTGTGTGCTGCACCTTTTAACGTAGGAACACCTTCAATTGTAATGGTATCTGTACCGGCACCTGTAATCTGTGCACCCATCGCATTTAAATAGTCGACCATATCGACAATTTCAGGTTCTCTTGCCACGTTCTCAATAATAGTAGTGCCGTCAGCAAGTGTCGCTGCCATGACGATGTTCTGAGTTGCACCAACACTAGGGAAATCAAGATGGATATGGGTTCCTTTCAAGCGACCATTCACATTGCCGACTAAGTAACCATTTTCCTGTTCGATGACAGCACCTAGAGCCGTCAGACCTTTTAAGTGCTGCTCAATCGGTCTTGAACCAATAGCACAGCCACCAGGCAGTGCTACACGCGCATGACCTAGTCTCGCAAGTAATGGACCCATCACCAGAACACTGGCACGCATTTTGCTGACGTATTCATAGCTCGCAGTTGATTCCAGATCACCTGTTGCATCTATTTCATATGTATTGTCAGCCAGTGAGTTCACGCTGACGTTCAATCCCGTCAACACATGACTGATTGTATCCACATCGGACAATTGAGGTACATTATGAAATGTACTGACTCCTTCTGATGCTAATATGGACGCTGTTAAAATAGGCAGAACTGCATTTTTTGCGCCTTCTATTCTGACAGTTCCAGTTAAACGGTTGCCACCTTTGACTAATATCATATCCATAATCTTTCCTCCAGCACTCTACTTCATTATATACTATAACAAAATTTGTTGTGAAACAGTAAACTAAATTGATTTCTCTCGACCTATATCCATACCATCTGCTGAGAAAAATAAACTATATCCATGATAAAATCACTCATTAATTTTCCTAATGCGAAGCTCAGCAGTATGAGCAGTACTTGAATCTGTTTTATCTGATTCGCTTTAAACCACTGGTCTGTCCGCAATGATTTAAGTGCCCAGAAACTGATACATGTACAGACAACATGCAGCAGTATATGGATTATTGCATAAATCCCTATGTCCACTTTTGACCTCCTGAATTAAAAAAAGACTTAGTCGAGACTAAGTCTTTTATATTTTTAACGATATTTGGCTACATCCAATCGGTTGATCGCACGATGGAGTGCACGTTCAGCACGATGATGATCAATGTTTTCTTTTTTATCCTGCTCGAGACGTTCCTGTGCACGGCGCAATGATTGCTGCGCGCGCTCTACATTGATTGCATCTGATTCTTCTGCAGCTTGAACGAGAACAGCAACACTTGAGCCGTTAATTTCTGCGAAGCCCTCTGTCACAGCGATATATTCAACCTTTTTATCAATCGTGACACGTACAGCTCCGATTTTCAGAGGCGCAACAGTCGGAATATGGCCTGCCATGATCCCCATCTCTCCGCCTTCAGTCTGTAAGACAACGAGTTCAGCCTGCTCAGTAGAATAAACTGAACCATTAGGAGTAACAATATTTAACGCTAACGTGTTCATATTTCATTCCTCCTAAATTAGACTTGTACACCCATGCCTTTAGCTTGTTCAAGAACTGCTTCGATGCCACCGACTAAACGGAATGCATCTTCCGGGATATGATCATATTTACCTTCAAGAATCGCTTTGAAGTCCTGCACAGTCTGTTGAACAGGAACATATGAACCTTTCTGACCTGTGAACTGTTCTGCTACGTGGAAGTTCTGTGATAAGAAGAACTGAATACGACGTGCACGGTTTACCGTCTTTTTATCGTCATCAGATAATTCATCCATACCGAGGATAGCGATGATATCCTGTAACTCACGATATTTCTGAAGTGTAGCCTGTACCTGACGAGCGACCGCATAGTGTTCTTCACCTACAACAGCAGGTGTTAAAGCACGCGAAGTTGAAGCAAGTGGATCTACGGCTGGGTAGATACCCATCTCTGTTAACTTACGTTCTAAGTTTGTCGTTGCATCTAAGTGAGCGAAAGCTGTCGCTGGCGCCGGGTCAGTATAGTCATCGGCTGGTACGAATACTGCCTGAATGGAAGTAACTGATCCTACGTTAGTTGAAGTGATACGCTCCTGTAACTGACCCATCTCAGTTGCAAGTGTCGGCTGGTAACCAACGGCAGAAGGCATACGACCAAGTAACGCTGATACCTCCGAACCTGCCTGAGTGAAACGGAAGATGTTATCGATGAATAACAGTACGTCCTGACCTTGTTCATCACGGAAGTATTCCGCCATCGTTAAACCGGATAATGCAACACGCATACGCGCACCAGGCGGTTCATTCATCTGACCGAAGACCATCGCTGTTTTCTTAATAACGCCTGAATCACTCATCTCATGATATAAGTCGTTTCCTTCACGAGTGCGCTCACCTACACCGGCGAATACAGAGATACCGCCGTGTTCCTGAGCGATGTTATTGATTAATTCCTGAATTAAGACGGTTTTACCTACACCGGCACCACCAAAGAGACCAATTTTTCCACCTTTGATGTAAGGTGCTAATAAGTCAACTACTTTAATACCTGTTTCAAGAATTTCAACTTTAGTTGATAACTCCTCAAATTTAGGCGCAAGACGGTGAATCGGATCACGACGGATACCTGCTGGTAATTCCTCGTCTAAATCGATTTTTTCACCCAGAACGTTGAATACACGTCCTAGTGTCACATCTCCGACTGGAACTGTGATTGGTGATCCTGTATCTGTAACTTCAGCACCACGCTGAACTCCGTCTGTAGAGCTCATTGCAATGGTACGAACTGCATCATCACCTAAATGAAGGGCAACTTCAAGAGTTAACTTTGAAACGCCAATTTCACGATGAATATCTAAAGTTAAGGCATTGTTAAGTTCTGGTAATTGACCGTGTTCAAACTTAACGTCAATAACCGGACCCATAACCTGAATTACGTGACCTACTGCCATTATTATTCCTCCCTATATTTATTCGAGTGCTGCTGCGCCGCCGACAATCTCAGTGATCTGCTGCGTGATTGCAGCTTGACGCGCACGGTTATATTGTAATGATAAGTCGTCGATTAATTCTTTCGCATTATCCGTCGCATTTTTCATTGCCGTCATACGAGCAGCATGCTCACTTGCTTTTGCATCAAGTAATGCACCGTAAATCAGACTCTCTGCGTATTGAGGAAGAATGACTTCAAGAATCGCATCTTTATCTGGTTCGAACTCATACATTGCTGTAGCACCTGCGCTGTCGCCGATATCAACTTGACTGACAGGTAAAATACGACGTTCCTGTACTTCCTGCTCCAGCACACTGACAAAGTGACTGAAATGAAGATAGAGTTCATCGAATTCACCTTTTTCAAAGCGATCGACTGCACTCTTCGTCAGTGCATTGATTGCTTTGAAAGACGGCTGTTCAGGTAATCCCACCATTTCATCAATAATATTATAGCCACGAGCCTTCAGAAAGTCACGACCCACTCGGCCGATGACCAGAATGCCATATTGGCTCGCATCGTTGTTATGACGGTCTTTAATGATCTGCGTCACACTTTTCAGTACACTTGCATTGTAAGGACCGGCAAGCCCTTTATCACTCGTTACAACCAGATAACCTGTTTTCTGTACCGGTCGTTTGACGAGCATCGGGTGCGAACTGTCATTACCGCCTATTGCTGAGATGGTCTCCTGCATTTTATCCATATATGGATAAAAGCTTTTCGCGTTTTCTTCAGCACGTCGGAGTTTAGAGTTCGATACCATGTGCATGGCCTTCGTGATCTGACTCGTTTTCTGTGTCGAAGTAATCCGTGTCTTTATCTCTCTAAGTGAACCCATTTTGTCACCACCTTATTTACTGAATATCATTCTGCTCTAGACTGAAGGATTGAAGATTTTTTTGAAAGCATTGATCGCTTCGACGAATTTTTCATCTGCAGGTAATGCTTTTGTCTCGCGAATTTCCTGATATAAATGAGGGGCATTGTTACCGACCCAGCCAAGGAATTCATCTTCAAATCGAGTGATATCTTCAACCGGAATATCATCAAGGTGGCCTTTCGTCAGTGCGTAAAGGATAACAACCTGTTTATCAACTGTTAATGGTTTATTCTGATCCTGTTTCAATACTTCAACTGTACGTTTACCACGTTCAAGTTTCGCTTTAGTTGCAGGGTCTAAGTCAGATCCGAACTGCGCGAATGACTCCAACTCACGGTATGATGCTAAGTCAAGACGTAATGTACCTGCTACTTTTTTCATCGCTTTGATCTGTGCTGAACCCCCTACACGTGATACAGAAAGACCAGCGTTGATTGCAGGACGAACACCTGAGAAGAATAAATCTGATTGTAAGAAAATCTGACCATCAGTAATTGAGATAACGTTTGTCGGAACGTAAGCTGAGATATCCCCCGCCTGAGTTTCAACGAATGGAAGAGCTGTGATAGAACCGCCACCTAACTCATCGTTTAATTTAGCTGCGCGCTCAAGTAAACGACTATGTAAGTAGAAGACATCCCCTGGATAAGCTTCACGACCTGGCGGACGACGTAATAATAAGGATAATTCACGGTAAGCAGCTGCCTGCTTTGTTAAATCATCATAGACAATCAGTACGTGCTTGCCGTTGAACATGAATTCTTCTGCCATTGCCACACCTGAGTAAGGCGCAAGATAAAGAAGTGGCGCAGGTTGTGATGCTGACGCAGAAACGACGATTGTATAATCTAAAGCGCCGTGCTGACGCAGTGTTTCAACTGCTGTACGGACAGTAGATTCTTTCTGCCCGATAGCGACGTACACACAGATCATGTCTTCGTTCTTCTGGTTGAGAATTGTATCGATTGCGACGGTTGTCTTACCAGTCTGGCGGTCTCCGATGATTAACTCACGCTGACCACGTCCGATCGGTACAAGGGCATCGATTGCTTTGATACCTGTCTGCAGAGGCTCGTCTACTGATTTACGATCCATAACGCCCGTTGCTGGAGACTCGATAGGTCGCGTTTTAGTTGTATTAAGCGGACCTTTACCATCGATAGGTTGTCCAAGTGGATCAACGACACGTCCGATGAGTTCCTCGCCGACAGGTACTGACATGATGCGTCCCGTGCGTTTGACTTCGTCCCCTTCTTTAATATCTGTATAAGGGCCTAAAATAACGATACCTACGTTGTTTTCCTCTAAGTTCTGTGCAAGACCTAACACGCCGTTATGGAATTCAACAAGTTCCCCTGCCATAACATTGTTAAGGCCGTGAACTAATGCGATACCGTCACCGACCTGAATTACTGTACCGACATCTGTAACTGTCACGCCCGATTCGTAGTTTGCAATCTGAGACTTTAACAGTGCACTGATTTCTTCAGCTTTGATGGCCATCTATGTCACTCCTTAATGATTATTGTTGTTGAACTGCTTTTGCTATTTCTTTAAGATTATTCTGAACTGAACCATCATAAACCGTTGTACCGATTGTCGTTCTGATGCCACCAATCAAGTCCTTGTTAATGATATTCTCAATCAATAATCTCTTGTATCCTGTCCGTTTGATGAAAGCTTTACCGATATCGTTGATCTCTTCTTCAGAGAGCGCGTAGACCGATTCGACTTTCATATACTGCTGCTCGTTTGCTTCGTTGTAAAAAGTCTCATATTCTGCAGCGATTGCTGGGATGAGCTCCAAATGTTTTCGGTCAGCAAGAATTTTAAGTAAGTTCATAAGCGGTTGATCGACACCTTTGAATGTCTTCTCAACGAATTCAATGCGTGACTCTTTGGATACTTGCGGATCCTCAGCGAATAAGTGGAACGACTGATCAGCTGCTACAACTGTTTTCAGTGTAGCAAGATCAGCTTTGACACTCTCTTCAACGCCCTGTTCATGACTTACTTCAAATAAACTTCCAGCATATTTCTTTGCGATAACCATTATTTATCGCCTGCCTCTTGAATATACTGACTCACAAGTTGTTTCTGATCCTGTTCGTTGATTTCTTTGTTGATGACTTTCGATGCGATGAGAACTGAAAGCTCAGCTACGCGGTCATTGATATCAGCAATGGCACGTTTCTTTTCGTTCTCGATTTCAGCTTGTGCATCTTCTACTAATTTGTTAGCTCTTGTGTTCGCTGCATGAAGAATTTCTTCATGTTCACGTTTCGCCTGTACTTTTGCATTTTCAAGGATTGATTGTACTTCTCCCTGGGTACGTGTAAGTAAAGCTCTATTTTCTTCAGCATAACGTCTTGCTTCTTCGTTCTGAGCCGCTGCGTTGTCGATATCAGAATTAATCGCCTGCTGACGCTCATCCATGATATTTTTCAGCGGACCCCATGCGAATTTGCGTAACAGTGCGAGTAAAATGATGAATGTCAGAAGTGTTGCGAAGACAGTTCCCCATTCAACGCCGCCAGCACGTTCAGTTGCTCCTAAAATAAAGAAATTCAATATTAACGCTCCTTTCGCCACAGTTAAAGTCATAAATGAATGGCGAAATCATAAAGACTTCGCCTTAACGAGTTATTAGTTATAATTAACGGTTCATTACCATGAACGCTACTACTACTGCGATGATAGGAAGGGCTTCGACTAAACCTACACCGATGAACATGATAGTCATTAATGGACCACGTGCTTCAGGTTGACGCGCAACCCCTTCAACTGTACGAGAAACAATAAGACCGTTACCGATACCTGCGCCAAGTGCTGCTAAACCGATTGCGATTGCTGCTGCTAATAAATTCATTAATAATTTCCTCCTAAAGAAATATAATTGTTTTTTTATTTTTTATATTAATGGTCTTCAGACACTTTATGTGACATGTAAACCATTGATAACATTACAAAGATGTAAGCCTGGATTGAACCGACGAAAATTGAGAAACCTTGCCAGATGATAAGGGGAATTGCCGCACCGAACCAGCCGAGCATACCGGCGCCACCGATACCTGCGAGTAATCCAAGTAAAACTTCACCAGCAAAGATGTTACCGTAAAGACGCAGACCAAGTGTTAATGTTGAAGAAAATTCTTCAATAATCTTGAATGGGACCATAAACCATACTGGCTGTGCGAAACTCTTGAAGTAATTGCCTGCTCCGCGCATTTTGATTCCGTAGTAATGTGTAAGTAATACCATCAGTGTTGAAAGCGTCAGTGTAACAGTCGCATCAGCTGTCGGTGATTTCCACCATAAAGTATGACCGGACACAATTGAAAACGGAAGACCCAGCATGTTGGCAACAAAAATGAACAGCAGTAAAGTGACAGCTAAAAAGTGAAAGCGAGCCCCTCTGCCCCAGTCCATATTACTGTTGATGATGCCGCGTGTGAAGTCGAAGATCCATTCAATAAAGTTTTGGGCACCTGATGGTCTGTGACTTAAATTGCGTGTACAGAGTATCGCAATAAGGAGCACAATAGCGGCTGTAACCACAAGCATCATAATTGAGCTTAAGTTAAAGATGATATCATGACTCATAAAGTTCCAGACATAGAGTGGTGATCCGTGTTCCATTTCTTCACCTCTTCCTATTATTTATTATTGTTTCAAGCTGTTGAATGTATGTATGACAATCATGACATACGTTAAAGTGAGGCCTAGCGCGATACCATAGATGCTGATTGCTTCAGGAAATCTAACCCAGAAGAGACAGGCCATCGCTGCAATTAAGAAGCGTATTCCCATGCCGCTCGAGATGTATAGCGATTCACTGTTGATCGCGCGGTCCAGGTAGTGATGCCATACAAAAGTACTGATTGCCGAAGCAAGCGTACCGATGATTAACCCTGATGCAAAGCTACTTCTCGTGAATAAGTAGATGACAAGAAGTATGAGGATGAGATAAAGAAAATACTGCAGGTAATACTTAAAAAAGGCTCTGAAACTTGACATTAAAGCATGTCTCCTTCAAGTGCAATGAAAACCGTTTCATTCCAAGGTTTATGATAATATAGCCCTAAATGAGTGTCAATGGCATGTCAGAAAGTCAAAAAATAAACTTTAACAAAATGGACACAATTCAGACACAACTTACTCTATTTCTTCCGCCTTTTTCTTTCTGCTCCTTTTATCTAATGGGTAACCTTAAAAGCCGCCGGTTTTTCCTCTGTCAACCCAAAATAATGTTTTATATGCGCGCATATTCTTTCAGAAGTATGTCCATCACCATAAGGATTGCTTGCCTGAGACATTGCATTATAAATTGATTCATCTGTCAGAAGCTGTTTTGTCAGACGGTAGATGTCTTCCTCTTCAGTTCCTGCGAGCTTCAATGTACCTGCCTTGACCCCTTCAGGACGCTCTGTTGTATCGCGTAATACAATAACAGGTTTGCCGAGCGATGGTGCTTCTTCCTGAACCCCGCCTGAGTCAGTCAGAATAAAATGACTTCTTGCAGCAAAGTTATGGAAATCGATGACATCAAGCGGCTCAATCAGCTTGATACGGTCATGATCAGCCAGGTATAGACCAGCGATTTCGCGGACTTTTGGATTTTTATGCATCGGATAGACCACCGTCACATCTTCATGTTCATCGATGATGCGACGTACTGCTTTAAAGATATTGTGCATCGGTTCACCGATATTTTCACGACGGTGTGCTGTCAGCAGAATGATTTTCTTGTCGGCATATTCATCAATGATTTCACTATGATAATCATCCTGAACAGTTGTCGCGAGTGCATCAATGGCAGTGTTACCTGTCACTACAATCGCATCTTCTGGTTTGTTTTCCCGGCGCAGATTTTCTGCAGCATCATCTGTCGGCGCGAAATGCAGATCAGCAAGAACACCTGTCATCTGTCTGTTCATCTCTTCCGGGAACGGGGAGTATTTATTGAATGTACGGAGACCCGCTTCAACATGCCCGATCGCTACTTCGTTATAGAACGCAGCGAGTCCACCCGCAAATGTCGTGGTCGTATCCCCATGAACAAGAATCATGTCAGGCTGTGCTTCCTTAATGACACCTTCCAGTCCTGCCAGCACGCGTCCCGTCACTTCTGTCAGTGTCTGACCTGCCTTCATGATATTCAGATCATAGTCAGGCGTGATATCAAAAATCTCCAGCACCTGGTCCAGCATTTCTCTATGCTGAGCTGTCACAACGACAATTGGTTCCAGCCCTTCCTCTTTTTTCAGTTGCAGGACAAGCGGCGCCATTTTAATCGCTTCCGGCCTTGTTCCGAATACAGTCATAATCTTCTTCATGTCATTACCTCTTTCTATTTTGTACCGAATAATCGGTCACCAGCATCGCCAAGTCCTGGTACGATATAACCGTGATCATTCAGCTTTTCATCTAATGCAGCAATATAGATATCGACATCAGGATGTGCTTTCTTCAAAAGCTCTACCCCTTCAGGCGCCGCAATCAGGCACATAAAACGAATCTTCGTTGCGCCACGTTTCTTCAGGGAATGAATCGCTTCAATGGCAGATCCACCTGTTGCGAGCATCGGATCCACAACGATAAAATCACGCTCTTCAATATCCTGCGGTAACTTCGCAAAATATTCCACAGGCTGCAATGTTTCGGGATCACGGTACAGACCGATATGACCCACACGTGCCGCCGGAATCATTTTCAGAACTCCGTCCGTCATGCCGAGTCCTGCACGCAGAATAGGTACCACGGCAATCTTCTTACCTGCCAGACGTTTCGCAGTCATCTTCGTGACAGGCGTCTGAATTTCGACATCCTGAAGTTCAAGATCACGTGTGACTTCGTATGCCATCAGCATGCTGACCTCATCTACAAGTTCACGAAACTCCTTTGTGCCTGTCTTTTCTTCGCGGATATAGCTTAATTTATGTTGAATCAATGGGTGGTCAAATACATGTACTTTGCCCATCGGTGCACCTCACTTCTTATTGATATAAGGGAAATTTTGAGACGAGCGTGCTGACACGCTCTTTTGCTTTGCTTAAAGTTTCTTCATCTTCATGGTTATGCAGTACGTCTGCAATGATGGAGGCGATCTCCTTCATCTCTTCTTCCTTGAAACCACGCGTTGTGACTGCCGGGGTGCCGATACGGATACCGCTTGTGACAAATGGACTGTTCTCGTCAAATGGAATCGTATTCTTGTTAGTTGTGATCCCGATTTCGTCCAGTGCTTTTTCAGCAATTTTCCCTGTCAGGCCGAACGTCGTGACGTCCACTGCAAACACATGGTTATCTGTACCGTCAGAGACAATGCGCAGACCTTCTTCTTTCAGCGCTTCACTCAAGACGACTGCGTTCTTCAGCACCTGCACCTGGTATTCCTTGAATTCAGGCTGCAGCGCTTCGCCGAATGCCACTGCTTTAGCGGCGATGACATGCATCAGTGGCCCCCCCTGAATCCCCGGGAAGATAGCTTTATCGATTGCCTTTGCATACTCCTCTTTACAGAGAATCATACCGCCCCGCGGGCCACGTAATGTTTTATGCGTCGTTGTCGTCACGAAATCTGCATGCGGCACCGGGTTCGGGTGGAGACCGACTGCCACAAGTCCAGCGATATGGGCCATATCAACCATCAGTTTAGCACCGATTTCGTCGGCGATTTCCTTGAACTTCGCAAAATCAATCTGACGAGAATACGAAGAAGCACCCGCAACAATCAGTGCAGGCTGATGTTCATGCGCCAGACGTCTGACTTCATCATAATCAATTGTTTCAGTTTCTTTATCCACTTCGTATGCGACGAATTTATAGTCCATACCACTGAAGTTCACTTTGGAGCCATGAGTCAAATGACCGCCATGTGATAAATCCATACCAAGCACTGTATCCCCTGCTTCCAGTGCGACGCGGTAAACTGCCATATTAGCCTGAGAACCGGAGTGCGGCTGTACATTGGCATGTTCAGCACCGAAAAGCTCCTTAGCGCGGTCTCTTGCCAGATCTTCAGCGATATCGACGAATTCACAGCCGCCGTAATAACGTTTCCCTGGATATCCTTCAGCATATTTATTGGTCAGAACTGAACCTTGTGCCTCCATGACCGCTTCAGAGACGAAGTTCTCTGAAGCAATCAGTTCGATGTTGCTGTTCTGCCTTTCTCTTTCCTGTTCCATTGCGCTAAAAAGCTGTTCGTCTTGTTTTTTGATCATTGACATGACCATTCCCCCTTCAACGTTATTCGTACTGTGCGCGTGGCCCGCCAATCAGTTTCGGACGATGTGTGGCAATAGTGACCACTGCCTCTCCCACTTTTTTTGTGCTGACACGCACCGGAATCTGCACGTGCTTGATATGCATGCCGATTAATGTCTGACCAATATCAATGCCGCAGTCAGCATGAATATGCTCCACGACAACAGGTTCAGACAGGTGACGATATGCATAAGCACTCATGCTGCCGCCCGCTTCCTTCACGGGAACGACCGTTACAGTCGGCAGTCCCAGTCTGTCAGCAAGCGCTTTTTCAAGCGTGATTGCGCGGTTGATATGTTCACAGCCTTGAAAGACAAAATTCACGCCGGTCTTTTCAGAAACTTCTGTGAATGCCCGAAAGAACGTCGCTCCGACTTCATCGGAGCTATGCGTGCCGATTCGTTCACCGATGACTTCAGACGTCGAGCAGCCGATCAGACAGATTTCTCCTGATTTAAAGAAGTCAATGGCTGTCAGTTCAGCCAGCAGCTGTCTAATGTCTGTCATAAGCATCTTCCAGTACCGTGATTTTATCGATTCTATTCTGATGACGACCGCCTTCAAACTCACCTTTGAGCCAGGTCTCGACAATGAGTAAGGCAAGTCCCTCTCCAATGACTCTCTGCCCCATCGCCAGAACGTTTGAATCATTATGCTGGCGGGTCACTTGCGCCGTGAATACATCATGTACAAGTGCACAGCGCACGCCTTTTACCTTATTGGCAGCAATTGACATGCCGATACCTGTACCGCAGATTAGAATGCCTCTATCAAATTCACCGGCTGTCACTGCTTCACTGACAGGACGTGCGTAGTCTGGATAGTCAACAGAGTCCAATGAATGTGTACCGAAATCCTTGTATTCGATGCCTAACTCATCAAGACGGTTCTTAACCGCCTCTTTATGCTGGTAGCCACCATGATCACTCGCAATAGCCACTTTCAATTCTCTGACCTCCCTTACCAGAATACGTTCATTATAGCTTATTTAGTTTTTTTCCTCGAGTATTTATTGGAATGGTTTCAGTTTTTCGGCCAAATTATCAATATGTTTTCTTATTTCTGTAAACATCTGTTCATAATCAGCTAAATTCCCACCATAAGGATCAGCGATATCCATTCCGCTGTCTGACGCATATTCAGCCAGCGTATACACATTCGCCTCCGGATATTCCGAAAGTATAAATGCCTTATGGCTGCTGGACATTGTCAGAATCAGATCCGCTGCGATATCTTCGGCAGTGAAAAGTGCTGCGCTTCCCGCGGCAGGAAGGTCATGCTTCTCGATCAGTTCAGCTGAGTAAGCAGAAACTGGCGAACCTGTAAATGCAGAAAGACCTCTTGACTGAAAGTCATGCGCCGCTATCTGACTCTTTGCGATGCTTTCTGCCACAGGGCTGCGGCACGTATTACCTGTACAGACAAAAATAATTTTCATCGTTCTCCTACTTTCCGGCGGATGCCTTATCAATCCGGTTCATCAAAGCATCCGTCTCTTCCTGACGCTTAAAGCCACTGAAAATAATGTGGGTGACCGCTTCGTTATGGTCAATTGCTCTCAGGACATCATACAGATGGACAGCAGCGCCTGCGAAATCCTTTTCATCCTCACACAGTGTATAGAATACCCCACCTGTGATTAAATGACGGATCGTTTCTGGACCTACCACTGCAACATGCGATTCAACTGCGAGCGGCGCAGTGATGCCTCCTTCTACCAGCTGCACAGGACTTTTCGGTGCATAATGACGATATTTCATCCCCGGTGCAATAGGCGCTGCTTCGTCCGAGTAATCAGCTGCAGTGATGCAGCCTGGCACAATCTCAGTCAGCATCGATTCCGTGACAGCACCTGGACGTGCGACTCTGAAAGGGTAGCCTGAGCAATCAAGGACTGTGCTCTCAATACCGATTTCACTGTCGTCGCCGCGGACGATGCCGTAAATACGGTCATGCAGATCTTCGTAGACATGCTCATAACTTGTGGGTGAGGGACGTCCGCTTAAATTAGCGCTCGGGGCAGCTAACGGCAGACCCACAATTTCAAGCAGCTGGCGCGCCACGGGGTCCGATGGCATTCTGACGGCTACAGTATCCTTCCCGGCCGTCACTTTCAGTGCGAGACTCTCTTTTTTAAGCGGCAGAATGAATGAAATCGGACCCGGCCAGAAGTGGTCCATAAGCGCCTGCGCGGCAGGATGAATATCCTCCACAAAGTCCAGCTGCTGCTGATCATAAATGTGGACGATAAGCGGATTATCACTAGGTCTTCCTTTTGCGATATATACTTTTGAGACAGCTTCCTCACTTTTCGCGTTGGCCGCCAGCCCATAGACAGTCTCAGTCGGTATTGCAATCAGCTCACTCTTCTTAAAACCGGTCTTGATTTCCTCCATCTGTGGATATGTGGACAAGTCATGCACATAGTTACGCACATCCCAAACGTATGTTTTCATATCAAAATCCCCTCCATTACCATTAGTTTAGTATAAAATAAAAAGTTATGCACAAATTGTGGATAACTTTTTCATTTTGTGCATAACTTATTGACACCAGTTAAACCACAGAATACGGTCCAGCTGGTTGATATCTTTTTCTATATGAATAGTGAGCGCAGGATACATCGCTGTAATATAATCTCTCAAAGGTTCTGCCTGAGCATGACCGATTTCAAACAGCACGATACCTGTCTTATTCATGACAGCAGGCAGATCCTGCACCATACGCTTATATAGAGCAAGGCCATCATCATCAGCAAAAAGCGCAAGATGTGGATCATAGTCGAGGACGCTCGCTGTCATCAGTTTCTTCTCGTGTTCCGCAATATAAGGGGGATTGGAGATCAGCATGTCCAGCTTCAAGTTCTGACATTTGAGCGGTTCCAGTAAGTCACCTTCTATAAATCTCACATCAGCGTTTAAATTCAGCGCGTTCTGTCTGGCAACAGCGAGCGCCTCAGAGCTGATATCCACTGCAAGGACCTCCATATCAGATTCAAGTGCCAGGGTGATGGCGATACAACCGGATCCTGTCCCAATATCAGCAGCAGTGCCTCCAGCGTGTTCCAGAGCCGCAGCTACTAGTTCCTCCGTCTCAGGACGCGGGACAAGGACGGCAGGTGTCACTATAAACTTGCGGTCATAGAACAGCTGAAACCCTGTGATATGCGCAAGCGGCATCCCTGCTGCCAGCTGAGCGGCTGCTCTCTCATACTGCAGCTTCATCTCTTCAGTGACACATGACTCGTCCAAGATGATGTCCAGCTTCGATAGACCGGCCAGATCCATCAGCAGCCACTCTGCTCCATTTTCAGGCAGCTGAGCGTCACGGAGCTGTCGGCAGGCCGGCCGCAGCAGTTCACTCGGCTTAAAGAACACCTTCGTTCAACTCTTCAAGTTTAGAAGTCTGTTCAGCGACGGTAAGGGCTTCGATGATTTCAAGGACTCTGCCTTCTACAATCTGATCAAGCTTCTGGATCGTCAGACCGATACGATGGTCTGTCACCCGGTTCTGTGGGTAATTATAGGTACGGATACGTTCAGAACGGTCTCCTGAGCCGACAGCTGATTTACGCTGCTCTGCATATTTCGCCTGCTCTTCCTGCAGCATCATATCATAGACACGTGTTTTCAGTAATTTAAGGGCTTTTTCACGGTTCTGGATCTGCGATTTTTCTGAAGAAGTCGCGACAATACCTGTCGGGATATGCGTAATACGTACAGCAGAGTCAGTAGTATTGACGTGCTGTCCACCTGAACCACTTGAACGATAAGTCTCAATTCTTAGATCTTCCTGTTTGATATCGATTTCAACGTCTTCCACTTCAGGCAGCACTGCGACAGTTGCTGTAGATGTATGAATACGGCCGCCGCTTTCTGTTGACGGAATACGTTGTACACGGTGCGCGCCGTTCTCAAACTTCAGTTTGCTGAACGCACCATTCCCGTTGATCATGAAGATGATCTCTTTGTAACCGCCGTGGTCTGCTTCACTTGCTTCCATAATATCAATCTTCCAGCCTTGTTCCTCCGCGAATTTGGAGTACATACGGAACAAGTCACCTGCGAAAATCGCAGCTTCATCACCCCCGGCAGCACCACGGATTTCCATGATAACGTTTTTGTCATCGTTCGGATCCTTAGGTATCAGCAGAAATTTCATCTCTTCTTCAAGAACCGGAATCTGAGGCTTCAGTTCAGCAATCTCTTCTTTGATCATCGCTTCCTCTTCTGCATCCTCAGCCTCATTCATCATTTCAAGCGCTTCTTCCAGCTGCTGTTTCACCGATTTATAATTTCTGAATACTTCCACTGTTTTAGATAGATCTGACTGCTCTTTTGAGTACTGACGTAATTTATCAGGATCTGATACTACGTCCGGATCACTCAGCAGTTCATTCAGTTGTTCGTAACGATCTTCTACAATCTCTAATTGATCAAACATATTATTCCTCCTCGTTTTTAATGACAATATGATGTGCACGACATCTAGGTTCATAACTTTCATTCGCCCCGATCAGAATGAGCGGGTCATCGATGCGGGCAGGTTTACCGTCAATCAGCCTCTGTGTACGAGAAGACGGTGAGCCGCAGACTGCACAGACCGCCTGCAGTTTTGTCACATGCTCACTGATCGCCATGAGTTCAGGAACCGGTTCAAAAGGTACGCCCTTGAAATCCATATCCAGCCCGGCGACAATCACCCGGTGACCACGACCAGCCAGTTCTGTCGCAACTTGAACGACCCCGCTATCAAAAAACTGTACTTCATCAATGGCTACAATATTAACGTCACTGCTGACATGCTCAAGGATTTCCGAGGAATCTGTGACGTTAAACGCTTCTACTTTCGAGCCATTATGTGAGACCACTTCATTATTACTATAACGATTATCAATCTGCGGCTTAAAGACGACCACTTTCTGTTTCGCATACAGGCCTCGTCTGATCCGTCTGATCAATTCTTCGCTCTTGCCGCTGAACATACTGCCTGCAATACATTCAATCCAGCCAGCAGGGTAACTTTCATACATAAATCTTGCCACCTTTTTAATACATAATCGCTTCATTATATCATAAAATGCAGACGGTGAGAGTGGGGTATCAAGAAGGATTGACGGAAACTCTGAATCCTTCATTATTCTCCATCATTCCATAAAAAAAGTTCCATCATTCATCAGATGAATGTGGAACTCTTTGAAGCAATTATTCGTTGCTTGATTTAAAACCAAATTTTTTGTTGAAACGCTCAACACGTCCATCCGCAGATGCGAATTTTTGACGGCCAGTGTAGAATGGGTGTGAATCTGAAGAGATATCTAAACGGATAACTGGATATTCGTTACCGTCTTCCCATGTCATCGTTTCATTTGAAGAACGAGTTGAACCGCTTAAGAATTTAAAGTCAGTCGTTGAATCTAAAAAGATTACTTTGCGGTACTCAGGATGAATGCCTTGTTTCATTATTTTCAGCTCCTTTGCCCTGAACCATCCGGAACAGAGTTATTCGTGTTATACACGTCAATACTTACATATTATATAGGGATTGCTTCCAGAATGCAACCCTTAAATAATCGGTCTGCCGCTCTTCGCGCTATCAGCCATTCGCTGGCTTAACTGGTCAAAGAAATCTGCATTACTGTCACTTTGCTTCAGGCGTCTTAAAAAACGTTCAGTGAAGTCAGGCGCTTCAGTGAACAGATTTCGCAGCTGCCAGACCATATCGAGTTCCGTCTTATCCAGCAGGAGTTCTTCTTTACGCGTTGAGCTCCGACGAATATCAATGGCCGGATAGATACGTTTCTCGGCAAGTCTGCGGTCGAGCGTCAGTTCCATATTACCTGTACCTTTGAATTCCTCGTAGATCATATCATCCATACGTGAACCTGTTTCCACAAGGGCAGTTGCGAGAATCGTGAGACTGCCGCCTGCCTCAATGTTACGGGCTGCACCGAAGAAAGCTTTTGGTTTATGCAGACTGGCTGGATCAAGTCCGCCTGATAACGTACGTCCGCTCGGGGGGATGACCAGGTTATAGGCACGAGCGAGCCGCGTGATGGAATCCATCAATATAATGACATCCTCACCGAGTTCAACAAGACGCTTCGCACGTTCAAGTAGCAGTTCCGCCACTTTGACATGATGTTCAGGTGGCTCATCGAATGTTGAATGTACGACTTCTGCCTGCTCAACTGAACGCTCCAGATCAGTCACCTCTTCCGGTCGCTCACCTACAAGCAGAATAAAGAGTTTCGCTTCAGGATGATTGGTACAGATTGCATTCGCTATCTCCTTTAATAAGGAGGTCTTACCTGCTTTCGGCGGTGCAACAATCATGCCGCGCTGTCCGAAACCGATCGGTGTCACGAGATCCATAATACGCGTCGAGTATGCATTTTTTGTCGTCTCAAGTTTAATCCGGCGGTCCGGATATAACGGTGTCAGCGCCTGGAAGTGAGGGCGCTTCTTCACTTCCTCAGCATTCTGGTCATTAACGAAATCGACCTGCAGCAGACCATAATATTTTTCATTCTCTTTCGGTCTGCGTACTTTACCGGTCACTTTATCCCCGCGTTTAATCTCAAAGCGACGGATCTGACTGGCGGAGATATAGATATCTTTCTCACCTTTAGAATAGTTGACTGTTCTTAAGAAGCCGTAACCGTCTGGCTGTATGTCATCCAGTACGCCTTCCATATAATAATTGCCATCCTGCTCCATCTGTTTTTCCATGATAGCAAGAACAAGCTCTTTTTTATTCAGTTTGCTGTAATTCACAAGCCCTAGTTCTTTAGCGCGCGCTGTCAGATCTTTTGTCGTACTGCTTTTATACAACGCATCAAATGATTCATACTGAGGACTGGTTCGTTGTTTGTCAGTCATATTACACCTTCTATTAAATTATTATTCATTTCAGTGATTGAAACTAAGGAGGAAAAGGGGAAGCCTTGCGATGAACGTACATAGTTTATCATACTACATGGCAAAAAGAAAAATCAGCATGCGTCTGCATGCTGATTAACTATTAAATTTTATCCGAATCCCCGATAGTCAGGCCCGGCTTTTTCTCAAGACTGTGACGACCCTGGACAAAACGAACAGTTCCTGATTTAGCACGCATAACAAGTGAATGCGTCGTTGCAAATCCCCCTTTGAACTGAACACCTTTCATCAGTTCACCGTCAGTAACAGCAGACGCTGCGAAGATGGCATCATCTCCTTTGACCATATCATCCAGCTGAAGTACCGTATTCGGTTCGATACCCATCTTACGACAGCGTTCTTCCTGCTCTTGATCTTCCGGTAACAGAATGCCCTGGAAATCACCGCCGAGTGCCTTAATGCCTACAGCAGCAATAACCCCTTCAGGCGCACCGCCTGAACCGAAGAGAATATCAACGCCTGTGAAATCGAAGGCCGTGTTAATTGCTCCTGCCACGTCACCGTGCTCGATTAACTTGATACGCGCACCTGTTTCCCGAATTTCTTTGATGATATCCTGATGACGCTCACGGTTAAGAAGTGTGGCAGTCACTTCAGTGATGTCTTTGTTCTTCGCTTTTGCGACTGCATGCAGGTTCTCGCTGACGCTCTTCGTAATATCAACCACGCCTTTACATTCAGGTCCGACTGCAATTTTCTCCATATACATGTCAGGCGCATGGAGTAATGTCCCTCGGTCACCGACTGCAAGGACAGTCATCGCATTCCAGCTACCTTCAGCAACAAGAGTCGTTCCTTCCAAGGGATCAACTGCAATATCAATCGAAGGACCTTCTTTAGTCCCGAGTTCCTCACCGATATAAAGCATCGGTGCCTCATCCATCTCACCTTCACCAATGACAACAACGCCGTCCATCGGAATGGTATCAAATACTGTACGCATCGCAGTTGTCGCCGCATCGTCCGCCTCATTTTTCAATCCTTTACCTACCCAGCGAGCACTTTGAAGAGCTGCCGCCTCTGTAACACGAACTAATTCCATCGATAAACTACGTTCCATTTTTCATTCTCCTTTATCCGTCTGCTTAATATTCACAAATAGTATAACACATTTAGCATAACGTTATGCCACGTTATCTTAAAAAATATACATCAGAATAATTCAACATAAAAAAAATCCTGCCAGGCAGGATTTCAGTGATTCAGTTCAAGATTGTTCTGAGCCCATTCTTCAATGGGTATCATTGCCTGACTAAGCGCGTAACCTTTTGGTGTCAGGACATATTCAATAGACAGTGGTGTCGTTGTCACTATTTTTTTCTCGATTAATCCCCAGTCCGCAAGTTCGCCGAGCTTTAGGCTCAAGGCGCGCGGTGTTATAGATTTCAGATCTCTTTTTATATCAGAAAAATGTGCACTGTGATTGTCACATCTAGAAAGATAATTGATCAATAACCCGTTCCAGCTTCTACCGAGGATTTTAAATGTCTCTTCTAAATAAGGACAGATTTCCATATTCCTCACCTCTTACTGCTATTATACATTAGTATAAAAAATATATCAAATATAATAAATATATAAAAGACACCTCAGATTGAGGTGTCTTTCCATTATATCTGTTCGCGCCAGATATCTGCCCCAAGCGCCTTTAACTTCTCAACGATACCGCTATAGCCGCGGTCGATATGTCGTACGTTATAAACAGTCGTCACACCCTCAGCGGCGAGACCTGCTATCACAAGACAGGCACCTGCACGCAAATCGCTCGCTGCAACTTCCGCACCGGTCAACTTCGATGGTTTGATATAAGCAGTGCCTGATTGCTCACTGATATCAGCGGACATGCGCTTCAGTTCATCAACATGCTTGAAACGTGCCGGATAAATGGTGTCAGTGACCGTACTACCCGCATTCGCCATGAAAAGTAACGGAGTAAATGGCTGCTGAAGGTCTGTTGCAAAGCCCGGGTAGACGTTCGTTGTAATATTGAGAGGTTTTAAATCATCTGATTGACGAATCACAGCATTGTCTTCTCCGATTTCAATATCGACACCCATCTCTTTTAATTTAGCAGTCAGTGGCTCCATATGAAGAGGAATAATATTCTCAATCACTACCTCCTCGCCCATAGTTGCTGCCGCACACATATATGTACCCGCTTCAATGCGATCAGGAATAATCGTATGAGTAGTACCATGAAGCTTTTCGACACCTTCGATTTTAAGCGTATCTGTGCCGGCACCTCGGATTTTAGCACCCATATTGTTCAATAGTGTCGCAACATCGACGATTTCCGGCTCTTTTGCCGCGTTTTCGATTACGGTTTTTCCTTCAGCCATAGAGGCTGCAAGCATAATATTGATCGTTGCACCGACAGATACGACGTCCATAAAGATTTTAGCCCCGCGCAAATTCTCTGCGTGCAGATGCATACCGCCTTCATCACTTGTCACAGTTGCACCCAGTGCTTCGAAGCCCTTAATATGCTGATCGATAGGACGAGGGCCGAGTGGACATCCGCCTGGTAAGCCGATTGTACATTTTTTGAATCTTGCCAGCATCGCACCCATCATATAGTAAGAGGCCCGCAGAGACTGCACTTTATGATTCGGTAGTGGCAGATTGACTGCTTCTGATGAATCGACGATCAAAGTATCGCCTTTCAGCTCAGTTTTAATATTCAAGTCACCAAGCAGACTCATCAATGTAACGACATCAGATATATCCGGTAGTCCGTCCAGTTTCACAACATCATCAGCCATTAATGTGGCCGGAATAAGGGCAACTGCACTGTTCTTTGCTCCACTGATCTGGACTCTACCGTTCAGCAGCTTGCCACCTCGTATCTTGATTACCTCTTCTGACATATTCGTACTCCTTTTCACGTTTTCAGCCATTCTATATTTAACAGTACATTTCCCGAGAAATTTCTAGGTTTTTAGTTAAAATTACAAGATTTGCGATTTTAAATATAATCTAAAATACATTACAAAGTCAAGAAAAGCACACTTCATAAATGAAGTGTGCTTTTCGGAAGTAGTATCATTAAGCTTTATTAGAAGTACCGAATTCACGGATTTTACCTTGAACAGTCGCTTTGATGGCTTCACGAGCAGGTCCAAGATATTTACGTGGATCATAAACTTCAGAATCATTGTTTAATGTTTCACGCACTGCTTTAGCAGATGCAATCTGATTTTCAGTGTTGACATTGATTTTTGCAGTACCTAAAGAAATAGAATGCATAATATCTTTAGTCGGAATGCCTGTACCACCATGCAATACTAATGGTAAGCCAGTCGCTTTACCGATCTCTTCCATTTCTTTGAATCCTAAGTTAGGCTCACCTTTGTAAGGACCGTGAACCGAGCCGAGTGCCGGCGCTAAGCAGTCAATACCTGTTTTTTCGACAAGTTCCTGACATTCTTTAGCATCAGCATATACTACGCCATCAGAAACTACATCATCTTCCTGTCCACCGACGCGGCCCAGTTCAGCTTCTACTGATACACCTTTAGAATGTGCATAGTCTACAACTTTTTTAGTGATTTCTACGTTCTCTTCAAATGAATGGTGTGAAGCATCGATCATCACTGAAGTGAAACCAGCATCAATCGCTTCTTTACACTTTTCAAAGCTTGAACCGTGGTCTAAATGAATAGCGACAGGAACAGTGATATTCATGTCTTTCATTAAACCTTCAACCATTTTCACGACTGTATAGAAGCCACCCATATATTTTCCTGCACCTTCAGAAACACCTAAAATAACCGGTGCATTTTCTTCCTGAGTTGCACCTAAAATCGCTTGAGTGAACTCGAGATTGTTGATGTTATACTGACCTACAGCATAACCACCTTCTTTAGCCTGAATTAACATTTCTTTCATAGAAACTAATGGCATGGAAAAATCCTCCTTATGTGCATTGCACAATTATTGTGTCTTCAGTATAACAAAGACGTCTGACGTTTGTATAATAATACGCAGAACTACTGTAATTTTTCAGCAATCTGTAACACCTCTCTCATGCCGAAGGGTTTGGTCAGAACGCCTGACGCACCGAGCTGATATAATCTCTCCACTTCGTCAGCTGATTGAAACGCTGATATTACATAGACGGGCGTATCAGTGCATTTCTTCATTTCCACCAGCGTCTCTTCTCCGTTCATGACAGGCATCCTTTTATCCATCATAATCAGGTCGTAATGAACGCGCTTTACCATCTTCAGAGCAATCAGACCATTTTCAGCCTCTTCAACTGTATGTCCATTCAACGAGAATATTTCAGTTAAAAGCAATCTGATATTGGCTTCATCATCTATAACTAGAATCCGCATGGTTGTATTCGGCCTCCTTTTTATACTAAGATTGTACTATATATGAACGTCAATAAGCATGAAAAGGAAGGATCATAATGATTAAGATTTTAGGCACACAGCTAAATGGTATCTTTCAGAAGATCAATGCACAGGAGACTGAAATTGATATCGCGGCCCGCTTACTGTCGCAAGCGATTATCGGCCAGGGAACGGTCTATGTCAAAGGATTCGGTGATTTAAGATATTTTGAGGAGTTCATTACAGCAGGTGATGAAAAGCTACCGGATTCTGAAAGAATGATTACAGAATCCGTCCTCGACAAAACAGACCGGGTTCTCATCATGGCTGACCATTACGATGAGGCTGTGATTGAATATATCACTGATCTTGCAGAAAATGACATCGATTATGTTCTGGTGTGCAATAAAGACGAACGGATTGACAGCATGAACTTCATTGATCTTTCTACTCCGCGTGCCATTGTACCAACAGAAGACTTCAGTCGCATTATCACGCCTCACGTCATGGCGATGAACTATATTTATTACATCCTTTTTGCGACCATCAAAGAAATGCTGGACGAGGAAGAATAAAAAAGAAACGCCTTGTCAGATGACGAGGCGTTGTCTATTATTTGATCGTCGCTTCAATGAAATCTCTGAATAATGGTTGCGGACGTGTTGGTCGTGACAGGAATTCCGGATGGAACTGACAGGCAACAAACCATTTATGGTCAGGAATCTCGATGATTTCCACCAAGCGGCCATCAGGTGATGTGCCTGAGAAAACCAGTCCTTTTTCTTCCAGATGTCCACGGAATTCATTGTTGAATTCATAACGATGGCGATGGCGTTCTTCAACTAGCGGCGAGCCATAAGCCGCATGGGCCTTCGTACCCTCAGTTAATTGACAAGGATACAGACCAAGACGGAGCGTTCCACCTAAATCTACGACATCTTTCTGGTCCGGTAATAATGAGATAACCGGGTAAGGCGTGTTCGGATCAAGCTCAGATGAATGGGCATCTTTTAAACCGACTACATTACGTGCGAATTCAACCGTTGCAAGCTGCATACCTAAACAGATACCGAAGAATGGAATATTGTTTTCACGTGCATATTGAGTCGCAAGGATCTTACCTTCAATACCACGTTCGCCGAAGCCACCCGGCACCAGGATACCATCCACATCCTTTAATTCCTCTTTAAAGTTAGAGACATTCAGATGCTCTGAATTCAGCCATTTGATTTCAATATCCGTGCCAAACTGATAGCCTGCATGTTTAAGTGCTTCAACAACTGACAGATAAGCATCCGGCAGCGCCACGTATTTACCAACAAGCGCAATTCTGGTTTTGCCATCTAAATTGCGCACAGTGTCAAGAAGCTGCGTCCATTCAGTCAGCTCCGCTTCTTCATCTGCCTGTAAACCTAAACGTTTCACAACGATGTCATCCATCTTCTGCGCTTTCAGTGCGAGTGGAATCTGATAAAGTGTATCTGCATCACGACATTCAATCACTGAGTTTTTATCGATATCGCAGAACAAGGCAATTTTATCACGCAAGTCCTGTGTCATCTCATATTCTGTTCGCACGACAATCATATCAGGCTGAATACCGAGACCACGTAATTCTTTCACACTGTGCTGAGTCGGTTTTGTTTTCATTTCTCCCGCCGCTTTAATATAAGGCAGCAGCGTACAGTGGATATACATCACGTTCTCACGGCCAAGATCGCTTTTGATCTGACGGATTGACTCAAGGAAAGGTAACGATTCGATATCCCCTGTAGTCCCGCCAATTTCAGTGATAACGACATCCGCATGCGTGCTTTCGCCCGCTTTAAGTAAACGTGCTTTGATTTCATTTGTAATATGAGGAATAACTTGTACTGTTCCCCCTAAATAGTCGCCGCGACGTTCTTTTTTAAGCACATGTGAATAGACTTTCCCTGCAGTCACGTTGGAATACTGATTTAAGTTGATATCAATGAACCGCTCATAGTGACCTAAGTCGAGGTCTGTCTCTGCACCATCATCCGTTACGAACACTTCACCGTGCTGATATGGACTCATCGTACCCGGATCGACGTTCAGATACGGATCGAACTTCTGAATGGTGACGTTAAGACCACGGTTTTTAAGCAGTCGTCCTAAGCTTGCTGCAGTAATCCCTTTACCAAGTGATGATACGACGCCACCTGTTACAAATATAAATTTAGTCATAATGACCTCCCAGAAATTAAAAATAAAAAACGCTCCTTTTGCAAGCGCAAAGGGAGCGTATATTAATACGTTGTCCTAGTTAAAGGAGCCCAAGTAAAATAATAATCATTTTCGACTAAGAAGTCAATCATCTAAATGAAAAATTAGAGTTCTTCTTCATCTTCCTCAAAATCTTCTTCGTCTTCTTCAAACTCATCTTCTTCAACAACGAGACCTGCTTGATCCAGCTCATCTTCAACATCTTCGTCCTCTGGGTCTTCCAGGTTCTCTTCATCGTCCCCGCCTTCAACGATGATATCAAGCTCATCGTCCACCTCTTCTTCACCAAGAAGTGCAATGTTCGCGTCATCCTCATCGTCGTCAAGAACTTCGAACTTCTGAACAGTCGGTGCGATTTTTTCTTCGATATCATCTACTGAGTACCAGTCCCGGAGTCCCCAGATATTCTCACCTGTAGAAAGAAAACGACCATCTGTATTTAAGTCTGTATAGAACTGGACCACACGTGTTTCAATCTCTTCATCTTTATAACCACCGATTTTTTTGAACTCATCGATGATGTCGTATAAGCCTTGATCCTTACCTTTTTCCATTAAATAAAGATACGCCATATCGATGAAAGAATGCTCATTCATCATTTCTTTAGTATATTCACTGATTTTCATTATTAATTCGTCCTTTCACATCAGGCAGTCGATTTTTATTCACCCTAAATCATAACAAGAATATTAATAATTTACCAGTATATATTTAATGTCAGTACTTGATCAACTTGATAAGATGACGCGGGTCAGCCGGGTCAACCTGAACAAAATTGCCGTTCAGATAAGGTTCAGCTTCGTCTGTCTCAACCTGCAGACGATCCACTTCCGGATAATACTTTCTAACGAAGGTCGCCAGTTGTCTCAGCGCACTTTCACGTATTTCATCATCAGCAGGGGTAAACTCGCTGATGCGGGCAATATTCTTCTGGATAGCCAGCATGATGTGACCCACATTTTCACCGTCTTTATCGAGCAGAATTTTATTATTCTGTCTGATAAGGCGTAATTTAGAGACATACTGGCCTGATAAATCGAGATAATAGAGACGTTCTTTGCCGATTGGTCCTTCTGGATTAGTAGCCAGATGAAGGAAACCTGCACGTTCATAGAGATTCCATGCCGCCTGGTTTTCTGCGTCCACCACTAAAAATAAATCTTCAAAATCCGGGAACACACGCTGTACGAATACCGGTATATTCATCATGATCTCTGTCCCGTAACCATGTCCCTGATATTTGGAATTAATCGACAGGCTTCTGACGTAGACCGCATTAATCGGCGTCTCATATCCTTCATGCTGATAATACTGATGCAGCACAAAAAATCCGACTACCTTATCCTCTTTATTAAGAACGACGCAAGGCCGTCTATTATGATCCATCAGCCCTTCTTCCAGCACTTGAACCGGCAGAGATGAATAAATCATCTGTCGCTCCTCCAGTTCGAATGCCTCCAGCTGTTCTCTATATTCCGCGCTATACTGCACAATATCAATCTGCGATCCTTTAAATTCCATACTCTTAAGCCTCCACCATATTTATTATCTTACTCATTTATACCCCGTTTCTGTCGAACTTCAGCAATTTAAATTGTGAACTTGTTTTACAACTTCTCTTTCAAGTTGTAATATAATAACCAAAAAGATGAAGAGGTTCTAACATGAAATTTGGTATTGATGCCGGCGGTACACTTGTTAAGATGGTAAAAGAAGAAAATAATCAGCGTTTTTACTCCAAATATTTATCAACTGAGATTGAAGAGGTCGCTGAGATGCTCAAACAGTTTCCTGAGGCGGAAGTGGCACTGACAGGCGGCAAAGCCACTTATCTGCAGAGTCTCATTCCGCAGGAGGCTTTTCAAAGTATCGAATTCGATGCCACTTTCAAAGGGATTCAGACATTCCTCAAGCAATATCAGCATCCACTTGAAAACTATATTTTTACAAATGTAGGTACAGGAACATCGATTCATCATGTAGAGCGAGATAAGCAGGAGCGTGCCGGCGGGACTGGTGCAGGCGGCGGAATGATTCAAGGGCTCGGTTACCTTCTTACCGGTGAAACAGATTTCGAAAGACTGGTGACCCTGGCAGCACAAGGGGACAGAGATAATATCGACCTCAAAGTCAAACATATCTATAAAGGAGATAAGACGCCGATACCCGGTGAACTGACAGCAGCCAACTTCGGTCGTGTACTTCATACGAAAGATCATGTAACCTATTCAGATGCCGATAAATTAGCTGCTGCAGTCGGCGTTGTCGGCGAGACTGTCACAACTGTCTCCATCCATGCGGCCCGTGAGTTCAACGCAGAATATGTCGTCTATATCGGGTCATCTTTCCTCGGTAATGACCTGCTCAAGGAAGTTGTTATGAGATATACAGTTCTGCGCGGATTCAGACCTTATTTCATTGAGAACGGGGAATATTCAGGCGCACTCGGCACACTTAAGTTAATGGAAGAAAATTAAAAGAGAGGCACGCTGAAGTGACCCCCGAAAGTTAGACTTTTTTGGAATGGAGAAATCCATTCCTTTTTTTATGCAGTTTTCAAACTTAGAGTTTTCTCTCTGAACCCTACCGGGCTCATCCAGTTCAGTCTAGATTTAAT
>NZ_SCWD01000008.1 GCF_004359515.1 Macrococcus carouselicus
CAATCTGTCTGGTGACGATGGCAGAGAGGTCACACCTGTTCCCATACCGAACACAGAAGTTAAGCTCTCTAGCGCCGATGGTAGTTGGACTTACGTTCCGCGAGAGTAGGACGTTGCCGGGCAATTTATAAATGGATGCGATGAGCCGCACTCGAGACCTGTTAGGTCTCTTTTTTTATGCCTGAATTTAAATTATACTTATTGCTGAGGGAGTGAGTGGAATGAAAGAAATCACGGATCAGCTGAAAGGCTATACGGCAGCTCTTTCTTTGCATGTACCTGGCCATCATCGTCACACAATAGGTTCATTGCATTTACCTGTTGAGCATGATATGACAGAAATTACAGGACTTGATGATTATCATCATGCTGAAGATGTAATAGCGAAAAGTGAACTTATCCTTTCAAGACATGCGGATTATCGAGCGCGTTATTTAGTGAATGGCACAACAACAGGTATATTATCTGTTATTCTTGCGCATAAAAAGCTCAGTACTAAACGAGTCGCTATGATGCGGAACGTTCATAAATCAGTGCTGAATGCACTGGATCTGACCGGAACAGAGGCGGTGATATTGCCTATGACTGTATCTGATAAAACGAATCAGTATGATGGTATTGATTTTGATCAGTTACATATTAACATGCTGAAAAAGATTGATTTGGTTGTACTGACCTATCCTAATTATTTTGGAGAGATATTCAATATTAAAGAAGCCATTGAATGGTTTCATGCACATGATATTGAAGTGCTGGTTGACGAAGCGCACGGTGCGCATTTTGATATCACTGACTCTTTTCCTTCATCATCTATAAAGTATGCTGGGGATTATATTGTGCAGTCCTACCATAAGACGTTACCTGCGCTGACGATGGGTTCTGTCATCCATATGAAAAAGCAAAGTAAACTGGTAGAAGAAGTGTATTACTATTTATCAGTGCTCCAGACGTCCAGTCCGTCTTATCTGATATTATCCAGTCTGGAACAGGCGCATGATTTCTATCTTCATTATCATGATGCTGTGTTTCTCTCGCAGCGCAGCGAACTGATTGCAGGGCTCAAGCAGACATTTGATGTTATAGAAGTCGGGGATCCGCTGAAACTGGTGATCAGGAAACAAGGATTTACAGGTGAGGAGATTAAAGCACTGATAGAGCGTGAACAGATTTTTGTAGAGCTCTCTACATATGATAGTGTTTTACTCGTGCTGCCGCTCTGGCATGCAGGCGATACATATCCTTTTAAGGAATTAGTCAAGAGAATAGAGCGGATTACAGTTCCTGAACGAACCTCAGTGTTTCAGTCCCTTATTCTCAATCAGGCAGATGGTTCTTATAAACCGGTCACCGGGCAGTTTAAGGCAGTTCAACTCAAGGAAGGAGTAGGCTGTAGGGTTTACCATGCGCTGACCCCTTATCCGCCCGGTATCCCCTATGTGCTGCCAGGTGAAGTGCTGACAGCTGGCCACATCAAGGTCCTTGAAACTTTCGAAAATGTTCATGGTATAATAGACGGAAATATTAATATAATAGATGAGGGATAGTATGACATTGTTTATTACATTTGAAGGACCGGAGGGTTCAGGTAAATCGACTGTGATGCAGGCAGTAGCTGAACGTCTGACAGTTCCCCTGATTAGAACACGTGAGCCAGGTGGTATTCGCATCAGTGAAGCCATCAGAGAACTGCTGCTGGCTGATGACAGCGACATGGATCCGCGTACAGAAGCCTTGCTCTTTGCAGCAAGCAGGCGTCAGCATCTAGTCGAAAAAGTCCTGCCGGCACTTGCAGCGGGGAAACTGGTTCTCTGTGATCGTTTTATCGACAGTTCTCTTGCTTATCAGGGTTATGCGAGAGGGATTGGAACAGAGGAGATTCTGGCAATCAATCAGTTTGCCGTTGAGACGCATATGCCTGACTTGACGCTGTACTTAAAAGTAGCACCGGAAGTCGGATTATCCCGGATTTCGCAGAATGACCGAACGACTAATCGCCTTGATAAGGAGTCTCTGGCCTTTCATCAGCGTGTCTGCGAAGGATACGATCTGCTGGCCGCTCAGTATGACCGAATTGTTACGCTAGATGCTTCGCAGCCTATTGAACAGGTTATTGAATCAGCTTATCAAGTCATCCTCAACAGACTGAGCTGATGTGTTATAATGTGCTATAGAAGACAGGTGGCTGCAGAGATGCAGCTTTTTCAATATATATGGAGGTTCTTATGATTAATCAGCTGGAGAAATTGGCAAGTAATGAAAAGCTGTCACACGCTTATCTGTTTGAAGGAACGCTGCGAGATGATATCAAACAGCAGGCACTTGATTTTGCTGTCCGCATTCTTTGTGATGATGCGCAATGTGAGTCGCGTATCCGCAGTCATAACTTTGCTGATTTTTACTGGCTGGAGTCAGAAGAGCAGACAATAAAAAAAGAAATGATTGAAGATGTTCTGCACCGCATGAATCAGAAACCCGTAGAAGGTGATTACAAAGTCTATGTCATTGTTGACTTTGATAAAGTGACCGTGCAAGGTGAAAACTCAATCCTGAAATTCCTGGAAGAGCCACCACCGAATACAATCGCACTTCTTCTGACAACAAAAGCAGGCGACATTCTACCGACGATTCATTCCCGCTGTCAGCACATCGTCATTCATTCAGAAAATCATTATGACCAGATGCTGAAAGCGGGTATTCATCCGGATCTAGCAGCAACGCTTGCCGCTTTGTCATTCAGTTCTGAGGAAGCAGAAGAATGGCTTGAAGATAAGGAATTTGAAGAACTGCGCAGCGCCCTGTTAAAATGGGTTGAACTGATGCAAAAAGATAGCCAGATGGGACTGATTCAGCTGGTGGAGCTTCTTCAGACAGCAAATGAACGGGAGCATCAGCTGCTGATGTTCGATATGCTGCAGCTTTATTTCCAGGATATGATCTATATCAAAATAGAGCGTCAGAATCAGTTGAGTTATCCAGAACACGAGATTAAAACAAAACAGTTAAGTGAGCGGCTTTCACTGCAGACACTGACGCATTGGATAGATACAACCCAGCAGGCAAAACAGAAGCTGCTGCAGTATGTCAGCCCGATGCTGGTGATGGAACAAGTGGCAATTGAAATGGCAAAGGGGTGAAATAGATGACAGAAATTATTGGTGTTAAATACCATGTAGCAGATAGGACGGAATATTTTGTACCGGATCACGAGCAATACGTGCTGGGTGATTATGTGGTCGTGGAATCAAAACGAGGAAGCGAACTGGCCCGTGTCGTAATCGGCAACCGGGAAGTAGCGGATGATGCGGTTGTACAGCCTGTTCCTATGATTAAGCACCGGGCGACAAAGGAAGATCTGATTAAATATGAAAATAATATGTTCGATGCCGATAAAGCGTTTGTGAGATGCAAGGAGCTGATTGCAAAGCATAAACTTGATATGGGACTTGTGAATGCTGAGTATACGCTTGATAAAGGGAAAATTATCTTTAATTTTACAGCGAGTGAACGTGTTGACTTCCGTGAACTGGTCAAAAGTCTGGCATTTGAACTGAAGACCAGAATTGAACTTCGCCAGATCGGGGTGCGTGATGAGGCAAAGATTCTGGGTGGTATCGGACCCTGTGGACGCAGTCTTTGCTGTGCCACTTATTTAGGAGATTTTGAACCTGTATCTATTAAGATGGCTAAGGATCAGAACCTGTCGCTCAATCCTTCTAAAATATCAGGGGCATGCGGGCGACTGATGTGCTGTCTGAAGTATGAGAATGACTATTACGAGGAAACGCGCAGAAAACTGCCGGATGTCGGACAGAAGATCGAGACGCCGGAAGGGCCGGGTAAAGTCATCGGGCTGAATATACTTGATGTGACGATGCAGGTCAAAGTACAGGGCATTGAGCATCCGATTGAGTATCATCTTGATGAAATCATGTAAGGAGCTAATTAAATGAACAGGGACGAACTATTAAACGAGATTGTTGAGATGGAGCAGCAGATGAAACTGCTGCAGCAAAGCTTCATTTCACTTAAACAGCAGACGGTTGAGCTGGTTGAAGAGAACGTTGCGCTTAAACTGGAACGTGACAACCTGCAGCGGATGATTCAGTCACCCCGTAATGAACCGAAGAAGATGAAATCGCTGCAGAGTAAAGATAATCTTGCTATGCTTTATGCAGAAGGATTCCATATCTGCCGGGGTGAGCTGTTTGGCAAGCATCGCGGAGGTGGGGACTGTATGTTCTGCCTGAACTTACTGGATTCAGATTAAAAAGGGCAGTCAATGCCTTTTTTTATTGGAGGAAGTTATGTTAAAGACAAATGAAAGACTGGATCAGCTGATCAAAGAAGATTTAAGCATCATTCAGAATGATGAGGTCTTCGCGTTTTCAACCGATGCTCTATTACTTGCACACTTTGTGAAGCCCATTAGAAGGGGACGAATCATGGATCTGTGTTCAGGAAACGGTGTTATTCCTTTAGTGCTGAGCCACAAGGTGGATGTGCCGATTGAAGGGATAGAAATACAGCCACTGCTGGTGGATATGGCTCAAAGGTCAATCACGTATAATGGACTGGATGCACGCATCGACGTACGAGAAATGGATCTTAAAAGAGTGTCCCAGGAATACCTGCCCAGCCAGTATGATATTGTCACCTGTAATCCGCCTTATTTCAGAGAGAATCAGGACTTTCAGCATCTGAAGGAGGCTCATCGGATTGCCAGACACGAAGTGCTGTGCACACTGGATGACTGCATTCTCTCCAGTCGTCATCTGCTGAAGCAGGGGGGCAAGCTCTATATGGTACATCGTGCCGATCGTCTGGTCGATTGCCTGATCAGTATGAGGCAAGGTGGAATTGAACCGAAAGTCATCTGGCAGATTTACTCGAGACCAGATAAGCCGGCCGCTGTGACCGTCGTGATAGAGGCAACCAAAGGCGGAAAACCGGATTGCAAAGTGATGCCACCTTTCTATATTTATAATGTTGACGGATCGTATAGTTCAGACATGCAGAAGGTTTATTATGGCTGAGCACTTCATCTATATACTTGAATGTGCAGATGGCACTTATTATACGGGTTATACGACTGATCTTGATAAGCGGCTCGCGGTACATAATACAGGCAGAGGGGCTAAATATACACGTAACAGGCTGCCCGTAAGAAGAATCTATGAGGAAAGACTGTCCACAAAACGTGAAGCGATGCAGCGGGAATATGCAATCAAGCAGCTGACGAGAAAACAGAAAGAACGACTCATCAAAGGAGTGAGAGTATGACATTATATTTAGTCGGCACACCGATCGGTAATCTGGAAGACATCACGTTCCGTGCGGTCAGAATCCTGAAAGAAGTGGATATTATTGCCTGCGAGGATACACGGGTGACAGGCAGGCTGACTCATCATTATGAGATCAATACACCGATGAAGAGTTATCACGAGCATAATAAGGATAAGATGACAGAACAGCTGGTCGAGATGCTGAAGACAGGAGCCGATATCGCACTTGTGTCTGATGCCGGCTTGCCGCTGATCAGTGACCCCGGCTATGAACTTGTCATCGCTGTAAGAGAAGCGGGTGTCAGAGTCGAGACTGTACCAGGACCTAATGCAGCACTGACCGCACTGATGACAAGCGGACTATCCTCTTATTCATTTTTGTTTACGGGGTTTCTGCCTCGAAAAGACAGTGAAAAATTCAATAAGCTGGAAGTCCTGATGAAAGAACCCCACTCCATTATTCTGTACGAATCACCTTACCGGGTGAAGGATACACTATTAACGATCGAGAAAGTGGACTCAGAGCGCCGCGTAGCCCTTGGACGGGAACTGACAAAGAAATTTGAGCAGGTCGTCACGGCACCTGTCAGTGAGCTGCTGGAACAGCTTGAACACGATATACCGTTAAAGGGTGAGTTTGTCATTGTCATCGACGGACAATATGAAGAAGCTGCAGAGGAGAAATGGTGGCATCAGCTCTCATTGAATGAACATGTTGAACATTATATAGAGAATGCACTCTCCTCTAAAGAGGCTATTAAACAGGTGGCGCTAGATCGGAATATGAAAAAAAGAGAGGTCTATGACAGCTATCATATCCATAATTAAGGCCCCAGCGCATGCTGCGCAAGGGCCTGTTTTTTTATTTCGCGTTTTTCTCGCGTTCTTTGATTTCTTTCATTAACTGTTCAGCGCCTTCTTTAGAAAGGACCAGTTTACCACCGGCAAGCAGGTAGTTATCTTCTGAAACATCCCCCGTTACAGCACAAGTCATACTTGGTTTGTATTTTTTCAGGATGATTTTATCAGCATCTGTATAGATTTCAAGGGCATCTTTTTCTGCAATATCCAGAATACGACGTAATTCGATTGGAATAACCACACGGCCCAGCTCATCAACTTTTCTTACAATCCCTGTAGATTTCATTATATATATTCCTCCTGTAGCATTATTTGCTAATTCGACATAAATTATTATTTTTCGACATTTGTCGTATTTAGAATATACTACCATAAATATACAATGTCAATAGGAATAAACGTAAAATAATGCATTGTAACATAATGGTAATAAAAAAACGACCATTTTAAATTTTATTAATGTCGAATTTACATTTAAAGGAATTGTATTGTCCGGATATTTTCGGTATATTTAATAGCATAAACACTCAAGGAGGACTACGATGTCAAACAACACTTTTTATGTGACAACCCCTATCTATTATCCGAGCGGTAAGCTGCATATCGGACATGCATATTCGACAGTTGCAGGGGATGCCATTGCAAGATATAAACGCTTGCAGGGCTATGATGTCAGATATCTGACAGGTACTGATGAACATGGCCAGAAAATACAGGAAAAGGCGCAGGCAGCCGGTAAACCTGAGATTGAATACCTCGATGAGATTATCGCAGATATTCAGGCGTTGTGGCAGAAGCTTGAGATTTCAAATGATGACTTCATCCGCACGACTGAACAACGTCACCAGCAGGTAGTCGAAAAAGTGTTCGAACGTCTGCTGGAACAAGGCGACATCTATCTTGGAGAGTATGAAGGCTGGTATTCAGTACCAGATGAAACCTATTATACTGAGACACAGCTTGTGGATCCGGTGTATGAAGGTGATAAAATTGTCGGCGGTAAGAGTCCGGATTCGGGACATCCTGTAGAACTTGTTAAAGAAGAAAGTTACTTCTTTAAGCTGAGTAAGTATGCTGACCGTCTTGTGAAATATTATGATGAGCATCCAGATTTCATTCAGCCGGTTTCACGTAAAAATGAAATGCTGAATAACTTCATTAAGCCGGGTCTCGAGGATCTGGCTGTCTCACGTACCTCATTTGACTGGGGGATAAAAGTGCCTTCTAATCCGAAGCATGTTGTCTACGTATGGATTGATGCGCTGACGAACTATATCTCAGCACTTGGTTACTTAAGTGAAGACGATTCGCTGTTCGAAAAATACTGGCCGGCTGATGTTCATCTGATGGCTAAAGAGATTGTTCGTTTCCATACAATTATCTGGCCGGTTCTACTGATGGCACTTGATCTGCCGCTGCCGAAAAAAATATTCGCGCACGGCTGGATTCTGATGAAAGATGGCAAGATGAGTAAATCAAAAGGGAATGTCGTTGATCCGCATATCCTGATTGACCGCTACGGTCTGGATGCAGTCCGTTATTACTTACTGCGTGAACTGCCGTTCGGTTCTGACGGTGTCTTCACACCGGAAGCGTTTATCGACCGTACAAACTTCGATCTGGCCAATGATTTCGGTAATCTCGTTAACCGGACGATTGCAATGATCAATAAATATTTCGCAGGTGAACTGACCGGTTATAAAGGACAGATGCATGAGAAAGATGCTGAACTGGAAGCGCTGGCACTTGAAACGAAAGTGAAGTATGACGAAGCGATGGAAGCGATGCAGTTCTCTATCGCTCTGCAGGAAGTATGGAAATTGATCAGCCGTACAAATAAATACATTGATGAGACGACCCCGTGGATACTGGCGAAGGATGAGACGCAGAAAGAGCTGCTTGAAAGCGTGATGTATCATCTGCTTGAAAACATACGCTTCGCTGCGGTCCTGTTACGTCCGTTCCTGACGCAGACACCATACAAAATCTTTGAACAGATGAACCTTGATGCTAGTACGCTGCAGGAATTCTCAAGCATCGAAGAGTATGGCGGGATAGGTGCGATCAAAGTGACCGCGACTCCGGCACCTATCTTCCCGCGACTTGATTCAGAGAAAGAAGTGGCGTTCATTAAAGAAACGATGCAGCCACCACAAGAAGAAGCGGAAGCAGTGTCCTCAAAAGAAGAGATCACTATTGATACGTTCAATGAAGTGGAACTGAAAGTCGCAACGATCATTGATGCAGATCACGTAAAAAAAGCGAAGAAACTGTTAAAGATTCAAGTTGACCTTGGCAGCGAGAAACGTCAGATTGTTTCTGGTATTGCTGAATATTATAAACCGGAAGATATCATCGGCAAGAAAGTCATCGTTGTGACGAACTTAAAACCAGTGAATCTACGCGGTGAAAGATCAGAAGGTATGATATTATCGGCTGAGAAAGAAGGGCAGCTGACACTTGTGAGCGTCCCAAGCTCTATCCTTAACGGCTCAATCGTAAAATAGGAGTGATAAGATGTTGATCGATACACATGTACATTTGAATGCTGATCAGTACGATGAAGACCTGCAGGAAGTCATTGACAGAGCGCTTGCAGCGGGTATCAACCGCATGATTGTCATCGGCTTTGATGAGAAGACAATCACTCGGACAATGGAGTTGATTGATCAGTATGACTTCATCTACGGGGTTATCGGCTGGCATCCAGTCGATGCGATTGATTTTAATGATGATTACTATAACTGGATCAAGGAACTGGCAGTTCATCCGAAGATTGTGGCAATCGGTGAGATGGGTCTGGATTATCACTGGGATAAATCACCGAAAGACGTTCAAAAAGATGTGTTCCGGCGTCAGATTGCTCTGGCGAAGGAACTGAAAAAGCCGATTGTCATCCACAACCGTGAGGCCACTCAGGATGTAATTGATATTCTGAAAGAAGAGAATGCAGCTGAGGTAGGCGGGGTCATGCACAGTTTCAGTGGATCCACTGAAATATGTGATAAAATCCTAAAGATGAACTTCATCATTTCTTTAGGCGGTCCTGTTACCTTCAAGAACGCTAGGCAGCCGAAGGAAGTGGCGAAACATGTACCGCTTGATAAGCTGATTGTTGAGACAGATGCACCTTATCTGACTCCTCATCCTTATCGTGGCAAACGTAATGAACCCGCGTACGTCAAGTTTGTCGCTGAACAGATTGCCGAGCTGCGTGGTATTACTTATGAGGAGCTGGCTGCAGCGACAACACAAAATGCAGAACGTTTATTTCATATATAAGCACCAGGCAGAAATCCGTCATTGGATTTCTGCCTGTTATGCTATAATGAGACGGGTGATAATATGAAAATTAATGAGATAGTGATAGTGGAAGGTAAGGATGATACTGTCAGAGTGAAACAGGCAGTAGACTGTGATACCATCGAAACGAACGGGTCAGCTATTAATGAGGCGACGCTGCAGGCTATTGAGCACGCAGCAGAAAAAAGAGGGGTGATCATTCTGACAGACCCTGATTACCCGGGCAATAAAATCAGAACGACCATTGAGAAACGGGTTCCCACAGCGAAACAGGCTTTTATCGATGCTTCCATCGCGCGGAGTAAAAGGGGGAAAATAGGAATAGAGCATGCGCCTCTTCAAGCGATTGAAGACGCACTGGTCAATGTCAGCACACCTTTCAGCAGTGATGTAGAGACAGTCAGTAAACAGCTGCTGATTGACCTCGGACTGATCATCGGACCGGGTGCCAAAGAAAAACGAACGAAAGTCTGCCGGGTCCTTAAAATAGGCTACTGCAACGGTAAACAGCTCTTCCACCGGCTAAATGCATTCGGTGTGACAGAAGAAGATGTCAAAAACGCGATAAAGTGAGGTTCATATATGGAATATAAAGAGATTGCGACACCTGCCAGAACGAACATGCTGCTTGAGAAATATGGTTTCTCTTTCAAGAAAAGTCTGGGTCAGAACTTCCTGATTGACACCAATGTCATCAATAATATCATCACAGCAAGTGGTATTACCGAGAAATCAGGTGTCATCGAGATTGGTCCGGGCATGGGTTCTCTGACAGAACAACTGGCAAAACGGGCTAAGAAAGTACTGGCATTTGAAATCGATCAGCGACTCATGCCTGTACTTGAAGATACAATGAGTCCGTATAACAATGTAACGATCATCAACGAAGATATTTTAAAGGCAGATGTCAGAACGGCTATTGAAACTCACCTGAATGATTGCGAAGAGATACTCGTCGTAGCGAATCTGCCTTATTACATTACAACACCGATTCTTCTCGGTCTGCTTGAAAAACATCTGCCGATCAAAAGTTATGTCGTTATGATGCAAAAAGAGGTCGGGGACAGACTGAGTGCAGTGCCATCAACGAAGAGTTACGGTTCACTGTCAATCGCTGTGCAGTACTATACTACTGTCGAGAAGGTGATGGTTGTTCCTAAAGGCGTCTTTATGCCGCCACCGAATGTGGATTCTCTGGTCGTTAAGTTGACAACGTTAGCTGAACCGGCCGTAAATGTAACGGATGAAAAGCTGTTTTTTAAACTGACTCGTGGCGCCTTTGTACAGCGTCGTAAAACGATACTGAACAACTATATGTCTCTCTTCAAAGATAGCAAAGAACATAAAGAAGATATTCTCGCTTGGCTGGACCAGTCAGGTATTCAACCGAACAGACGTGGTGAAAGCCTGTCGCTTGATGAGTTTGCAGAGTTAGCCAATCATCTCACAGATTTTAAGCAGCTAATGATATAAAAATATTGACAAGTACGCTAACAGTTGATAAAATTTAAATTTTATTTGACTAATTACTATAAAAATGATATAATTTTCCTCATAGCGAGGTGGGGTCAATATGCCAAAAACATTAATAGACATCAAAAAAATTCTTGATTGTCAGTTAGGAAATCGTATTGTACTTAGAGCCAATGGAGGCCGTAAGAAGTTAATCGAACGCCGCGGCGTTTTGAAAGAAACTTATCCATCAGTTTTTATTGTTGAGCTTGATCAGAGCCAGCACAATTTTGAACGCGTGTCTTATACATATACCGACGTGCTGACAGAAAATGTTCAAGTTACATTTGTGAATGAAAAACAGGAAGAATTCCTCGTTCAATAATATTAACGAGTCAAGCATATCTGAGGATATGCTTTTTTTATTTGTCCCATATCGCATGCATAGTGAAATGTGATAAAATTGTAATAATAATTTTTAAGTGAGGACGAGGGATGATTTACGAAAATGCACCGGCCAAGATCAACTTGACGTTGGATACACTATACAAACGTGAGGATGGTTATCATGAAGTCGAAATGATCATGACAACTGTCGACCTGAATGACCGCCTGACGTTGGAAAAGAGAAGAGATAAGAAGATTGTACTGAAAGTTGAACATCGTTATGTACCGACTGATCATCGTAACTTAGCCTATAAGGCTGCAAAACTGATGATGGATCGTTACGGGATTGAACAGGGCGTAACCATTACACTAGATAAAGCAATACCGATTGCAGCAGGACTTGCAGGAGGCTCAAGTGATGCGGCAGCAACATTCAGGGGGATGAATCGTCTGTTTGAACTCGGCCTTTCACTCGAAGTGCTCAGTGAACTGTCGGCTGAGATAGGGTCAGATATCCCGTTCTGCATTTATGGCAAAACGGCTTTGTGCACGGGGCGCGGAGAAAAGCTGAAGATGCTGCCCAAACCCCCTGCTGCCTGGGTGATACTCGCTAAACCTGATATCAGTGTGTCGACAGCTGATGTCTACGGCGCACTGAAAGTAGAGGATAAGGAAGCAGATATCCAGACTGAACAATGCGTAAAAGCGCTTGAAGCAGGTGACTATCAAATGCTGGTTGAGAATTTAGGTAATACACTTGAGAAAGTGACAACTGAGATGCATCCAGTGATTCAATCCCTGAAGGAAACGATGCAGAAGGCAGGGGTTGATGCAGCGCTTATGAGTGGCAGCGGTCCGACTGTCTACGGCCTCGCCAGCAAGGAAAGGCAGGCTAAAAGCGTTGTCAATGCTCTGAAAGGCTGCTGTAAGGAAGTCTATATGGTAAGATTGTTAGGATAAACTTGAAAAGCCGAACGTTTATGGTATATTGTATTTAAAACATACGTAAATGAGGATTGATTATGAAGTTTAAGCGGAGTGAAAGAATCGTCTTTATGACGAGCTATTTATTACGTCATCCAAATGAACTGGTGCCACTCACCTTTTTTGTGCAGAAGTTCGGACAGGCGAAGTCATCCATCAGTGAAGATATTCAGATCATCAAAGAGACATTTGATAAAGAAAAGATAGGGATTATTACGACGACTGCGGGAGCGAGCGGTGGTGTCACATTTCGGCCTAAGATGTATAAGGAAGAAGCTGCAATTCTGATTGACCAGCTGATTGATATGCTGGAGCAAAGCGACCGGCTGCTGCCGGGCGGTTATCTGTTCATGTCGGACATGGTAGGGAACCCGCGACTGCTCGGACAGGTGGGAGAACTTATCGCCACGCTCTATATGGATAAAGAAATAGATGCAGTGGTGACCATCGCGACAAAAGGAATTTCTCTTGCGAACGCAGTGGCGCATACGATGAACCTGCCTGTTGTGGTGATTCGAAAGGACAATAAGGTCACTGAAGGCTCTACAGTCAGTATCAATTATGTTTCGGGCTCTTCTCGTAAAATAGAGACGATGGTCTTGTCGAAACGGACGCTTCCAGAAGGTGCGAATGTCCTGATTGTCGATGATTTCATGCGTGCCGGGGGCTCTATTAACGGCGTCATGAATTTGATGAGCGAGTTTAAAGCGAAGGTCGCCGGGGTATCTGTACTTGTAGAATCTAAAGAAGTAAAGAATCGCTTAATAGAGGACTACACTTCACTGGTTAAACTATCTGATGTTGATGAGTATAATCAGTCTTTCACAGTAGAAAAAGGCAACTGCCTGAATCATTTCAAATAGAGGAGAATAGAATGATGAAATCAATTTTTTCTAAAAAAGTAGCGGCAGCAATCGGACCCTATTGTCACGCAGTGGTTGTTAACAATATGGTCTATACAAGCGGGCAGCTTCCACTTACAGCAGAGGGTGTGCTCGTAGGAGAAGATATCCAGGCTCAGACTGATCAGGTTCTTAAAAACTTACAGCTGGTCCTGGCAGACAGCGGAGCAAGCTTGGATTCTGTTATCAAAACTACGATTTTTATTAAGGATATGAATGATTTTCCTTTAATTAATGAAGTATATGGCAGTTATTTTGCTGAGCATCTTCCCGCTCGCAGTTGTGTGGAAGTCAGCCGTCTACCGAAAGATGTTAAAGTTGAAATCGAGGTTGTAGCTCTAGTCCGTTAAGCGAGAAGGAGGCAGCTCAAGTGAAAGTAACAGATGTTCGACTCAGAAAAATTGACACTGATGGCCGTATGAAAGCACTCGTCTCTATCACGCTGGATGAAGTATTTGTCATCCACGATCTGCGGGTGATCGAAGGGAATTCAGGTATGTTTGTGGCGATGCCGAGTAAACGTACGCCAGATGGGGAATTCCGTGATATTGCACACCCTATCAACAGCGAAATGCGACAGGAAATCCAGCAGGCCGTCATGAAGGTTTATGATGAAACACCAGAGCCATTGATTAATGATGATATACAGACTTACGAAGATACCGATGCCGCTACCAGTATAGAGGCAGAAGGTCTGATAGAGGATGACTCAATGACGACGGTAGAAGAAGATCTGCAGAAATAGGGGAGAGAGCATGCAGCTCTCTCTTTTTTATATCTGGATAAGTGCTTGAAAGTCATACAGTTATTAAATTATAATAGAGATAACGCAAATTTTGGAGGCTTTCAATATGACTAGACAAGCAATCATCCTTGCTGCAGGTAAAGGGACACGAATGAAATCAAAACTTTATAAAGTACTTCATCCCGTTGCAGGCAAGCCGATGGTTAAACACGTTCTTGATAATATCCGAGAAGCAGGTGTGACGGAAATCGTTACAGTGGTAGGACACGGAGCAGAAAAGGTAAAAGGACTCCTCGGCAACGAATCAAAATTCAGCATGCAGGAAGAACAGCTGGGAACTGCCCACGCTGTGTCAATGGCCAAAGAACATTTAGCCGGAAATTCAGGGACAACAGTTGTCATCTGCGGGGATACGCCTCTAATCTCTAAAGAAACGATTGAGGGACTTATCGCACATCATGAGCAAAGTGGTGCAAAAGCGACTATTCTTTCTGCTAAGACGAATCAACCGTTCGGGTATGGTCGTATCGTCAGAGACACTCATGGAAATGTCATCAAAATTGTCGAAGAAAAAGATGCCAGCCTAAAAGAGAAATTCATCAATGAAGTCAGCTCAGGCACATTCTGCTTTGATAATGAAGCATTGTTTGAAAAGCTGGCACTTGTAAAGAATGAAAATGCGCAACAGGAGTATTATCTGCCGGATGTCATCCAGCTTTTGAAAGCCGATGATGCTAAAGTAGAGGCATACGTAACAGAAAACTTTGAAGAGACATTAGGCGTCAATGATCGAGTGAATCTAGCGCTTGCTGACAAGTTGATGCGTCATCGCATCAATGTTCAGCATATGCTGAACGGCGTGACGATGATTGATCCGGACACGACCTATATTGAAAGCGATGTTCAGATTGGACAGGACACAGTGATTGAGCCGGGCGTTTCGCTTAAAGGGCGAACAGTCATTGGGAATGAAGTGATAATCACGGCACATAGTGAAATCACGGACAGCACAATTGGTGATGGAGCTGAAATCAAGCATTCTGTCGTTAAGGATTCAGTAGTCGGTGAATGTGCAGCAATCGGTCCATTCGCTCAGCTGCGCCCGGGTAGTGACATAGGCCGCGAAGTAAAAATCGGCAACTTTGTCGAAGTGAAAAAAGCGAAACTGCATGATGAAGCAAAAGTTTCACATTTAAGCTATATCGGAGATGCAGAAATCGGAGAACGGACGAATGTTGGCTGCGGCTCTATCACGGTGAACTACGATGGGCAGAACAAATATAAGACAGTGGTCGGTAAAGATGCATTTATCGGCTGCAATTCAAACCTTGTGGCACCTGTGACAGTAGGAGATGGGTCGTTTGTGGCAGCGGGTTCCACAATTACAGATGATGTACCAGAAGCAAGCCTCGCCTTAGGAAGAGCGCGCCAGACGACTAAAGAAGGATACTACAAAAAATAAAAGCTGTGGAGGCAAAAAAATGTTATATACCGAAATCAAAGACACGAAATTAAAAATCTTTTCCCTGGAAAGTAATCAACCATTAGCAGACGAAATCGCTAAACATATAGGTTTACCGCTTGGGAAGTCAAGTGTAAAACGTTTCAGCGATGGGGAAATTCAGATCAATATTGAGGAAAGTATCCGCGGTTGTGATGTATTCATCATCCAGTCGACATCGAATCCTGTTAACGATCACTTAATGGAACTGCTGATTATGATTGATGCGCTGAAACGTGCATCAGCGGTAACAATTAACGTTGTAATGCCTTACTATGGATATGCTCGACAGGACCGTAAAGCACGAAGTCGTGAACCGATCACAGCAAAACTTGTAGCGAACTTACTTGAAAAAGCAGGTGCGGACCGTGTCATCGCGCTTGATCTGCATGCTCCACAGATCCAGGGATTCTTCGACATTCCAATCGACCATTTAATGGGCGAGCCAATTCTTTCTGACTACTTCCTGGATAAAAAGGATATTGATTTAGAAAGCCTGGTTATCGTTTCACCTGACCACGGTGGTGTAACAAGAGCCCGCAAAATGGCTGACCGCCTGAAAGCGCCGATCGCTATCATTGATAAACGTCGTCCGAAGCCGAACGTTGCTGAAGTAATGAACATTGTGGGCGATATCAATGGCAAGACAGCGATTATTATTGATGACATCATTGATACTGCCGGTACAATCTCTATCGCTGCTCAGGCACTTATTGATAAAGGTGCTAAAGAAGTCTATGCATGCTGTACACACCCAGTGCTATCCGGACCTGCGTTTGAACGTATCGAAAATTCAGCGATCAAAGAGCTGGTCGTGACAAACTCAATCAACTTACCGCAGGAAGGCAGACCTGTTAAAATTGTTCAGTTATCAGTAGCGGAATTACTTGCTCAGGCGATTGTCCGAATCTATGAACAGGAATCCGTCAGTATTTTATTTGATTAATTTAAGAATAAATGTTTAAGCTTTTCGTATCCGGGTATCAGTTATGCATAAGAGAAAATAAACGCTATGCAAGCAGGTTATCACAACTGATGGGCAGGCGTAGGGCGTTCCTCTGCACGAGGGACACGAAAGGCAGGAAATAAAATGACTCATTTACAGGCAGTCGAAAGACAAGGTAAATCATCACGTTCAGAATTAAATCAATTAAGAAATATAGGTAAAATCCCAGCAGTCGTTTACGGCTACGGTGCAAACAACACAGCAGTACATGTTGATGCAGCAGAATTCACTAAAGTCATGCGTGAAGTGGGACGTAATGGCGTAATTGAACTTGCGTTGGAATCAGGCTCAACTAAAGTGATGGTATCTGACTATCAGGTAGATCCACTTAAACATCAGGTGACACATATCGATTTCCTAGCAATCAACATGAAAGCTGAATTAACGGTTGATGTTACTGTGACATTGACTGGTGAAGCGATAGGTGCCGAAGAAGGCGGCGTTGTTCAGCAGCCATTATTCACATTATCTGTAACAGCGACACCGGATGAAATCCCTGAAACGATTGAAGTAGACGTAACTGAACTTAATATCGGTGAATCATTCATGGTCAGCGATTTACGTAGCAACAGAAACTATACAATCAACAATGAAGACGATGAAGTAGTGGCATCTGTAGTACCACCGACAGTAGTTGAAGAATCTGAAGAAGCAGCTGAGGGCGAAGCGACTGAAGGCGGAGAAGCAGCTGAGGGTGAAACTACTGAAGAAAGTGACAAAGAAGAATCTTCTGAAGAAAAAGCTGAATAATCATTCAGATTTCAACAGACAGCTGAGGCTGTCTGTTTTTTTTATAAAGTGAAATCGTTATAATAGCATTAATGAACTGTAAAATGGAGGTTTCTATGAAATGTATTATCGGGCTCGGCAATATCGGGCGTAAATATGAAAACACACGACATAATATCGGGTTTATGGCCGTTGATGCTTTCTGTGACAAACATCAACTTGAGCTGGATAAGCAGAAGTTCAACGGTTTATATACAGTTTCTGTCATCAAAGGTGAGAAAGTTCTGCTGATTGAGCCGATGACCTATATGAATGCTTCAGGTGAAGCAGTCCGTCCCCTGCTGGATTATTATAAGGTGAAGACAGAGGATATTCTAGTTCTCTATGATGATCTGGATATGCCACCTGGGCGCCTGCGCTTAAGACCAAAAGGATCTGCCGGTGGCCACAATGGCATCCGCTCATTGATTCAGCATCTCGGGACTGATGAGTTCAAACGAATCAGAATCGGTATCGGTAGGCCGCCTGGCCGGATGAAAGTGCCGGATTTTGTGCTGCATAAATTTTCAGATGACGAGATGATCACGATGGACCGAGTGATTGAGCGTACAATTGAAGCCTGTGAGGCATTTCTGACAGGTGAGCGCTTTGAAAATGTGATGAATCAGTATAATGGTGATGTCAATTGAAGCCGTTGATTTCAAATGTCGTTCAGCAGGATGAAAGATTCAAGGAGCTGTCCGCGGTCTTCGGACAGAAGAATCTGCTTATTACCGGTCTTAATCCCTCTGCCAAAGTAGTCATGATGGTGGAACAATATTTAACGCAGGACCGTCAGATGATGATTGTCACGAATAATCTTTACCAGGCGGAGCGACTGGAGAATGATCTGGCTCAGCTTGTACCCGCAGAAGAACTTTATAAATATCCTGTGCAGGATATTATGATAGAAGAATTCTCAACGAAGAGTCCAGACCTTATGAGTGAGAGAATTCGTGCATTGACTCGCCTGTCGAATGATGGGAAGGGTTTATTTATCGTTCCTATCAATGGACTTAAGAAACTGCTCAGTCCGAAAGAACTCTTTCAGGCACATGTCATTCAACTTGTTGTAGGAGAGGATATTGAGCTGGAGACTCTGCAGCAGCAACTAGTTGATATGGGGTATATGAGACGTAATCAAGTGACGACTGTAGGTGAGTTTTCAGTTCGCGGGGGTCTGATTGATATCTTTCCGATGCTTGGCAGACCCGTCCGTATTGAACTCTTTGATACAGAGATCGACAGCATCCGTTATTTTGATGGGGATACACAGCGTTCAGAAGAGAACATTGAAAAGGCTGAAATAACGGCAGCCAGTGAGTTTATCTTTAATGACGACCAGATTAAAAGCATCAGAGATGGCTTGAAGACCGCACTTGATGAAACAAAGAAGAAATTATCGAAAGAAGCGCAGCAGGACCTGCATGAAACTTATGACAATCTGATGTCCCATTCCGCAGAGCTGCTTGATCATAACGTATTAAGACGGGCCATCAAGTTTGCTTATCCGGAAGAAACAACGATAGTGGATTATCTTCAGTCCGATGCCCTGATTGTTGTCGATGAATTCAACCGCATTAAAGAAGCGGAGGAAACCATCACCCGAGAAATAGATGAATTCCAGCAGTCCCTGATTGAGAGCGGACGTGGCTTTATCGGTCAGCGATTCATTAAAGAAGAGGCATTTCATCAGCTGCTGAATCACTTTACAACTACATTCTTTACACTATTCACAGCGACGATGCCGGTTAAAATTGAAGAGATTGTTAAGTTCTCATGTAAACCCGTGCAGCAGTTCTATGGTCAGTATGATCTGATGTTCTCGGAATTTGACCGCTTCAGAAAGCAGGCTTATACGATGGTAGTGCTTGCTTCTAATCCGACCCGTAAAAAGAAGATTCAGGATATGCTCGTGGATATGCAGCTGCCGGTATCGGTAGACCGGACAGCAGAGCCGGGTATTGCAGTGATTACAAGCGGAGATCTGTCTGAAGGATTTGAGCTGCCGTATATGAAGCTTGCAGTAATTACTGAGCGTGAACTATTCAAACTGCGAAAAGAGAAACCGCGACGCAACCAGAAGAAATTGTCGAATGCAGAAAAAATTAAATCCTACCAGGAACTGAACATCGGTGACTACGTCGTCCATATCCATCATGGTGTCGGCCGTTATCTCGGCGTTGAAACACTTGAGGTCAATCACATCCATAAGGATTATATCAAGATACAGTATAAAGGGACTGACCAGCTCTTTGTGCCGGTGGACCAGATGTCGTACGTCCAGAAGTTCGTCGGTGCTGAGGATAAAGAGCCGAAGCTCAATAAGATGGGCGGTACGGAATGGAAGAAAACAAAGGCACGCGTTCAGCAGAGTGTCAATGATATCGCGGATGAACTGCTGAAGCTCTATCAGGAGCGTGAACGTATCGTAGGCTATCAGTTCGGACCGGATACAGAAGAGCAGGATACGTTTGAAATGGATTTCCCTTATGAACCGACTGTCGATCAGGTCCGTTCACTTGAAGAAATCAAGGAGGACATGGAGAAACCGAAGCCGATGGACCGTTTATTGTGCGGCGATGTGGGTTATGGTAAGACGGAAGTCGCTGTACGGGCTGCATTCAAAGCTGTAATGGACGGTAAACAGGTCGCTTTTCTTGTGCCGACGACTATCCTGGCGCAGCAGCACTACGAGACATTTATTGAACGGATGCAGGATTATGCGGTTGAGATTCAGATGATGAGCCGCTTCAGAACAGCGAAAGAGATCAAAGCGACCAAAGAAGGCCTGAAGTCAGGCTTTGTGGATATCGTCATCGGTACACATAAACTTCTGAGTAAAGATGTCATCTATAAAGACCTCGGCCTCCTGATTGTCGATGAAGAGCAGCGCTTCGGTGTTACACATAAAGAAAAAATCAAGGCACTGAAAACGAATGTGGATGTCCTGACACTTACGGCAACTCCGATACCGAGAACGCTGCATATGAGTTTACTTGGTGTACGTGATCTTTCTGTAATCGAGACGCCTCCGGAAAACCGTTTCCCGGTACAGACTTATGTACTTGAATATCAGCATAATTTCATCAAAGAAGCACTTGAGCGCGAACTTGCACGTAATGGGCAGGTATTCTATCTCTATAACAGGGTGGCGACAATCTACCAGAAAGCAGAGCAGCTGGAGATGATGCTGCCGGATGCACGTATTGGTGTGGCGCACGGGCAGATGTCTGAACGTGAACTTGAAGAGACGATGCTCGCCTTTATCAACGGTGAATATGATGTCCTTGTCACGACTACGATCATCGAGACCGGGGTTGATGTGCCAAATGCCAATACGCTCATTATAGAAGACGCGGACCGGTTCGGTCTCAGTCAGCTGTATCAGCTGCGGGGTCGTGTCGGCCGAAGCAACCGGATCAGTTATGCCTATTTTCTGCATGCGCCGAACAAGGTGCTGACAGAAGTAGCGGAGCAGCGGCTGCAGGCCATCAAGGAATTCACGGAGCTGGGCTCAGGCTTCAAGATTGCGATGCGTGACCTTAATATCCGCGGGGCCGGGAACCTGCTCGGCCGTCAGCAGCATGGTTTTATTGACTCAGTCGGCTATGATCTCTATACAGAGATGCTGCAGCAGGCGGTCAATGAAAAACGGGGAATTGAGACGCCCCAGGAACGGCCGGAAATTGAAGTCGATCTGCAGGTGGATGCCTATATTCCTGCTGAATATATCCGGGAGGAACAGGCAAAAATTGAATTCTATAAGAAACTCAGACAGATTCAGACTGAGAAAGAACTGATGGATGTACAGGACGAGATGACTGATCGTTACGGTGATTATCCGGTGGAAGTCGAACGTCTGCTGAATATCGTGAAGATCAAGGTCAATGCGCTTCAATTCGGTATCACACATATTAAAGAACGGCCGAAAGAAATTGAACTGACTGTATCACAGGCTTCCACTGCGAAAGTGAATGGTGAACAGCTCTTTAAAGACACAGAGACATTCGGACGTGAACTGAAAGTAGGCGTAGCTGACAACCGGATGACCTTGTCTCTGAAAAAACATGGCAACTGGCTGCAGATGCTTGTTCAGCTGACTGACAGTATGCAGGGAAGTCTGGTCATCGATGGCGAAGAATAATGTCTTCAACTCTGTCATTATCCTGACAGTGACCATGCTGTCTGTTAAAATACTTAGTGCGATCTATCGTGTGCCTTATCAGAATGTCCTAGGCGACGCCGGTCTCTACGCTTATCAGCAGGTCTATCCGGTAGTGGCTATCGTCGCAGTACTCAGTCTGAATGCAATACCGAGTGTCATCAGTCAGTTTGATCATATATATGCCCAGAAAGTCTATCGTCTCCTACGTATCAGTAGTCTGTTCATCCTGCTTATTCTTCTGCTGTTCAGCAGCAGGGTCGCACACCTGATGGGCGACCCTGGTCTGACACCGATGCTCAGATTGTCGCTGCTTGTGCTCTTACCGTTCAGTTTTGTCGCGACTGCCCGCGGCGAGCTGCAGCGAGCCGGTGATATGCGGACGATTGCAATCTCACAGCTGGTCGATCAAGTGCTGAGAGTATCAGTCATTCTGTTTGCCATCTATTTATTTACAACAGGACTGTCAATCTACGAGAGCGGAGCTATCAGTATTTTCGGTTCATTTCTAGGATTGAGCGGCGGCTGGTGCTACCTGAAATATAAGCAACGAGGTATCAAAGCGACAGGCCAGCTTGAAAGTAAGGAGCTGAGGCAGTTTCTGTTACTGTCTCTGTTTTATGCGCTCAGCTACCTGATCATGATACTCTGGCAGCTTGTCGATAGTTTCACCGTACTGAACATGCTGAAGCAGGCAGGTTATAGTCTCAGGGCCAGCAGTGAACTGAAGGGAATCTATGACCGAGGAGCCTCACTGATTCAGATGGGCCTGATTGTGACGACATCCTTTGCACTCGTTCTGATTCCTCTTCTGGCTGCAAGCAAAAAAGCCGGACGTTTTAAAGAGATGAATGACTATGCAAGTTCAGCGCTGAAGATCACGATTGTCTTCAGCAGCGCGGCAAGTATTGGTCTGCTTAACCTGATTAAACCTTTAAATCTATTTCTCTTCAAGACCGAGACTGAAGCGATGACGCTTGCCGTCTATATGCTCGCCGTCATCTTTGTTTCTCTTATCATCATGTTTACGGCGATGCTGCAGATCACAGAAGATTATCATGTGCAGGGCATCGGTGTTGTGACGGGACTCATCATCAAGATTGTTCTGAATGTCCTCTTGATTGAAAATTTTGGTATACTAGGGGCAGCAATCGCTACAGTGAGCGGGCTTATCGTGTATACCCTTATTCTGTACAGCAAAGTAGCGGCACGTTACAGGCTGGTTCTCCGTGCCTTTATCGTCCGCTGGCTGCTGACGCTTGCAATTATGACGGCGGCGCTGCAAGTTGTCGTGCTGCTGCCGTATACAGGCAGATGGAGTGCGCTTGCGGTGTCTTCATTGGGTGTCATGATCGGTGTCATCATCGTGCTCGCGTCATTTATCAAACTAAAAATAATTACTGCTGAAGAATGGATGCTCCTGCCCTGGGGTGAGCATGTCATCAAGTGGATGAAGTGAGGAAAATCATGAATAAGATAACAGTCATCGGACTCGGTAATTACGGTCTTGATGAATTACCCTATGGTATTTATAAACTGCTGACAGCAGGCGAAAAAGTCTATGTGCGAACATTGGAGCATCCTGTCATTCAGGAACTGCCGGAAGTCGAGTGGCATTCCTTTGATGATATATATAAGAAACATGACCAGTTTCCGGCGGTCTATCAGGAAATCGTAGCGGCGCTCCTGGCAGCAAGTGAGAAGGAGGGGGTGCTCTATGCAGTTCCGGGACATCCGATGGTGGCGGAATCTACGACCCAGCTCCTGCTGGAGGCTGATGCGGCAGTAGAAATCAAAGGCGGCAAAAGTTTCATTGACGATCTGTTTACGGCGGCGAAAGCTGATCCGAATGATGGCTTCCAGCTGCTTGATGCTACAGCATTTGATGTACGGCAGCTGAATATCCGTAATGCGCTTATCGTGACCCAGGTCTACAATCAGATTGTAGCAAGCGACCTGAAAATTACACTGCTGGAACATTATCCTGCAGACCATCCGGTTCGCATTATCACGGCAGCGAGAAATGCGGATGCAGCCGTTACAGAAGTACCGTTACATGAGCTTGACCATGAGTTCAGTGAATCGAATTTAACAAGTCTCTTTATTCCGGCCGTTCAAGGTGCAGGTCTCTACGGGGAGTTGTCAGAGCTGGATCGTGTAATGACACATCTTATCAGCCCGGATGGCTGCCCGTGGGATCAGAAGCAGACACATGCCTCACTCAGACGTTATCTCATCGAAGAAAGTTTCGAATTTATGGAAGCGGTCGATGAAGATGACATCGATCATATGATCGAAGAACTCGGGGATATTCTGCTGCAGGTTGTATTTCATGCAGCACTGGCAAAAAGGGAGGAACTGTTCGATATCAGAGAAGTGGTGACAGTAGTGACAGATAAGATGATACGACGTCACCCTCATGTCTTCGGTGATACTGTCGTCAATAACCTCGAAGACTTGAATCAGGTATGGGAACAGGAAAAGAGAAATGAAGGTAAAGTTAAGCGCGAAGTGAAGATGGAAAAGCAGTTTGCTGACCTCTTTATGACGCTCTATGACAAAGTAAAAGAAGGGGCTTCGCTAGAAGAAGCCTTACAGGAGGTAAAACATGAGACTCGATAAATACTTAAAAGTATCACGGCTGATCAAGCGCCGTACGCTGGCGAAAGAAGTCAGTGACCAGGGTCGTATTTCAATCAACGGTAATGTTGCTAAGGCGTCATCTGATGTGAATGTCGGTGATGAACTCGTTATCAGACTAGGTCAGCGTATTATCACTGTAGAAGTGACAGGATTATCTGAACATGCGACGAAAGATAATGCGAAGCAGATGTTTGAAGTGAAAAAAGAAGAAAAAATTTCATCTGCACCGGAATAGGAGGCAGAGCCATGGCACGTAAAGTAAAGCAAATTGACAATGCCTATACACGCGATAAAAGAGTGCAGGTCAAAATGAGCCGGGTAGTCAGGAAGCGTCTGACGGTGTTCGGTGGTTTCCTGGTGGCCATTCTGCTCTTTCTTTCAGTTCTGCTGCTCGTGCAGATGAATCAGAATAAAGAACTGAAAGGTGCCTACCAGGAGAAGACAGCTGAACTTAAAAAACTGAAGGATCAGGAAATTGCGCTTAAAGAACAGCTTAAGCAGCTGAACAGCAAGGAATATATTACTAAAGTCGCCCGTAGTGAATATTTCCTGAGCAATGACGGTGAAATTATTTTTAAACTGCCTGAAGACGATACTGAAAAGTAGTTCGTCAGTTGTTATTTGATGGAATGAAGCATATAATAAGTTAAGGAAAAAAATTCGGGAGGATTTAGCAAACTTATGTCAATAGAAGTTGGAAGTAAGTTAAAAGGTAAGGTTACAGGTATTAAGAATTTCGGTGCATTTGTGGAATTACCTGGAGGTAAAAGCGGCCTCGTTCACATCAGTGAAGTCGCTGACAGCTACGTGGAAAACATAGCAGACCATCTGGAAATGGGACAGGAAGTCGAAGTGAAAGTTCTTTCAGTAGGCGATGATGGTAAGATCAGCCTGTCAATCAAGAAAGCAAAAGATCGTCCAAAACCACCCCCTGCACCGAAACAGGAAAAGAAACCTGAAGATTTCGAGAAGAAACTTTCAAATTTCTTAAAAGACAGTGAGGAACGACTTACTTCTGCAAAACGACAAACAGAACGTCGTGGTGGAAAAGGCGCTAGACGTTAATATGATGAATAAAAGATTGTCTCTGACGGGGCAGTCTTTTGTTATTTAAGGAGGTGGAGAATGGAAGTCAGATGGAAACAGAACGATCACGTGGCTATCGCAGTCTCCGGGGGCGTGGACTCCATGGTGCTTCTTGAGCAGGTCAGACTATCAGGTCATTATCAATCGCTGACCATTCTGCATGTGCATCATGGTTTGAGAGAACAGTCTGACGCCGAAGCAGAGATGATCAAAAGGTATGCAGAAAAACATCAGCTCCGATTTCTGATGCGCCAGGTTCCCGCTGATTACTTCAACTCTGAGCGCAGCATTCAGAACGAGGCAAGGGAGCTTCGTTATCGGTTCTTTTCAGAAATGATGAATGAATATAAGCTGGACTGCCTGCTGACTGCTCATCATCAGGGTGACCAGCAGGAAACCGTGCTGTTTCGGCTATTGACCGGTCGCTTTCACAGTCAGCCGTTAGGGATGACTCCCATGACAGTAGACAGGGGTTATCCCGTCTACAAACCGCTGCTGAATGAAACGAAGCATGCACTTTATGTCTATGCAGAAAAACAGGATGTTCCTTATATGGAAGACCAGTCGAACGGTAAAACAGACTATACAAGAAATGCTATCCGTCATGAGCTGCTGCCCGCTATCGACCGGATTGAAGGGTTATCGACCCGCCATCTGATTGAACTCGCAGATTGGCAGAACGAAATGCTTGGATTAGTGGCACATAGAGCAGCGGAAGTCCTTGATAGTATGACTCGTCATCATTCATACAGCCGGTCTGCATTCACTTCTTTGCCTCTACCGGTACAGCGTCAAGTGCTGCTGCAGCTGTCACATTCATCTGAAGGAACCTATCAGCCGCTGTCCCGACATTATAGCGATGAAATAATAAGAGTCATCGCAACAGATAAAACTCAGGCAGTCTATCCACTTTCTGAGCGGCTGCATCTGGAAATCGCCTACGACATGCTTTATATCAGGTATCCCTCAACGGTAACAAGAGAGCTGCTGATTCATTCACCCGGGGAATATGAATTTAATGGTTATTTGATTCAACTAATGGAGCCGATAACTGATATAATCAGAGTAAGAGTTTCTGAACCGGGAGACAGAATCCTTATCAATCAGCAACGTCAGAAAATCAACCGAATAATGCTCGATGCGAAAGTCCCGACCTCATTGCGTAGGAGAATGCCGATTATTACGATCAACGAAGACATCATTGCGGTCGGTGATCTGAAGCGGAACGATCATCCAGCAAACCACTTTATTATCATTAAATTTAAAGGAGAATAAAAACATGCATAACGATATCGGAAGTATTGTATTAACGGAGGAACAAATCAAAGCGGCATGCGAGCGTTTAGGCAAACAGCTGACAGAAGACTATAAGAATACAGTGCCGTTATGTGTCGGCATCTTAAAAGGGTCTGTCTTATTCATGACAGATCTGATCAAGGAGATCGATACACATGTGGAGATTGATTTCATGGATGTTTCAAGCTATCACGGCGGTATGGAATCAACCGGAGAAGTCAAAATCCTGAAAGACTTAAGTACATCTGTTGAAGGACGCGATGTCATCATCATCGAAGATATTCTGGAAACAGGAACAACACTGAATGCTATCGTTGATCTGCTAGGCTACCGTAAAGCGAATTCAATCGAAATCGTGACTTTGCTTGATAAACCTTCAAGACGCAAAGTCGATATTGAAGCAAAATATGTCGGTGAAAAAATTCCGGACGATTTCGTAGTGGGTTATGGTCTTGATTATCAGGAGAAATACAGAAACCTGCCGTATATCGGCTTGCTGAAAGAAGAAGTCTACAGCTAATGAACGAGTTTGACTATTTTTGATTTTTCGAGCTTAATTAGTAGAGAGTTAATATCAAAATATGTTAAAATTTCATCTAGCTTTACAAATGAGTAGGAGGACAATGTGAATGCAAAAAGCCTTGCGTAATGTTCTGATGGTAGCCTTATTTGGTATCGTCATTTTTGGGGTTTTCTCTTGGATTAATGGTAATGGCGCCCTGCCAAAACCTATCACATATACTAAGTTAATGACTGAACTTGAAAAGGGTAATGTGGAAGAACTGACATTACAGCCGGAACAAGGGGTCTATTTAGTAAATGGTAAGTTGAAGGACGCTAAAGAAAATGAATCATTTACTTCAGTCGTACTTTATAACAATGAAGAAGACTTGAAGCGTATTACAGATATCGCAGAATCCAATAAAGGAAAAATGGACTTCAGTATCAAACCGGCAGAAAAAGACAACGTCTTTTTAGGTTTAATGTCGACTTTACTTCCTCTTTTATTGCTTGCTTTCTTCTTTATCTTCTTTTTATCCCAGTCACAAGGCGGTGGCGGCGGTGGCCGTGTGATGAACTTCGGTAAATCAAAAGCCAAACTTTATGATGACAAAAAGAAAAAAGTCCGTTTTACAGATGTTGCAGGTGCGGACGAAGAGAAACAGGAACTGGTTGAGATTGTTGATTTCTTAAAGGACAACCGCAAATTCAAAAAAATGGGTGCACGTATTCCGAAAGGGGTGCTGTTAGTCGGCCCTCCGGGTACAGGTAAAACATTGCTTGCACGTGCAGTTGCCGGTGAAGCGGGCGTGCCGTTCTTCTCTATCAGTGGTTCTGACTTCGTTGAGATGTTCGTCGGTGTCGGTGCGAGCCGTGTGCGTGACCTGTTCGAAAATGCGAAGAAGAATGCACCTTGTATCATCTTCATCGATGAGATTGATGCAGTCGGTCGTCAGCGTGGTGCAGGGGTCGGTGGTGGTCACGACGAACGTGAACAGACACTGAACCAGTTACTCGTTGAGATGGATGGTTTCGGTGAGAACGAAGGCATTATCATGATCGCTGCAACAAACAGACCTGATATCCTTGACCCAGCTCTCTTACGTCCAGGTCGTTTCGACAGACAGATCCAGGTCGGTCGCCCGGATGTCAAAGGCCGTGAAGCGGTCCTTAAAGTCCATGCACGTAACAAGCCGCTTGACGACACAGTCGACATCAAAGCGCTCAGTCAGCGTACACCAGGTTTCTCTGGTGCAGACTTAGAAAACTTACTGAACGAAGCAGCACTTGTTGCGGCACGTCAAGGTAAGGATAAGATTGATATGCGTGATATCGATGAGGCGACAGACCGCGTTATCGCAGGTCCGGCTAAGAAATCGCGTGTGATTTCAGAGAAAGAACGTAATATCGTTGCATGGCACGAAGCAGGCCACACTGTAATCGGTAAAGTGCTTGATGAAGCAGAGATGGTTCATAAAGTGACTATCGTCCCACGTGGTCAGGCGGGTGGCTATGCGATGATGTTACCGAAGCAGGACCGTTACTTCATGACGAAACCTGAATTACTCGATAAGATCGTCGGCTTACTCGGTGGTCGTGTCGCTGAGGAGATCACTTTCGGTGAAGTTTCTACGGGCGCACATAATGACTTCCAGCGTGCGACAGGTATTGCGCGTAAGATGGTCACTGAATACGGTATGAGTGACAAACTCGGACCGCTGCAGTTCGGTACAAGTGAAGGTGAAGTCTTCCTTGGTCGTGATATGGGCCATGAACCGAACTATTCAGATCAGATCGCGTACGAAATCGACCTCGAAGTACAACGAATCATCAAGGAATCTTATGAACGCTGTAAACAGATCTTACTTGAGCACCGTGCTCAGCTTGATCTGATTGCCCGGACATTACTCGTTGAAGAGACACTTGTCGCGAACCAGATTGACAGTCTGTTCCATCAAGGAACCTTACCTGCTGTTAACTACGATGATTCACATCTCTATCATGTTCAGGATAGCCGTGTCAAAGACAATACGACCGATGATCGTGTCATTGTCAAAGAGGCAGACGGTGATGTCACTGAGGGTGACGATAAAGTAGGCTCATCATATGAAGAAGTGAAACGTGAACTTGAATCAGGAGAAGAACCGATGGACGGGGATTCACCTGAACCTAAGATTGATCGTTTAGACAAAGACAAATTTTAATATTGAATCCCTTTCCTCTTCATTGCAAGATGAAAGGGATTTTTTAAGGAGAATGAAAATGACACAGGATTATTTAGTAAGAGCGCTTGCCTTTAATGACGAAGTACGAGCGTTCAGTGTACGTTCAACAGAGACGGTGCAAGTGGCACAGAGCAAGCATTATACATGGCCAACAGCATCAGCTGCACTTGGCCGTTCGATGACAGCAGGTCTCATGATGGGGTCAATGCTGAAAAATGAAGAGAAGCTTACCATTACCATCAACGGTGGCGGCCCAATCGGTCAGATCATTGTGGATGCGAACGGCAAAGGGGAGGTCCGCGGTTATGTGACGAATCCACAGACACATTTCGACTTAAATGAGCATGGCAAACTGGATGTGGCACGTGCAGTCGGTACCGCAGGCTCTCTGAATGTCGTGAAAGATATCGGCATGCGTGACTTCTTTACGGGTTCTACACCTATTGTCTCAGGAGAACTCGGTGAAGACTTCACCTATTACTTCGCAACAAGTGAACAAGTGCCGTCCGCAGTCGGACTTGGTGTCCTCGTCAATCCTGATAACACGATTAAAGCAGCCGGAGGATTTATTATTCAGCTGATGCCGGGTGCATCTGACGAGACTATCAGTGCAATCGAGCAGCACTTAGGTGCCATGGAACCCGTTTCTAAACTGATTGATAAAGGCTTATCGCCCGAACAGGTGCTTGAAGAGGTGCTCGGCGAAGATAATATCCGTATCATTGACCGGATGGATGTTGAGTTCAAATGTAACTGTGGCAAAGAGAAATTCAGCACGGCCATCAAAGGACTGGGTAATGCCGAAATTGATAGTATGATCAAAGAGGACGGCGGTGCCGAAGTCGAATGTCATTTCTGCCGTGAAAAATATCATTTCAGTGTTGAAGAACTTGAAGAATTAAAGGAAGCTTAATCACTTCAAGTCTGCTATAGAAAATGTTACAATTAATCCGATTAAAATACTATGTTTTGGGGTGGATGAAATGAATCAACGCGTCAATAATATTACGGAAGTCATTGGTAACACGCCTCTTGTTAAATTGAATAAGGTGGTACCTGAAGGTGCAGCTGATATCTATGTGAAGCTTGAATACCAGAATCCAGGATCCTCAGTGAAAGACCGTATCGCGCTTGCGATGATTGAAGCAGCAGAAAAAGACGGCATATTAAAGCCGGGCGATACCATTATTGAGCCGACATCGGGTAATACGGGTATCGGCCTGTCGATGGTCGCTGCAGCAAAAGGCTACAAGGCAGTGCTTGTCATGCCGGATACAATGAGTCAGGAACGTCGTACACTCCTTCGGGCGTATGGTGCAGAGCTTGTCCTTACACCAGGCGCTGAAGGGATGAAAGGCGCGATCGCAAAAGCCAACGAGCTGAAGGGTGAAAAAGGTTACTTCATGCCGCAGCAGTTCGAGAATATGGCGAACCCTGAAGTACACAGAAAAACGACGGGACCGGAAATCGTCTCAGCGATGGAAGGGCTGTCAATCGATGCGTTCATCAGTGGTGTGGGCACAGGTGGTACATTGACCGGTGCAGGCAGCATCATCAAAGAAAGCCATCCGCAGGTTGAAATCGTGGCAGTGGAACCGACTGATTCGCCTGTATTAAGTGGCGGCCAGCCTGGTCCGCACAAAATTCAGGGTATCGGAGCTGGTTTTGTGCCGGATACACTGGATACTGATATCTATCAGACAGTGATTCAGGTGGGTAATGAAGAGGCGATGGAAATGAGTCGTCGCGTCGCTCGTGAGGAAGGAATTCTTTGTGGTATCTCATCCGGGGCTGCAATTCATACGGCAGTCAAGAAAGCTGAAGAACTCGGCGCAGGTAAAAACGTGGTCGCGATTCTGCCAAGTAACGGTGAACGCTACTTATCGACCCCTCTTTATGCGGAATATCATTAATTTATAATTTTCGGGCTATCTGATTATGGATAGCCCGTTTATTTGTTATAATTGAAACATTATGGAGGGGTGAGACGATGACTTTAATAATGGGCATACTGAATGTGACGCCCGACTCGTTTTCGGATGGTGGGAAGTACAATAACGTTGAAGCAGCTGTCATGCGTGTCGAAGAAATGATTGAAGAAGGAGCTGATATTGTCGATATAGGCGGTATTTCAACACGGCCGGGCTTTCAGGAAATTTCCGTTGAAGAGGAACTTGACCGCGTTGTAGCAGTAGTCAAAGCTATCCGGGCCTACGATGTTCTTATTTCAGTGGATACTTATCGCAGCGAAGTGGCTGAAGCCGTCCTGAAAGAAGGCGCTGATTTCATTAATGATCAGTGGGCGGGTAAATATGATCCTGCTATTTTTGATGTCGTCGCAAAATATGATGCGGGAATCTTCCTCATGCATAACGCGGATCATGAGATTGAAAGTGATGATATCATGGAGTCCATGATTGATGACCTGCTCATGCAGGCTGATCTGGCGCGAGAAGCCGGAATCAAAGAGGACAATATCTGGCTCGATCCGGGTATCGGTTTTGCCAAATCACGTCAGCAGGAGATCGAGACAATGCGACGTCTTGATGAGTTGTGCAGCGTGGGCTATAAAGTCCTCCTTGCGACAAGCCGTAAGCGCATGGTCAAGGAACTGCTGGATGACGGTCTGCCGGCTGATCAGCGAGACGAAGGGACAGCAGCAACAACAGCCTGGGGGATTATGAAGGGTGTTGATGCAGTACGTGTGCATAATGTAGCCATAAATAAAAAAGTTGCGAAAGTAACGGATAGATTACGAGGCAATTATAATGGATAAAATCATTCTGAATGGTATGAAGTTCTATAGTTATCACGGCGTATTCGCTGAGGAAAATAAACTTGGACAGGTCTTTATTGTTGATGCCATGCTGTTACTCGATCTGACAGAAGCCGGTGCAACGGATGTGCTTGAAACGACGATTAATTACGGCGAAGCCTTCCAGCTTATTGAAAAGGAAATGCAGAAACCATCAAAACTTCTTGAGCACGTAGCAGAGCGCATCACCAAAACTTTATTCGAGCAGTATGACCGTCTCCAGGCAGTGACCATCAAAATAACAAAACCGAATCCACCGATTGCGGGTCATTACGACGGAGTCGGCATTGAAATTCATCGTGTGAGGTAGTATAATGTCTACTATTTACTTAAGTCTTGGCAGCAATATGGGAGACCGGGCGGAGCACCTGAGAAATGCCCTTCATCTACTCAGCGAAACAGTGCAGATCGAAGAAGTATCAGCTGTCTATGAGACAGCGCCTGTCGGTGGTGTTGAACAGGCGGACTTCTATAATATATGCGCTGCGATCACGAGTGAAAGGGCACCAGAAGAAGTGCTGGCGCTCTGTCAGTCAATCGAACAGCGGTTAAACCGGGTTCGTATTGTACACTGGGGACCACGTACCATTGATCTGGATATTCTGATGATTGAGGACCGGATCATTGATACGGAAGATCTGAAAGTGCCGCATCCATATATGACGGAACGAAGCTTTGTCCTGATTCCGCTTGCAGAAATTGCGCCGGACGCTATACATCCCATCAGTAACAAGAAAATTAAAGAACTCGTCCATGTAGATAAAGAAGTAAGGAAAACTAAAGTGAGGCTATAATTATGTGGAAAATTGGCGATATTCAAATTAATAATAAAGTCGTCCTTGCCCCGATGGCAGGGGTCTGTAACGCGGCGTTCCGTCTGACGGTCAAAGAATTCGGTGCCGGACTCGTCTGTGCAGAAATGGTCAGTGACAAAGCGATTTTATTCAACAATGAAAAAACGATGAAGATGTTATACATCGATGAAAATGAAAGACCGCTCTCTTTGCAGATTTTCGGAGGTGAGAAAGAGACGCTTGTTGAAGCGGCTAAATATGTGGATCAAAATACCACAGCCGATATTATCGATATCAATATGGGCTGTCCGGTCTCGAAGATCATCAGATGTGAAGCCGGTGCCCGCTGGTTGCTCGATCCGCCGAAAATCTATGAAATGGTGTCGGCGGTTGTTGACGCAGTGAATAAACCGGTCACAGTGAAAATGCGTATCGGCTGGGACGACGACCATATCTATGCAGTTGAGAATGCGAAGATGATTGAGAAAGCAGGCGCATCTGCCATTGCTGTCCACGGCCGTACACGCGTACAGATGTATGAAGGTCATGCAGACTGGGATGTAATTAGACAAGTAAAAGAAGCGGTTTCTATTCCGGTTATCGGTAATGGAGACGTCACTTCACCGGAACTTGCCAAGAAGATGCTGGATGAAACAGGGGTTGATGCGGTTATGATCGGCCGCGAAGCACTCGGTAATCCCTGGATGATCTATCGTACTGTGCATTATCTTGAAACAGGGGAATTAAAGCCCGAACCTTCAATCTCTGAAAAAATAGATGTGGCAGTGCTTCATTTAGACCGACTCATTCATCTGAAAGGCGAGAAAATCGCTGTGATGGAGATGCGTAAACATGCCTCATGGTACTTAAAAGGGATCAAAGGGAATGGTAAAGCACGTAAACTCATCAATACAGCGGAGACACGCGATGAATTAGTTGATATACTAAGAGCATTCGAACAGCAAATACTAGAAGAAACTAAAGTAGCAGAAGGAGTGTAACAATGACTGAAGAATTAAACGACCAGATGCTGGTCCGCCGTCAGAAAATGCAGGATTTAATGGATCTTGGCATTGATCCATTCGGTCAGAAATTTGAGCGAACAGCAAATGCAGCAAGTCTGACTGAGGAATGGGATCAGTTCTCAAAAGAAGAACTGCATGACAAAGAAGAGGGATCACATGTCTCTATCGCCGGTCGTATCATGACGAAACGTGGTAAAGGTAAGGCGGGCTTCGCGCACGTTAAAGATTTATCAGGCCAGATACAGATCTATGTCCGCAGGGATGCAGTAGGAGACGAACAGTTTGACCTCTGGAATAATGCAGATTTAGGGGATATCGTCGGTATTGAAGGCGTGATGTTTAAAACTAATACAGGCGAGCTATCTGTTAAAGCGAAATCATTCACGATGCTGTCCAAAGCACTTCGTCCTTTACCGGATAAATTCCATGGTTTACAGGATGTTGAGCAACGTTACCGTCAGCGTTACCTGGATTTGATTACAAGCGATGAGTCCACTCAGACATTCATCACACGCAGCCGTATCATCCAGGAAATGCGTAACTACTTAAATAACAAAGGATTCCTTGAAGTGGAAACACCGATGATGCACGCAATTGCAGGCGGAGCAGCAGCTCGGCCGTTCGTGACCCATCATAATGCACTTGATATGACGCTTTACATGCGTATCGCCATTGAACTTCATTTAAAACGCCTGATTGTCGGTGGACTGGAGAAAGTCTACGAAATCGGACGTGTCTTCCGTAACGAAGGCATTTCTACCCGTCACAATCCGGAGTTTACGATGATTGAACTATACGAAGCGTATGCGGACTACAACGATATTATGGATCTGACTGAAGAACTAATCGCTTACTTAGCAGAAAAAGTAACAGGGTCTACAACAGTGACTTATGACGGTGAAGAGATCAACCTCGCACCTAAATGGCGCAGATGGCATATGGTAGACGCCGTTAAAGAATTCACAGGTGTGAACTTCTATGAGGTGAAATCTGATGAGGAAGCACATGCGCTTGCGAAAGAGCATGGTATCGAAGTAAAACCGACTATGAAATATGGGCATATCTTAAATGAATTCTTTGAGCAGAAAGTAGAGGAACAGTTAGTACAGCCGACATTCATCTATGGACATCCGGTCGAAATCTCACCACTTGCTAAGCAGAATCCGGAGGACAAACGTTTCACGGACCGTTTTGAGTTATTCATCGTACGCCGTGAACATGCAAATGCATTCACTGAGCTGAATGATCCGGTCGATCAGCGCCAGCGTTTCGAGGCACAGATGGTGGAAAAAGAAGAAGGTAATGATGAAGCACACGAAATGGATAACGACTTCATCGAAGCACTTGAATACGGCATGCCGCCAACAGGTGGACTTGGCATCGGTATTGACCGTCTGGTAATGCTGTTAACTGATTCAGCCTCTATCCGTGACGTATTATTGTTTCCTTATATGAGACATAAGTAACTTACTGGATACCGCCGGAAAATCGGCGGTATTTTTTTATAGAAAATTGAATGAAAAGTATTGACTTTGTTTGAGATTTTATATAATATTAAAAAGTCGCTTGAGACAGGAAATATAAAAACGTGAAGACAACGTAAATAATGTTAACGCGGTGTAAAATTTACTGTTGAAATATTAATTTCAAGCGAGTATAATTCATTAAGTACTGAATTTTGCCTGGTGACGATGGCAGAGAGGTCACACCTGTTCCCATACCGAACACAGAAGTTAAGCTCTCTAGCGCCGATGGTAGTTGGACTTACGTTCCGCGAGAGTAGGACGTTGCCGGACAGAATTCATCTGGAGGATTAGCTCAGCTGGGAGAGCATCTGCCTTACAAGCAGAGGGTCGGCGGTTCGATCCCGTCATCCTCCACCATTTCTATTATGCCGGAATAGCTCAACTGGTAGAGCAACTGACTTGTAATCAGTAGGTTGAGGGTTCAAGTCCTTTTTCCGGCACCATTTCTTGCGAGCCATTAGCTCAGTTGGTAGAGCATTTGACTTTTAATCAAAGGGTCAGAGGTTCGAATCCTCTATGGCTCATTATTAATAATTTTGCGGAAGTAGTTCAGTGGTAGAATACAACCTTGCCAAGGTTGGGGTCGCGGGTTCGAATCCCGTCTTCCGCTCCATTATTTCTAACACAATGACAACTTATTTATAAGTTGCCGGGGTGGCGGAACTGGCAGACGCACAGGACTTAAAATCCTGCGGTAAGTGATTACCGTACCGGTTCGATTCCGGTCCTCGGCACCATTTAATTATAGATGCGCCCGTAGCTCAATTGGATAGAGCGTTTGACTACGGATCAAAAGGTTAGGGGTTCGACTCCTCTCGGGCGCGCCATTATTATTTTAAAGCTACGGGAAGTAGCTCAGCTTGGTAGAGCACTTGGTTTGGGACCAAGGGGTCGCAGGTTCGAATCCTGTCTTCCCGACTTACTAATATATGGGGGCTTAGCTCAGCTGGGAGAGCGCCTGCTTTGCACGCAGGAGGTCAGCGGTTCGATCCCGCTAGTCTCCACCATTTATTAAAATGAACATTGAAAACTGAATGACAATATGTCAACGTTAATTCCAATAATTTGAGTGAATTTGATTCGCTCAGAAAGAGTGATTGGCTCAACCAATCAGAGAGCTTTATCAAACACTTTTATGGAGAGTTTGATCCTGGCTCAGGATGAACGCTGGCGGCGTGCCTAATACATGCAAGTCGAGCGAACTGACAGGAGTG
>NZ_SCWD01000009.1 GCF_004359515.1 Macrococcus carouselicus
TGAGGGAGGCGCATGGATGAGCGCCTGCCTCTTCTTTTTTACTCAGGTTTCAGTTTGTGGATCTTCTCGAAGTGGTCGATGAGGGCGAGTGAGATGCCGAGGTTGGGAACTATGAAGAACAGAAAGAGCTTGATACCAAGGATGATGACTGAGTAGCTCGGAGTGACAGTAAGAACGGACATATAGATACCGAGGGCAGTCGCTGTCACCAGAGCGATCCTGAATATCAGCTTTGTCCAGAGTGTCTGGCAGTTGTCAGTGATGGGGAAGCGGGCATACCAGAAATAGAGTGGCAGGCAGCTGAGGGCGATGTTCACAAAGAAGACGGGATACACAAGGAACTGATCAGTCAGTGAGAAGACGGTCGTCCCTAATTTCAGGATGCCGACCACGATAGAATATGCGATGAGATTCATGAGAAGCGGGGGGAATATCAGCTGTGCCATGCCTGCCTCTTTATTTACCGCAGCCTCTTCTGCGCCTGCTTCTTCCTTGTTCTCTGTCGCAGCTACTTCAGTTCCTGCTGCTGTGTTGTCGTCTGGTGTCTCCTTGACCTCATTAGAGGGTATGGCATCAGGTTCAGTGGCTTGGACGTCTTGCTGTGGTGGTGCTGTGTGCTTGCTGTTCATAAGGCTCACCTCTTTCGTTTGATAGTGTCATTATGGCAGGGGTCTGCCGTCCCGTAAACAGCATGACAGTCTCACAGGCGTATGGACAAGGACATCGCTACCTTTAGTTCTCCATACCAAGGTCTAAAGACGAAAAAAGCATCCGATTGTTCGGATGCTTTGAATTTGATATCACTGTGAAGACATTAGTAGCTGGCTATTGTAGTTATCTTTTTAGTGTCCTTGATCAGTTTCTGCAACAGATAAGGATGCATAGGTGTTCTCGGAACGTATATGATATACAATAATATTGGAAATAAAAGTATAAAATCTGTAAAAAAGAGGGTTTATATGAAAAAAATAATAATCTGGCTAGTGATGCTCTTGCTGGTAGGAGGTTTAGCCTACGGTATGTTGAATTTTATGCAGAAGAGACTGGTGGAGAAGACTGTAGATCAGACGTTGCATGAAAAACAGTGGGATACAAAGGTACAGGATAAGAAGACACGGTACATGTCATCATACGGTGAGCATTATGTTGAAGTCACCTTTAAGGATGAAAAGGATATCACCTATCGGATGCAGCTCGTTCCTTATCCGACCGTGAAAGATGTCATTTTCCAGAAGGGGTATGATCCGGAAGTGACGAGCACAGGTTTCAAGGATTCAAGGAATGTAGATAAAACAAAAGCGAGATACACGGTAGAGTGAAATAGATGATTGACACCCACCAGTCCATATGAGGACTGGTGGGTGTTTTATATTTGTGTGACGACAGGACTTGTATTATCGTCATCCTCCCTACCGCCCTGCAGGAAGCGGAAGAGCACCAGACAGCCCCGCTTCTGCTCCTGCGGTTCCCTCTCCCCCGCTTCAATCCCGATGAGTGAGGACAGACCGCTTCAGGGGGTTATCAGTTTTACCATTTTCAACGATTTTTCCTACGGGTGCAGCCGTCAACATGAAAGGATGCGGCAGTCCATCAGGTGTCAGGTTTCGCAGGCTCAACCGCCCCCTGACTGTCCTGCACGCACTTTCATGCTTAGGCTCCCACCCTCGTAAAAATAGTAGAAAATGGTAAAAATATGAGTGTATCTTATTGACAGTATGTATATACTGTTATACAATAGGTATATAGAAAGGAGCTAGGCACAAAGCCCGTAAATAGTCTGCGGGACACACACACGCATAACAAAAAAGAGAGGGAGATTTCAGATGACAATCATGCAGGATGAAAACTATGTATACAAGATTTATGAGATTAGACAGAGTTATAGAAAGACAAGAACGGAGCGTTTCAAGGTCAACAGTCCTGATGCAGCCGTCGGATTCCTGAGGGAAGAGATAGGACACAGAGACAGAGAGGTTGCTTATGTAATGGGTATGAACACAAAGAACGAGGTCACGGTATGCTTTGAGGTATCTGTAGGTTCGGTCAATGCGACGGTGGTTCAACCACGTGAGGTGTTCAAGCCGCTGATACTGAACAGCTGCACAGGCTTCATATTTGCCCACAACCACCCGAGCGGCTCAGCGGAAAATTCGCAGGAAGACGTCGAGATGAGTGAACGACTGGAAGCGGCGGGACATCTGCTCAACATACAGCTTCTTGACTCCATCATTGTGACGGACGAGGAACATCTGAGCATGAAGCAGAACGGTATCATCTAATAACGAGGGGGTGCAATATCCCCTGCCTTTTTTCGGCGGGCTCCGTCTGTCGAGTGCTGACGTGCAGTTTCTGCCCTTGAGAAGACCGCTCAAGGACATCCACGCACGTCAGCACTCGACAACCTCCGCCATTCATCATCAGCATGCAGTCATCTGAATCTGAAGCGGTCATCATCTGAAAACAGTGGAAGCCTAGCCCCTCATAATCGAATAGAGGTGATGAAATGGATATCAAGTTACAGGATAAGATAGTGGACTTCACAGCAATCAAACTGGAGAAGAATGTAGGAAAGGTCTGCCGATGTAAGAGGACACAGTATATTGTGGATGAGAAGCAGTACAGAGTCTACTGCTCGCAGTGCGGTGCTCAGGTTGAAGCATTCAAGGCACTGCTTGATATTGCGACGACCGGCTCCCAGTACTATGAACAAATCAGCAGGCTTCAAGAGCAGAGGAAGCAGCTTGAGGACTACCAACCGACCCGCCGTGTACTGAAGCGGATAGAGGAAATCATCAATACGTCCACATTCCGTCATAAGCCAAGACCGATATGCCCCTGCTGCGATGAGCCTTTTCTTCTTGAGGAGCTTGAGAGAGGCAGACAGTGGCGTGGCGGACATGAAGTTGAGGACAGGATATCGAAGCGACTGAACGGAACCCCTCAGGAATGACGACGATAGCAACAAAAATGAGAATGAAGAGGACTGATGAAAGTTGAACATCACAAGCATAGAGGAACTGAAAGCGTATATGGAGGAGCATGTCATCGGACGTGATGAAGCGGTCGAGATTACAGGGCAGACAAAGACGACGTTCTCGAATGCTGTGAACTTGGGTTATGTGCCTGTATTCTACCGTAATCAGCGGTGTACACTCTATCTGAGAGAGGAGATAGAGGCATATACGGAACAGAAGCGGAAGCGAGCAGAAAACAGACGTAAGGCACATGATATGAGCCACTCAGAAGACGTTTAAGGACATTCAAGGCAAAAGTATATGAAACCCACCACTTAATCATTAGCGTCTCTGTATGGCTCTCAGAGACGCTCAGAAGCGGACTTTAAGAAAACAGGAGGGAGTTGGACGGCATGACAGAAAGAAATGATCGTTATGAGTATAAGGAACAGCCTGAAATCATTTATATGGATGATGTGAAGCGACAGGACAACACAGAGGACAACGGGGATTCGAGATATCCTGAGGCAGAGGAACGTCTTATATGGACGCCTACGCCACCCCCTGACGTCTTATAAATGAAGTGCAGCCTGCTATCACTTGTTTAAACATACAGCTGAAAGGTATACTAGAAACACCCCATGATATAGACGTTACATTGAGTGCCGTTCAAGAAGCGGTGCTCCTTTTTTTGTGAAAAAATACTCTCTATATAAAAATAAAAATCCTGAGAACTCATAAAAGTGATAGTTCAACGCATACAATTAGATATAATAAGACAACAGAATTAAGGAGATATATATGCATAGAGATGAAATTTTATTTTACACTTACTTAGATGAATGTAAGAAAAATTTTTTTACTACGGAATTTTATCAAAATCAAGATAATAAAAATAAAGACTATAATTTTTACTCATTAACAAGTGTTTCTTTCGAATCACAGGAATATCGTAATAAATTTGAAAAAGAATGGTGCGAATTTAAAGAAAGATTTAAAATACCAGATGATACATGTTTGCATTTTGCAGAGTACAAAAAACTTTTATCGAGTAAACATGTAAAGAATATAGAATTGGCTTTCGTACAAAAATCAGCTATATTTTCTTCTGATACTCAAATCAATTTAGAAAAGTTGGAAATTCTCTTGGATGGAGACGAACTTTTAAATGAAAAAGAAAAGAAATCGCTTTTAGATGAGTTTCATCGCATTAAAGATTCTGAAATTGCTATGACGGAAAAATATCAAAAAGGTAAAGAACTCTTTAATAGGTATACGAAAAAAGCGTGGGAAGTCGATGAGAAAGATATGTCGGGATATGAACTCTTCTTAAACTCTCAAGAGCAGTTTGATATTAGAAACGTACATAGCTTTTTCTTGGAATTGAAAAAAATATTAGAGGAAGCAAGTTTTGTCATTTTAAATACAGATTATATTAATTTAAAAAAACCATATTTAGCTAATAGGAAAAACACAGCACCACATATTCCGAGTAATGCTAATATTCTACCTGCTAAAAATCTAAGAAAAGCTGAACCAAGAGTAACAATGAAAAGGCACTTAGACATCCTAATTGAATTTTTGATATCTCGTAAAGTTGATGGTGTGAGTTACCTTGATGAGAACTTACCGGACTCTGTCTATACAAAATTACGTTTTGATGCAGATGGTAAACAGTTTGAGGCAAAAAATGATCTGAAGATGGCGTTTCATGAATGCTTAGCGATTGGAACAGATAGATTTTCACAAAAGACCGCAGTTAAGGTGTTAGATGAAATCAGATTTATTAGAAAAGAAGAAGTTGGAAGTAAAAATAATCCTCCTCACTGCGGGTCGGAAGTAGTGGATTTTTTATGTTCTCTGGTATGCTCAGAAACAAGAGTAAGTTATTTAACCAAAATAGGAGTAATATCTAGTGAAGATTTTCCACCTGGGAAATATGCAACTTTAGTTTTTGAAGAAGAATTAGAAGAGATTACATTTAAAGATATGATTGAAGAGAAGCTGTTTTTGTCTGCAATAATTGATTACACTTAAAATTAGGTAAAAAAAAAACTCGCCAGATCTCATCCGCGAGGCTCGATATAGCAGAAAGCATTCCCTATACCTGTTATTAATTATAAGGTATTTATAAAAATTATCAACTATTTCTCTTTATAATCTGTGTATTCTCCTAAAAATTATTTCAAATTGAATCAGGATTGTTTGTAAAGAAATAATTCTAATTTGGGTTTCAAAAAGTGCCGTTCAAGAAGCGGTGCTCCTTTTTTTGTGAGAAAAACATAAAAAAAACTAAAAATTATATAATTGTAGTTGACTAATACTACTAATAATAGTAGTATACTTGAATCAAGGAGGTGAGGGAATGGTCAAGATGCTTAGGGGCAAGCGGAAGAAAGAGAAACAAAAAGAAGACCTCGAACTTCTGGCGATCAAGGTCACTATAATATCAACAATCGTAACAGTGATACTGGAAGTCCTGAGGTTCATCGCAGAGCAACTTAGGTAACTAGGAGGGGGAGAGGATTCCCCCTACCTCTTAATTATAAGGGAGTTGATAGGATGAGTAAAACAACATTAATCTACACGGCTTGTGTGCTTTCACTGATTGCCTTGCTGCTCAGTGCCATCAATCTATATCTCACGCTCACACAGTAATCAAGGTCGTCCCTAAGCATCAGACCATCAATTCATATCAATATCAGGAAAGGAGCGGGCAAAATGGAAAATCAGGTCACTGCAATGAGAGAGAGCATCAAGCGACTGCTTGATGATGAAAGTATCACAGGTTACGCAATCTTCAAGGAGACGGGTATCAGTCAGTCAACGATAGGTAATTTGAGAAACGGGAAGCGGAGCATAGATAATTTATCTCTGAAGAACGCTGAGGCACTCTACAGGATGACGTTGGAGAATTAAGGGACATACACACACGCATATCAAACGGAAAGGGAGCGACGGGGTATGGAGAAACTGAGCATAAACGTAGGCAATAGAATGATTGAACGTGGAAGCGGAGAGTATATGACAGTGCTTGAGATTGGACGTGGTGAGGTCATATATAGATACGATCGTTATAAGCAGAAGAAACACGCAGTGACGTCTCACAGGCTTCTTACGCTCTTTGTAAGGGACAAGAGCCAGAAATACAAGCAAACCTATGACGATCTGAAGGAGGCTGTCATGAGGGGTGTCAGCGAAGCGGACATGAATATGATTGCTGGCAGGATGCAGGAAATAGAAGAAGAGACTAATATCTAAAACAAAATCAATCGTATACAGAAATAAAAAAAGAAAACAATCCAGAAATGGACTGTTTTCTTTTTTTGATACTTTTATATTTAGAGGGAGAAACTCAAATGACAATTAAAGAATATCATATGATGACATATAAGTAAAAGAAAAATCATAAATATTTTCACATTTTTTAATAATTAAGTATAATTAATTATAGTTAATTATCAATATTGGAGGTCACTCATGCGTAAATATAATTTGAGTGATGTCATCGAGTTTAAGAATATACCTGAGTATTCAGCTGATGACATTATGCGGATTCGTAAGAACCTGCAATTAGGTCGTAATAAGTTTGCACAGCTAACAGGCGTATCAGTTAAGACTATTGAGACTTGGGAGTATGGCAGAAACAGACCGAATGGATCAGCAGCAAGATTGTTGCAGCTGCTCGAGTCCAACCCAGATATATTTATGAGGGAGATGATTAACTTCAGGATAGAATCACTCAAATGACAATGAGAAGCGGTCAATACGCTTCTTTTTTTGGTTTAAATACAAGGTATTTAATTCTATATTTTTATCTATATATAATTAATTTGTGATAACTATCTATAATTACATAGATATAATTAATTTATATAAATTATTAGTTGAGTGTACAAAAGTGTACAAGAGTGTACAAGAGTAGACAAAACACTCTACAATACTACGGTATACGTAGTATATTATATACATAAGCAGCAAACATTATAAAATTTGGGTTATATATAAATGAATAACAAAGTAAATACTAAGACGAAATTACAAGTCTATATGATAGTATTCAGAAGAAAGAACGGTGATATTTTTACTTATAACTTTGCGGGCAAGACAATTGAACAAGCTCAAGAAGAGTTTAATTATGGAAAGACATTTATAGCGTATGAATTAAATGAAGATTCATCAGTAGGAAAAGTACTATGGAGTGCATGAATGACCTTAGTCATTCTTATTCTGAAAGGAGAATAAAATGAGAAAGGTCATTCATGCATTATTGGATTCTACTATGACAGGTTATCAGATCGAAACGCAGACGGGTGTTAGACAATCAACTATATCAGATTTGAGAAGAGGGAAGTTTACAATTGATAGGCTTCCTTTTTCTACAACTGAAACACTTTATAAATTTTGGCTGAGAGAAACCAGTATAAATAAGAAACGGTCTAAATAGGAGACAAATGTATACAAGAGTATACAAGAGTATACAAGAGTATACAAGGATGTACAAATATACTTATTTCCGGCGCTATCAGTTATTCATGTATATTGGTGTACAAGAGTAGACAATAGTATACAAATTAGAGATATATAATGGAAAATTTAATTTATATAAAAAATATTGATAATTATCTTATTATAGATGCTGAAGACTGGGAGAAGATAGAGCAGCATAATTGGTATATAACGTATGCTCACAATACTATTAGGTGTCAGACGATGATAAATTTTAAACGTGTTTCTCTTCCTAGATTTATAAACGGGATAGAAAGTTCATATCAAAAAGTAAAAGGACTAGACTTCAGACGTCGTAATATTGGAATTGATCTCTTTAAATATCGTTATCGGAAACCTCAGTCTAATGCTAAATGTAAATGTAAAGGTGTCAGTTATGATAAGAATGCACGTGGTTCAAAGAAATATAGAGCTGAGATATCAGTTTCTGGTAAGCGTATTTTTCTAGGGAGATATGAAACGGAGGAACAAGCAGCACTTGTATATAATTATGCAGTAGTTGAGTTTTGGGATGGTAATGGTTATTTGAATGATATTGAATGAGGATGTGTAGAATAGCACTCCCTTTTTTCAGAAATATCAGTCATGAAAAAACTTAGATGATATATATTTAAAAAGTAGACAAGAGTAGACAAATAGATACAATTTATAGAAGTAGACAAATAGGTATAAGTTTACAATAATGTCTATATGTAATGTATGGACATATAGATAAGTATTTTAAATAAAGTAATCATCACTTATAAATAGTTGGAGGTGTACAAGGATGTACAAAATATCAAATAATGATGATAATCGTATATCACATATACCAGACTATGATAATGATCTGGAAGTTGTCGTATCTTTGAAGAATCATTTTATTAATATTATGGCTCGTCATGATTGTGATAGCGATAAATATTTAACTATTAAAAGACAGTGTCAATAACGCCTTAAAAATCCTCAAAAACAACGGAATAAAATTCCTCATTTATTGCTAAAGTTGAACCGGGATAATACCCGCCTGTTTCTTCTCTTTCATTCTGAAAGATTCCCCCTTGATGTTGAATGTGACTGAATGATGAAGCAGGCGATCAAGAATAGCTGTTGCCAGTACATCATCGCCAAATACTTTCCCCCATTCAACATAGGATTTATTTGACGTGAGTATCATGGCGCCACGTTCATATCGTTTAGATACAATCTGAAAGAACACATTGGCAGTCAGTTCGTCGAAGGGGAAATAACCCAGCTCATCAACGATGAGTATATCCGGCTTACTCATTCGATTGATGAAATAATGTAATGTTTCCTTGGCTGATGCCTTACGGCATTCATTGACGAATTCGTCAGCCGTTATAAATTTGACAGTGTACCCTTTGATCAGTGCCTCCATACCAAAACTGATCGCCAGATGTGTTTTTCCGACTCCAGGCGGACCGAGCAGTATTCTGTTCTCCCCATTTTCAATAAACCGGCATGTCAGTGTTTCCTTCACTCGTTTCTCATTGACGCTTGGTTGAAATTCAAAATCGAAATCACTGATACTTTTACTGAAAGGAAAACGTGCTGTATGAATACGTTTTTCAAGCAGCTGCTTTTCTCGCTGCTCCCATTCCTCATCAACCAGATTTATTAGAAAATCTAAATATGATATATTATCTCTGGAAGCATCCTCCACCAGATGATCAATGTGTAGAGCGGTGTATTCAAGTCCGAGGGATTTAAGGCGGTATTCCAGCTGTTGATTCATCGACTGTACTCCTCCTCATATTGGATATATGAAGACAGTGGACGATTTTCTACTTCCGGGACAGGAATAGTCTCTTCCAGCTCCAGGGTCGGCAAACCAGCGGAGCGATGGTGAGACTGTTCTTTTTTTGTTCCCGGGAGTCCCTGGTAATGATGATCTTCCATTATCATCAGCTTATGGCCGGTGTTTACTTTGTGCACTGCGACACATTCAATGCCGTCGAAAACTTCAAGGAGCCCATCCCTGGATCTGAGTTTAAGCTGTGCACCTACGAATCGATGGGGAACTGAGTAAAGACTGCCGCGGAAAGAGATGAAACAGTCCTTTGAGACTGTTCTTTGTTCCCATGGTTCCGTACGGTAGAGTGGTCTGACGCCCCATTTTCTAAGTGCCTTGTGTTCAGCTTCAAACATTTCATTGGGACTCTTCTGAGTGGTCTGATTGACTTTGATATGGACCACACGGTCCAGCCAGCCGATTACTTCCTGATTCAGCTCTGCCAGATTATCAGACAGATTTTTTCGCTGAAGAAAATTTGATCTTAAATAGGAGACGGCTCTTTCAACCTTACCTTTAGTCTGGGCTCTGTATGGTTTACAGGCCTTGGGACACACTTCATAATAATTAAGGAAATCCTCAAACTTCTTGTTGAATCTGATCTGTTTGACACTATGTCTGGTGACAACAGTCTTCATATTGTCATAGAGAATCTGTTCAGGCACTCCGTTGAAATAGCTGAATGCATTCATATGACACTTCATCAGTGTTTCCTGTGTCATATCGGCAGTAAATTCAATGTATCTTTTACGGGAGTAACTCATTACCATGATAAATGCGTGGATTGTCTGTCTACTGCCATCTACGATGCATGTTCCCACATTGACAGCCCAGTCAACTTGAGCCTGTCTTCCTGGTGCTGTTTCATATCTGACCGTACCCTGGGCACCTTTTTTCGCTCTCAGAGGTCTGACAAAATCTCTGAGGATTGTTGTCTTTCCGTCATAGCCAAGTGCTCTGATTTCTTCGATGAGCACATTACAGTTGGTGGTTCCTTCACTGATTCTCTTCTCTAGATATCCCTTGTAGGGGTCAAGTTTACTTCCTTTTGATTTTCGTTGGGTCACCGTAGGTGCAGCCCCATTGTTTAGATACCTGGATATCGTCTTACGATCAAATCCCGTTTCCTTTGAAATGGCTGTCACTGTCCAGCCTTTATTTCTTAACTCCCTAATCATAAAAAAATCCTCCATTAATAACGTCATCTTCAAAATCACTTCCAATCTACATCAATTGATATAGATTATCCGTTAATTTTGGGGATTTTTAAAACGTTATTATTGAGGATTTTAACACCGTTACTAACAACAGGTAGATGCTAAGAATAATGTTATAGCAATAGCTGCAAAAAGTAGAGAGAGTATTTGCAAGAAAAGTACCAAAAAAAAGCATGGGATGAGGTTATATGCTTATTAGAAAATATAGTAAAAAACAATGATGATAGTAACAATACAATAATCATATATAAATCTGTTTTAAATATGATGTACAGATTAATATGATGATTCTATTATAATTTTATAATTATGATAGAAATATTGTGATAATATTTTAAAAATATAAATAATAATAAAAATTTATAGTATATAAGTAACTAAAAAGGAATATAGATATATTACCAGGTGGAGTTCTGATTGCTATCAACTGCTGTATTTTAAATCAGTGTACTTTAGAAAAAATTATAATAATAACATTTACAGAAATTAATAAGTATGTTTTTTAATAATAAAATATATGTATTATATATAATATATAATTCTTAAAGTATTATAATTATAAATAGAAACATAATTATACATATTTAAATATAAAATAATTATAGTATCATTTTTGGGACTAATATTATATAATGTATTCAGATATATTTATTAGTTCTATTTTTGGGAATTATAATATATATTGATTTTTATTAGAGTTTTTTTAGTAGTAAATTCGAAGAATTTTTAAAATTATTAAATATAATTTATTATTATAAATAGTGCTATAGAACTGTTTTTATAATAACTAATATTACTAATATAAGCATAAATATGATGATAATTAAAAAGAAGTACAAGAGTGTACAAGGGTGTTTCTGCGTGTACATCAGTATACAAAATTATAATTTATATTAGGAGGAATAGACATGGCAAATACTAAAACACAGAAGAGAATCAGCATAGCCAAGACAAAAAGTGAATTAATCTTAGAATGGTTTATTAGTGTTGGGGCAGCTAACATTACTTATCGAAAAGTTATTCAAGAAAAATTAAATAAAGGGAAGTCCACAATTTATCGAATGGTTGATAAATTAAAAGAAATTCAAGCTGAAGACGGTAGTTTTGATGCCCTTGCACAAGTTTTTACGATTGCTGAGTTAAATATCATCATTGATCTATTCAATGAATATCAAATAGCACCGCCAGAAGCTAAAGATACACCTGAAGAAAAGCATGAGAAAGAACTCGCTAAACAGTCAGAGACAGTTAATAAGCATTTAAAGGATATGGGTATGAAGCCTGTAGAGCATCATATGACAGAGGATGATGCTAAAGAAGTGAGCATAGAGCAAAGCATTGATGAAAGCGGGAAGACGTTAGACCTAGAACAGCGTTTTGAACGCTTTAACAAGTAGGTGCTTTATGGAGAAGAAAGAATGGAGATTTGTTGTAAATCTGCAACCTGTGCCTACTCCACGACCGCAATTTAAATATAATGCTAATAATAAATCTGTTATCACTTATTATCATGAAAATTATACAGAGTATCTTAAAGCAATTGAGAGCTTACTCATTGAGGCAGATGCCTATAATGATGACTTTTACGAGGTCATGAGTAGCAAGTTAGGAGTTCGAGCAGAGGTCTACTTTTACCTGCAAGTCCCCAAGAGTCAAAAAAAGATTAATAATATCATGAGAACAACTGCGCCAGATATCGACAATCTACTCAAAGCCATACTTGACGGCATATTCAACCGCAATTTAAAGATAACAGATAGTCGCATTGTTATGGTTCAGATGGCTAAATTTCAGACAATGGATAATCCACGTACTGAAATTATATTAAGGGGGGTTGAATGATGAGTACAAATTTAGATAAGTTTCGCGTGATTGAGAAGATGATGGAAGAGGCTCGACCATTGATGGTAGAATATCTTGCTGTTCTTGATGAAAGACAAGCGTATATGAGCATTTATAGATCGGAGTATCGTAAGCTGCGTAATGGATCGAAAGAAGCTATTAGAATAGTTGAGGAACACGTTAGATCAAAAGATGATTTTTCTGCTCTGTATGATGACGTCGTTTATGCTGTGAGAGAAGCTATAGAAAGGCTTGAGGAGGCTCGCCAAACGGAAGATGAGACGGAACACTTAGAAAAGGTCATTGGGGCTTTGAGAGACGTACTGGGAGACTTTAAAAGGCATTCAGGAATTAATCTAAAGGCGATAGAGAAGAGTAAAGAGATATCAGATCGCTATAACATACCCTTACAGGGTCTTCAGAGCTTCATAGAGCTACAAGAATCTCAATCTACTCCTCTACCCATAGAGTCGGCAGAGGAGCTGTTAGAGGAGCTTGAGAAAGCTGATAGATTGTATCTAGCATCATTCAGAGAGTACAGAGAGATGTGTGAGAGTGACGATGAGGTCTATATACTGTACAGTGATATCGTAGATGACTTGCTGGAAGCGGGATTGAATGCTGCTGCCGATAAGTTAGAGAGCGTGTTGCCAGAATCAAGCGCAGAGCGTGTTGCGAGACCAGATCCTCAACCATTGCTATCAATACTCACACCTATAAAGAGCTCGGGCTTAGAGTATTTTCAGAGTAAAAACGCTAAGTCTGAGAGCTATAACTATAATGTCAACTTTGCTAGAGAACTAGCATACACAAGAAGAGCGTTGCTCGAACAAAGAGAGATGAAAGGCACGAATAACGCCTTTAAAAGAATCAACGAGGCTTATGATCTCTTAGAAACATATATGTACGAGCGGTTTCATCAGCTAGGCGGAACGCCTTATAATTACCACGGACACCTTAACAGATAAGGGTTGACCGCTTCGGCGGTCTTTTTTTATGCCTAAAAATAAGACAATTTAGCACCAATAATGGAAAATATAAATAAATAAAGAAAATATAACCTTATAACTTTTTAAATATATAAAAATAAAAAGAATTACAGAGCAAATAATAATGTAAATTATATAAAAACACTAAACAAATCAAGACATATAAAAAATGTAATAACTTATAAAAGACAAAAATAAAATAGTTTATATAATAGACCCAAATATGGGAACAAAAAATAACCATGACGGGAGGTAGTCCCAAAAATAAGACCATAGGCGCCCAGCCTATGGGCTATTAGCCCATAGGCTGGGCGCCTATGGTCTTATTTTTGTCTCTTTTACCCAT